>NZ_JBFBAA010000001.1:325887-1032816 GCF_040682035.1 Actinoplanes sp. NPDC051470
CGGGGCTGACCGAGGAAGACGCGAGCGGGTGAGCCCGCCGGCTCGGGGCTGACCGAGGAAGACGCGAGCGGGTGAGCCCGCCGGCTCGGGGCTGACCGAGGAAGACGCGAGCGGGTGAGCCCGCCGGCTCGGGGCTGACAGAAGAAGAAGGGTGACCACTCACTCAGGCCGAGCCGTCGCCGAAGGCGAGGCGACCTCGGCGGGAGCAGCGGTCAGCACCACCCACCAAGGCGCGACAAGAATTTGATCTTGAAAGGTATCTCCCTGAATGGCCGGTTATGCCGATGATCTCGCGCTCGCCCACCTGCTCGCCGACACGGCCGACTCGATCTCGATGGCCCGGTTCCGCGCGCTCGACCTGCGGGTGGAGTCCAAGCCCGACCTGACCCCGGTCTCCGACGCCGACACCGCGGTCGAGAAGGCGATCCGCGCCACGCTGGCCCGCGCCCGCCCGCGCGACGGCGTGCTCGGCGAGGAGTACGGCGTGACCTCCCCGGCCAAGGGAACGCGACAGTGGGTGATCGACCCGATCGACGGCACCAAGAACTTCGTCCGCGGCGTGCCCATCTGGGGCACCCTGATCGCCCTGATGGAGGGTGATGTGCCGGTCGCCGGGCTGGTCTCGGCGCCGGCCCTGGGACGACGCTGGTGGGGCGCGGTCGGTCACGGCGCGTACGCGGGGAAGCACCAGCGCGCCGCCACCCGGCTGGCCGTCTCCAAGGTGAACCGGATGGCCGACGCCAGCTTCTGCTACTCCAGCCTGTCCGGCTGGGCCGAGAGCGGCCGCCTCGACCCGATGCTGGAGATCATCCTGCAGGTGTGGCGGAGCCGGGCCTACGGCGACTTCTACGGCTACATGCTGCTGGCCGAGGGCGCCGTGGACGCGATGGTCGAGCCAGAGCTGTCGCTGTGGGACGTCGCCGCGCTGATCCCGATCGTCTCCGAGGCGGGCGGGCGGTTCACCGACCTGGACGGCGCCGGCGGGCCGGGCGGCGGCAGCGCGATCGCCACCAACGGTCTGCTGCACGATGAGCTGCTCGGGCGCCTGACGCACCGGAAGGACGGATAGGCCGGGTCCACGGGACGCGGCCTACCCGCTACCCGGCTGGTCTATCCTCGCTCCCGTGGTGTCCCCGGGCTGGTTCTTCCTCGCCGCGATGATCGCGGCGTACGGGGTTGCCAACCTTCTGCAGTCCAAGGCGATCGCCCGCACCACCGTGCACCACACCTTCGACCCGGGTCTGCTGCTCCGGCTGGCCGGCCACCGCACCTACCTGCTCGGCCTCGGCTGCCAGGTGCTCGGCTTCGTCTTCGCCTTCCTGGCCCGCCGCGACCTGCCGCTGTTCCTGGTGCAGGCCAGCGTGGCGGCCGGGCTGGGTGTGACCGCTCTGCTCGGCGTGGTGATCCTCAAGTGGAGCCTGCCCCGGGCCGAGATCGGCCTGCTCGCGCTGCTGCTCTGCGGCATCACCGCGCTGGTCCTGTCGGCCCAGCCGGCACACTCGCGGCCGATGGGGACCGCGGGGGTGGTCGGGCTGGCCGTCGCGATCGCGGTGATCGCGGCGCTGGGCTTCTTCGCGGTACGCCTGCACGGCGCGATGGGATCGGTGGTTCTCGGGTCGCTGGCCGGGATCGCGTTCTCGGCGGCCGCGATCGCCGCCCGCCCGCTGGCCGGCGAGCATTCGGTCGGCGGGTTCTGCTCCAACCCGCTGCTCTACCTCCTCATCGCACACTCGATCATCGGGCAGTTGCTGCTCGGCCTGGCGATGCAGCGCGGGTCGACCACGGCGGCGGTGGCGGCGATGGACGCGGCGGGCGCGGTGCCGGCGGCGATCGTCGGCCTGCTCCTGCTCGGCGACCAGATCTTCCCTGGTCGCGAGTGGCTGGCCGGTGTCGGCTTCGTGGCCACGCTGGCCTCGGTGATCGGCCTGACCAGGTACGCCGAACCGCAGCACCACCACGCCACCGCCCCGGCGGTGAAGGTGAAGGAAGCTCGCGTAGCTCGCGCTGAGCTCCGTTCGCGTGTATGAGGTCACGCTCAGCGGGTATTGGCATGAGCATGGCGTTCACCCCTTTACCGCACGATTGGCCCATAACTCACATTCGGTACTAATCGGTCATGGGGTCCTTGCTCCGAATAGGCGGGGAAGAGCGGCCCTATGCACAATGGAGCGATCATGCCGAGCGAGGTTGCACACCTGGTGGACACCGATCAGACATTTCCGGTGATCCGGCTCTCCGGGGTGCTCGATCCGGCCGCCGCCCCGGCAGTCCGCTCGGCGCTGATCGACGTGCTGGCCGGGCAGCCCGAGGCCCTGGTGGTCGACGTCGAGCGCCTGCGACCGGCCGACGCCGGGTCGGCCGGAGTGCTGACCGAGGTCGCCGCCGAGAACGCCGCCTGGCCGGCCACCCGGATGGTGCTGGCCGTGAACGGCGCCGACGGCTGGGCCGACACCGGGCTGCCGCTCTACGCCGACCGGGGTGACGCCCTCGACACGCTGGGCCCGGCCCACCCGGACGACCGCCGCGAGCTCGACCTGGAGCCGGTGACCGGCGCCGCCCGCCGGGCCCGCGAGCTGGTCACCGCCGCGTGCACGGGCTGGGGCTGCGCCGACCTGGCCGACTCGGCCACCATCGTCGTCACCGAGATGGTCAACAACGTGGTGGCGCATGCTCGCACCCCGATGACCGTGCTGCTGTCCCGGCAGGGCCGGACGATCCGGGTGGCGGTCCGCGACCGGTCCGGCCACACGCCGCGGTTCACCGGGCCGGTGGCGCCCACCTCGTACGGCGGTCGCGGCCTGCTGCTGATCGACGCGGTCGCCGACCGCTGGGGCAGCCTGGCCCTGCCCCACGGCAAGATCGTCTGGGCCCAGCTGTCGGAGGCCGCGGAACGCATACCGGACGCTCCGCGGGGGTAGGTTTCGCTCATGCGAGACAACGACTACCCGGCCGAGGTGACCGATCCCGAGGCCTCCGGACTGCCGGACACCGCGGACGACGACTCGAGCGCGTACGACGAGGTCAACAGCCCCCGCTGGGCCGATGGCGCCGACCCGGCCGCGCTGGCCGGCGTGGGCCCGGGCGGCTCGAACCGCTTCGGTGACACCGCCGAGGAGGCCCGGCAGGGCGAGGGGCTCGACCGGCGGCTGCGCCAGGAGGAGCCGGACGTCGGCGCCGAAGACCCGATCCCGGCGCGCCGCGACCCGAACGACGAGACCGTGGACAGCTCCGAGGAGCGCAACCGGCTCGCCGACGAGTGGGGCGCCGGCCCGACCTCGGACCCGAACTCGGAGGTCTCCCTCTACGACGACGGCCAGCTCGACGACGACGACCCGGCCACGGTGGGCCGCCTGGTCGCCCCGGACGAGGGCGGCGGCTTCGACAACGAGGAAGACAGCGTCGCGTACGACGCGGGCGCCGCCGGTGGCGGAGCCTCGGCCGAGGAACTGGCGATGCACGAGACCCGCCCGCCGGCCTACGAGTAGGCAGGGTCTAGTCGAGGCCCTGCTCGATCGCGTAGCGGGTGAGTTCCACGCGGTTGTGCAGCTGGAGCTTGCCCAGCGTGTTCTGCACGTGGTTCTGCACCGTGCGGTGGCTCAGGACCAGCCGCTCGGCGATCTGCCGGTACGAGAGCCCCTTGGCGACCAGGCGCAGCACCTCGGTCTCGCGTTCGGTCAGCTTCGGGGCGCTCGGGCCGGCCGGCGCGGGCGGCTCCCCGGCCAGCCGACGGAACTCGCCGAGCACCAGCCCGGCCAGCCCGGGCGTGAAGACGGTGCCGCCGGCCGCGGTCCGGGCCACCGCGTCCAGGAACTCGTCCAGGGCCGCCGACTTGAGCAGGTAGCCGCCGGCGCCGGCCTTCACCGCGTCCAGGACGCTTTGCTGCTCGCCGGACGCGGACAGCATCAGCACGCGTACGCCGGGAACGGCCGCCAGCAGCCCGTTGATCACCTCGACCCCGGAGATGTCCGGCAGTTGGAGGTCGAGCACCACGACGTCGGGCCGCGCCGCGGCGGCGATGCGCACCGCCTGCCGGCCCTCGCCGGTCGTGGCCACCACCTCGTACCCGGCCGCGGTCAGGTCGCGGCTGACGCCCTCGCGCCACATCGGGTGGTCGTCCACCACCATCACTCGCACCACGTGATCAGGGTAGTTGGGCACGCGGGACCACCAGCTCCACCTCGGTGCCGGCCGGGCCGCTCTGCACCGACGCCCGCCCGCCCAGGGCCGCCACCCGGCCTTTGATCGACTGCGCGACCCCCAGGCGGCCCTGCGCCTCGGCCTCGGCCAGCCGCGCCGGCCCGATCCCGCGGCCGTCGTCGCGCACGCTGACCGTCACCGCGTCCGGCTCGTCCTCGACCAGGACCCACGCCTTGGTGCCGGGCGGGCAGTGCCGGGTCACGTTGTCCAGCGCGGCGGCGACCGCCCCGGCCACCTCCCGGGCCACGTTCCCGGGCAGCAGCACCGCCCCGGCCGGCGCCGCCACCGACACGGTCGTCGAGGCGTGCCCGGCGAGCAGCGTCATCAGGTCGACCTCGCCGGCCGGGCCGGTGGACGGGCCGACGACCAGCGCCCGCAGCGCGACCTCCTGCTCCCCGGCCAGCCGGGCCAGCTCGCCGGCCTCGCCGTCCAGTCCCGCCCCGCGCCGCTTCACCAGCGCCAGCACCTGCAGCACCGAGTCGTGGATGTCCCGGGCCAGCCGTTCCCGCTCCCGGGTGGCCGCCTCCAGTTCGACCGCCCGCTGGAGCCGGGCGTGCGACTCCTCGGTCAGGCGCACCAGGTAGCCGACCGCGAACGCGGCCAGCACCATCAGCACCGTGCCCGTGGTGGCCTGGTTGCTGCGGGCGCGGATCAGCAGGTCGACGGCGCCCATGGCGAGCGCGGCGACGATGCCGGCCCGGCGGCCCCGGGCGACCGTCCAGGCCAGCACCGGCGCGGTCTGCCAGGCCACGGCCAGCGTGGCGGTGCCGTCCGCCAGGGCCGGGCGCCCGACCACCCAGAAGCTGACCGCCAGCACGGCCATGGTGATCAGCAGGTCGGCGGTGAGCAGGGGCGGGCGGCGCCGGGTGCGGTCGGCGTACGCGTAGGTGGTGACGATCGTCCACGTCGCCATCACGCCCAGGACGGGCCAGGCGAGCATCGGCCGCGCGTACTCGGGGACGTCGTTCACCACCAGCACGGCGACGTAGACCAGCGCCGCGATCCGGAACACCGCGATGGCCCGCCAGAGCGGCGTCAGCGGGCTGCTCGGCCGTCTTTCCGCGACGCTCACCCGCCGACCTTCCCACACCGGCGGTGGGCCCCGTGTCCTGCGGAATGATCAGCGCTGGAATACGGTCGACGCATCGGCGCCGAGATCCTCCTGTCGGAGGCCTTCGACCGCGACCGGGTGACCGGCCTGCGGCACGCCGTCGCGTCCTGTGCCGGACGGGCCGGTCTCAGCGGGTCACGGCTGGACGATTTTGTGGTCGCGGTGAACGAGTTGCTGACCAACGCGGTACGCCACGGCGGCGGGCACGGTCACGTTGCGTTGTGGCGGGAGACCGGGTCGGTGGTCTGCGAGGTCTCCGATCGAGGGCCCGGCATCTCTGAACCGACGCTTAATCACCCCCATCGCCCGCGGGCCGACGAACCGGGCGGCCGGGGGCTCTGGCTGGCCGCCGAACTGACCGATGACCTGCGGCTGAACACGAGTCCAGAAGGGACGAGGGTTCGCGTCTCGACCCGGTCTTCTTAAGGAATCTTTAAGTATCAGAGGCGAGCTTGCGCCCGGCCCGGCAATATCCGAAAGTTCTTCTGCCTTTACAGGAGGCCGCCGACAAGGAGGACCTTCGTCCCATGCAACGCGATCGTCGATTCGTCGCCCGCCACTCCGCTCCGTCTCGAACCCTGCGCACACGTTCCGTGGTGACGCTGGCGGTCGCGGCGACCGGGCTCGCGACCGCCGTCTGGCTGCCCACCCGATTCGACCGGGCCGACGCGGCCCAGTCGACCCCGACCCTCGTCCCGGTGTTCGCCGACGAGTTCGACGGCGCCCGCGGCGACGACCCCGACGCGGCGAAGTGGTCGGCCGACGGCCAGGGCGTGCGCCTGGACGGCGACGGCAACGTGGCGATCTTCGCGCGGCCCGGCCGGCGGGACCGGTCCGCCGACGCGGGCGTGCAGACCAAGCAGACCTTCCAGGCCGCGGCGGGCAAGGTCGAGGCGCGGGTCCGGGTCGCCGACGGCGAATCGGTGCGCTCGGTCTTCCGGATGCTCGGGGCCGACGACTCCCGGCTCGACGTCATGGACAACCGGGGCAACCGCTCCAAGGTGCTGCGCGGGTCGTTCGGCGCCGACGTCGACGGGCAGCTGGAGTCGGAGCATTCGCTCGCGGCCGACTTCCACTCGTACGCGGTGACCTGGTCGTTCGGCGAGGTCATCTGGACGATCGACGACCGGGAGTTCCTGCGCACCAAGACCGACCTGGACGAGCCGTTCGCGGTGGCCCTCGAGGTGACCGCGGGCGAGGTCGACCGCGACCGGACCGCGCGGCGGATGCTGGTCGACTTCGTGCGGGTCTCGACGGCCGCGCCCGAGGAGGAAGAGCCCCCAGCCTCGGAGGAGCCCAGCGCCCCGCCGGCCGAAGAACCGCCGGCTGAAGAACCGCCGGCCGAGCAGCCCCCGGCCGAGCAGCCCCCGGCCGAGCAGCCCCCGGCCGCGGAGGCCTGGGAGCCGTTCCACCTCTACACGGCCGGCACCAAGGTCGAGTTCAAGGGCGTCACGTACGAGGTGCTGTCGACCCACACCTCGCTGCCCGGCTGGGAGCCCACGGCCATCCCGGAGCTGTTCAAGGCGCAGTAGAAGGTGGTTCCGGAACCGAGCTGTCTTGACTGATGGTGGTCAATCTATAAAGACTACTAAAAGTTAACGGCACCTCTCCCCGGAGGATCCCCATGCGCAGGACAAGGCTCTTGCTCGCCGTCGCGACCGTGGCGGTCACACTCACGGGCGGACTGGTAGCGACCTCACGCAACGATGTCGCCGACGCCGCCGTCGGGCCCATCACCTGGCAGGACGAGTTCAACCAACCGGCCGGCACGCCGCTGGACCAGTCGAAGTGGAAGTTCGACATCGGTGGCGGCGGCTGGGGCAACAACGAACGCGAGTACTACACCAACTCGACCAGCAACGTGGTGCACGACGGTCAGGGCAACCTGGCGATCACCGCGCGCCAGGAGAACCCGAACAACTACCAGTGCCACTACGGGCGCTGCGAGTACACCTCGGGCCGGATCCTGACCGCGGACAAGTTCTCCCAGGCCTACGGCCGCTTCGAGGCCCGCCTCAAGATTCCCCGGGGTCAGGGCATCTGGCCCGCCTTCTGGATGCTGGGCGGCGGCAACTGGCCGGCCGACGGCGAGATCGACATCATGGAGAACGTCGGCTTCGAGCCCAACACGGTGCACGGCACCGTGCACGGCCCGGGCTACTCCGGCGCCGGCGGCATCGGCGGCGGCCGCACCATCGGCGCGCCACTGGCCGACGCCTTCCACCAGTACGCGGTCGAGTGGTCACCCAACCTGATCGTCTGGTACCTGGACAACTCGGAGTTCTTCCGGATCACCCCGTCCAACATCAACGGCAACCAGTGGGTCTTCAACCACCCGTTCTTCATGATCCTGAACGTGGCGGTCGGCGGCTACTGGCCGGGCTACCCGGACGCCAGCACGGTGTTCCCGCAGACCATGCTGGTCGACTGGGTCCGCGTCTCGGCCTGGACCGACGGCGGCACCCCGTCCCCGACCGGCGGCCTGCGGTCGAACTTCAGCAACCGGTGCATCGACATCCCGGCCGCCAACCCGGTCGACGGCGCCCGGCTCCAGCTCTACGACTGCAACGGCAGCAACGCCCAGCAGTGGTCGTTCAACGGCGACGGCACGCTGCGGGCGATGGGCAAGTGCATGGACCCGGCCGGCGGCGCGCTCGCCAACGGCACCCCGATCCAGCTGGTCACCTGCAACGGCAACCCGGTGCAGCGGTTCACCCTGTCCGGTGCCGGCGACCTGGTGAACGTCTCGGCCAACCGGTGCGTCGACGTCAAGGACTGGAACAGCGGGAACGGCGCGCAGCTCCAGCTCTGGGACTGCGCCGGCACCACCAACCAGAAGTGGACGCGGACCTGAGCTACTTGACCGAGAAGCGGTCGCCGTAGACCTTCCACGTCAGCGGCGTGTTCAGGTCGAGGTTGCTCGACTTGAGGAAGAGGCGCTGAGCGGTCTCCACCCGGGTGGTGTCGCTGTGCGCCTCTTCCGTCTTCATGGCCCGCACCCGGGCGTCGAGGAAGGCGTTCAGCCAGGTGATCTCGTCGCCGCCCTGCTTGGGCGTCTTCGCCTTGGCCGTCGCGGCCTCGCGGATGCCCCGCAGGCCGGACATCCCGTGCATGACCGCCGCGTCGTAGTAGGCGAACTGGCCCAGGGCGCGGAGCCCGTCGGCGCGGGCCATCGTGACGGCCGGGCCGAAGTACATCCGGTCCCGCTCGTCCTCCTGGGTCTTCTGGAACACCGGGTCGGTGCCGGCCTTCTTCCAGGCCCCCGGGTAACCCGGGTCCAGGCCGGCGTGCGAGTCCGAGCCGTCGACCGCACGCAGGGCGGGCAGATAGCGGGCGAGCAGGTTGTCCGGCTTCCGGCGGGTGTACTCCTCGACCAGCGCGAGCATGTCCGAGGTGCCCGAGGTGAAGCCGACCAGCCCGCCGGTGTAGCCGCGGCCGTCGCCGATGTCCTCGAGGTAGCCGTACTGGCCACGCCAGTTCAGCGACGAGTTCTCGGCCGACGAGACCAGCTGCTGGGCGATCTCCTTGGGCTTCACGTCGGTCAGCGGCGCGGCCGGGTTGATGCCGGACTCGGCGCGGGCCGGGACGGCCGGACCGGGCCCGTACACCTGGAACTCGCGCAACGCGAAGCCGGAACCGCCGCCGCGGAGCGCGAGGACCCGGACGTAGCGGCCGGCGCCGCCGAGCTGCTTGAGATCGTCGGTGCCGCCGTCACCGTCGCCGGCCACGGCCAGATCGGTCCAGGACGCGGCGTCGGCGGAGATCTGTACGCGGTACGCCGAGGCGTACGCCTTGTCCCAGGTCAGGCGGGCCCGCACCACCCGGAGCGGCGCACCCAGATCGATCCGCAGCCATTGACTGCCGAGCACGGCCGGCGTGGTCCAGGCGGTGCCGAGGTCTCCGTCGACCGCGGCCGCCGCGCCGGATCCGGCCGAGGCCATCACCCCGCGGCCCGGGGAGAGCGCCATGTCGCTGGCGGCGTCCGCGGTGACCGTGACGACCAGCGGGACGGTCAGCAGCGCGGCCACACCGGTGCCGAACGCCACTGCCCCCGCCCTGATCGCCACGCCTTCCACGCTAGGTCGGCCGCGCCCGGGTTCGCGGAGAAAGCGGGAAATCAGCGCTTGCGACGCCGGGAGATGAGGACGATGGCCAGGATGACACCGCCCACCACGAGCAGGCAGCAGAGGCCGCCGATGATCGGGAGGAAGCCGCCGCGCCCCCGGCGCGACTTGGCCGCCTCGACGGCGACATCGGCCACGCCGGTGCTTGCCGCCCACGCGTGCACCGGGATGACCAGGGTCAGAACGAGACCGGTGACCGCGGCGGAAGCCCGCGACCACCACTTCAGAGCTGTGGACATGCGACCCATCGTGACCCATCGGGGCAATGGCTGAGAGGCTGGGGGCATGGATGTGGATCTGAGCGCGCTCGCCGCGGCGCATGGGGTGGCCACCTCGTACGAGGACTGGCACCGCGAAGAACGCGAGGTCGCCCCCGAGTCGGTGATCGGGGTTCTGGGCCTGCTCGGCGTGGACGCGAGCACCCCGGCGGCGGTGCGGGCCGCGCTGGCCGCAGTCCCGGCCAAGCAGGACCTCCCGGGCACCGTGGTGGTGCGGGAGGGCACGACCCGCCCGCTGCCCGGCCCGTCCCGGATCACCTGCGAGGACGGCGCCGTCCGGGAGGTCACCGCGGTCCCGGCCGACCTGCCGCTGGGCTGGCACCGGCTGCGCCACGGCGACCGCGAGGTCACGCTGGTCGTGGTGCCGGTCGAGCTGCCCGAGCCGCCGGAGACCTGGGGCTGGATGCTCCAGCTGTACGCGCTGCGGTCGGCCGGCTCCTGGGGCATGGGCGACCTCGGCGACCTGCGGACGTTCATCGAGAACAGCCACGGCGCGGGCCTGGTCCTGCTCAACCCGCTGCACGCGATCACCCCGACCACGCCGGTGCCGGCCTCGCCGTACTCGCCGTCCAGCCGCCGGTTCGCCAATCCGCTCTACCTGCGCATTTCCGACATAAACCAATACAAGTCGGCTAGCCCGGCCGTCAAGGCACAGGTTGACGCCCTACGGCCGGCCGACACCGAGCTGATCGACTACACCGCGGTGTGGGAGGCCAAACGGGCCGCCCTCGAACTCCTCTTCCCCGGGAAAGGCCAGGTCGATCGGGACGCCGATCCGGGGCTCACCGAGTTCGCCGAGTTCTGCGCGCTGGCCGAACGGCACGGCCCGAACTGGCCGACCTGGCCGGCCGACCCCGGCCGACCCGACGAGGACCGGGTCGCCTTCCACATCTGGGTCCAGCGCCTGGTCGAGGAACAACTGGAAGCGGCCAACCGGGCGGCCGCCGGCATGCCGGTCGGGGTGGTGCTCGACCTGGCCGTGGGCATCGACCCGAACGGCGCCGACGGCTGGCTGCTCCAGGACGTGCTGGCCGCCGGGGTGCACGCCGGGGCCCCGCCGGACGCGTTCAACCAGCTCGGGCAGGACTGGGGCCTGGCCGCGTGGCGGCCCGACCGGCTGATCGAAACCGGCTACGCGGCCTACCGGGACATGCTGCGGCGGATCTTCCGGCACGCCGGCGGGCTGCGGGTCGACCACGTGGCCGGGCTGTGGCGGCTGTGGTGGGTGCCGCCGGGCCTGGGCCCGGCCGAGGGCACCTACGTGCACTACGACCCCGAGGCGATGCTCGGCATCCTGGCGCTGGAGGCGCACCGGGCCGGCGCCGTGGTGATCGGCGAGGACCTCGGTACCGTGCAGCCGGCGGTCACCGAGGGCCTCGAACGGATGAACATGCTGGGTTCGGCGGTCCTCTGGTTCACCCGGGACTGGGACGACCCGGACAGCGTCTTCGTGCCGGCCGAGGACTATCCGCGCAACGCCCTGGCCAGCGTCTCCACCCACGACCTGCCGACCGCGGCCGGCTTCCTGACCGGCGAGCAGGTCCGGGTCCGCGCGCGGCTGGGCCAGCTGGCCGGCACGGTCGAGGACGAGCAGCGCGCGGCCGACGCCGACCGGGCGCAGTTGCTGCTGGCGCTGACCAAGGAAGGCCTGATCACCCCGGACAGCAGCTCGGAGGAGATCGTGGTGGCCATGCACGAGTTCCTGGCGCGTACGCCGTGCCGGTTGGTGACCGCGTCGCTCTACGACGTGCTGGGGGTGCTGGACCAGCCGAACCTTCCCGGGACCACGGACGAGTACCCGAACTGGCGGATGCCGATCACCACTAGCCTGGAGCAGATCGTGGTGGACCCACGCGTCCGGCGGATCGCCGGCGTGCTGAGCGCGAAAAAGGGTGCGAGATGAGCTTCCTGGACAAGGCCAAGGAATTCGCCGACAAGCACGACAAGCAGGTCGACCAGGTGCTGGAGAAGGTCGGCGACGAGGTCGACAAGCGGACCGGCCACAAGTACTCGGGCCAGATCGACCGCGGCGTCGACGAGGCGCAGAAGCGCACCGGCGAGGGCGACACCCGCCCCTAGAGGGGTGGCGGCGGCGGGTCGTCGTCGACCGCGAACAACATCGGGTGGGCCACGGGCTGCGCCGAGCGCTCGCGGCACCGGGTCGGCGGCAGCAGCGACGACCGGTGCTCCGGGTGCTCGCCGCAGTGCCGCAGGGCCCGGGTGATCGCGTCCGGGTGATGCCGGCCGCCGCCGTATTCGCCGCAGCGGACGCAGTCCCAGCGCCAGTACGCGGGTCCCTCGTCCGAGTCGTGCCGGCGGATCCGCAGCGCGGGCCGGGAGCGGCTGTGCTCGGCGGCCGCCGCGGCCAGGATCTCGGCCATCGCGTCGGCCGGTGGCGGCCCGAGGGGACGCCCGGTGAACTCGGCCAGCACACTGCTAGAGCCCGACACGGTGGCACCCCTCCTGTCCGTCCCGTCCGTGGCCGACGGGTCCCGTGTGGCCAGTGTGGCGGGACGATCCGGGCACGATGACCGTTTTGGCGAAAGCCAGGTGGTATTCACCCGCATCGGTCGCCGGCGGCGATCCGCCCCAAGCCGATGCTACGGTTGTCGCGCGGAGGTGCCGGACGTGCGCAACGAGACATCCATCCATGTCACGTGGCCCTCTGAGCCGGCCGCTTCGACGATGCGCTTCTCGCATTCGGCCTTTCTGTACGACTCCCCCGACGACTACCGCGACTTCCTCGTGCGCTTCATCCGCGAGGGGGTGGAGCACGGCGACGCCATCGCGATGGCCGCCGGCGCCGACCGGGTCGCCCTGGTGCGCGAGGCTCTCGGCGCCGACGCCGGCCAGGTGCGCTTCCAGCCGACCGAAGACTGGCACATCCGGCCGGTCCGCTCGATCGGCGTGTGGTCCCGGCTGCTCCGCACGGCGGCCACCGCGGGGCGCCCGTCGGCCCGGCTGATCAACGAGATCGACTTCCAAGGTCAAGATCCCTCGTGGGTACGCGCGGAGTCCGCGACGAACGCTTCCCTGGCCGGCCTCAACGGGCACCTGCTGTGCCCGTACGACCGCAGCGCCCTGGCGCCCGAGCTGATCGAGGCCGCCCGCCGCACCCACCACGTCCTCTACGACGGCGGCTGGACCCGCAGCGACGAGTTCGTCGAGCCCCGCACCCTGCTGGCCACCATCGAGGAGCCGCCCTACCCGGCCACCGGCGAGCCCCTGGTCGAGGTGCCGATCGCCGACTCGGTCGCCGACCTGCGCGCCCACCTGCGCAACCGGGCCACCGCCGAGGGCTGGCTCCCGCCCGACCGGGTCGAGGTGCTGATCCTGGCCCTGAGCGAGCTCGCCACCAACGGCATCCGGCACGGCGGCGCCCACCGCGAGCTGCGCGTCTGGCTCAACCCGGGCGCGGTGGTGTGCGAGGTCGCCGACGACGGGCCACACCCGCCGGGCCCGCTGGCCGGCTACCTGCCCCCGGTGCCCGGCGTGGTCGGCGGCATGGGCCTGTGGCTGGTCGGCCAGATCTGCGACGCGCTCTCGGTCACCACCGCGGGCGGGGTCACGCGGGCCCGGTTCGCCCTGCGCCGATAGTTTCGCCCGGCGCGGACAGCTTCGCCCGCGCCAACGGTGGAGCAGCGCCAACGTGTGGAGCAGCGCCAACGACGAACCGGCCCCTCGGGTTGGGGGGAACCCGAGAGGCCGGTGCTGGTGTGCCGTACCCGATCAGCAGTAGGTCTTGCCCTTGCTGTTCTTCGTGTACCGGCAGCTGTCGATCAGCTTGCTGGTGCCGGTCCGGAGGTAGGCCGAATCGCCGCCGTTGTCCCAGATGAAGCCCTTACGGCCCCAGTACCGGTAGTTCGAGGGCCTGCCGTTCGTGCCCTTGCCGGTCGGTATGTACACGTTCTTCTTCCCGCGCAGGTAGAAGTCCGTGGTGAACCGATAGGTGTTCCCGGCCCGGTCCTTCACCGTCCAGTACTTCAGGTTGAAGGTCTTGGAGGTGTAGTTGGTGATCCGGAAGTACTCCTGGTTCAGCTTGCTCGTGGTGTCCTTGCCCGCCGGGTCGAAGACGATCAGCGAGAAGCGCACGTCACCGGGCTTGACCACGAGCGGAGCCGGCGCCGGCTTCACCGGCGGCTTGGTCGGCGAGGTCGTCGGCGGCTTGGTCGGGGTGGTCGTCGGCGGCTTGGTGGGCGTCGTCGGCGGCGTGGTCGGGTCGGTGGGCGGGTTGGGCTGGCCGCCGTTGATGCCCACCACCACCGAGTTGCCGACCAGGACCCGGTTGGCGTCGTCCGGGCCGACCGAGGCGCGGTAGTTCTGCGCGCCGCTCTGACCGGTCAGCACGGTCTGGTAGACGCCCTCGGTCTCGGTCTGGCCCTCGACCAGCGTCTGCCAGGTGCTGCCCGACTGCCGCTGGATCTTGACCGGCAGGAACGCCTGGCCCGGCTCGGACACGACGCGCACCGACACGTTGGTGCCGGAGACGCTCAGCTCGAGGGTCGGCTTCGGCACGATGCCGACGTACAGCGGCGCCGAACGCAGCGCGACCGTGTTGTTGGCCTCGGCGACGAACACGAAGCCGGAGTCGAGCCGGCGGCGCAGGGTGAAGTCGCCGTTCGCGTCGGCCGTCGCGGTGACGACGTCCTCCGGGAAGAACGCCTCCGAGTAGTACATGTCGTCGCGGTAGACGTAGGCGGCCTCCCGCAACCGGATGGTGGCGCCCGGGTCGGCCTTGCCGTGCAGGGTTGCCCAGTTCCAGCCGACCACACTCGCCGGGCCGGTCAAGGTCGGCACGGTGGCGGCCATCGCGGGGCCGGCGCCGAGCAGCGCGCTGCCCAGCCCGATCCCCGCCGCCGCCAGCGCGGCAACCAGCCGCGGTGAACGTACGCGCATCACAGATCTCCATCGCTCGGGTCGATGCCGCGAGCCTATGAGTAACTACCCTGTGTATTGATCATCCGGGGCGGCCAGCCTTTTTAGCTGGTCGTACTAGGTGTTGCAACCGGATCGACAGTACGGAGCGTTAAATGCTAAACCTGGACTCATGCCCTCAAAGCCGGTAGAACTCGTGGCCGATTGCGCCCGATGTGCGGGACTCTGCTGTGTTGCGCCGGCGTTCGCGAGGTCATCCGACTTCGCGATCGACAAGCCGGCCGGCCGGCCCTGCCCCAACCTGGCCGACGACTTCCGGTGCGGCATCCACCAGCAGCTGACCGATCGGGGCTTCCGCGGGTGCGTGGTGTTCGACTGCTTCGGCGCCGGTCAGCAGGTGACGCAGCACACCTTCGGCGGCCGCGACTGGCGGTCGGCGCCCGAGCTGGCCGGGGCGATGTTCGCCACCCTGCCCGTGATGCGGCAGCTGCACGAGCTGCTCTGGTACGTCACCGAGGCGCTCGAGCTGGACGCCGCCGCGCGCGTACACGACAAGCTGCGCGCAGCGCTCGACCAGACCGAGCAGTTGACCATGGGTACGCCGGCGGAGCTCGCCGCCCTCGACCTGGACGCGCACCGGCGCCGGGTGAACCCGCTGCTGCAACGGGCGAGTGAGCTGGCCCGAGCCGGCGCCGGGCCACGACCCGACCATCGCGGCGCCGACCTGATCGGCCGCCGGATGCGCGGAATGGACCTGCGCGGCGCCAACTTCCGGGGCGCGCGGCTGATCGGCGCCGATCTTCGGGGGGCGAATCTGCGGAGGGCCGATTTCACCGGCGCCGATCTCCGGGGTGCCGACCTGCGCGAAGCTGATCTTCGCGGCGCGCTGTTCCTGACCGCCTCGCAACTGCGCTCGGCGCGGACCGCTGTTTCCCCCTAGCATGGGGCTCATGCAGGTGTCCGGGCTGGTCTGGGTGCTGACTGTGGTCGCTATCGCCGGGCTCATGCTCTTCGATTTCGTCTTCCACGTCCGCCGCGCGCACATCCCCTCGATCAAGGAAGCGGCCATCTGGTCGTCGATCTACATCGGCATCGCCGTGCTCTTCGGGCTCGGCGTCCTGATCTTCGCCGGACCCGACCACGGCGCGCAGTACTTCGCCGGCTGGGTGACCGAGGCGATGCTCTCGGTCGACAACCTGTTCGTCTTCCTGATCCTGCTCGGCAGCTTCAAGGTGCCGCGCGCCGACCAGCAGAAGGTGCTGCTCTTCGGCATCGTGTTCTCGCTGATCGCCCGGACCGGGTTCATCTTCCTGGGCGCGGCGCTGATCAACTCGTTCGCCTGGGTGTTCTACGCGTTCGGGTTGATCCTGCTGGTCACCGCGGGCAACCTGCTGAGGAACAAGGACGACGGGGAGGAACGCTCGGCCGACAACCTGATCATCCGGGTCGCCCGGCGCTTCCTGCGCACCTCCGACACCTACGACGGCGACAAGCTCTTCACCCTCCAGGACGGCAAGCGGGTGATGACCCCGATGCTGCTGGTCATGGTGGCGATCGGCGGCACCGACCTGCTGTTCGCGCTCGACTCGATCCCGGCCATTTTCGGCCTCACCCAGGACGTCTACCTGGTCTTCACAGCCACCGCGTTCTCGCTGCTCGGCCTGCGCCAGCTCTACTTCCTGCTGGAGGGCCTGCTCGACCGCCTGGTCTTCCTGTCCTACGGGCTGGCCGCGATCCTCGCGTTCATCGGCGTCAAGCTGGTCCTGCACGCCATGCACGAGAACAACGTGCCGTTCATCAACGGTGGCGAGCACATCGATGTGGTCGAGATCAGCACCGGCGCGTCCCTCGGCTTCATCGTCGCCGTCCTGGTCGTCACGGTGGTGGCGTCACTGCTCAGCCCCAAGGGCCGGGCCCAGACGTACGTGTCGGCGGCCCGCCGCCACGCCAGGGAGTTCCTGAACATCGAGCAGGACCCGGCGTACTGCGACGAGATCTACCACAAGCTCCTCACCGAGGAGGAGAACATCCGCCAGCTCCCACCGAAATACCGTCTGCGCGTCCGCCAGGAGCAGGAGCTGATGGAACTGCTCCACGAGGCGCACGAGGCCCACGACGAGCGCGTCGCCGACGGCCGCTGCTTCGTCCCGGCTCGCTAGCGGTCCGTCACACGCCGGCCGTCCGTCACACGCCGGCCGGCTCGCGCTCGTCCGACGACTCTAGGAGGCGGAGCTCGGAGCCCTCGATGTCGACGTCAGGCCTTGGTCAGGGAGCGGGTGCGGAGCATGCGGGAGATCTGGTCCGCGCGCTCGATCAAGCTCTTTCGCACCACCGGCGCGACGTCACCGGACGCCGCCTCGCGCGCCCGGGTCAGGTAGGCCTCGTCGCTGGTGAAGACCGGGAACAGGCGGCGGGTGTAGTGCATCGCCACGATCATGCCGCTGCGGTGCAGGGCGGGAAGCAAGGTCAAATACTTGTCGGCGTACGGCGTGAGCACCTCGTCCTGGCCGGGGCGCCAGAAGGCGGTGGTCACCGCGTTCGTGGCGCCGATCGGCACGGTGCGGTCGAGGGCCAGGGCCTGCCAGATCTCGGCCTTGGCCGCCGCGTCGGGCGCCGCCGCCCGCACGGTCAGCGCGCGGTACTTGGCGTCGGGGTCGGTGTCGCGGGACAGCAGGTCGGCGACCAGGACCGACGTGTCGGCGCCGAGCTCGGACATCTTGATCAGCGCCCGCCAGCGCAGGTCGACGTCGTCGCCGGCCGCCTCGAGCAGGGCGTCGGCGTCGGTGGTGACCCGGGCCAGGGTCCGGAGCGCGATCCGCCTCTTGCCGGGCTGGGCGGCGAGGCGGCGGCAGACGTCGGCCACCTCGGCCGCGATCGCCTCCCGGGCCGCGGGCGGCGACCAGTACTCGGCCACGTCGCCGGCCAGCAGCAGGTAGGGCTCGATCACCGCGGGCGCGGTCTCCACGTCGAGCACCGAGACCAGGCCGGCGGCGGTTTCGGCGGCGGTCGCCTCGCCGGTGACCAGGGCGTCCCACAGGGTCGCCACGGCCACCCCGCGGGCGATGGCGGTCGGCAGCGCGGCGGCCATCTCGGGGGCCGCGGGGCGGGTCGTCGCGAACGTCAGGTCGTCGTCGTTGACCAGGTAGAAGTCGGCGCCCACGGGCAGGTCGACGGGGGTCCGCTCGGACTGCACCTCGACCAGCGCGCGCTTGGTGCGTACCAAAGCCTGATCTTGCTTCTGGTAGGCGCTGACCGCGAGCACCTGCGGGCGCGGCGGGCCGGCCGGACCCCGACCTTCGAGCACCATCTGGTCGCCGGCCGACACCAGGGTCAGCCGGTCGGTGCCGGCGAGCGACAGCCAGCCGTCCCGCCAGGCGTTGAGGTCTTTGCCGCTGACCGCGGCCAGCTCGTCGATCAGGTCTTGCAGGGTGGTGTTCTGCCAGGCGAAACGCGCGAAGTATGCCGTCATGCCGACGCGGAACGCCTCTTCACCGACGTAGACCTGGAGCTGGCGGAGCACCGACGCGCCCTTGGGGTAGGTGATCGCGTCGAAGATCGACGCGGCCTCGGCCACGTTGGTGATCCGCTGGTGGATCGGGTGCGAGGTGGGGCCCTGGTCGGCGACGTACGCGTCGAGCTTGTCGTCGGCGAGATGCCCGGCCCAGGCGTCGGTGTACGCGGTGGCCTCGGCCGCCGACCAGTTGCAGGCGAACTCGGCGAACGCCTCGTTCAGCCACAGGTCGTTCCACCAGCGCATGGTCACGATGTTGCCGAACCACATGTGGGCCATCTCGTGCAGCAGCACCTTGGCCAGCAGCTCGTCCTCGGCGGGGGTCGGCTCGGCCCGCCGCAGGAAGGTGTCGGCCCAGGTCACGCAGCCGTAGTTCTCCATCGCGCCGCCGAACTCGGGCATGAAGACCTGGTCGTAGCGCGGCTGCGGGAACGGCATGCCGAACTGCTCGCCGTAGAAGCGCAGGCCCTGCTCGGTCACCGTGAACAGCTTGTCGGCGTCCCGGTCGAGCACCGCGGCCAACGACCGGCGGCAGTACAGGCCCAGGTCGTACCCGTCGATCTGACGCCGCAGCTCGTAGAACGGCCCGGCGTTGATCACGGTGTTGTACGGCGACAGCGGCGGCGTGGCCGGGAACGCCCACACCTGCGACGACCCGGACGCGCTGACCTGGGCGTGGCCCGAGTTGCTGGTCACCGTCCAGCCGGCCGGCGCGGTGACGGTGAACGCGTGGGGCGCCTTCAGGTCGGGCTGGTCGAAGCAGGCCCACACCCAGCGGGCCTCGTCCGGCTCGAACGACATCCAGAGGTAGACCTCGCCGTCGCCCGGGTCGACCGCCTTGTGCACGCCGGCGCCGTCCTGGGTGTCCGGCTGCTCACACTCGACCACCAGCGTGTTGCTCGCGGCCAGCCCGGGCAGCGGCAGCCGGCCGTCGGCGGCGGGGCCCAGCTCGCGGCCGTTCAGGGTGGCCCGGACCACGGTCGCGGCGGCGTCCACGAACGACTCGGCGCCCGGGGTCGTGCACGTGAACGTGATCGTCGACCTGCTGCGGACCCGTGGGCCGGTCGGCAGGTCGGTGAGGTCCACCGCGATGTCGTACCGCTCCACGGCGAGCAGCGCGGCGCGCTCCTCGGCTTCGGTCTGGGTCAGGCTCTTCACGCTCACCCGCCCCACCCTAGGCGTTGCGGGCGCGCAGCGCCCCCGCGGCTGCGCCCATGGCCGCGAGCAGGATCGCGACCAGGATGAACGAGATCGTCAGGGACGAGAGGTGGGCGATGCCGCCGAGCACGCCGGGTGCGATCAGACTGCTTCCGTACGCGATGCCGGCCACCCCGGCGATGTTGCGCCCCGGCTGATCATCGAGCCGGCCGGCCGCCGCGAAGACCAGCGGCACCACCACCGCGATGCCCACCCCGACCAGCCCGAACCCGACGATGGCGACGACCGGCACCCGGGCCAGCACCACGACGACCGCACCGGCCAGCGCGCAGCCCGCGGCGATCCGTACGGTCAGGGCCGCGCCGAGCTGCCGCACCACCGCGTCCCCGGCGAACCGGGTCAGCGCCATGGCCACCGAGAAGATGGCCACGGTCAGCGCGGCGGTGCTGGCCGAGCCGTCGAGCAGGTTCCGCACGTACAGGGCCGACCAGTCCAGTCCGGCCGCCTCGGCGAACACCGCGCACAGGCCGACCAGCCCGATCGGCAGCACCGCCCGGGACGGCAGCGCGAAGGCCGGCGGCTCGTCGACCTCCGGCTCGGGGCGGTGCGGCAGCAGCCCGGTCGCCCCGACCGCGGCGATCACGCACAGCACGGCGGCCGCGGCGGCGAAGTGCACCCGGCCGTCCACGCCGAACTTCGCGGCCAGCGCGGCGACCGACGAGCCGGCCAGCCCGCCCAGGCTCCAGAATCCGTGGAAGCCGGACATCACCGACCGGCCGAGACGCTCCTCGACCACCACGGCGTGCGCGTTCATGGCGACGTCGGCCACGCCGGCGGTCGCGCCGTACAGGACCAGGGCCGCGCACAGCAGGGGCAGCGAGCCGGCCAGCGCCGTCGGCACCAGCGCCAGGCACCAGCACAGCATCAGGAGCCGGGTCAGCGTCCGCAGGTCGTACCGGTGGACCAGCCGCCCGGACAACGGCATGGCCAGCAGCGCGCCGACACCGGGCATCAGCAGCGCCACACCCAGGCCGCCGACCTCGACACCGACGTGGTCGGCGATCCACGGCAGGCGGGCCGCGAACGTGCCGGTCACCGAGCCGTGCACGGCGAACATGATCGAGGTGGCCACTCGGGCCCGGGTCAACATCAGATCACGGTAGAGCTGACCGATACTTACCCGATGCCCCGACGACAACAGGTGATCAGGTCGGGTCGAGCCGAGCTGGTGGCCGACCCGGACCGGTCCTCGTCGTGGACGTTGCGCATCGACGGCACCCCGCAGTCGTACGTCGACCTCGCCGACCCGACCCACCTGGATTTCGAGTACGTCCGCCGGATGGCCACCGCGCTCGACCTGCTGGCCCCGCCCGGGCAACCGCTGCGCGCGCTGCACCTGGGCGGCGGCGCGCTGACGCTGCCGCGCTACCTGGCCGCGACGCGGCCCGGTTCGCCGCAGCGGGTGGTGGAGATCGACGGCGACCTGGTCGAGCTGGTGCGGCGCGAGCTTCCCTGGGACACCAAGGCCAAGATCCGGGTACGCGTCGCCGACGCGCGCGAGGTCGTCGGCGGGGCCACCAGCGGCGGGTACGACGTGATCGTGCTGGACGTCTTCGCCGGCGCCCGCACCCCGGCCCACCTGGCCTCGGCCGAGTTCTTCGCCGAGGTGGCCCGGGTGCTGGGCGCCGGTTTCCTGATCGCCAACATCGCCGACGGGCCGCCGCTGCGGCACGCCCGGGCCCAGGTCGCCACGATCCGGACCGCGCTGCCCGAGGCCTGCCTGATCGCGGACGCCGGGGTGCTGCGCGGCCGCCGCTTCGGCAACCTGGTCGTGGTGGCCGGGACGACCCCGCCGCCGGTGGCCGCGCTGTCCCGGCGCGCGGCGGGCGATTGGTTCCCGGGACGCGTGGAGTCTGATCTGGACCGATTTGCCGGTGGCGCCGCCGCGATGACCGATGCGGACGCGGTCGCCTCCCCCGAGCCTCCGGCGGGACTGTTCAGCGTCCGTCCCTGACCGCTTCACGCGCCGGATCAGCCGGGAGGCGCGGACTTTATCGTCCGAAAGTGCCAGTTCGCCAGTCCTCAAGTGTCATCTATCCGCCAACACGCGAAATACCGGCGCGCGGACTTGTCGTCGTCGATGTCGCACCGATGTAATCGATGCGGCCACGACGATCCGGATCGTGGCGCCGACGGGAGGCGTGCGCATGTTCGAACAGCACTTCCTGTCCTCCTCCTCGGCTGTGCCGGCCTCCTCCTGGGCCGATGCCGACTCCTCGGCCGGTTCCTCGGCCGCGTCTGCCGGCGCCGGCTCCTCCGGTTCCGCCGGTTCCTCGGCCGGGCCGGCCGGCTTCTCGGCCGGCGACGAGGTGGTCGGGCCCCTTGAGGGCGGCGAGCGGCCGATGTGGCGCGGGCGCTGCGGCGTGGCGGAATACGCGTTCGACGAGGCCGCCTCGATGCCCCGGTGGACCCTGCCCGAGGCCACCGACGTGCTGGTCACCGACCGCCGCGTGATCTACGCGCACCGTCCCCAGGACGGCGAGCGGGTCCGCTCGGGCGAACTGCGCTGGCTCTGGCCCCAACATCTTCGTGTGCAGCCGGGCGCCCGCAGCGACGACCGCGGCGCGGCGGCCACCCAGATCCAGCTGGTCTGCGGCGGTGCCGACGGCTCGTTCCCGGCGCTGGTCTTCGCGGGCGGCGACCTGGCCACGGCCGGCGACGCCGATCGGGTGGCCAACATGATCCGCCAGTCGATCACCCGCTTCCGCATCGACAACGCGGGCAGGCTGGGCATCGACGCCAACCAGGTCCGCATGCTGTCGCGGCTGCTGATCGGGCCCGAGTTCCGCAATCACCAGGGTGGCGAGGGTCAGACCGTCTCGATCCTGGGCTCGCTGCTGGTCAACCGTCCGGCCGCGGCGCCCGAGCCGACGCTGCTCGACCGCGCCGAGAGCACCCGCCTGATCAACTATCGTCCCGGCCGGGCCGCCGACGCGGCTCGGGCGATCATGGCCGAGCGGGCCGAGCAGGAGGCTCAGCTCGTCGAGCCCGACATCGCCTCGCGGGCCGCCGACCTGGCCGCCCGGGTGGCGAACATGGTCAGCTCCGCCGTTCCGCCGCCTGCGCCTTCTTCGTCGCCCGCGCCTGCGCCTTCGCCCGCGTCTTTGCCTTCGTCGCCGGAATCAGTGTCGGAGCCGGATGACGACGGGCCGACCGCCGTCGTGATCGAGTTGCCGCTGCGGATGCCGCTGCATTCCGAGCCCCGCTCCGGCGAGGCGCCCGCGCGGAATCTCGGTGACCTGCCGACCACCAACCTCGCGGCCCGCGCCGAGTCGATGCGCCGCACCGCCGCGCGGATGGCCGCCAACTCCGGCCGGGGCCGCATCGGCTCCCGCCGCGCCCCCGACCAGGAGCCCGGGATCACCGGCCGCGGCAACCGCGACCGCTGACCCCGGGCGCCATCGTCAGCAGCTGGCCTTGTAGGCCGCGTCCTTCTGGTCGCCGTCGACGTTCTGCTGGGTGATGATCGAGAATCCGGTCTGGACCTCCTTGGTCACCTGGCCACCGTCCAGCGCGGCCACGGCCTCACCGAGGCCGACCTTGCCGATGTAGCCCGGCTGCTGCGCGATCAGCGCCTGCACCGTGCCGTCCTTCAGGGCCTTGACCTGGTCCGGGCCGGCGTCGAAGCCGATCACGTTGACCTTGCCCTTCTTGCCGGCCTGCTGGATGCCGGTGGCCGAGCCCTGGGCCGCGAACAGGTTCGCCGCGAAGACGCCGACGATGTCGGGGTCCTTCTGCAGGGCCGCGGTGACCAGCTGGGCGGCGGTGGCCGGGTCGTTGTGCGAGTACTGCACGCCGACGTACGGGTACTTGCCGTCCGCGGCCGCCGCCTCGGAGAAGCCCTTCACCCGGGCGTCGGTGGTGGAGATACCGGGGTCGACCGAGATCGCCAGCACCTTGCCGCCCTGCGGGGCGAGCTGCTTGATCGCGTCGAAGGCCGCCTTGCCGCCGCCCTCGTTGTCCGAGGCGATCTGCGACACCGCGTACGACGGGTCCTCGGTCGAGGTGTCCACCAGCACGATCTTGGTGGAGGCCGCGGCCGTCTGCAGCGGGGCCTGCATGGCCTTCACGTCGGTCGGCGCGATCAGGATCGCGTCCGGCTTGGCGTTCAGGGCCGAGTCGAAGATCGGCTTCTGCAGGGTCGGGTCGAACTTCTGCGGGCCCTGGGTGTTGACGGTGACGCCGAGCTTGGCCGCCTCCTCCTGGATGCCGCACTGCATGCTGATGTAGAACGCGTCACCCTGGACACCCTGGATGAACGTGATGTTGTAGTTCTTGCTGGCCTTGGTCGGCAGCGGGATCTCCGGAGCGGCCGACGAGGCGGAGCTGGACGGCTGCGTGACGACACCGGTGCCACCTCCGGCCGAGTCGTCCTTGGTGGACGAGCAGGCCGACGCGGAGACCACGACCGCGGCGCTCAGAGTGATGACGCCGAGGACATTCCCTCTTCTCATTCCTTGGTACCTTCCTTTGCTTGCTTTGCACGGGGGGCGCCACGCTGCGCGGCAGCGCGACGGGTCTGGTCGACATAGACGGCGGCGATGAGTACGGCGCCCACGGCGACGCCCTGCCAGAACGGGTCGACGCCGATGATCACGAAGCCGGACTGCAGGATGGCCGGGATGAAGAGCCCGACGATCGTGCCGAACATCGAGCCGTAGCCGCCGAAGATCGAGGTTCCCCCGATCACGACGGCGGCGATCACATTGAGGTTGGTGAGCGACTGGCCGCCGATCGTCGTGGTGCCGAACTGGGCCAGGTACATCACCGCACCGATGCCACCGAGCACACCGGTGATCAGGTAGACCAGCATGAGGTGCCGGTCGACCCGGATGCCCACCCGGCGGGCGGCCTCCTGGTTGGAGCCGATCGCGTAGGTGTGCCGGCCGAACCGGGTTCGGTGCAGCGCGATGCCGAAGATCACCACGATCACCAGCGCCACCAGCGGCAGCGCCGGCAGCCCGGCGAACCGCGTGTAGATACCGAAGTCGGTGAGCGATTCCGCGCTCACCGTGATGTTGATGCCCTTGCTGAGCACGTAGGCGAGGCCGAGAGCCGCCGACAACGTGCCGAGGGTGACGATCAAGGCCGGGATCTTGGCGTACGCGATGAGGAAGCCGTTCAGCCAGCCCCAGGCGGCGCCGGCCACCACCGCGGCCAGGATGCCCACGAGGACCACGCCGGCGCCGTCGCCGCCCATCGAATCCATCAGCTTGGCCGAGATCACCGACGAGAAGACCAGCACCGATCCGATCGACAGGTCGATACCGGAGGTGATGATCACGAAGGTCATCCCGGCCCCGAGCACCGCCAGCACGGCCAGGTTCTGGCTGATCAGCGAGAAGTTGGCCGCGGAGAGGAAGCGGTCGCCGCCGGCGATCGAGAAGAAGGCGATGATCACCACGAGCACGCCGAGGATCCACACCGCCTGGGTGCCGGCCAGCCGCTGGAGCAGGGTGCCCGACTCGTCGTCCTCGTCCCGGGCGTTCTCCACCTTGGTCGTAGCCGCCGTGGTCACGCCGCCGCCTCCTTGAAGTCCAGGGCGCCGGTCATCGCGCCGACCAGTTCCTCGACGTTGGTGTCCGCACCCCGATAGGTGGCGACCCGCCGGCCGAGCCGCATCACCTGGACGCGGTCGGCGATCTCGAGCACCTCGGGCATCGAGTGCGAGATCAGCACCACGGCGATGCCGCGGTCACGCACCCGCTTGATCGAGTCGAGGACGTTCTTGGTCTGCACCACGCCCAGCGCGGCCGTCGGCTCGTCCAGGAAGACGACCTTGTCGGCCCACGCGATCGCCCGGGCGATGGCGATCTGCTGCCGCTGGCCGCCGGACATCGAGCCGACCGGCGAGTTCAGCGCCCGTACGGTGCCGCCGAGATCGGCCAGCCGCTGCCGCGTCTGGTCGCGCATCGCCTTGTTGTCCATGAAGCCCAGCCAGCCGAGCACACCTTTGGCCGAGATCTCCCGCCCGAGGAACATGTTCTGCGCCGGGCTCAGGTGCGGCGCCAGGGCCAGGTCCTGGTGCACCACCTCGATGCCCAGCCGGGTGGCCGCCGTCGGCGACTCCAGCGTCACCGGCCGGCCCTCGAACTCGATCTGGCCGGAGTCCAGCTGCAGGTTGCCGGTGAGCGCCTTGACCAGGGTCGACTTGCCCGCGCCGTTGTCACCGATGAGGGCCACCACCTCGCCCTGATCAATGTCGAAATCGGCCGCGTTGAGGGCCATCACGTGCCCGAAGGACCGGGACAGGCCCTCGGCTCTGAGAACCGTTGTCATATGTTGCACCTCCGTCGGGGGGAAAACTCACGCATCACGTCAGGTCGGGCCACCCCACACCGGGCCGGCAGATCGCCACCCGGGCCGGGCCCGTCACGGTCCAGTCGCCGAGGCCGGCCGGGATCGCGTACACCTCACCGCTCTTGATCGCCACGCCACCCCCGGACCAGCCCAGCTCACCCTGACCAGCCAGCACGATCGCGACGGCGAAGCCGCGCGGCACGCTGACCACCTCGCAGCCGGCCTTCGCACCGCCGACCTCGCCGCCGACCTTCTCGCCGCCGACCTTCTCGCCGCCGGCCGCCTCGCTCTCGGCCTTCGCACCGCCGGCCTCGTCGCTGGCGCCCGGCGCGGCCACATCGACTCGGAAGAACGGATCCGCCGCGGCCGGCAGCGCCCTGAGCAGACCGCCGTCGCGCGTGCCGGGATCGAGGTGGTGCAGCAGCGAGGCCAGCTCGTCGGCGCCTGTCGCCCGATGGCTCACCCCGCGCAACGCCGTCTCGAACCCCAGGTCGAGGTGCGACTCGTCGCGCGTGGCGGTGGTGACCGACCACTCCAGCAGAATCGAGAAGTCGGTCGGCTCCTGCACCTCGACCAGGAAGATGCCCGCGCCGGTCGCATGCGGCTGCCCCGCCGGCACCAGAATCCCGTCGCCCGGCCGTACGGAGATCTTGTTCATGTGCCCGAGCAGCCACTCCGAGTCCTGAGCGTCCACCCGCGCCGCCAGCTCGCGTTCGTCGACGTCCTCGCGGAACCCGACCCACACGGCCGGATCGTCACCGCGAACGTCGAGGATGTGCCACGCCTCGGTTTTGCCATAGCAAGAGTGCAAATTTGCTATAGCAAAAGATCGTGTCGGGTGTACGTGCACCGGAAGCCGCTGCCCCGCGTCCAGAAACTTCACGAGCAGGCCCGTGTCGGCCGGACCCGCGCCCGGGCCGCCGTGCTCGAACCCCGTCCAGCCTTCCGGATCCGCCTCGACCAGCTTCGCGAACAGCGACCCGTCGGCCAACCGGCTCAGTCCCACCTCCGGCTCGCCGGCCCGGTGCACGGTCGCCGCCAGCCACTCCTCCGGCGTCCTGGGCGAATGCTGCGGCACGCCCCGGAAGGCGGTCAGCCGGTCGCCACCCCGGTAGAAGTGATCGATGATGTTCGGCGGCATCAAGACCGGTTGCATGGCACCTCTCCGGATCCCCGCTTCACCAGCGGTGTCGGCAACAGAATCTCGGCCGGAACCAGCTGGGCCCCGCCGATCCGGGCCAGCAGCCGCTCGACCGCCGTGGCGGCGATCAGCGCCGGATCGTGATCCACCACGGTGATTCCCGGCTGCAGCGCGTCCGCCAGCTCGAAGTCCCCGAAGCTGATCAGCGCCACATCGGTACGCCCGGTCATGTGCAACGCCCGCACCGCGCCCAGGCTGGCCCGTGCGTTCGACGAGAACAACGCCGTCGGCGGATCGGGCAGCTCCAGCAACTCGGTCACGGCCCCCACGCCCGGATCGGTCATGGCCAGCGACCCCCGGTCCAGTTCCTCGGGGACGGGCACTCCGGCCGCATCCATCGCGGCCAGATATCCCTCCCGCCGGTGCTCGGTCGTCGTCAGCTCCGTGTCGTCACCGAGAAACGCGATCCGCGTATGCCCCGCCTTCAGCAGTTGCTCGACCGCGTGCTTCGCGCCCGCCCGGTCGTTGACCCCGACCATGTCCAGCCCCGAACCGGGCCACCCACGGTCGACCAGCACCGCCGGCACATCCCCCACCGTGGCCGCGAACCAGCTGTGATCCCCCATGGTCGGGGCGAGCATCAGCCCGCTGACATTCTCCCGGGTCATGCGCAGCAGCTGGTCCCGTTCCCGCTGCGGATCCCGCCAGGTCGACGCCACCTGGGTGCTGAACCCGGCCGCCAGCGCCCGCACCTCGACCACGCTGACCAGCGAGGCGAAGAACGGGTCGGCGATCGAGTCGACAATCACCCCGATCGTGCTGCTGCTCCCGGTGACCAGGCTGCGCGCCGCCGGATTGACGACGTACCCCAGCTCTTCGACCACACCGAGAACCAGCTGTCGCGTCTTGTCCGAGACCCCCGCGGACTGATTGACCACCCGCGAAACAGTCTTGATGGAGACCCCGGCCACCCGCGCCACGTCATAGACGGTGGGGCGACCCGCAGGAAGCTCAGTCATGCTCGACCCACCTCCTGGACAGGGGCGTCATCCCATTAACACGCCCGAAACATCGGCCCTGGGCCGATCCTGCGCCGGGTTAGACAGCGCTGTCAATGGGCAGGTCGTTCTTTCCTGGTCTCGGGGTGGCTGGGAGCGCGCCCAACAGCCGAAACAGCGTTGACAGCGCTGTCTGCAATCGAACCTCATTGCCAACCTCTACCTGGCCGTGACCTGCGGTTGGGGCGGGCGCCCCTGACCCCGCCTTCGAGTCACGCGCGCCGCGAACGCGAGCGCCGCCATCCTCCCCGGCACCCGCTAAGACAGGCGGAGTCACGCCACCAGGCGTAGCCAGGAATCCGCGAGTGCGGCGTGGCCCGCCGGCGTCGGGTGCACCCCGTCTTCGGACCAGTGTTCCGGTCCGGTCCTCGCGGCGAGGCCGGCGAACATGCCGTCGGCGGCGAGCAGGTGCGCGCCGTACTCGACGGCGAGTTGCCGGACGGCCGCGATCTTCGAGTTCAGGCCGGTGCGCCATGCGCGGCGGACGTCGTCGTCGATGAGCACGGCGCCGGATTCGCCGTCGCGGTGGATCCCGGCTTCGACGACGCCTCGGATCGGCAGGAGGAACGGCTCGATGAGGATGATTTCGGCGCCCGTCCCGGCGAGGGAAGCGAGCAGGCGGCCGTACCCCGCCGCGAACTCGTCCGCCGAGATCTCGTGGCCGCTCGGGTCCAGGGTGTGCCAGCTGTTGTCGTTGACTCCGACGAGGATCGACACCAGGTCGGGGCGTGCGTCGAGCACGTCGGCTTGCCAGCGGGCTTCGAGGTCGCTGACCTTGTCGCCGGCGTTCCCGGTGTTCAGCCAGGTGATGGGCCGGTCCGGGTGCCGGAAGCACCATTCGCCGGCGACCAGGAGCGGGTAGCCGCACCGGCCTTCGCCGTCGGGTCGCCACAGGTCGGTGATCGAGTCGCCGGTGAACATCACGGTGGTGCCCGGCCGCAGGGTGATCGTCATGCCGTCGAGCCTGGTGGGCGCGGCTGGCAGGGAACGCACACAGGGCTGGTACCGGCCTGACACTCCCCGCCGAGCGCTGCCAGGCCGGTGCAGTGTGCTCGCTGGATCCGGCCGGAGTACCCGCTGATTCATCGCCGGCCGGCGCGGTGGGGAACGCGGTCATAACTCACGAGCCGCCGGTGACGTCCCCGCCGACGAGTGCAAGCCTGCCGACCCTCCAGCCGGCCCGCCGGCTGGGGCCCGGAGGGGTCCTTGATCAGCGCCAACGGCGCCGTCTTGGTCAACGCGGGTCGGAGCCTTGACGTCGAAGGCGTCAGCCGGCTACGGACTGCTTGGGGAAGTCTCGTGCGCCGTGCGTCTCGTAGTCGAGGCCGTAGACCTTCTTGAGGTCCTCGATCGCCTTGAGCTGGGCCTTGCTGTGGGGGCTCGCGCTGGACTCCCCTTCGTCTCCCGGCACCGGCTCGAAGGAATGCAGGATGATCTTCTCGAGCAGCTCCCCGAGCGTCTCATCGTTGAACTCGGCCAGGCCCTTAAGCACCTTCACCAGCCGCGCCTCCAGCCGCACACCGAGCTGAACCCGCTCGATCTTGTTCGCCGCCTCAGTCATAGCACTCCCCCCGTCGTGGTCCCTAGGGACCAAGGTAACGGGGTCCCAGGAAGGCGCAACGGAATTTCGAGCTCAAGCTCAACGGCCGGCCATCGGCGGCACTGCGTGCCGAGGCCGAGGTCACGAGGACACCGGGCCATCGACAGCTGCCGCAGATCGGAACATGGGGAAACAGCGGCCGCCCGTACATGCTGATCGGCGACAACGTCATGCAGCACCGCTACCAGGTCGGAGCGGAAGGTTGACACACCGCGAATCAGGCCGCCGTCGTCTCGTTCCAGAAGGTCAAAACATAGGACACCGGGCCGTCGGTTGGTGCTGCCGTCCGAGCCGTCAGGCCGCCCACGCCCCCGTTGGATGTTCCGGCGAGGTCAAACCCTTCACCGGCGGGAGGGGAGGGTGCAGGCGCGGGGCCCGGCTTGGACTCCCAGCGGCGGGCTGCCGTTTGGGGTGCGGTTTCGGTCAAACCCGGGGCACTGCGAAGGCTTCCAATGGTGGGGCGCGCCGGCACTCGCAGTGCGGCTTCGTGGTGGGGCTCGGGGGCCAGCCAATCACCCTCACTGCCCCGAGGCCTTGCCGTTGTCAGTCACGGCCCTCGCGCTCGAGGCGTGAGATCACCTCACGCTTGGCCCAGGCCTGCCCGCCCACCGCAAACACAAAGCGGCCCGATCCAGCAGTGCTGGACCGGGCCTCTTCATGTCGTAGCGGGGACAGGATTTGAACCTGCGACCTCTGGGTTATGAGCCCAGCGAGCTACCGAGCTGCTCCACCCCGCGTCGCCTCACAAAGCCTACCGCAGCCCGCCCGCCCCCCAGCACCCGGCACACCCATTCCCCCGCCACCACACCCCCGACCAGCCCAAACAACGCTTCAGGAAGCGCGCCCAAAGCCCCACCGCACCCAAACTCAAGCAAAGGCCGAAGGCCAAGCGAAGAGGTGAGGCCGAAGGTCAACAAGCCCACCCACCAGAAACCAACCCCGAAAACCGCAACCACCGCACCGTGGGGGTTTGGGGGCTCGGCCCCCATCGCGGAATAGCGAAAGAGACCCCGGTCCAAGCCCGAAGGGCTGGACAGGGGTCTCCCATCTCTGTAGCGGGGACAGGATTTGAACCTGCGACCTCTGGGTTATGAGCCCAGCGAGCTACCGAGCTGCTCCACCCCGCGTCGGCTCGTTAACAGTAGCGCAGGGGCTCAGTTACCTGCAAAACGGGTGGGCGTGGCCCGCCCCACAGGGGGCGGGCCACGAAATCCGTCAGCCGCTGGGGCTTGGGTTGGGCGCGGGGGCGCTTGCTGATGGGCTGGGTGGCGTGGAGGCGTTGGGTGTGACGGTGCCTCCGGCCGCTCGGACGGCGTCCTGGTACTTGGTCATGGCGCTGTCGAGGTTTTGCAGGGCCTGGCCGTAGCGGGCGAAGTCGCCGCTCTTCTGGGCGTCCCGGGCGTTGTTGATGGCCGTGTCGAGTTCGGCTGCGGCCTGGGCCACGGGGCCCGTCGCCGGCGGGTTGGTGCCGGTGGTCGGCGGCTTCTCGGTGTTGGCCGGCGGGTTGTTGCCGGTGCCGGCGGCCTGGCCCTTTTTGATCAGGTCGGCCAGACCCTCTTCCAGGTTGTTGGCCAGGGTTACGTACTGGCTGCCGTCGCCGAAGGACATCAGGACCTTCTGGAGCAGCGGGGTGGCGTTGGCCTGAGTGCCTTTGACGTAGATGGGTTCTACGTAGAGCATGCCGTCGCCCACCGGCAAGGAAATCAGGTTTCCGTACAGCACCGTGGATTGGGTGCTGGTGGACAGAAGGGTCAGTTGGGATCTGACCTCGGCGTTGTTGGCCATCCGCTGATGCACCTGGACGGGGCCGGGGATGGCGGTCTGGTCGGGTAGTTCGAGGACTTCCAGTTTGGGCTGGCCGTCGACATAGCTGCCGGAGATCAAGGCCGCCAGGTTGTCGCGGTTGCGTGGGGTGACGGCCGAGGTGAGCTGGAATCTGGTGCTGTCCTGGCCGGGGAGCTGCACGTTCAGGTAGAACGGCGGCTGTTTGACGCCCTCCTGGGGCGCGTCCGGCGTGTTGGGGACCTGCCAGAAGTCCTGGCCGGAGAAGTATTCGCCGGCGTTGGTGACGTGGAAGCTGGCCAGCAGGTTGCGCTGCACCTTGAACAGGTCCGCGGGGTACCGGAAGTGCGCTTCCAGGGACTCGGGGATCTGGCTCTTGGGGACGATCAGGTTGCCGCCGAAGGCCTTGTTCCAGGCCTTCAGGACCGGGTCCTGGCCGTCGAACTCGTACAGCTTCACCGTGCCGTCGTACGCGTCGACGGTGGCCTTGACCGAGTTGCGCATGTAGTTGACGTTGTCCCGCTCCAGGGCGAAGGTGCCCTGGTTGGTGGTCTCGTCGCGGGTCTCGGTCTGCAGGTTGACCTGCTGCGAGTACGGGTAGCTGTTGCTGGTCGTGTAGCCGTCGAGGATCCACTGGATGCGGCCGTCGACGACGGCGGGGTACGGGTCACCGTCGATGGTGAGGAACGGGGCGACCTTCTCGACCCGGTCGCGCGGATTCCGTACGTACATCAGCCTGCTGCTGTTGTTGACCGCGTCGGACAGGACGAAGTTGCTCTCGGTGTTCTTGATGGCGAACACCAGCCGGCGGCCGAACGACCCGATCGGGACGCCGCCCTTGCCCTCGTAGGTGTAGCGCTCCTCGGCGTTGCTGTCGCCCGGCTGCGGGCGGTCGAACTCGACGTTGCGGTCCTTGTCGGCCTGGCCGACGATCGCGTACTCGGTGGCCTGCTCGCCGTAGTAGACGCGCGGCTGCTCGACCTTGATCTGCTCGGACGGCGCGCAGGCGGCGTCCTGGCTGGGGTCGGCCTTCTGCTCGCCGAGGAAGCCGGAGACGAAGTGCGGCAGGCCGCTGCACACCTGGTTGGCGGGCGCGGCGACCAGGCCGTACCCGTGGGTGAAGACGGTGTGCCGGTTGAGCCAGTTGCGCTGCTGCGCGGTCAGCTGCTGGTCGTTGATCTCGCGGACACCGACCACGTAGTCCCGGGTGTTGCCCTCGACGGTGTAGCGGTCCACGTCCAGCTTGGCGCCGAAGTCGTAGAAACCGCGCACCTGCTGGGACTGGGTGAACGCCTCGGACACCAGCTGTGGATCGATCAGCCGCACGTTCTGGGCGCTGGTGTTCGACGACAGGTTCGCCGGCGCCCTGGTGTTGCCGGAGGCGTACGGGCGTATATCGGTCTGTGCGATGCCGAAGGCCGCTCTGGTCGCGTCGATCGACCGCTGGATGTAGGGCGCTTCCTTGTCCTGCAGGCTCGGCTGGACGGTGAAGTTCTGCACGGCCAGCGGGTAGATGCCGCCGATCGCGACCGCCGAGATGGCCAGCAGGGCCAGCGAGACGCCCGGCCAGACCAGGTTGCGCATGACCGCGTTGGAGAACACGACGATCGCCACCGCGACCACGATGGAGATGTACGCGAGGATCTCCTTGGCCGGTAACAACGCGTTCACGTCGGTGTACCCGGCGCCGTACAGACCGGGTGACACATGCTGCTCGAGCAGCAGCGCGCGCCGGTCGAGAATGTACGCGACCGCCTTGAGCAGCACGAACACCGCGACCAGCGAGGTCAGGTGGGCCCGGGCGGCGGGTGTCATGCGGTCGCCGACGCCCTGCAGGCGTACCCCACCGAAGATGTAGTGGACGGCGAGCGCGCCGATCACCGCCAGCACGATCGCGGTGAAGCCGACCCCGAGGAGGTAGCGCCACAGCGGGTAGTCGAAGACGTAGAAGCCGATGTCCACGTTGAACTGGGGGTCGCGGACGCCGAACGGCTGCGCGTTCTGGAAGAGCATCCACTCCTTCCAGCGGTTCTGTGCGCTCACGCCGGCGAAGAAGCCGACGATGATCGAGAGGACGGCGATCCAGGTGCCCAGCCGCGGGGCCAGCACCATTCGATAGCGCTCCAGCGTGGCCTGTTCCGCCGAATGCGGGCGGAGCAGTGGCCGGAGCCGGTACGCGAGGTAGAGGTTGCCCGCCACCAGAAGCGCCATCGCCGCGCCCACCGCCAGGAACAGCAACACCTTCGTGAACAGCACGCCGGTGTAGACGTTGGCGAACTCGACCTCGCGGAACCAGAGGAGATCGGTGTACTGGTCGATGCCCCAGCCCAGCAATGTGAAAAGAAGAAAGACCCCGACCAGGACGCCGACCGTGACGCGACCGCGCCGGCTCATCCTCGGCAGGGGACTGTTACGCATTACCAACGTAAACTCCACCCACTCGTTTGCAACGCATTGTCAGCCAGCGGTACACGGTTTGGGTGTGCCACCGGTATTGAAGGTCTTGAGCGCGGTGAGCGCGTCGTCCACGGTGGCCACCTCGGCCATCGGCAGCCCGGTCACCGCGTTGCGGAGCGCCTCGGCGCAGTTGTCCTTGGGGACCAGGAAGATCTGAGCGCCGGCCGCCTTCGCGCCGACCAGCTTCTGCGGGATGCCGCCGATCGGGCCGACGTTGCCCTCGTCGTCGATGGTCCCGGTGCCGGCGATGATCTTGCCGCCGGTCAGGTCTTCCGGCTCGAGCTTGTCGATGATGCCGAGCGTGAACATCAGGCCGGCGCTGGGGCCGCCGATCTCGGTCAGGTCGATCGTGACGTCGAAGGGGTGCGGCTGCTTCTTGTCGATCTGCACGCCGACGCGCGGCGTGCCCTTGTCGTCCGCGGTCTTGATCTTGACGGTGGCCGGCTTGCCCGCGCGGGTGTAGCCCAGCGTCAGCTCGGTGCCGGCGGGCTTGGCCTGGATCAGCTCGGTCAGCTTCGCGGGGCTGGTCACCGTGGTGCCGTCCACCGAGGTCAGGATGTCGTCCTTGACCAGCTTGCCGGCCGACGGGCCGTTCGCGGTGACGTCGGCGACGTACGTCTGGATGGGGTAACCGAGCTTGCGCAGCGCGACCGTCTCGGCGCTGGACTGCGAGCCCTGGAACTCCTGCTTGTTGGTCTCCTCGACCTGTTCCTCGGTCTGGTCCGGCGGGTAGATGACGTCGCGCGGCACGACCGCCTGGTCGTTGCTGAACCAGCCGCGGATCGCCCAGACCAGTTCGACGTCGTTCTGCACCCCGACGGTGGTCAGCCGGAGCTGCCCCTTGGACGTCGACGTGGTCGCCTTCGTCACCTGGATCACTTCTTTGCCGTTGTCCGAACCGAGCGTGTTCACCGTCGGACCGGGCTTCAACACGACATACGGCATCGGGACGGCCATGACCCCGATGGCAAGCAGCGCGGTGATCAGGGCGCCGAGGATTACCGTGACACCGCGACGTCTCATGCGCGTGAGCGTACCCACCCACCCTGAGTTCTCTCTGAGCTGACACCTGCATAGGTACCGGGAACCCAATTCGCGCGTACCGTTGACCACGTGCCTGATATCCCGTTCGGCTTCTCCCTGCCGGGGGCCCAGCCGCCCGATCCCTCCGATCCGCAGCAGATGCAGCAGTTCATGAATCAGCTGCAGCAGATGTTCGCCGGTGGCGGAAGCGGCCCGGTGAACTGGGACCTCGCCCGCCAGGTGGCGGCGAGCCAGCTCCAGGGCTCCGGCGACCCCGCCGTGACCATCGTCGAGCGCAACCAGGTCGAAGAGAGCCTACGGCTCGCCGACCTCTGGCTCGACCCGGTGTCCGCGATGCCCAGCGGCGTCCGCGCGATGGCCGGCTGGAACCGCAACGAGTGGATCTACAACACGCTCGAGGTGTGGAAGAAGCTGTGCGACCCGATCGCCGGCCGCATGGTGGGCGCGATGAGCGACCTCGTCCCTGAAGAGGCGAAGTCCCAGCTCGGCCCGATGCAGTCGATGGTCGCCACGCTGGGCGGCGCCCTGTTCGGCGGCCAGCTCGGGCAGGCGCTCGGCCAGCTCGCCGCCGAGGTGCTGTCGGCCGGTGACATCGGCCTGCCGCTCGGCCCGGCCGGCACGGCGGCGCTCGTCCCGGCCAACATCAAGGCCTACGGCGAGGGCCTGGAGATCCCGGAAGACCAGGTCAGGCTCTATGTCGCGCTGCGCGAGGCGGCCCACCAGCGGCTCTTCCAGCACGTCCCGTGGCTGCGGGCCCACGTGCTCAACGCGGTCGAGACGTACGCGGCGGGCATCACGGTCAACCGCGAGGCGATCGAAGAGGCGATGAGCCGCGTCGACCCGTCCGACCCCGAGTCGATGCAGGCGATGGCCCTCGAGGGCATCTTCACGCCCGAGGACACACCACAGCAGAAGGCCAGCCTGGCCCGCCTCGAGACGGCGTTGGCGCTGGTCGAGGGCTGGGTCGGCCACGTCGTCGACACGGCCGCGGGTGACCGGCTGCCGTCGGTGATCGCGCTGGGCGAGGCGTTCCGGCGCCGGCGCGCGGCGGGTGGCCCGGCCGAGCAGACGTTCGCGGCGCTGGTCGGCCTCGAGCTGCGGCCGCGGCGGCTGCGTGAGGCGGGCGCGCTGTGGGCGGCGGTCGCCGAACACCGCGGCATCGCGGGCCGTGACGCGCTCTGGGACCACCCCGACCTGCTGCCGACCGACGAAGACTTCGCCAACCCGGCGGCGTTCGCCGAGGCCAAGCTCGACTGGGACATCTCCGAGCTGGATGGCCCGTCTTCCTCTGACGAACCGGACGAAGAACCCAAAGCCTAAGATCGAGGTCGTAGCTCGGCGGGTGGTGCGGACCGCAGCTCCCGCCGAGGTCGCCTCGCCTCCGGCGACGGCTCGGCGTGCGTGAGGGCTGGGCTTCTCCACAGTCTCGGCGAGGTCCCGCCGAGCTCAACCGCCCCCTCTCCACAGGTCGACCGGCCGCGTCGCAGGCGCAGGTCCGCCACCACATCGTGGCGTCCCGTCAACCCGCCGCATCGTGGCTACAGGTCGCCCGCGCGTGTCGTGGGCTTAGGTCAGCCGCGCATGTCGTGGGCTTCGGACAGCCGCGCATGTCGTGGCTTAGGTCAGCCGCCCAGGAGGGCTCGGGTGTTCTCCCAGCCCTCCAGGGCCGGGTCGAGGGTGGCCAGGTCGGCCGGGCCGCGCAGCCGGCGCCACTCCGGAGTCGACTCGACGTCGCTGGGCTGCGGCGCGGTCCGGCGCAGAGCCATCGGCGTGGCGCCGTCCATGTCGTGATCGGTCAGCCACTCCGGCGGCGGCAGTTGGGCGGCCACCCCCAGCCCCGGCGCGACCGCCACCGCCTTGCGCTCCAGCGGGCGCAGAAGCTTGCCCAGGAGCATCCCCGGCACGTCCGGGGCGTCGGCGGCGATCACCGCGGCCTGATCGAAGCCGTCCCGGGCGGCGGCCTCCAACACCGGCCTGATCGTGGCCGTCGCCACCTCGTAGACAACCGTCCCCGGCCAGGCGATCTCCTCGGCCAGCGCCTTGTCGGCCGGCGTGGCCGCGATCGCGGGCGTGGCCTCGGCCAGCCGGGCCAGCAGATCGACCACATCCTCGGCCAGCGCCGCCCGCCACGCACCCGGATCAACACCAGGCGGCGACCAGGTCACCGGCACCAGCAGAGCCACCACCACACGACGCACCACGCGGCGAGGCTACCTCCGCCCGCCTGTGGATAACTTCCCGGTCTCGTCACACCGGCGCGCTACATTCCGACCCACCCAGTGCCGGGGTGGGGGAGGCGGCGGCTCGTCGCGCAGCGCAACCCACCCTCCAGCGAGGTGGGCCGCGTCTGCGGGCCCGAGGGTGACCGCGTCTGCGGGCCGGAGGGTGACCGCATCTGCGGCCCGAGGGTGACCGCATCTGCGGGCCGGAGGGTGACCGCGTCAGCGGCCCGAGGGTGACCGCGTCAGCGGCCCGAGGGTGACCGCGTCAGCGGCCCGAGGGTGACCGCGTCAGCGGCCCGAGGGTGACCACTTACGCAGGTGGAGCGGAGCGACCCTCGGCGGGAGCAGCGGTCTGCACCACCCACCCCGCTACGACCGGCCCTTGATCTGGATCTGGCCCTTGATCTGGATCTTGATCTACTCGTCGCCGAGGACGAGACCGGTGGCGGCGCTGATGCCTTCGAGGTAGCCGCGGGCGCGCTCGGCCTTCGGGTAGCGGTTGACCAGGTCCCAGAAGCGGGCCGAGTGGCTGGGGACGACCAGGTGGGACAGCTCGTGCAGGAGCACGTAGTCGAGCACCCAGTCGGGCATCTCCTGGATGCGGTGGGAGATGCGGATGGTGCCGTCGTCGGGGGTGCAGCTGCCCCAGCGGCCGTTCTGGTTGGTGACCCAGCGGACGCTGGCCGGGTCGACGCGACGGGCGTGGTCGGGCAGGTAGCGGACGGTCAGACGCCGGGCGCGGGCGGCCAGCTCGTCGTCGCTACGCTGTACGCGCTCCTCGCGGGCGGCCAGCCGGGCGAGCATCCGCTCGACCCACTCCGTCTCCTCGGCGCGGGAGAAGCGGTCGGGGATGAGCACCACGACGCGCTCGCCGTCGCGGTAGGCGGACACGGTCCGGCGCCTGCGCTGACTTCGGCGCACCTCGACGACAGGCTTGCGTGTCCGGGCCATCACCGGCTCGCGGGGCCCAGATTCGGGTTCACGTAAAGACGCTAATCCGTGAGACCCATGTCACCGCAAGGGTACGGCGAACGACACGCGCCGGAAAAACGAGCTTCGTACCCGAGTGACCGAAAAGATTTTTCCAGAACGCAACAGGGTAGGCCGTACCCCACCACAAATCGGATCACCGGACATGGTCATCGTCCCGTTTGGGAGCTTCTGAGCGTATTCCCCGGCGTGTCCCGGCATATCTGCCTAAAAAGGGCGTGATCGCGACGCACACTCTCGCTGTCGGCAACTCAGCCGACGTTGCGCTGACATGGAAACGGCCTGACCTGGGTATCGTCCGCCGCGGAAAGGCGGCCGCATCCCGTGGTCGCGGAGCGGTCCAGCGCCGAACACAGGTCGCGGCGACACGCCGCGAGCCGGGCACCGGGCCGGCCGGGCCGGCATACATGACGAGGAGGAACCGTGGCCGACAACACGTACAACGGCTACTGCGTGAAGTGCAAGGAGAAGCGCGACTTCCAGGGCACCGTGGAGGTCTCGAAGACGGGCATGAACATGGCCAAGGGCAAGTGCCCGGTCTGCGGCACGACCGTCAACCGCATCCTGGGCAAGGCCAAGGCCTGATCCAGGTAACCGACTGGCGAGGGGCGGCTTCGGCCGCCCCTCACTCGTTGGAGGCGTAACTTGTGGTCACGCGCACACGTTGAGTAAGTAGCCACAGCCCTGTGGATAACTTGCTCACAGCTGTGGACAACCGTGCGTAGGGTGGCCATCGCCCTGTGGATAACTCCTCTGACCGCAACGGCTCAGTGACACCCTGTCACTCATGCCCCCGCAGCGTCCGGTTCTGATCCCCGGTGTCCCTCGCCTCCGCCGCGGCCCCCACGGCCTGCAGCTCGGCACGTCCCGGCCGGTGGTGATCGAGCTACCCGGCGTCGATCCGGCGGCCGTGCTCGACCTCGTCGACGGCACCCGCACCGATCGCCTCGTCGTCCACCACGCGTGCCGCCTCGGGCTCGCGCCGGCCACCACGCGAGCGCTGCTGCAGACGCTGGCCGACAACGGGCTGCTGGTCCCGGTGCTGCCACGAGACGTCGTGAGCTTCGCGGGTGAGGCGGCGGCGCTGGCCCATCACGGCGTTCCCGCTCCCGCGTCGGTGCTGCGGCGGCGGGCGCGAGCCGTGGTGCGGGTCACCGGCGAGGGCCGCCTCGGCGCCGGGGTGGCGGTGGCGCTGGCCTCGGCCGGGATCGGCCACGTGGAGACCGACCTGCCCGGCGAGGTGACGGCCGCGGAGCTGCCCGGCGGCCCGCTGAGCGCGGCCGATCTCGGCCGGTCGCGGGATGAGGCGGTCGCTTCGGCCCTGCTTCGTGCGTCCCCAGAGATCAACACCACGCGGGTACGCAACAGAGCGATCGATCTCCAGCTCCAGCTCCGCTACCGCGAGCCGGTGGGCCTGCTCGCGGCGTCGCTGTCCCGGCGCCGGCGCCCCCACCTGCAGCTGGGGCTCCGCGAGGGGGTGGCGGTGATCGGGCCCTTCGTCCCCGCGCAGGGCGGCCCGTGCCTGCGCTGCGTCGACCTGCACCGCCACGACCGCGACCCCGAGTGGGCCGACCCCACGGTGACCTCCGAGCCGGCCACGGTGGCCGTGATCCTGGCCGCGACGGCCTACGCGGCGGCCGAGGCCCTGACCTTCCTGGACGGCGGCACGCCGGAATCCCTGGGCGCGGCGGTCGAGATCAGCCGGCCGGGCCACCACCGCCGGCGCTCCTGGTCGCCCCATCCGGCGTGCCAGTGTTCTCAGGAGAGGCAACTCCTGCGATGACCATCGCCGCGTGCAAGAGGGTGAGGGCTTCGCCGCGGGCGCCTGCGAAGGGTGGGTCGGGGGTGGCCGTCGCCGGGGTCAGCGGGACCGGGCGCGGGGTCTGGGCGACCGCCGCGCGGAGCGGGTCGATCAGGGCCGGGCCCCAGGCGCCGCCGATCAGGATCTGGGCCGGGTCGGTCAACGCCACCACCGCGGCGACGACGCCGGTGACGGCCTCGGCCAGGGCGGCTCGGGCCGGCGTCGGGCCGGCGCAGGCGGCCAGGAGCCGGGGCACGTCGATCGCGGCGGTTCCCGGCCGGCGGAGGCCCAGGTCGGCGAAGACCTCGGTGAAGCACACCGCCCGGCCGCCGGGCCCGGTCGTGATCACATGGGCGATCTCGCCGGCCAGACCGCCGCGACCCCGTCTGATCTCGCCGTCGTTGACGATCGCGCAGCCCAGGCCCTCGCCCAGGAAGAGGTAGGCGAAGTCGGCGCCGGCCCGGCCACGCTCGGCCCGGGCGGCCCAGTTGACGTCGTTGTCGACGATCACCGGACCGTCGACGAAGGGTGCCAGCACCGCGACCGGGTCGAGCGCGCCGACCAGGAACGGCGAATCCGGCAGCTCGACCAGCCGCCCGGTCGCCCGGTCGACCGGGTCGGCGGCGCTGACCACGGCCAGCCGGGGGCGCCGAGGGGCCGGCAGCGGCACCGGGGTTGCCCCGGCGACCGAGATCACGCCCGAAGCCGTGACCACCTCGGTCACCGCGGCCTGGAGCGTCGACGACACCTGGGACGGGTGGGGGATCTCGCGGACGGCGCGGGCGATCGTGTCGCCGTACGGATCAAGGCACTCGGCCGTCACGCCGGCCGACGCGATGCTGATGGCCAGGGCCGTTCCGGCGGACGGGGACAGGGCGTAGTAGGAGCCGACGCGACCTTTGCCGCGGCCGCCCGCGGTGCGCTCGCCGGTGTCGATCACCAGGCCACGCTCGGTCAGCCGGCGCACGCTCTCGCCCGCCGTCGGCTTGGAGATGCCGATCGAGGTGGCCAGCTCGGCCCTGGTCACCCGGCGGGTCTGGGTGAGGGCCCGCAGGACGCTCTCGTCGGTCTGAGCCCGCACCGGATCCATGCCGGAGATTCTAGACAGGACCCTTGCCTAGAAAGTGCGCCACCCCGTATGCTCCTTTCAAGTAAAGAGCCTTGACCAGAAGGAGCTGACCGCCGTGGCCGCGCCGACCATGACCCTGCCCGCCCTGCCTCATTGGGAAGAGACACCGGCCGACCTGAAGGCCGCCATCCGTGAGATCAAGACGGCACTGCGGGCGCGCATCGCCGCGTCCGGCCGCACGGTCGACGAGATCTTCGCGGTGGTCGAGGAGCGCGTCCGGGCCGAGGTCGACGACATCCGGGCGGCGCGGGAGCGCGGCGAAACGGTCTGGCCGGTGATCGACTACGCCGACATCGCCTCCGGCGCGGTGACGGCAGACCAGGTGGCGCTGCTGCGGCGGCGTGGCTGCCTGGTGGTGCGCGGGCACTTCGCGCGCGAGCAGGCGCTGGGCTGGGACAGCGACATCGTCGACTACGTCGAGAGCAACCGGTTCTTCGAGAACTACCGCGGCCCCGGCGACGACTTCTTCGGCAGCGTCGGGTCGAAGCCCGAGATCTACCCGATCTACTGGTCGCCGGCCCAGATGCAGGCGCGGCAGAGCGACCGGATGGCGACCGTCCAGGCGTTCCTGAACTCGCAGTGGAAGCACGAGTCCGAGGGTGTGCGGTGGTTCGACCCCGAGCGCGACTCGCTCTACCCCGACCGCATCCGCCGGCGCCCCGAGGGGGCTGATTCCCAGGGCCTGGGTACTCACCTCGACCCGGGAACGCTCGACCTGTGGATGACCGAGGCCTATCAGAAGACGTTCCGTCACCTGTTCGACGGCAGCGTCGAGCAGTACGACCCGTGGGACGCCGCCCACCGGACCACCGGCCCGCAGTACCCGGGCTCGACCATGTGCTCGGCGTTCCGCACCTTCCAGGGGTGGACCGCCCTGTCCGACATGGACCATGACCAGGGCGTCCTGCACACGGTGCCGATCCCGGGCGCGATGGCCTACCTGATGCTGCGCCCGCTGCTGAGCGACGTCCCCGACGACGACATGTGCGGCGTGACCGTCAACCAGGTCTTCCCGGCGAACGACAAGTGGCACCCGCTCCTGATGGAAGCCCTGTCCGGCATCCCCGACGTCCGCGCCGGCGACTCCGTCTGGTGGCACTGCGACATGATCCACAGCGTCGCTCCGGTCCAGAACCAGCGTGGCTGGGGCAACGTCATGTACATCCCCGCGGCACCGTGGTGCCCGCGCAACGAGACCTACGCCGCCAACGTCCGCGCGGCCTTCGCCTCGGGTGAGAGCCCCAGCGACTTCCCGGCCGAACACTACGAGCAGACCTGGGCCAACCGCTTCCAGGAGGCCGACCTCAACCCGACCGGGCGGCGTGGCCTCGGCCTGGCCTGATCGGTTGCCCCGAACGGCACTGGGTGAAACGGACTTTTGGGTTAGGAGACGGCATATAGAGCGCACCGGGCGGACGATGCCCTGCTGGTCGGTAACAATGATCGGATGAGCGATATACCTCGGCGGGCGGCTGCCCGTACTGCCAGGCTGGCCGCTCTGCCGCTCGGGTTTGCCGGGCGGACTGCTCTGGGGCTGGGCAAGCGGGCAGTGGGTGCTGCGGCCGATGTCATCTCGGCCGACATTCAGCAGCGGACGGCCGAGCAGCTGTTCAGCGTGTTGGGGCAGCTCAAGGGCGGGGCGATGAAGTTCGGGCAGGCGCTGTCCGTGCTCGAGGCCGCGATGCCCGACGAGATGGCGGGGCCTTATCGGCAGGCACTGACAAAGCTCCAGGAGGCGGCGCCGCCGATGCCGGTGGCGAACGTGCACAAGGCGCTCGCCGAGCAGCTCGGGGCCGACTGGCGAGAGAGGTTCACCGAGTTCGACGACTCGCCGGCGGCCGCCGCGAGCATCGGGCAGGTGCACCGGGCGGTCTGGAAGTTGCCGCCCAGCCGGAAGGGCGCCAAGCCGAAGACGGTGCCGGTAGCGGTCAAGATCCAATACCCGGGGGCGGCCGAGGCGCTGGTCTCCGACCTTAAGCAGTTGTCCCGGCTGGCCGGGATGTTCAAGATCATCCAGCCTGGCATGGACATCAAGCCACTCGTCAACGAGCTGCGTGCGCGGATCGTCGAAGAGCTCGACTACGCGATGGAGGCGGAATCGCAGGCCATCTTCGCCGAGGCGTTCGCGGGCGACGATGACATCTATGTACCGCGGGTTCTGGCCCATGCCGAGCGGGTGCTCGTCACCGAGTGGGTCGATGGCACGCCGTTGGCGAAAGTGATCAGCGACGGCACCGAGGAGGAGCGGGACGAAGCGGGCCGGTTGATGGCCACGCTCCACTTCTCGGCGCCGGGCCGCTGCGGGCTGCTGCACGCTGATCCACACCCGGGCAACTTCCGGATCCTGCCGGACGGGCGGCTTGGCGTGATCGACTTCGGGGCGGTGGCGCGGCTGCCCGGCGGCCATCCGGAACCCATCGGGCGGCTGGTCCGGCTGGCCCTGGCCGGTGACGCGCAGGGCGTCGCGGACGGGCTGCGCGACGAGGGTTTCATCAAACCGGACGACGACATCGACGCCGAGGCGGTGCTGACCTTCCTCCGGCCGATGATCGAGCCGGTCGCGGTCGACGAGTTCCGTTTCACCCGCGCCTGGATGCGCGGCGAGGCGCAACGCCTGTCCAACCCGCGGTCGCCGGCCTTTCAGCTGAGCCGCAAACTCAACCTGCCGCCGTCCTACCTCCTGATCCACCGGGTCACGATCGGCTCGATCGGCGTCCTGTCCCAACTCGAGGCCAAGGCCCCCTACCGGGCCATCCTGCAGAAGTGGCTCCCCGGCTTCGCCCCGGTCGCCTGAACGCCGCGGAAATCCGCCCGCCGAAGAACGAGCCACTGACGCGATGAGTCCTCGGCGCGGTCAGGATTCGGGGTGGAGCAGCCCAACCGGCTGCGAACCCAGCTAGGCGCCCGCCCCGGTTCAGCCGCCGCCGGCGTCATGGGTGTCGGCCAGGCGCCACGCGAAGCCGGGCGGACGCTGTAGAGCCGAGGCACGCGAAGGCCCGGCGGCACGCCAAGGCCCGGCGGCACTCGAAGGGCGGGCATGGGGAAAGGCCCCGTCCGTGCCGACGGGGCCTTTCCTGTGGGTGAAGCTTGAGCTGTCGATCAGAACGGACGACCACCCAGCTCCCGAGCGGCGCGGTGACGCGCTTCCATGGCTACTCGGCGAGCGGAGCGGTGCGCCTCAGGGTTGGCCTGAGGCCGACGCATTCGGGCTCGGGACAGCGCTTCTTGGATGAGTCTCATCTTCGCGGATCCATTCGAAGTCATCTCAGTCGTCTTTCGGGTCGGGGTGTGGATGGTGGTCGTGGTCATGTCGTCATGCCGCCAGTCGGACGGCGTCGCGCTCGAGGCCGTTGGCCGCGAGACGCTCCTCGGTCTGTGCCTTGAGCTCGGCGTCGCGAGCGACGTCCGCCTTACGCGGACGACCACGGGGCCGCTTGCGCGGAACCACGGCGCCACGCTCAAAGATCTCGCCGCCCCAGACACCCCAGGGCTCCGCACGCTCGACCGCACCAGCCAGGCACTCGACGCGCAGCGGGCAGTCCCCGCAGAGCGACTTGGCCAGCTCAAGCTGGGCGGGTGAGTCGGAGAACCAAAGGTCCGGGTCGAACTTCCGACAGGGCAGGTTTGCCTCGATCTCGACGCTCACGTCGAGCGGGGCCAGCGCCAGACTCATAAAGCCCGGTCACCTCTCTCTTCGATCGATCTTCTGGATCGCCGTACAGGTGTGGCATCCCGGTTGTAGGGCCGGGAAATAAGTAAGGCCGCGGATCCCGGTAATCGGGTTCCGCGGCCTCGAGGTGAGCCGGCTAGGTCTGTGGATCAGACCGGCCTTCCTCGAGGCGGGACACCGCTGGCACCATCCGTCTTCACGACAGAGGACCCATTGCTGCCCACGAACCCATTGCGACCCTTGAGGGTCACCTTGTTGCTGATGCCTTCGTCGCGCCGCATGGCCTGACCCAGCTCGGCCTGGATCTGGACCTGGTGCACCTGCGAAAGCGGAGCCCGGAATGCCGAAGCAGACACGGGCGACCAAGCGCAAGCAGGAGCCAGCAACACGGACGGTCGTCCAGTCGTGTAGGTCTCCATCAGTGCCACCTCCTCCAATGTGTTGCGCTCGATCTGACTTCTGGAACCCCATGGAGCAGGTGCGCTCCTCAAGGTGTGCACTGAGGCTATGCCTCGCGTAGCAGCGAGAGCAAACGAATTAACGGACTAGTTTTCAAAGTTTTCCTGGGCAAGATCATCGGGGCTCCGACCAGCCACCAGAGCGAAGACAGCGGCGCCGTACTGGCCGAGCTTGCGGGGGCCGATACCGGCGATCGCGAGCAGTTCCGGTGGGGTCGAGGGCTTGCGTTCGGCCAGGGCCACGATGGTGGCGTCGGTGAACACCACGTACTTGGGAACCTGCAGTTCGGACGCCATTCGGGTGCGCCACTCGGTGAGCCGATCGTATAGATCCTGGTCGATGTCAGACGGGCAGGTCGGGCAGCGGCCGAGCTTGCGGTCGGCGCCGGCGAGCAGGGTCGCGCCGCAGATCCGGCAGGTCGAGACCTTGGATCGGCGGTCAGGTTTCCGACTCACGCTGGACACCCCGGCGCGCTCCGGTCCGCCGCTGCCGCGACGCTCCAGCTGGGGCAGGAAACGGCAGGGGCGACGGGCGCGGCCGCCGCCGGAGCGGGTCTGCCCGTACGAGAGCCAGAGCCATTGCCGCGCCCGCGTGACCCCGACGTAGAGCAGGCGCCTTTCCTCCTCGACCTGCTCGTTGGTCTTCGCGTACGTGGTCGGCAGCGTCCCGTCGGAGAGCCCGACCAGGAACACCGCGTCCCACTCCAGGCCCTTGGCCGAATGCAGCGAGGCGAGCGTCACCCCCTCGACGGTGGGCGCGTGCTGTTGCTCGGCCCGGCGCGCGAGTTCGGCCACGAAATCGGTGAGCGAGGGGTCGCGCTGTATCGCCACGGCCTCACCGACCTGCTGGATGGCCGGCGCCTTGGCGAAGTCTTCGGCCAGCGCCACCAGGGCGGCCAGCGCCTCCCACTGTTCGCGGGCGGCGCCACCGGCGGGCGGCTGGTCGCGGGCCCAGCCCAGCGCGGAGAGCCCCTCGACCACGGCGAGCACCAGGGGCGTCTCGCCGGGGGTGGACCGGGTGGCCGACCGGAGCGCGACCATCGCCTGGCGCACCTCGGCCCGCTCGAAGAACCGCTCGGCGCCCCGGACGACGTAGGGCACCTCGGCCTCGGCCAGCGCTTTCTCGTACGTCTCGGACTGCGCGTTGGTGCGGAACAGCACCGCGATCTCGCTGGCCGGGGTGCCGGTGCCGATCAGCTCCTTGCAGCGGCGGGCGACGGCGACCGCCTCCCCCGGCTCGTCCGGGAAGATCTTGAGCTCGGGCTCGGCCCCGGGCGGCCGTTGCCCGACCAGTTCCAGCCGGAGCTTGGCCTCACTCCCCCGGGCCTGCTTGATCACCGCGTTGGCCAGGCCGACCACCTGGGGCGTGGAGCGGTAGTCGCGGACCAGCCGGACCACCACGGCGTCACGCCGTTGCCGGGGGAAGTCGATCAGGTACGCCGAGGTGGCGCCGGTGAACGAGTAGATGGTCTGGCTGGCGTCGCCGACCACGGTCAGGTCGTCGCGGCCGCCCAGCCAGGTGTCGAGCAGGCGCTGCTGGAGGGGGTTCACGTCCTGGTACTCGTCCACCACGAAGTGGCGGTACTGCGCGCGGATCTGCTCGGCGACGTCGGAGTGCTCCTCGATGCCCCAGACCGCGGCGCGCAGCATGTCCTCGAAGTCGATCACGCCCTGGCGGCGCTTGATGTCCTCGTACGCGGAGAAGACGTCGGCGACCTTGGCCGGGTCGTACGGCGGCTCGCGCAGCGCCTTGGCCGCGGCCACCGCGTATTCACCGGGCTCGACCAGCGACGACTTGGCCCACTCGATCTCGGAGGCGAGGTCGCGGGCGCCGGTGCGGTCGGCGCGGACGTTGACCCGGGCCGCCGCCAGCGCGACCAGCCGAGCCTTGCTCTCCAGCAGCTCGGGCATCGCCCGGCCCTCGAGCAGCCGCGGCGCGAAGTAGCGCACCTGCCGCAGCGCGGCCGAATGGAACGTGCGGGCCTGGACCCCGGCGGCGCCCAGGCCGGTGAGCCGGGCCCGCATCTCGGCGGCGGCCCGCGCGGTGAAGGTGACGGCCAGAACGTGTCGGCCGCTGATCTCGCCGGTGGTCGTCCGGTAGGCGATGCGGTGGGTGATCGCCCTGGTCTTGCCCGTGCCCGCGCCGGCCAGGATGCAGACCGGTCCCGCGGGAGCGGTCACCGCCTTACGCTGATCGGGATCGAGCCCGGCGAGCACACGTTCCGCTGTCACAGTCGGGAATCATGGCACCCGGGTACGACGTTCTCCCGGAAGGCACCGTTCCGAGTGAGTTGGCCGAAGGGAAGACCGACCGATGTTGACCATGTACTCCACCACGTGGTGCGGCTACTGCTACCGGTTGAAGACGCAGCTGGACCGTGAAGGCATCGCCTACGACGTGGTCGACATCGAGCAGGACCCGGCCGCCGCCGAGTTCGTGATGGGCGTCAACGGCGGCAACCAGACGGTTCCGACGCTGAAGTTCGACGACGGCTCGGCGCTGACCAACCCCAGCATCGTCGAGGTCAAGAAGCACCTCGAGGCGATCAAGGCGGCTTAGAGACCTCACAGGCCGGCCAGCAACTCGTCCAGCTCGTCGTCGGTCAGGGCGAGTTCCTCGACCAGGGCGGCGAAGAGCAGCACGTGTGTCCGCACCGTGGACGACCGGTCGATCTCCGCGATCGGCACCTGCTCGCCCAGCGCCGACCGGATCAACATCTCCGCCTCCCGCACCGGCACCAGCTCACCGTGCCGGCGGGTGGCGGCCCGCACCGAGCCGGTGACCGCGGCCAGCGGCGCGTCCGTACGGAACCGAAGCTTGACCGCCGCCCGGAAGGCCGCGGCGAACATCTCGTCGGCGTGCTCGCCGGGCGGTTCGGGCGCGACCGTGTTGGTGGCGGTGGCGCGGAGGAAGGCCAGAGCGGTCATCGGACCGCGCTCCGGCGCCAGGGACGGCCGTCGGCCGGCGGGTCGAAGCGCGCCACCCGGGTCTCGGCCTGAGCCACCAGCGCTTCCAGCAGCTCGGCGTCGTTGATCGCACCGTCCGCGACCGCGCCTTGAGCGAGGTCGCCGACCACCATGATCATCATGCCGACGCGGCGTTCGTCCGGGATGCCGGCGACCAGGTCGGCGTCGCCGAGCACGGAGCGGATGACCGCCTCCAGCTCGCGGGCGGTCACCCCGTCGGTCCGCACGTCCCGCCGTTGGAGCAGTCCCCGGACGTACGGCGTGACGTCCCGCGGGTCGCGGCCGGCGAAGCAGCGCCGGACCGCGACCGCGAACACCTCACGCATCAGCCGGGCCGGGCCGGGGCGGGCCTGGACGGGCGCCCGGTCCTCGTCCCGCAGTGAGGTCAGCACCAGCTGACCAGCCGAAGTCGAGATCACATAGCGGACTTTACGGACTTCGGGGGATCAGGACCGGGATACCGCCATCAACAGGTTCCCCTACCGGTCGAAACCGCCCAGCCAGGTCTCGATCAGATAGAGCGCGATCGAAGCGCTCATCGGCAACCGGACGGGCGCTCCGGTCGTCGGGTCGTGGTATTCGTCGGCACGCATCGCGGCTATCTCCTCGCGGGTGAACCAGCGTGCCTCGGCGATCTCGTCGGGGTCGACGACGATCGGATCGGCGGCGTCGGCCCGGGCGGTGAAGCCCAGCATCAGCGAGCCGGGGTACGGCCAGGCCTGGCTGCCCTCGTACCGGAGATCGCGGACCTTGACCCCGACCTCCTCGAGCACCTCGCGGTGGACGGCGGCCTCGGCCGACTCGCCCGGCTCGACGAACCCGGCGAGCGTCGAGAAGCGCAGGCTGCCGTCCGGCAACTTCCACTGGGCGTTGCGGCCGAGCAGGCAGCGCCCGCCCGGCCCGGCGACACCGTCGTGGATCAGCACGATCATCGCCGGGTCGGTGCGCGGCCACATCTGCTTGCCGTCCGGGTCGGTGCGTGACCAGCCCGCCTCGGTGACCTCGGTCGCCTTGCCCGATCTCGGCGAGAACAGGTGGGAGACGTGCCAGTTGACCAGGGCCGCGGCCGCGCTGAACAGGCCCGCGTCCCGGTCGTCGAGCCGGTGCCCGACGTCGCGCAGGGTCACGCCCTTGGCCTCGGTCATCGCCGGCAGCGGCGCGTCCACGGTGAAGAGCGGGGTGCCGTCCGGGTCGACGCCGAGGAAGTACCGGTCGCCGTCCGGGGCGGTCGCCGGGTCGAGCAGCACCAGGGAGGCCGAGCCGTCCGGGTTGTCCTGGGCCAGCGCCCGCCCGCCGGCCGCGGTGTCCACGACCAGGACCAGCCCGGACTTGGCCGCCGCGGCGAGCCAGTCCGGGTCGCGCCGGTGATGGGCGGCCCGGTCGAGCGTGGTGCGGGCCAGCGGCGGGATCCGCTCGCCGCGGTGGTCGGCGGAGGGCGGCGTCATCAGGCCCCGCGTTCCACCGTGGTCAGGGCGGCGAGCTGGCCCTCGACCCGGTCGGCGTCGCCGAGCACGACCGTGACCGCCCGGGCCGGCGCCAGGTGACGCGAGGCCACCTCGGCGACCTGTTCACGCGTGGCCGCGGCCAGCGCCGCCGAGTGCTGGACCAGGTAGTCGAGACGGAGGCCGAAGCTGGCGTACATGCTGGCCAGGCCGGCCAGGCCCGCCTGGGTCGACATGCCCAGCCGGAGCGTGCCGAGCGCGTACCGCCGGGCCTGCTCGAGCTCGTCCTCGCCGGGCGGGAGGCTGGCGATGCGGCCGAGCTCGTAGACCGTCTCCAGCAGCGACGGCCCGGTCACCTCGGTGGCCACCTCGACCGCGGCCACCAGCGACGACCCGGCCACGAAGTGCTCGATCGAGCTGGCCGGCCCGTACGTGTAGCCCTTGTCCTCCCGGATGTTCTCGACCCAGCGGGACGAGAAGTAGCCGCCGAAGACCAGGTTGGCCAGCAGCAGCGCGGCGTAGTCGGGATCGGTGCGCGGGACGCCGGGCAGCGCGATCCGCAGCGACGACTGCACCGAGCCGGGCCGGTCGACCAGCAGCAGCGGCCCGGTCTCCAACGCCGGGATGGGCGGCACGTTGCCGTCCTTGCCGGGGCCGGTCCAGCTGCCCAGGGCCTTGTCGGCGGCGTCGATCGCCTTCTCCGGGTTGATGTCGCCGACCAGCACGAGCACCGCGCCGTCGGGCCGGACCCGGTCGGCGTGCAGGGCGCGGAGCTGGGCCGGGCGTACGCCGCGGACCTGCTCGGGCTCGGGCGTCTGCACCGCGTACGGGTGGCGGCCGTAGATCCGCTTGAGCAGCGCCGTCCGGGCCAGGTGGCCCGGCTGGCTCTGGGCGACCTGGATGTGGTCGACCAGCCGCTCACGCTCGGTGCCCACCTCGTCGGCCGGGTACGCCGGGTCGGTCAGCACCTGGGCCAGGATCTCCAGCGTCCGGTCGAGGCCGGCGGCCAGCGCGTTGCCGGTGATCAGCAGCCGGTCGGGGTCGAGGCCGGCCGAGAGCCCGCCACCGACCGCCTGGAGCTCGGCCGCGATCTCGACGCTGGACATGTCGCCGGTGCCGGTGAACAGGGCCTGGGACAGCAGCGTGGCCCGGGGCAGCGGGGCCCGGCCGAACGGCACCCGCAGGCGCAGCTCGACCAGCGGGACCGCGGGCCGCCGGATGGCGATCACGGTCAGGCCGCTGGCCAGGGTGCGCTCGGCCGACCGGGGCAGCTTGATCTTGGCGTCCGCCGCCAGGCCGGGAAGGCTGTGCCTGGTCGAGGAATCGTGCGCGCTCATGCTCCGGCTCCCGGCTTGACCTCGATGGTGGCGCGGCGTTCCGGGCGCAGGGTGGCGGCGGCCGCCACGACCTGCTCCTCGGTCACCTCACCGATCAGTTTCGGCACCTCGTTGATCAGCTCGGGCCGGCCCCGCTGCTGCTCGAGCACGGCCATCGGCTGGGCCCGGCCGAGCACGCCGTCGACCTCGCGCAGGTGGTGGGTCGCGATGCGGGCCTGGGTACGGGCCAGCTCGCCCGGCCGCAGCCCGTCGGCGGCCAGCCGTTCGAGCTCCTCGTCCACGGTCCGCAGCACCTTCTCGGTGTCCCCGCCGGGTGGCAGATGGGCCTGGAGCAGCAGCGCGGTCGGGTTGCGGACGGCGTACTCGTCGCCCATGAAACCGAGGTAGCCGCCGATGCTGGTGACCGTGCGGTCGCGCTGCACCAGCCGGTCGACCAGGCGCGAGGCGTCGCCGTCGGTGAGCACCTCGGCGAGCACCACGTAGGGCAGGTAGCCGGCGAAGTCGCCGATCGGGTCGGGCACCCGCCAGCCGCTGGCCACCGCGGGCAGCGGCGCGAGCCGGTCGGTGTAGTCCTCGCGGCGCTCGGCGGTCAGGTCGGGCTCGTCGAAGTCGGGGCGCTCCGGGGCCGGCCGCGCCGGCACGTCACCGAAGTGCTTCTTGACCAGCTCGGTCGCCTTGGCCAGGTCGAAGTCGCCGGCCACCGACAGCACCGCGTTGCCGCAGGCGTAGTAGCGCTCGAAGAACTCCTCGGCGTCGGCCAGCGTGGCGCTCTCGAGGTCGGCGAACGAGCCGTACCCGTCGTGTTCGTTGGGGAAGGTCGAGAACATCACCGGCGGCAGCTTGAGCCAGGGGAAGCCGCCGTACGGCCGGTTCAGGACGTTGACCCGGATCTCTTCCTTGACCACGTCGACCTGGTTGCGGAGGTTCTCCTCGGTGAGCCGGGGCCCGCGCATGCGGTCGGCCTCGAGGAACAGCGCGCGCTCGAGCCCGCCGGCCGGCAGCACCTCGTAGTAGTCGGTGTAGTCCAGATGGGTGGATCCGTTGAAACTGCCGCCCGCCCCCTGCACATGGCGGGCGTGCTCCAGTTTGTCGATGTTGCCCGACCCCTGGAACATCAGGTGTTCGAAGAGGTGCGCGAATCCGGTGCGCCCCTCGGGTTCGGAGCGGATGCCGACGTCGTAGACCACGGCCACACCGACCACCGGAGCGCTGCGATCGGGTGACAGAACCACCCGCAGACCGTTGTCGAGGGTGAGTCGTTCGACCGGATACTTGGTCGCGGGAATCTTCATTTTGCGCACCACACCATGAATCTAGCCCGGCCGGCGGCGGGCCACGTAAGTGCCTGGAACCGCGGTGCTAACTTTCGCTGGGTCCAGGCAACGAAGGGGTTCAATTTCTCGATGGCAGTTCAGCTGCAGTTGACGTGCGATGCCGAGGCCGACGCCGAGTCGCTGTTCCGATGGCTGCGCGAGGAGCCGGGCGCGCGTGCCGACGGCCGGCTGGCCCGCGCCGAGAACGACGACGCCGAGGAACTCGGCCCGCTGATCGACGTGCTCACGCTGGTGATCGGCTCCGGGTTCTCGGCCGCCCAGCTGGTGCTCGCGATCAAACAATGGCGTGAGTCCCGGCCGCGCCCGCCCGAGCTGGTGGTCACCCACGTTCACCCGGACGGTTCCACCACCCGCATCGAGGCGTCCACCCCGGAGGCGCTGGAGACCGCGCTTCGGGAGCTGGAGCGGGCATAGGTCATGAGCGAGGTCGCCAATCCGGCGCTGTCCCAGGTCGTCCTCATCGGCGTGTCCGGCTATCAGCACCTGCCGCAGCTGCCCGCGGTGCGCAACAACGTGGCCGGCTTCGGCGACCTGTTGCAGGACGTGGACTACTGGGGTGTGCCGCCGGAGAACTGCCACGTGCTGCTCGACCCGGCCAGCCCGGGCGAGGTCAGCCGGGTGGTGCGTGAGGCCGCCGCGGCGACCGAGCGGGACGGCCTGCTGCTGGTCTACTTCTCCGGCCACGGGCTGGTCGACCCGGCCGACGACGACAAGCTGATCCTCGCGCTGTCCGCCTGCGACCCGGACGCGCCGCACGAGGAGGGGCTGCCGTACGACTGGATCCGCTGGGCGGTGGCCGGCACCCGGGCCCGGCGCCGGCTGGTCATCCTGGACTGCTGCTACTCCGGGCGGGCCGACGCCGAGCTGGGCACCGGCTTCACCGGCACCGACGCGGTGGCCGACAAGGCCGCCACCGACGGCACCTGCCTGGTGGTCTCGGCGCCGGCCAACCGGCGGGCGCGGGCGCCGCACGGCGAGATCCACACCGCGTTCACCGGCGAGCTGCTGCGGTTCCTGCGTGAGGGCTACCAGCCCGCTCCGCGGGAGGCGACGCCGCCGGCTCTGACCGTGGAGACCATCTGGCGTTCGGTACGCGACTCGATGCTGCGCCGCGGCTTCGAACGCCCCGAGATGCGCGCCCGCGACTACGGCGCCGCCATCGCGCTGGTGCACAATGCTCGCCTGCCCCGGCGTGACCTGGCCGGCACGGTGCTCTACGCGGCGCCCTGGTTCATCGACGACGAGCTGGGGCAGCGGGCCATCCTGGTGCTGCGGCACAACGCGACCGGCGCGCTGGGCGTCTGCCTGACCCGCCCCGACCGGGAGGTCCCGCCCGAGTTCCCGGCCGCCTGGCGCTCGTTGATCAGCACCCCGGCGATGCTCTTCCACGGTGGCCCGGTGGCTCGGGACGGCTACATCGTGCTGACCATGCTGCGCTCGGGCGCGCCGCACCCGCTGCGGTTCACCCCGCTGCGCGAGCGTGACTCCGACGAGCGGCTCGGCACGATGGCGCTGTCCGAGGCGCCGGACGACCTGGCCGACACCGTCGACACCATGCGCGTGTTCGTCGGCTATCTCGGCTGGCGGCCCGGCGAGCTGGAGGACCACCTCGAGCGCGGCGAGCTGATCGTCAGCCGGCGGCCGACCCGGCAGGTGTTCACCGAACGGCCCGGCGAGCTGTGGCACAACCTGCAGGCGGGCCGATGACCGGCGTGGACGGCCCGGACGAGGAGCTGAGCACCGGCGAGGCGCTGCTGCTGGCCCGGTTGTCGGCCAGCCTGACCGGTTCCGAGCAGATCACGCTGATGCTCGGCTCGGGCGTGTCGGCCGGCGTGGTACCGCGGGTGCCCGGGCTGCTGGAGATCGCCGACCAGTACGCGGCCGGCCGCAACGACGAGGGCTCGCTGCAACGGGCGCTGGCCCAGGCCCGGGCGCGGCTGGGCAACGCGCCGTCGATCGACATCTACCGGGCGTACCGCCGGGTCTTCTCGGACTGGGTCTCGGCCGGCGCCTTCGACGTGATCGCGCAGCAGGCCGTGCTCAAGGCGTACGCGCCGGAGGACCCGATGGAGTCGCCGCTGGCCACCCGCGGTCTCGGCCAGCGCGTCGAGCGTGGCGTCGGCGAGGCGCTGGAGAACGAGCGCTACGGCTGGCAGCTGCCGCGCGGCGTGCAGGCGCTCGGACACCTGCTGGCGCAGACCGCGGTGGCCTTCGACAACCGGGTGATCACCACCAACTTCGACCCGCTGATCGAGCTGGCCGTCCGGCACGCCGGTGGCCTGGCGGTCAGCCTGCCGCTGGACCTGGGCGGCGGGTACGGCGCGTCGGCCGGCGCGGACGGCGCGATCCGGGTCTTCCACGTGCACGGGTTCTGGCGGCCCACGCTGCACGTCCGCGGTCCGCGGCTGCTGCACGACCCGGCCCGGATCATGGCCGCCACCGACCTGGTCGACGGCACCGCGAGCCTGATCCGCGGCGACACCGTGTGCGTGCTCGGCAGCACCGACTGGGCCGGCACCCTGGCCTCGGCGATCGCGCTGGTCGCCCGGCGCCGCCGGATCCGGGTGCTGTGGGGCCTGTTCGACGCCGACCCCGACCAGGCGCTGCGGGTCGGCGAGCGGTTGAAGGCGCTGACCGGTACGGACGTGGAGTGCTTCCCCGGCATCGACACCGAGCGGCTGTTCCCGGCGCTGGCCGACCGCGCCGGGGTGCTGGTGCCGGCCCGGGTCGCCGGGCGGCGGCACATGATCCGGCACCACAAGTGGGAGCGGCAGCTGGTCACCCAGCCCGACTCGGCGCCGCCCGCCGACGTGCCGGGGCTGCTGCTCCAGCTCGAGCGGCGGTTCGGCTGGGTGAACCAGCAGCAGGGCACCCGGCGGCCGGCCCGGGTGCTGTGGCCGGTCCGGCTGCGCCCGCGCGCCTCGGTGATCCACATGGTGCAGGCCTTCGTGGCCGGGTCGCTGGCCCGGCTCGGCGTCGAGGTGCGGATGGTGCTCGACGACGTGGGCACCCGCACCGCCGAGTCGCCCGATGGCTTCCGGGCCGACCTGCAACGCTGGATCGGCTACAGCGCGCAGGGCGCCGGGGTCCGGTTCGTCAGCCTGGGCGAGTTCGTCGAGCAGAGCCAGCGCCTGCCGCGTACCCCATCACCGGAATCTCTGCTCCGGCCGACCGATCCGTGGGGGGTGGCCCGGCGCCTCTTCTACAGCGACCGGAACCCGTCGCTGTACAGCATGCTGGCCGCGGTGAAGGCGGTGCCACACCTGGCCGACTGGGACGCGCTGGAGGCCAACGCGTGGCCGATCGTGCAGGCGATGCTGCGGACCGACGCGAGCCGGCTGCTGATCCCGCTGACCCTGTGGCCGTACCTGAACAGCATGCTGCTGGAGAGCCAGACCGGCGACGTGCTGACGCTCGGCGGCCGGGACGAGGCGCTGCTCTGGGCGTCGTGGCGGCAGACGTTCGGCTTCGGGCCCGGGCACCTCTTCAACCCGTACATCAAGAACCTGAAGCACGACGCGCACATGTTGAGCTGGTCCAGCCGCGAGGAGCTGCGGGAACACCTCTACCGCACGCGCGAGCTGCACGGCTGGGACTCGGACGGCAGCTACGTGCCGTGGCTGTTCCACAACGCGATGCTGCTGCCGGTCTATCTGACCTCGGCGACCATGCCGCGGGTCGACGACTTCCCGCTGGACTCGTGGGCGGCCTTCGTGGCGGCGATCGAGATGGGCAAACCGGCCCTCGACGTGCTGGCCGACCACGTCAATGATCTATTTCTGGGCGCTCGCCCGGATGGTCGCGGAGAGATAACGTAGACGGCATGACTGCGACCGCGTTACGCCCTTCGCTGTTGCGCCCGTCGCTCCGCGCGAGCGAGGTCTCGGCGAATGTCGAGGTCTGCGACGAGGTGCTCGGTGAAGACCTGACCGCCTACCTGGCCGGGGCCAACTCGGTCGGCGAGTTCCGGGCCTGGGCCGCCGGGCCGGTCCTGAGCAGCGACACCGCCGCGCGCCGGGTGGCCGCCGCGGCCGAGCTGATCAGCCTCTTCCACACCGTCAACCGCACCGCCCAGGCCGCGTTCTGGCTGCGCGAGGTCGGCCCGGCCGGGGTGGTTCCGGCCCGCGCGCTGCGCGAGTCGAGCGGCGACCCGGCGACCGTCAAGGCGCTGCACGAGGCCGCCGAGGCCTTCACCGCCGCCTGAGGTTCGCTACAGCGGGCGCACCGACTTCAGCACGTCGTCGATGACGTAGTCGAACTGCTTGTGCGTGCCCGGGATCGAGATGTAGAGCACGGCCGCGGTCGGCTTGCCGACATCGATCACCGCGACCGCCGACCGCTCGTCCTTGGCCTGGAGCCCGGCCGCCGAGAAGTGCAACCGGAACTCGGCCACGTAGGCCGGCCGGCCGCCCAGCCGGGTCAGCCCGTCGCGCAGCGGATCCATGGTGTTCGGCTGCGGGTAGTACTCGGCCCGTACGTCGGCCGCCACCTGCTTGCCCACGCACTCCAGGTTGAACGTCACCGCGTCGTTGTCCGCGGCCGGGACCGCCGCCGACAGGATCGACGCGTGGTACTGCCCGGCCGAGTACTCCTCGGTCACGAAGTGTTGCCCGACCTTGTACGGCACCTCGAGCGTGCCGGCCTTCCACACCTCGTGCCAGCGCTCCCAGGGCGCGCCGTACGCGTTGTAGGAGATCCCGGCCTCCTCGTCGACCGTGCGCGGCCCGGCCGGCGCCGGCGGGGCGGCGCTGGGGCCGGCCGGGGGCGGGTCGCTGGGCTGCACGGTCGGCGCGGGGCACATCTGGGCCAGCGGCGGGCGTACGTCGGTCGGCGCGTCGGCCTTGCCCCCGCCGAACGGGCTGCTGGAGCCGGAGAACGCCGCGATCAGGATGATGGTCAGGCCGACGGCCAGGATGGCACCGGCGACACCGCCGAAGATGAGCATCTGGCGCTTGCGCCGGGCCGGGCCGCTGCCGCCGGGCTTCGGCGGAGCGGGCGGCGGCGGCAGGTCAGGCGGTGGAGGGGGCGCGGTGACCGTGCCCGAAGCCCACGAAGAACCTGACCGTTGCCAGGGACCAAGGGGTGTCGTGCCGTCACTCACGTCGTCCAGTGAACACCACGAAGGTTAATCAGCTCAGCACGAGGTTGTACCAGGGGGCAAAAGCCACCAGCATCACCAGCGTCACGCCCGACAGGGCGAGGCCGAGCACGAAGGTCAACTCACGGCGTGCGGTCTGCATACCCCTATGACGCCGCAGCGAGGCGGTTGGTTGCCTCTGACTGCGAACAAATGCAAGCGGCGCCGTGCCCCCACTTGGGGAGACGGCGCCGACCTGGGGTTTTGCTCGTCTGAAGGGTCAGAGCGGGCGGATGTTGGCAGCCTGCGGGCCCTTCTGGCCCTGGGTCACCTCGAACTCGACCCGCTGGTTCTCGTCCAGGCTCCGGTAACCGTTGCTCTGGATCGCGGAGAAGTGGGCGAAGACGTCAGCGCCGCCGTCCTCCGGGGTGATGAACCCGTAGCCCTTGTCCGCGTTGAACCACTTCACAACGCCTGTAACCATGATCGTGTCCTCCACGGTCGATCGCCCTCGCAGCTCCAAGTTAGCGAGGACGAAGGTAATAAGACCCACACCTCGTGAGTCTCGTGCTGTCGTACTGATCGCCCGCACCGGAAGACCGGGTTACGACAAAGAGCACCTGGGGCAGAATCCCCACAGGCGCTCCTAGGTACTTGGGAACCAAACTGACAACGGGGCGAGCGTAACACGGTGAAGGGAGCCGTCCGATGATCGGCGTGCAGATGGCACAGCAGCTCAAAGAGGCCGGCCTGGAGTGGAAACCGGGCCCCGGCGACCGGTTCACCATCCCCGATCGAGACCTCGACGACGAGGTGTTCGTGCTCAGCGACATGACCATCGAGGTGCACCAGGTGCCCGAGGGACGGGTGATCGGATTCAACGGCACCACCGAGTGGGCCTTGGACGACGTGGAGCTCGAAGAAACGGTCTGGCTCCCGCGCGAGGACCAGTTGCGCGATCTGCTCGGCGGGACGTTCCGGAGCCTTCACCGTACGGACGACGGCTATTCGGTCCGGACCACCGAGGTGTTCACCGGGCCCTCCGCCGAGGAGGCCTACGCCGCCGCGCTGCTAGGCCTGCTCGGGGAGGTCTTCGAGTAGCGCCGCCAGCTCGGCCGGCTCCATCAGGTCGGCCGGGCGGACCGTGGCGCCCTCCCGGACGTAGTGGAAGCCGGCCCGCACATGAGTCACCGGCACGCCGGCCAGCGAGGCCCAGGCGATCCGGTACGCGGACAGCTGCACGGCCGAGGCGGCCGCCTCGGCCGGTCCCGGGCGGCGGCCGGTCTTCCAGTCGATCACGTCGAACCGGCCGCCCGGGTCGGCGAACACCGCGTCCATCCGGCCCCGCACGACCACACCGGCGACCGTGGTGGCGAACGGCACCTCGACCTCGACCGGCGTCCGGTTGGCCCACTCGCCGGCCAGGAACGCGTCCTGCAGGGCGGTCAGCTCCTCGTCACCGGCCGCGTCGTCGTCGGCCGCGCCGGGCAGCTCGTCCCAGTCGATCAGCCGGATCGAACCGAACCGCTGCTCCAGCCAGGCGTGGAAGGCGGTGCCGCGGCGGGCGTACGGGGTGGGCCGCTGCGGCAGCGGGCGGCGCAACGAGCGGGCCAGCTGCTCCGGGTCGCGGCGCAGCACCACGAGCTGGGACACCGACAGGTGCGGGGGCACGGCGACAGGCAACGGGCCGTCCTGCCGGGCCCGCTCACTCTGCTCGGCCAGCAGCATGGTGGCCTCGGTGCGCCAACGCTCGATCGCGCTGTCGGCTTTTTCGGGAGTTCCCCCGTCTTTGTCGGGAATTCCCACGATGTCGGCCGCCAGCCCCGCGCGCTCGGCGATCGACGGGTCGGCCTCGGCCAGCTCGGCGAAGGCGGTGGCCGCGTCCGCCTCCGGGTTGGTGATCATCCGGCGGATCAGGTCGGCCGCCGCCTGCATCGCCGGGCGGCGCAGGCCCAGCGGGTCGGCCGGCCACTCCGCCGACGGCACCAGCTCGGCGCTGGGATTGGTCGCGTCCGGCGCCGGCTCCGGCGTCCACACGTCGACCACCCCGGCGCCGGCCAGGCAGCTCTCCCGGATCTCGTCGAGGAACACCGACGGGCCGCGCGGCTTCTTCACGCCGTCGCCCCACCAGTAGGCCGAGCACAGCAGCAGCCGGCGGGGACGGGTCACCGCCACGTACGCCAGCCGTCGTTCCTCCCGCTCGTCGTGCTCGCGCCAATCCGCCGCGAAGGCGCCCAGCGCGGTCGCGGCGCCACGCTGGTCGACCGCCTCGGACAGGTCCAGCCGCGGCAGCCCGTCCGAGTCGCCGCGCAGCGGGAACGGCAGCACGCCGATGCCCATCAGGTAGTGGTCCGAGCTGCGGACCAGGCCCGGCCACATGCCCTTGCCCAGGCCGGCCACCGCGACCACGTCCCACTCCAGGCCCTTGGCGGCGTGCGCGGTCAGGATCTGCACCGCGCCCTCGACCACGTCGACCTGGCCCGGCTCCAGGCCGCGTTCCTCCTCCTCGGCCGCGGCCAGGAAGGCCAGGAAGCCGGCCAGGGTGCCGCCGTCGGAGTCGCCCGCGTAGCGCGCCGCCACGTCGCCGAGCGTGTCCAGGTGACCGCGGGCCAGCCCGGCGTCGCCCGCCTGCCAGCCGCGGACCGCCACCTCGACGTCCAGGCCGATCGTCCGCTCGATGTCCGCGACCAGGTCGGGCAAGGGCTGGTCGAGGCGCTTGCGCAGTTCGGCCATTTCCCTCGCGTACGCCCGCAGCCGCGCGTAGCCCTCGGCCGAGTAGACCTGCGCCGCCCCCAGATCGGCCATCGCCTCGACCAGGGTGGCGTCGTCCAGCCGATCGCCGACGATCTCGTCCTCCTCCTTCGCGGTGGCCGCCGCCCGGGCCGCGGCCAGCGACCGGGCGCGGCGGTGCAGCGCCACCAGGTCACGCGGTCCGATCCGCCAGCGGGCGCCGGTCAGCAGGCGCAGCAGCGACGCGCCGTCGGCCGGATCGGCCAGGACCCGCAGCGTGCACACGACGTCGCGTACCTCGGGGGTGTCCAGCAGACCGCCCAGGCCGACCACCTCGACCGGCAGGCCCCGCGCCCGCAACGCCTCCTCCAGCACCGCGATCTGGCTGCGCACCCGCACCAGCACCGCGCTGGTCGGCCGCATCTCCACCGGGATCTCGGCGGCCGGAGCGTCCCGCCGACCGGCGGCGATCCGCCACGCGGTCAGCATCGAGTCGGCGATCCACTCGGCCTCGTCCACGTACGTCGGCAGCAGCGCACACGTCACCGTCCGTCCGCCCACGCCATCGGCGGTCCGCTGCGCCGGAACCAGCTCGGCCACCCGGGCGCCGGCCGCGCGCAACGGCTCGGACAACGCGTTGGCCACGTCCAGGATCTCCGGCCGGTTCCGCCACGACTTGCTCAGCGTCAGCACCCGGGCGTCCCGGCCGTCCGTGCGCGCGAACTCGCCCGGGAACCGGTCGAGGGTGCCCGCCGAGGCGCCCCGCCAGCCGTAGATCGACTGGCACGGGTCGCCCACCGCGGTCACCGGGTGGCCGCCGCCGAACAGCGCGTTCAGCATCACCACCTGGGCGTGGCTGGTGTCCTGGTACTCGTCCAGCAGCACCACCCGGAAGCGGCCGCGCTCGATCTCGCCGACCTCCGGATGGTCTCGGGCCACCCGCGCCGCCCGGGCCATCTGATCGCCGAAATCCATCGCCTCCAGGTCGAGTTTGCGCTGGTCGTAGCGCCGGACCAGGGGCAGCAGGGTGAGCCGGTTGAGCTGCCGCTGGAGCATGTCGGTGACGTCCTTGTAGACCCGGCCCGGCAGCGACCGCACCTCACCGATGAACCGGCCGGTCCACGCGGCCAGCTCGTCCGGGCCGATCAGGTGCTCGGCCATCTCGCCGGCCAGCGCCAGCACATCGTCGGTCACCGTGCCCGGGGCGCGGTTCAGGCCGGTCATCTCGCCCGTGTACGAGCGGACCAGCGAATCCACGATCTGCCAGCGGGCCGCCTCGGTCAGCAGCCGGGCCGACGGCTCGAAGCCCGCGCGCAGGCCGTGCTCGGTGACGACCCGGGCGGCGTACGAGTGGTAGGTGGCGACGGTGGCCTCACCGGCCAGGGCGTCGTCGCGGCCCAGGCGGCGCACGAGCTGACCCAGCCGGGTCCGGATGCGGTGCGCCAGCTCGCCGGCCGCCTTCCGGGTGAAGGTCAGGCCGAGGATCTGATCCGGGTGGACGTACCCGTTGGCGACCAGCCAGACCACCCGCGACGCCATCGTCTCGGTCTTGCCCGAGCCCGCGCCGGCGACCACCAGGATCGGCTCCACCGGGGCCGAGATGATCTCGGTCTGCTCCGACGTCGGCGCGTGCAGGCGCAACAGGCGGGCCAGTTCGAGCGGCGTGTAGCGGGGTCCGGCGTCGGCCTGGCGTCGCGGGCGGGGCGGCCCCTCGGTGAACAGGGACGGTTGGGTCAAGGTTCTACTACCTGTCTGCCCCGCCCCGAGATGGGGCAGCTGGTCTGGACCGGACACACCCGGCACCGGTTGTTGGCCACCGCGGAGAAGGTGGACGCGGCCATCGTGTCGGCGGTGCGGCGGACCATCGCGTACGCCCACTCCGGATCGTCCGCCTCGGCCAGCGGCACCTGCATCTGCTCGCGCGCGTCCTTGCTCGGCCCGAGCTGCACCAGCGCGGCGCCGCCACTCTCCCGGCTCTCGTGCACCCCGTCGAACGCCCCCGCGTCCACGGCCGCCTGATAGCCCGCCAGCTGGGCGTGCCCCGCCACGTCGGAGGCGGTGACCGCGGTCGACTTACCGGTCTTCAGGTCGATCACCACGAGCCGCCCGTGCTCGTCCACCTCGAGCCGGTCGACCCGCCCGGTCAGCTGGACCGGCCGCTCCGGGTCATCCAGCCGCACGGTGAACTCATGCTCGATGGCCAGCAGCCGCCGCGGATTCTTGGCCAGCCAGCGCAGCAGCTTGTCCACCATGCCCTGGGCCCGTTCCTGCTCCGGCCCCGCCAGCCACCGGGCGGCCAGCTCGATCGCGTCGAACCGCGCCGACACATACTCGACCAGCCGCTCCCGATCGACGTTGGCGTCCTCAGCCAGCATGGCCGCCGCGTGCACCAGGTTGCCGACCCCCTGAGCCGGGCCCGGCGGCGCCGCGCCACCATGCCGTTCCAGCAGCCAGCGCAGGCTGCACCGCAACGCCGACTCCATGGACGACGGTGTGACCTTGACCGGCTCGCCCGGGTCGACCAGCGGCCGGTCGTCGGACAGGCCCTTGAGGCCCCACCACTCGTCCGGATGCGCGCCCGGCACTCCGGCCCGCGCCAGCTTGGCGAGCTGCTCGGCCGCGGCGCGGCGCCGGCTCGGCGCCTGGTCCTTGGCGACCACGACGGTACGCAACTCAGCCACCAATGCCGCCAGCGTAAGCGCCCGTGGCGCCTGGCCCGCCCCGACCTCGACCGCTCTTTGTTCTGAGCCCTCGTCGTGCTCGTCGTGCTCGTCGCCGGAAAGATCCGCCGCGCGCGCACCGCCACCTCCCCCACCCTTCCACTGGGTGGGCGCCAACGTAGCCGTCGACTCCGACGATTTCGTCGGTTGTCCACAGGCCGCGGCGGGTGAGAACCCGGACACGGTGTCGTCGGTCACGGCGTCGTCGCCGGTGTCGGCCGGTGTCGGGTCGCCGGCTGCGTCGGGTCCTCGGTCGTCGGGGTCTTTTGCGTGGGGGTCTTCTGCCTGGGGGTCTTTTGCGTCGGGGCCCCGGTCGTCGGGATCCGGGGTGTCGGGGCCTCCGTCTTCGGGGGCCGGGGGTTCGGGTGGGCCGGGGTCGTCCGGGTCGATCGGTGGTGGGGTGGTGTCGTCCGGGGGCGGGGCCTCGGGGCGGCCGGCCAGTTCGGTGAGGAAGCGGGACGGTTGTTCCTCGCCGTCGGCGTTGCCGACGCTGGAGGAGGCGACCGCGGTCACGACCAGCTTGCGGCGGGCGCGGGTGGCGGCCACGTAGAAGAGGCGGCGTTCCTCGTCGAGGAGGGCCGAGGTCTGGCCGACCACGGCCTCGGCGCCCGAGGCGGCGCGGCCGGCCAGGTAGTCGACCAGACGTTCGGAGCCGAGCAGACTGCCGCGGAGACGCAGGTCGGGCCAGATGCCCTCCTGGACGCCGGCCAGGACCACGACGTCCCACTCCAGGCCCTTGGCGGCGTGGGCGGTCAGCAGGCGGACCGCGTCGCCACGGTCGGCGCTGGGGGCGATCGAGTCGGCCGGCAGGTCCTGGGCGAGCACGTGGTCGAGGAACACCTCGGCGCGGGCGCCGGGGAGCCGGTCGACGAAACGGGCCGCGGCGTCGAACAGCACCACCATCGCGTCGAGGTCGCGGTCGGCGGCTTCGGCCCGCCACTGCCGGGCCCGGCCGCCGTCCGCCGCCGGGTCGATCGCGGTGATGCGGGTGCTCAGGCCGTACCAGCGGTCGGCCAGGCCGCTGGCCCGCCAGACCGTCCACAGCACCTGCTCGGCCGAGGCGCCCGGTTCGGCGGCGGCTTCCCGCGCCACCTCCAGCAGGCGCGAGACCCGCTGGGCGGGCGCGGCCCAGCGGCGTTCCACCATGTCCAGGCCGGCCGGGTCGCGGACGGCGTCGAGCAGCAGCTCACCGGAGGGTCGCCGGTCCCCCGCGGCCAGCGCCAGCGCGCGCAGCCCCTGGCGGAGCCGCCGCTCGGCCAGCGGATCGGCCCCACCCAGCGGCGAGTGCAACAGGGCGACCGCCGCCTCTTCGTCAAGGAGCGCCGGGTCGAGCGCACAGCGCAGAAGCAGCAGGAACGGCGCCACCGCGGGTTGCAGATGAAGCGGCAGATCCTCGGCGTGGGTGACGGTCGGCACCCCCGAGGCCGTCAACCCCCGCTGCAACGAAGCCAGCTGCAACGAGGTCGATCTCATCAGGACGGCCATCCGCGACCAGGGCACCCCATGGATGAGGTGCGCCTCACGCAGAACATGCGCGATGTACCCGGTCTCGCTGCTGGGCGACCGGAACGTCCGCACTTCCGCCGCCGCACCCGACGTCGCGCCACCCGCCGCGTCGGACGCTCCCTGGGCGATCGACGCGCCACCCTCGCCACCAGCAGTTGCCACGCTCGGGCCGCTCGGACTCGCCGCAGTCTGATCACCAGCGTCACCTGCGTCCGCCCCGGTCTCAGGGCCGGGCGTCGCGGAGGGAGGCGTGGCCGCAGAGGCATCGCTGGGTGCAGAAGAAGAGGTGACGGCCGAGGGAAAGAGATCGTCGGTCGCTGGTGAGGTGCTTTGGCCCGGAATGCGAGCAGGCGCCGTGGCACCGCCTTGCAACGACGAGGCCGCACCGGCTCCAGGCGAGGCCGCGCCGGGTGGGGCGGCTTCGGGCGAGGTGGCGGGGGGTGGGGTGTGGAGGTGGCGGTGGCGTTGGGGGCCGCGCATGTGGGTGGTGACGTTGGTGGTGGCGGTCAGGAGGGGGGTGGTTGCGCGGTAGCTGGTGTGCAGGGTCAGGGTCTCGGCCAGGGCGCCTGACGGCGTACGGAAAAGGTGGGGGAAAGACTGCACCACGGCGGGGTCGGCGCCTCGGAAGCCGTAGATCGACGAGTCGGGGTCGGCGAACGCGACCAGGGGCACGCCGCCGCCGGCGACCAGGGACAGCAGCTCGATCTGGGCGGGGTCGGTGTCGGCCAGCTCGTCGACGTAGACATAGGAGAGGCGGCGGCGTTCGGCCTCGAGCAGGGACGGGTCGTCGGTGAGCAGGCCGGACGCGGCGCGCACCAGCTCGGCGGGGTCGTAGGCGGTCGAGCCCCTGGTGGTGACGTCGCGCAGGGCCAGCACGGCGACGTATTCGCGGATGAAGCGGGCCGCGGCGGGCCAGTCGTCGCGGCCCAGGCGCTCGCCCAGGCGGGCCAGGTCGACGGGGGCGACGCCGCGTTCGGCCGCGCGTTGCATCAGGTCGCGGAACTGCTGGGCGAAGGCCCGGGTGGGCAGGGCGGGGCGGAGGCCGTCGGGCCAGCCGTACGGGTCGGGTTCCTCGCCGACGACGGCCAGCAGCTCGCGGATGATCAGGTCTTGTTCGGGGCCGGTGAGCAGGCGCGGGGACGGTTCGCCGCGTTCGGCGGCAGAGCGGCGGAGCAGGCCGAAGGCGTACGCGTGAAAGGTTCTGACCAGTGGTTCGTGCACGATGCGTCGCTCGTCGCCGGCGGTGCGCGCCTCGATGCGGTCGCGCAGGGACGCCGCGCCCCGGCGGCCGAAGGTGAGGACCAGGATGCGTTCGGGGTCGACGCCGGAGGCGATCCGCGCGGCGACCGCCTCGACCAGCGTGGTCGTCTTGCCGGTGCCGGGGCCGCCGAGGACGAGCAGCGGGCCGTCGGTGTGGCCGATCACGTATTGCTGGAGCGGGTCGGCGCGCAGCACGGGAACCGCGGCGGGCGGCCGGCGCACCAGACGAAACGCCGGGCGACGGGCCGCCGGGGAAGTCGCCTGGGTACTCACGGCGTCAATGAGACCACGCGGGTACGACAGCCCTGCTCACTGCCCGGGGATCGGCTCGTCGTCGTCGCTGGAGATCGGCATCGGCGCCTGGTGGGTGACGGTCGGGCGCGGGGCGGCGGGCGGCGCCGGCGTGTTGTCGATCGGCTTCTCGACCGGCCGCGGTTTGGGCCGCGCGACCGTCCTGACCGGTCGCGGGGCCGGTGCGTTCTCGGCGGGTGCGACCGGCTGCTCGGCGACCTGGACCGGCACGTCGTCCTGGGTGACCGGCGCGTTCGAGGTCGGCGCCGGAGTGCCGGCGACGACCGGCTCGAGCCCGGGTTCGACCAGTTCGGCGTTGGTCTGTGGCGGCTGGGCGGGCGCGGCCGGCGCCTCGTGCTCGACCGCGTTGTGCGGCGACATGATGGCCGACGTGGCCGGCGCGCCGATCCCGGCGGCGACCAGGACGGCGCCGATGAGGAGTACGCGCTTCTGGGTCACGCCGGGCACCACCGATCCAAGGAGGTAGTTGAATCACAGTGGACCGTAGTGCCGTCGATGGGGGGTGTCCCTCGCCCGTTAGGTCAGGTCGACCGGCCGACCGACCGATGCCCGGCTGCGTACGGTCATCGGCACCCGCACCACGGCCGGCTCCGCCTCGGGGCTGAGCAGCAGCTCCACCGCCTGCCACCCCATCTGGTAATGCGGCAGCGCGATGCTGGTCAACTGTGGCCGGAGCCACGCGGCCAGGTCGGAGTCATCAAAAGAGAGCACCGACACGTCATCCGGAACGGTGAGCCCGGCCTCGCCCAGGGCCTGGTAGGCGCCCAGCGCGATGCGGTCGTTGAGGCAGATCAGCACCCGGGGCCGCAGCCCGCCGGTCAGTGCCGCGTGAACCGCCTCGTAGGCCGGCTCGGGCCACCAGTCGCAGTCGATCGTCCCGGCCAGCCGGGCCTTCGCCTGCCCGAGCCCCTCGCGGAGGCCGGCGACCCGTTCCCGGCCGGCGAAGACCTGCTCGGCGAGGCGGCCGACGAGGTGGATGCCGTCGCGGTGGCCGGCCTCGACGATCACCTGCGCGGCGCTCCAGCCGGCGGCGACCTCGTCGGGGATGACCGTGTGCTGCGCGGGGGTGGCCGCCCGGGTCAGGCAGTTGAGCAGCGCGACCTTGCGGCCACGCAGCAGTTTGGGCAGCCGGACGTAGCGGGTGGACATGCTCGCGTACACGAAGGCGTCGACCTGGCGGTCGAGCAGGTCGGAGATCAGCTTCTCCTCCATCACCGGGTCGCCCTCGGTCTCGCCGATGAAGAGCAGATGGCCGTGGGCGACGGCGGCGGCGAGGCTGCCGTGGATGGCGCGGCCGGCGTACGGGTCGGAGGCGATCGTGTCCGAGACCAGCGCGATCGTCTTGGTGACCTTGGTGCGCAGGCTGCGCGCCATCAGGTTGGGGCGGTAGTCGAGTTCCTGGGCGGCGCGCAGCACGCGTTGCCGGGCGTCCTCGGAGATCCGCATGTCGACGTGCCGTCCGGCCAGGACGAACGAGGCGGTACTCCGGGACACACCGGCTCGCTGGGCGACCTGGATCAGAGTCGGCCGTTGGGGCGGCATGGACGCAGTGTTCCACGTTCCGGGCGTTTCAATCAGGGGTGATCGAGGGCCGCTTCGATGCTGTCGAAGGCGGCCGGGACGGAGCCGGCGACCGTGACCATGGTCAGGGCCTCGCGACGGATGAAGGCGTCGTCGGTGAGGCCGGCCAGCCACCCGAAGAGGCCGGTGTAGAAACCGTCCGGGTCGAGCACGACGATCGGCTTGGTGTGCAGGGCCAGGGTGGCCGTGGTCCAGACCTCGAACAGCTCGTCGAGGGTGCCGAGCCCGCCGGGCAGCGTGAGGAACGCGTCGGACTGCTCGAGCATCAGGTCTTTCCGGGCCGACATGCCCTCGGTGACGATCATCTCGTCCGAGTCCATGTCGGCGACCTCCCAGTCGACCAGGACCTGCGGCATGATCCCCAAGGTGTACGCGCCACCCGCGCGGGCGCCGGCCGCGACCGTGCCCATCATGCCGACCTTGCCGCCGCCGGAGACCAGGGTGTGACCGCGGGCGGCGAGTTCCTTGCCGGTTTCGGTGGCGAGGTCGAGCCAGCGCTGGTCGACGCGGGTCGATGAGGCGCAGAAAACGCAGATCCGGGCCACTCAGTCTTCCTCCAGAACCGCGGAGTTCGAGGAGAAGATCGGGGCCGCGTCGACGATGATCTGCACGGCCTCGTCCACGTCGTCGGTGACCTGGATCAGGTCGAGGTCGGCCGCGCTGATCTTGCCGTCGTCGAGCACCGTGCGCTTCACCCAGTCGAGCAGGCCACCCCAGTAGGCCGAGCCCATCAGGATCACCGGGAACCGGGTCACCTTCTTGGTCTGCACCAGGGTGATGGCCTCGAACAGCTCGTCCAGGGTGCCGAAGCCGCCGGGCAGGACGACGAAGGCCTGCGCGTACTTGACGAACATGGTCTTGCGTACGAAGAAGTAGCGGAAGTCGATCCCGATGTCGACCCAGTCGTTGAGGCCCTGCTCGAACGGCAGTTCGATGCCCAGGCCGACGGACATCCCGCCGGCCTCGGTGGCGCCGCGGTTGGTCGCCTCCATCACGCCGGGGCCGCCGCCGGTGATCACCGCGTAGCCCGCCTCGGCGAGCGCCGCGCCCAGGTCGGCGGCCAGCTCGCACTCGGGGCTGTCGGGTTTGCTGCGGGCCGAGCCGAAGACGCTGACCGCGGGCGGCAGGTCGGCGAGCGTGTCGAACCCCTCGACGAACTCGGACAGGATGCGCAGCGCGCGCCAGGCGTCCTTCGTCTTCCACTCACCGCGGTGATGGGAGTCGAGCAGTTTCTCGTCGGCGGTGCTCGGCGGTATCGATTCGCGCCGCAGAGTGACCGCGCCGCGATGACGCTCCGGTGCCGTTCGGGGTCGCCCGTTGGTGCTGTCAGTCATGGCACCAACGGTAGTGCGAGGGTGCATGACCCGGTGAATAAGTAGACGTGTTTCGGTAAGAGGATTGCGGCGCCGATACCTTTTTGCCAGATTGGGGAAACTAAAACCCACGGCCGGCCGGCAGAGGAGCCACCGTGACGACGCGATACGAACGCATCAAGGAACAGCGCCGCATGCAACGGCGCATCCGGTTGGTGGTGGAGGAACGCCGCATGGCGATGTCCACGCCACGCACCGACCTGGAGAGCGAGAGGACGATCGAGATCCGCCCGCGCGCCATCGGTCGCGTGAAGCTGCCCATCGTCTAGGACCCGTCCGCCCGGCCGGACCGGCCGGGCCGGTCCTAGTCCGTGGCCGCCAGCCAGCGGTGGAGCGTGGCCGCGCCGTCGCGGATCTTCCCGATCTCGACGTGCTCGTCCGGCGCGTGCGCGAGCAGCGGGTCGCCCGGACCGTAGTTGAGGGCCGGGATGCCCAGCGCCGCGAATCGGGCCACATCGGTCCAGCCCAGCTTGGCCTCGGGCTGTTCGCCGACCGCGGTGAGGAACTCCCGGGCCGGCGCGGCGCTCAGCCCGGGCATCGCCCCGGCGGCCGAGTCGGTGAGCTCCACGTCGAATCCGTCGAACACCTCGTGCACGTGTTCGAGCGCCTGCTTCTCGGTCCGGTCGGGCGCGAACCGCAGATTGACCTCGATCTCGCAGGCGTCGGGCACCACGTTCCCGGCCACGCCGCCGGCGATCCGGACCGCGTTGAGCCCCTCACGGTACGTACACCCATCGATGGTGACCGTGCGCGGACGGTAATCGGTGAGGCGCTGCAGAACGGCACCCATCGCGTGGATCGCGTTGACTCCCCGCCACGCCCGCGCGGTGTGCGCCCGCCGGCCGGTGGTGCGGACCAGCGCGCGCAGGGTGCCCTGGCAGCCGGCCTCGACGATGCCGTAGGTCGGCTCGAGCAGCAGCGCGAAGTCGGCCCGCAGCCAGTCGGGCCGGGCCTCGGCGACCAGCCGGAGCCCGTTGAACCGCGAGTCGATCTCTTCGGCCTCGTAGAAGAGGTAGGTCAGGTCGTAGCGCGGGTCGGGCAGCGTGGCGGCCAGGTGGAGGGCCAGCGCGACGCCCGACTTCATGTCCGAGGCGCCGCAGCCGAAGATCAGGTCGTCCTGCACGGTGGACGGGAAGTTGTCGTTGATCGGCACCGTGTCGAGATGGCCGGCGAGCACCACCCGCTGTTCACGTCCCAGGTCGGTGCGGGCCATCACGGTGTGGCCGAGCCGGTCCACGCTGAGATGCGGCGACTGCCGGAGCACCTCCTCGACGCAGTCCGCGATCTCTTTCTCCTCGCGGGACACGGACTGGAGGTCGACCAGGGCGCGGGTCAGCACCACCGGGTCGACCAGGACGTCCTGGGTAAGCGGGTTGGCCATGGGCCGCACGATACCGGCCGTGGATGAACCGCTCTCGTGATGACCGGTAGGGTCGGTTTCGTGACTCCCGAGATCTCGACCTCGCCCGCCTGGGGCATCGGCCTGGCCACCGTGACCGAGGGTCAGGTGCTCGACACCTGGTTCCCGGCCGGCTCGCTGGGCCTGGGCGACGCGCCCGCCGACGCCGAGACCGCGCTGCCTCCGGGCCTGACCGGTCCGGGCCCGCTGGTCGGGCTCGAGACGGTCGCCGTGCAGGTGGTGATCGGTTCTCTGGCCGACCCGATCAAGGACGCCTCGGACGCGTACCTGCGCCTGCACCTGCTGTCGCATCGCCTGGTGCGGCCCAACGAGCTGAACCTGGACGGCATCTTCGCCCACCTGGCCAACGTGGCCTGGACCTCGGCCGGCCCGTGCCCGCCGGCCCGGGTGGACGAGTTGCGGGTGATCGAGCGGGCGGCCGGGCGCCACCTGACCGTGTTCGGGGTGGACAAGTTCCCGCGGATGACCGACTACGTGATCCCGGCCGGCGTGCGGATCGCCGACGCCGACCGGGTCCGGCTGGGCGCCCACCTGGCCACCGGCACCACGGTCATGCAGGAGGGCTTCGTCAACTTCAACGCCGGCACGCTGGGCGCGTCGATGGTCGAGGGCCGGATCGTGCAGGGCGTCGTGGTCGGCGACGGCTCGGACATCGGCGGCGGCAGCTCGATCCTGGGCACGCTGTCCGGCGGCGGCAAGGACAAGCTGGTGATCGGCGAGCGCAGCCTGCTCGGCGCGAACGCCGGCGTGGGCATCTCGCTGGGTGACGACTGCGTGGTCGAGGCCGGGACGTACATCACGCCGGGGTCGAAGATCACCCTGCCCGACGGCCGGGTGGTCAAGGCCCGCGAGCTGGCCGGGGTCGACAACCTGCTGTTCTGGCGCAACTCGGTGACCGGCGCGCTCGAGGCCCGCCCCCGCAAGGGAACCGGCATCGTGCTGAACTCAGCCCTGCACGCCAACGACTAACGTCACGGCGATCGCGGCCATCACGACCGCGATGAGGCCGTCGAGCACCCGCCAGGCGGCCGGGCGCGCCAAGATCGGGGCGAGCTTGCGGGCGCCCACGCCGAGCGCGGTGAACCAGGTCAGACTCGCGGCGGCGGCGCCGATCCCGAAGAGCCAGCGGTGGTCGTGCTGCTGGGCCACCGAGCCCAGCAGCAAGACCGTGTCCAGGTAGACATGCGGGTTCAGGTAGGTGAAGGCGAGGCAGGCCAGCAGCGTCGCGCGCAGGGTGGCCGGGGCCTGGTCGGCCAGGTTGAGCGCGACCGGGCGCCAGGCGCGGCGGGCGGCGAGGATCGCGTACGCGAACAGGAAGATCGCCCCGGCCCAGCGCGCGACGCTCACCGCGGCGGGGTGGGCGGTGATCAGCGCGCCGAGGCCACCGATGCCGGCCAGGATCAGGGCCAGGTCGGAAAGAGCGCAGGTCAGAACCACCGGGAGTACATGTTCCCGGCGCAGGCCCTGGCGCAGGACGAAGGCGTTCTGCGCGCCGATGGCGACGATCAGGGCGACGGCGGCGACGAACCCGGCGAGGGCGGAACTGAGCACGTACCCGAAGCTACGGTCTCGCCTGCCGTAAGGACAGCTAAGGTTTCTTACCGGCCATTAGCATTGCTTACGTGGATGCGATGCAGCTGGCGACCTTCCAGGCCGTGATCGAGGCGGGCAGCTTCGACGCCGCCGCGCGGGCGATGCACGTCAGCCCGTCCGCGGTCAGCCAGCGGATCAAGGCCTTGGAGCAGGACGTCGGTCAGGTGCTGGTGCGCCGGGCCAAGCCGTGCGAGCCGACCGAGGCCGGGCGGGCGCTGGTCCGCTTCGCCGGTCAGGTCGGCCTGCTCGAGCGGGAGGCCCTGGCCGCGGCGCGCGGCGGGCTGGCCGGCTCCCGCGTACGCGTCTCGGTGGTGGTGAACGCCGACTCGCTGCACACCTGGTTCATGCCGGCGCTGGCCCGGCTTCCCCACCTCGTCTTCGACCTGCATCAGGACGACCAGGAGTACACCGCCGACCTGCTGCGCGCCGGCACCGTGATGGCCGCGGTGACCTCCCAGCACGTGGCCGTGCAGGGCTGCCGGGTCGAGCGGCTGGGCGCGATGCGCTATCTCGCGGTGGCCGCGCCGTCGCTGGACTTCCAGGGCTTCGCGACCACACCGGTGATCCTGCTCAACCGCAAGGACGAGCTGCAGCACCGGTTCATGGGTCCCGGTGTTGATCCGCCGGTGCACTACGTCCCCGCGGCGGCCTCGTTCGTCGACGCGGTCCGCCTGGGCCTGGGCTGGGCCTTGGTGCCGGAACAGATCGCCCGCGCCGACAGCCGCCTCGTCGAGCTCACCCCGGGCAAGCACCTGGACGTGCCCCTCTACTGGCAGCGCTGGCGGATAGAGTCCGACGTCCTGACCGACCTCACGGCGGCGGTCAAGGAGGTGGCCGCGACCGCACTGCGGAGTTGACCCTCGACCTGGTCGAGGCGGCAGCGTGATCGGGGTGGAGAGGGACATGCGCGGGATCGGCGAGATGGCCCGGGTCAGTGGGCTGACCGTCAGCGCGCTGCGATTCTACGACAGCGCCGGGGTGCTGGTGCCGGCCGAGGTCGACCCGTTCACCGGCTATCGGCGCTACGCCGACGAGCAGGTGCGGGCGGCGCGGCTGGTGGCCAGCCTGCGGCGGGTGGGCATGCCGATCACGGAGATCACGGCCGCGGTACGCGCGCTGCCCGACGCCGCGGCGGTCACCGCGCTGATCGACCGGCATCTGGGCCGGCTGGAGGACGGTCTGCTCGACGCCCGCCGGGAACTCTCCCACGCCCGCGCCCTGCTGAACCTGGAGGTTCCGATGACCACTGTGACCCTGCCGGCCGACAAGTTCGCCCGGCTCGTCGACGCCGTCCGCTTCGCCGTCGGCCCGGCCGACGCCGGACTGCTCGGCGGCATCCTCGTCGAGGCCGGCGAGGGAACGCTGACCCTGGTCGCCACCGACCGCTTCCGGCTGGCCGTCGCCACCGCGACCGCCGAGGTCAAGGGGCCACCGGCCCGGGCCGTGGTGCCGGCCTCGGCCCTTCACCACGACGTCGGGACGGTGACCCTCGAACCGGGCCGGGTCACGGTCGACGGGGTCGAGGTCACGCCGATCGAAGGCGACTACCCGGACTTCCGGCGGCTGGTCCGCTCGCCCAGCGGCCCGGCGGTCACGGTCGAGGTGGCCGAGCTGCGTGCGGCGGTCGAGGCCCAGCCGGTGGTGATGCGGGAATACGAAGGATCCCCGTACCCCCTGGTGATCTTGAATGTCGGCGACCGGGTCGAGCTCGCCACCGTGGCGGACTGGGCCGCCGATGTGGACGGGCACGTGGCGGTGAACCGGGACTTCCTGCTCCAGGCGCTGGACGCGGGCGGGGCCGGACAGCTCCGGCTGGAACTCGACGGGCCGATCCACCCCCTGGCCGTCCGGGTGCCCGAAGGTGATCAGTTTTCGCTATTGATGCCGGTTCGACACTGACAGACTGGTGCGGTGGACGACGAGATCACGCTGCGACGTGCCCACTGCACCGACTCCTTCCACGGGAATGGCCTGCAGCGCCCCGCCGACCTGCTGAGGTCCATCCCGCCGGACACGATCGAGGATGTGTACGGCGACGGCGGCGCGGTCACCGACCTGGAACACCACGTCGCCGGCCTGCTCGGCAAGCCCGCCGCCGTCTTCCTGCCCAGCGGCACCATGGCCCAACCGGCGATGCTGCGGGTGCACGCCGACCGGCGCACCACCCGGACCGTGGTCTGGCACCCGTACTGCCACGTCCAGGAGCACGAGAACGGCGCGTACGCCCGGCTGCACCAACTGGTCGGCCGGCCGGCCGGCGCCCGTGAGAAGGTGCTCACCTCGGGTGACCTGAACGGGGTGGCCGAGCCGGTCGCCGCCCTGGTCCTCGAGCTGCCCCAGCGTGACCTCGGCGGCCAGCTGCCGGCCTGGGACGAGCTGGTCGCGCAGACCGCCTGGGCCCAGAACCGCGGCGCGGCGGCCCACCTGGACGGCGCCCGGCTGTGGGAGGCGAGCGCCGGGTACGGCCGGCCGGCGGCCGAGATCGCGGCGCTCTTCGACACCGTGTACGTCTCGTTCTACAAGGGCGTCGGCGCGCTGTCCGGGTGCTGCCTCGCCGGCCGTGAGCAGGACATGGCCGAGGTGCGCGAATGGCGGCACCGGCTCGGCGGCACGCTCTACGGGCTGTGGCCGGCCGCCGCCTCCGCCCTGAACCTGCTGCCCGGGGCGCTGGCCGAGATGCCGGCCCGGATGGAACACGCGCGGGCCATCGCGGCGGCGCTGGCCGAGGCGCCGACCGTGCGCGTGGTGCCCGACCCGCCCCACACGCCGATGATGCACCTGCTGCTGGACACCACCTTGGAGGCGTACACCGCGCGGGCCAAGCAGCTCGCCGACGAGCAGCGCTTCTGGGTGTGGCCGCGGGCCGAGCCAACCGGCGACCCGGACGTGATCCGCACCGAACTGTCGGTGGGCAGCGCGACGCTGCGGCACAAGCCGTCGTTCATCGCCGAGACCCTGGCCTGGCTGACCAGCTCGTAGGCTTTCCGCCGTGGACTTCGAGCAGCAGGTCGCGGCACACCGATCAGAGCTGCTCGCGCACTGCTACCGGATGCTCGGGTCGGTGCACGACGCCGAGGACGCGTTGCAGGACTCGCTGGTCCGGGCGTGGAAGAGCCTGGACAGCTTCGACGGGCGCGGGCCGATCCGGCCGTGGCTCTACCGGATCGCCACCAACCGGTGCCTGACCATGCTGGCGAAGCGGTCGCGGCGGGAGCTGCCGGCCGACCTCAGCCCCGGCGCGCCGCTGGCCGAGGTGGCGTGGCTCACGCCGTACCCCACTGATCTTCTTGATCCGGCGGCCACGGCCGAGCAGCGTGAGGGCGTCGAGCTGGCCTTCGTCGCGGCGCTGCACCATCTGTCGCCGGTGCAGCGCGCCGTGCTGGTGCTGCGTGAGGTGCTCGGGTTCTCCGCGGCCGAGGTCGCGTCGCAGCTCGACACCACGGTCGCGGCGGTCAACAGCGGGCTCCAGCGCGCCCGGCACACGCTCGACGCACGCCGGCCCGCGGTCAGCCAGCAGATCGCCTTGCAAGATCCCAAGACCAAAGACCTTGCCGATCGGTACGCGGCCGCGTGGGAAGCCGCCGACGTCGAGGCGATCGTCGGGCTGCTCGCCGCGGACGCGACCTACTCGATGCCGCCGCTGCCGGAGTTCTACCGCGGTCCGGACGCCATCCGGGCGTGGTTGCTGTCGTCACCGATGCGAAATCGGTGGCGATTTCTTCCGGCGCGGGCGAACGGGCAGCTCGCGCACGGCACCTATTGGTGGCAGGACGGCGAATGGGTGTGGATCTCGGTGGACGTGCTGCGGTTCTCGGGCTCATCCATCGTCGAGGTGGTTTCCTTCCTCGGCGCGGATCCCGTGTCCTTCGGACTGCCGCTCAAGGGCGCCTGGCCGCCACCAGGAAGCGATGGGCCGTTGCCTTGAACTGGCCGGTCGTGCGGATCAGCGCGTCGATCCGGCGCAGGTGGCGGTCGTACCGTTGGGTGGAGAAGTCACGCACCTGCCACGGCACGGCGCGGAGCTGGTAGACGATCGCGCCGACGTCGTGGAAGGCCACATCGGGGCGCTCCTCGCGGACATCGGTCACCTCGAGCCCGGCCGACTCCAGCGCCGCGACCGCCACCTCGGCCGTCCAGCGCTTCGAATACGGCGCCGGCGCGCCCAGCGCGGCGTTCAGCTCGGCCAGGTCGTCGCTGCCCACCTGCTGGGTGAGGACCGTGCCACCCGGGGCCAGCAGCCGGGCGATGTCGTCGGCCGGGAGCCGGCCGTGCCGGCTGAGCACCACATCGAACTCGTTCTCGCCGCCCGGCAGCTCGGTGAGCACCGAGACGCCGAACGGGGTCAGCCGGTCGCGGGCCACCGGCGTGTTCGGCGCCCAGGTCTCCACCGCGACCGTGTGTCGAGGCAGCGGCGCCAGCTCGGCGAGCAGCTCACCGCCGCCGGTGTCGAGGTCGAGCAGGCTGCTCGCCCGCCTGACCAGCGGACGAGCCAGAGCGGGGAACGACCAGGACGGGTCGAAGCCGACCGCACGGCCGTCCTGCCAGCCGAACTCCCAGCCCACCAGGGGTACGCCGTCGGCCTCGCCGATCAGCTCGTCATACTCGGGAATCGTCTGCACCGTATGACGGTATCCAGACGTCGGTCGAGATTAGGCCGCAGTTGTGCGTGTTCCCAGGCACGCTCTGGTTACGCCGCGATAACGGCGCCGTCAAGTCCTCGATCAACAATCGACGGTCTTGAAGGTCAGGCTGCGCTTCTCGCCCTCCACCTCGAGCGTGGGATCGCCCGCCGGGCAGTCGACCTTCGCCTCGAACCGACCGCGCGCGTCGCTCTCGGCCACCTCGACGATCTCGCCGTCCAGGATCACGTCGATCTGGTCGTCGGCCGCGAAGCCGGCGCCGCGCACGGTCAGCACGCCGTGCGAGCGCATCCAGCAGCCGGCCCAGCCGAGCCGGATCTCGGCCTGCGCCTTGGTGCCCTTGTTGCCGGTGAGCTTCACCGGAAGGTAGCCGGACGGCACCGCCTTGATCTCGTTCTCCTGCTCGTAGGCGCCGGCCGCGTCCGCCTGGAAGCTGTCGTAGGCCAGGCCGCCCACGGTCAGATCGATCATCTCGTACGGCTTGAAGCCCTTGCCGCTGACCGTGAAGTCGTTGACGCCGCTGCACGGGGCGACCCTGGGCAGGACCGTGGACGGGGTGACCGTGACCTTCCCGGGCGCCTTCGCCGCCTGGTCGGCGGCCCGGGCGGCCTTCGCCTTCGCCCCCGTGTTGGCGGCCTGGGCGGCCGCTTGCGGCAGCGCGAGGATCGGCAGGACGAGAGCCAGGCTGAGCAGCAGCTTTTTCACGCCCCGAAAGCTAGTGGGCTTTCCTTGATCACGTGCCGGCTTCGCCCCTTTTACTCCCCCTGGCTGAAGCCGCTCACCTGCAACGGGACCGTGAACGTGGCCCCACGGCAGGCGGCCGGCTCGCCCAGGGCCAGGGCCAGGCCCGCCGGGATGGTGAACGCGCCGATCGTGTTGCGCGGCACGTCCCACTCGACGTCGAAGATGTCCCGGGTCATCGTGACCTTCGGGTCCTTGCAACCGGCGTCCCGATGCTCGTCGTCGGCCACCGCGCCGCCCGGGGCCGGCCTCACGTTGGTGATCCGGATCGGGAAGTCGTAGTCGTTGGTCAGCGTGACGGTCAGATTCCCGGTCTCACCCGCACCCAGCGGCCGGTTGAAGTCGGACCGCCCCCGCAGCCTCAGCTCCACACCGACCCGCGCCCCGGTGTCCGAGCCGGTGATCCTCCAGTACGCCCAGGCCACCCCCGCGTTCACCACGATGGCGACCACTGCCGCCGCGGTGAGGATCGACCGCGTACGGCCGTCGAACCTGCGCATTCCCGACCGTCCCGAATTCGGCTGCCTGACTTCCCACGTGGGCTCGTCCAGTTCCGGCACCACCGCCATGTCATTGCTCTGGTGGACGGTCGTCGTGGTCGCAGGCCGGCTGCTGACATTTCGCATACGGCGAGTTCCTCCTGCGTTCCGGTTCCGATTTTCCTGAGACGACGCCGCCCGGCGAGGGATGTGCACCAGCGGCAGACTCCAGATTCCCTGATGGGGCCCGCTTTGTTGATCGGGATTACGTCCGCAGTAGGCCGCACAATCGCAGTCGTCGCGAACTGACCGGCCTAACCCCAACGGGGGAGGATCCCGAACATGAAACCGGCGGCGCCGCCCACGACAGACCGTTTCCGCAGGCCAGGCACGCTGCGGAAAGGCCTTGCCTAGCACTTTGGGCGGTCCCGCTCAAACTGCCAGGTGGCTCTTTATCGGCCGCACTTGCATGCGCACCTGCCGGTCTACGGATGATGCCCGCGAGCCGGGATGAATGGAATCAGGCGAGTGTTCGGGGGTCTTTGAGCTTTGAACGGTTATGGCTACCGCACCGGATTACCTCGTCCGTGTCGATGGTGAAAGGAATTCGACACGACGAAGCCCCCGGCGCCATGGGGCTCTTTGTCTCTATGGGGTCTGTGGCGCGGTCCCCGGCGAGGCCGGAGTCTCCTGAACGTCGGGCGGGCTGGGCTCGATCTCGGCCGACGGCGGCTCTTCTTCCTTGACCACCGGCGGCGGCGCCGTGGTTGCTTCCTTCGTCGGCAGGCTCGCGACGGTCGTCGGCGGCTTCACGTCGGCCGTCTCGGCCGGTTTTGTCGGAGCCACCGTCGCGGGCGTTGTCGCCGGGTCGGGAACGGCCACCACCAGTGCGGCTTCGCCCGGAGCAACCGTGGCCGGAGCGCCGGGGAAGTCCAGCGGGTCGCTGCGGTCGCTCTCCGGGCCGACCCAGGCGTGGAACTTCGGGGTGACCGTCCACTTCCACTTGCCGCCCGCGACTTCGGCGGCCTTGAACTTCACCGACTGCGAGTTCTTGCTCGTGCCGGTGACCTCATGGACCACGTCGGGCAGCGGAGGCTTGTTGACGCTGTGCGCGGTGATGACGTAGGCGGTCATGTCGGCGCCCTGCGCGATCTCCTGGGTGCTCCAGCTGACGACCGCGGCCTTGCCGTCCTTCTCCACGCTCGGCGTCACGCCTTGCGGCATCGTCGCCGCCCGAGCCTTGACCGACGCCGACACGGGGATCGCCCACTCCGCTTGAGCGGCGACAGTGCCGGCCGCGACAAGACCGGCGGTGACGACCGCGAAGACGACCTTACGTTGGGCGTTCATCGGGCCGCCTGCGATCCGGTCGCCGACAGGACGATGGAGAACCGCGTGCTGGAGCACTTCGGTGAGACGTTCTTCGGCATGGTCACCGGGACCGCCCCATCGAGTTTGGCCCGCGCGTGAGCCTTGACCGTCACCGGCAGGACGCCGTCATAGCCGCCGATGTTCAGGTTGGCCGAGGTGGCCGGGCATTCACGGCGCGACGACGACTTGAGTCGGCCGTCCAGGCTGCGAAGGCGGATGGGGTGCTCCAACTTGTTGACCACCGTCACGCTGATCCGTCGCCGCGCGCCCGGGAAGAGGCCCGTCAGCGAGCCGCCTTCGAGCTCGAAGCTGAGCTTTCCGTAGCTCTGTCCGTGCGCGGAAAGGACCATCTCTTCCGTGGCCCCGCTACGACAACCGGACAGGGCGGTCGAGGCAACAGCACCGATCACCAGGGTCGCCACGACATCACGCCAGCTTCTCATCATCGTCTCTATCTGCAGAAGCAAAGACGGTCAGGCCGGGTTGGCCCGCCCTGACCGCCAAGATCACGAGCGGCCGCCACCATTAGCGGCCGGCGCCTGCCCAATCTCGCCGCCCAGGACGGCGGAAACGGTGAAGACCGCGCCGGCGCAAGCCGGGTCAGCCGTCTGCGCCATCGTCATGGAACCCAAGTTCACGTTGCTCGCCGTGCTATGCGCCGGGACCGTCGCGTCCGGGAAGTCGGCGAACGAGAGGTCAGCCTCGGCCGCGCCACATGCGGCCTTGGTCGAGGTCAGGGTGAAGCTGGTGACGTTGTTGATCTGAACCGGGTAGTCGTTGTTGTTGACAACACTCGGAGCCGTAACGGCGATGGTCTTGCCGGGGAAGAGGCGAGTGGAGTCGGAGCTGCCGATGTTGATCGACGCGGTGACGGGCTGGATCGTGGAAGACGTGGCGACGACCGTGCCGGAACCGTTGAACCAGCCGGCCGCGTAGGCGAATGCGGCACCGCCGGCACCCACAGCGATGACCGACGCGGCGACAACGGCAGCGGCCCGCTTGGTGATCTTGCGCATCTGAGTTCCTCCAGGAACCGGGTTCGTGCTTCCCGCGAACGCAGCGGGAAGCTGGCGTTTCGGTGCACTCGCTTGTTGGTGTTCGCCGACCCGGTGATCGGTGCGGCGCTGCGACAAAGATGGCGGAATTCCCGATGCGCTGGCGATAGTGCTTCCGTTTGCCCTGTGGCAAACGTGGGTTGGATGGTCCGCTCCACACGGCTTAGCCCGGCCGGGTGAAGACCCATCGGCCGGGCTGGTGAAGATCGATTCCCGGGCAGGCCGCACGAGCCCAACCACAGACCTGCTGGCTGGGGAAACGCACGGCTATCAGGTTTGGCCGCCACTCTCAACACGAGGCGGCTGGGAAGATCATGGGAACACCACGAAAATGGGGTTCGGCGTTAGCTTTGTGTGAAGCGATCACGGCGAAAGTCGAACAGATCAAAGGGACGCGACACGCCAAATTCTCTGCTTGCTCCCTAATGGGGTAAGCCGGAACGGCGGCCGCGTCCCCTGAAAGATGCTTCGCGCGAACGCTTCTGTCAGGCGGGAGGCAGCCAGGCGTTGGTGTCGGGGTTGCCTCCGGTACGACCCTTCTCGCCCTTGTCCAGGGACGTGATGGCCGCCATGTCGGCTGTGGCGAGTTCGAAGTCGAAGATCGCGGCGTTCTCGCGTACCCGTGACTCGGTCTTGCTCTTGGGGAAGATGATGTCGCCGCGCTGGATGTGCCAGCGGAGGACGACCTGGGCCGGCGTGCGGGACACCTCGCGGGCGATGGACTCGATGGTCGGGTCGGTCAGGACCTCGCCCTGGGCGATCGGCGAGTAGGCCTCGGTGGCGATCTCGTTCTCGGCGCCGTACCCGCGGGTCTCGTCGTTGGTGAAGTAGGGGTGCACCTCGATCTGGTTGACCGCGGGGCGGATGTCGGTCTCCGCGCGCAGGCGGCGCAGGTGGTGCGGGGTGAAGTTGGAGACGCCGATCGAGCGGGCGCGGCCCTCGCGGTAGAACTCCTCGAGCGTGCGCCAGGTCTGCACGAAGTCGCCGTCGTAGAGGGTCGGCAGCGGCCAGTGGATCAGGAACAGGTCGACGTAGTCGGTGCCGAGCGCGCTCAGCGTGCCGTCGAAGGCCCGGCGCGCGTCGTCCGGCCGGTGGGCCGCGTTGCTCAGCTTGCTGGTGATGAAGAAGTCGGCCCGGTCCTGGTCGGCCGCGTCGATCGCCTCGCCGACGCCCTTCTCGTTGCGGTACATCTGTGCGGTGTCGAAGTGCCGGTAGCCGGCGTCGATCGCCATCGTGACCGCGTCGCGGGTCTCGTCGGGTGGCACCTGGAACACCCCGAACCCGAGCTGTGGGATGGTGCGGCCGTCGTTCAGGGTGATGGTCGGGATGTCAGTGGTCATGTTCTCCGTCTACCCGAATCGGGGACGGACGCACCGGGAATCGGTAAGACTCGGGTGCATGCCGAGGCGCCGGGACGTGCTCCTCCGGGTGGCCAACGTCAACCCGGACAGCGTGAACACCCACTCCGACCGGGTCCTCTACAGCGCGATCGGCGTGTTTGTGCTGCTCTACTTCGTGTACGCGACGGTCGGCGGGGCGGCGTTCGTGGACGCCAGCGCCAACTACACGCACCCGTGGTGGCAGTGGCTGGTCGGGCCGCTGGTGGCGGTCGGCGTGGTGGCCTACGACCGCGCGGTGGTCGGCCGGGTGTCGATCAGCTACCAGAACCTCGACTCGGCCGACCCGCGCCACCTGTTGAAGCGGCCGACGATCGGGCTCTACCTGGGCCGGGTCGGGCTGGCGCTGCTGTTCGCGGTGATCATCACCGAGCCGCTGATGCTGGCGCGCTACCGGGGCGAGATCGACGCGCATCTGAACCGGGTGCACAACGAGCAGATCCTGGCGATGTCGTCGTCGGGTGCGCTCGGGGCGTACGACCAGCGGCTGGCCTCGCTGCGGCAGCGCGCCGCCGAGGACGACGCGGCGGTGGCGAAGCTGACCGTGCAGGCGGTCGCGAAGCGCCGCGACGCCCGGGCGCTGTACCGGCAGGCCCTGGCGGATTCCGAGGGCGACGGGATCTCGCGCAAGGCGGGTTGCCCGGCCGGCGGGGACTGCGACACCCTGGTACGCCGGTCCCGCGCCCTGGACGATCAGGCGGCGGCCCTGGACAAGCAAGCGGCCTCGCTCCGGGTGAGCCAGCAACCGGGCCGGGACGCGCGTACCGAAGAATTGGTCTCGCTCACCCGCCTGATCGCCGACCAGCGTGAGCGGAACGCGGCCGCGATCCGGGCCGACGCCGGCTTCGGCGCCCGCACCAAGGCGATGGCCCACCTGGTGACCAGCGACTTCTGGGGCATCGGCGTGTTCTACCTGGGGATCGCGCTGCTCCTGGTCGCCCTGGACTGCGCGGCGGTGGGGCTCAAATTCGTCTCCCGGGGCAACGCGTACGAGCGGGCCGAGGCCCGCCTGGCCCGCGAGCGCGAGCACGCTGCGTTGATCGCCTACGAGCGTGGGGTCGCCGATGCGCGGGTGTACGGCGAGGCCACGATGCGCGTGGTGGCCGGCGGCGTGGACGCGGCCACCCGGGACGAACAGCTCAACGAGATGGCCACCGAGCGGGCGCGATCAGTGCTCCGCGACAATGTGGCGGCTTATAAGCCTCGATACCGCCACATGTCGACACAGCCCGAACGTCCGGTCGAACGTCTGGCGAATCAGAACCCCGTGCGGACTTAACGCAAGTTGCATCAAGGCGCTACTATATGCTCCGGCGCATCGCCTGCCCACGCTCTGTTGAACGGCGGTCTGACCGCTCTGGCGAGCTGCGCCGTGCTGACGGGCCCCTGATTCAGGGGCCCGTTTTCGCAGCTCTGGCCCGATCTGTGCCACCCTCGTCCACCGGCCGGAAGGTGCCACCCGAGATGTCACGGAACGGTCACAACATCAACCGAGAGTGATCACGTAGTTTCTGATCCTAATCGGACAACGGCTCGGTGTGCACGGCCGTCGGCTCGGTGATCGTGACCCGGACGACGACCGAGGCCTGCACGGTCTGCACCGCCGGGTCGAGTTCAAGCTCCAGATCGGCCGACTCGGCCTTGGCCGCGAACGCCAAACTCCGGTGCATCATCGGCTGAACCCCGCCGGCGCCCTCGTCAGCGATCTCGACCAGCCGGTCCACCCGAGCGCCGACCGCCGCCGCATACTCCCGCGCCCGCTGCAACGCATCCGCCACCGCCTCGGCCCGCACATCGGCGCCGGCCCGGCTCCCGGGCTTGAGCTGCCACCAGGGCCCCGACACGCTGGCCGACTCCAGCCGCCCCAGCCGCAGCAGCAGATCACCGAGCGCCGCGAAGTCGGTCACGGTCACCGTCGTCGTGGCCGCCCCTTGAAACGCGACCACCTTGCCACCGCCACGCTTGAGCTCCGGATGAATCTGCACGCTGCCCGACTCACGCCGCTCAATCGCCTCGCCGACGTCATCCAAGTAACTCCGCAGCTCAGCGGCTCGCTCGGTCAGCCGCTGCAACACAACTTCCCGGCTGCTCTCCCGCGCCGACACGATCACCGACACCACCGCCTGCTCCGGCGGCACCTCCCGCATCGCTTCGCCCCGAACCGTCACGGTCGCCTGGTCGCCCGCTCTCTCCGCCATCCCCCGAACCTACCGGGGCTCCTTCTTCCCCACGCCAAGGCCGTCTTCTACCAGCAAAGGCCGTCTTCTACCAGCAAAGGCCAAACCCGGTATGAGTACGTGCACAGCAAAGCCCTGTCATCGAGGCGGGCCAGGAGATCCAAGCTCTCCGCGCCCCGCCGCCGGGTCGTCCCGGCCGGTCCCGCCTCTGTCCCGGTCGTAGCCCGTCGATCGGCTTGGAACAAATGACATCCCCGCCGCCGGACCGGCCGGCTCTGCTCACGAGTCGCGGGCTCGGGCGCGAACCCGGTGACGGGTCTTGTCAGCTACGTCGCCGGGGCGGGGTCTCGTCAGCTACGTCGCCGGGGCGGGGTCTGTGAAGGCGACGGCCGGGCCGGTCACGTGCGGGAGCGGCGGACCGCCATCGTGACCGCGCCGCCCGCGATGATCAGCAGGAGCACACCCGCGGCGATGAAGACCAGGGGCGGGATGCCGCCCTCGTCGGTGTCGCTTGACTGCACGGGCGGGGCCGCGGCGGGAGCGCCGGCGGGTGGGGACGCTGGCGACGACGACGCGGGCTGGGGGGCGGTCAGGGCCTTGACCAGGTCTATCTCGCCGTGGCCGTAGAAGTCGTCTCGGCCTTTGTCGCCCTTGTCGTCGGCGGTTCCGGTCAGGCGGTCGACCACCTGCTGGGCCTTCAGGTCGGGGTATTTGGCCCGGATCAGGGCCGCCGCGCCGGAGACCACGGCGGCTGAGTTGCTGCTGCCGAAGCCGTTGCGGTAGGAGCCGGCCACGCCGGCCTGTTCGATGTCGACGCCGGGGGCGACCAGGTCGACCTGGGCGCCGTGCTGGGAGAACTTGGCCACCTTGCCGTCCCGGCCGATCGCGCCGACGCCGATCACCTCGGGGTAGGCGCCTGGGTAGTCGGGGGCGTTGCCCTTGTCGCCGGTGTTGCCGACGGACGACACCAGGACGACGTCGGCCTCGGCGGCCTCGCGGATCGCCGAGTGCAGGGTTTCCGAGTCGGGCAGGCCGAAGGACATGTTGATGACCTGGGCGCCGTTCCGCACCGCCCAGCGGATGCCGTCAGCGGCGAACTCGGGGTCGGTGGCGGGGCGGATCGGCAGGATCTTGGCGGCGGGGGCGATGCCGACCAGGCCGCGGGTGCCGCGCCCGCGGGCCGCGATGATGCCGGCCATGCCGGTGCCGTGGCCCTCGGTGTCGGCGTTGCCCTTGGCGCCGGGGCGGGTCGTGTTGTTGCCGGCCAGCACCGCGCCCTTCAGGTCGGGGTGCTTCGCGTCGACGCCGGTGTCGAGCACGGCCACCACCACGTCGGCGCCCTTGCTGATGCGCTGGGCTGCCGCCACGTTCAGGGTGTCGAGATACCACTGCTTGTCGCGGACCGAATCAGCCCGGGCCGGCGCCGGACCGGCCAGGACCAGCGCCGCCGCGGCCAGGGCGGCGCCGGGCCGGCGTACCGAACGAATCACCCGCGGTAGCCGCCGATCACGTTCGGGCCGGGGTCGTGGCGCGGGGTGCCGGTCTCCGGCTTGATCACCGGCGCCACCCCGGACTCGACCTCCCACGGGTTGTCGGGGTCGAAGCGCTTGCCCTCGGGCCCGTCCTCCTCGCGGTGGCCGCGGCGGGAGCCGGACAGCGCGTTCTGCGACGACACGTTCCGGCCGCCGTTCGGCTCGTCGGGCGGCAACCAGGACGGGCGCGGCGGCTTCTGACCGGTGCGGGCGCCGGCCGCCGTGCTGCGACCGACGTTGCCCGCCGGCAGGTTGCCGGCCCGACCCGCTCCCCCACCGCTGCGGCCGACGTTCTCGCCGATCACCGCGCCGGAGGGCAGCGCGCCACGGCCACCGCCGCGGCCCACGCTCTGGAAGTTCGTCGACATCGGCGGCTTGGTGCCGCCGGTGGTGGGGCCGGAGCCGGAGATCGACGGCGGCACGCCACCGGGAAGCGGCCCGGGCAGGAGCGGCGGCGGGCCCGGCGGGAGCGGCTGGCCGATGATCGGCGGCACACCGGGCGGCGGAGGCGGCGGAGGCGGGGCGATCGGCGGCGGACCGGGCAGGGGCGTGACGCCGGCGAGGTCGGGGCCGCCGCCACCGGGCCCACCGGAACCGCCGCCCACGCCAGAGCCACCACCGCCACCGGGGCCGGAGCCCGAGCCGGAACCGCCGCTCGGATCAATGGGATCCATGCCCGGCATCGGCGGCACCGGGTCATGTGGCACCGGAATATCCGAATGGCCGGAACCGGAACCGGAACCGGAGCCGGAACTGCCGCCCGACGAACCGACCGAGCCGGAACCGCCGCCGCTGCCGACCGGGCTGAAGCGCGTGTTCCCGTCGCCCGCGGTGTTCTCGCGAGGCGGCGTGTAGCCGGACTTGGCGGTCGGGTCCATCTTGTATTCGTCGGGCACCTTGATCGACGGCACGTTCTGCTCGACGACCTGCTCGGCCTGGATCATGACCCGGCGGGCCTTCTCGTCGATCTCGTCCTCGGCGTTGTCGAACCAGCCGGGGACCCAGTCGTCGTTCTTCTCCCGATATTCGTCGTACAGCGGCTGCATCTGGTTCTTCGCCTGACGCAGCGCCTCGAGGATGTTGGCCAGCCCGTCGGCGGTGGCGTCGGCGTCCTGCCGGGCACCATCCATCTTGCTGAGCAGGTTGTCGAGCTCGTTGACGAACGCGTCGGCCGACAGGTTCTGTTCCGGCGGCCAGGCGGCGATCAGCGCCTCCTTGGCCGCGAGCAGGCGGCTGCGGTGGTCTTTCACCGCCGTGGCGATGTCACCCCAGGTGGCGACCTGGCGCCAGGCGTCGGGGTCGTCTTCCTCGGCCACCATCGCCCACAGGCGGGGAGTGTTGAACGAGCCCCAGGCCGTACACCAGCTCGAGGTCAGCGGCGCGTCGCTCACACTGCCCCCTCGATGCCCTTGAACTGCTCGAACGCCTTACGGTGGGCCTCGTCGGTGGCCGAGCGCAACATCGCGTTGACCCGTGCGGCGGCCTCGGCGTTGTTGGCGTCGACGGCGTCGAACTCGCGGGCCACGATCTCGGCCGCGGCGGCCATGATGCCGGCGGCCTCGACGTAGGCGTTCAGATTGCGGATGTGGGTGCTCATCGCCTGGGAATAGCGGGTCTTCGCCGCGTGCACGGCGCCGCTCGCGTTCTTCTGCCCGAAGTTGACGCCGGACAGCGTCGTCGCCGCGCGGCTCACCGCCGGACGGAACACCTCGTCGGCCTCGAACCGCACGTCCTTGGCGAAGTTGTTGAGTTCGCCGGTCTCCACATTGATGGAGGGATCACTCATCGCTGCCTCCCCGTGATCGCCGTCTAGCTGGCAACGCATCGAGGGTAACCGCAGCGTGGAAGGTGTGGGTACCCGTGCCGGGCCCACTGTGGATAACCCGGTGGATCAGGGGGCGAGACGTTCCGCGGCGGCGGCGACCCGCTCGTCCGAGGCGGTCAGCGCGACCCGCACGTGACGGGCACCGGCCGGGCCGTAGAACGCCCCAGGAGCTGCGAGAACGCCCCGCTCGGCGAGCCACTGCACGGTCGCCCAGCAGTCTTCGTCCCGGGTCGACCAGAGGTAGAGCCCGGCCTCGGAATGATCGATGCGGAATCCCGCACCGAGCAGCGCCTCGCGCAGGATCACCCGGCGGGATGAGTACCGGGCGCGCTGCTCGGCCACGTGGTCTTCGTCGCCGAGACCGGCCACCATCGCGGCCTGGACCGGCGCCGGCATGATCATTCCGGCGTGTTTGCGGACCGCGAGCAGCTCGCCGACCAGCGCCGGGTCGCCGGCCACGAACCCGGCGCGGTAACCGGCCAGGTTGGACCGCTTGGAGAGCGAGTGCACGGCCAGCAGCCCGGTGACGTCGCCGTCACACACCTCGTCGGCCAGGATCGACACCGGCACGGTTTCCCAGCCCAGCGTCAGGTAGCACTCGTCGCTGACCACGGTCACGCCGCGCTCACGCGCCCAGGCGACCACCTTGCGCAGGTGGGCGACGGGCAGCACCTTGCCGGTCGGGTTCGACGGCGAATTGATCCAGAGCAGGCGTACGCGCGGATCGGGTCCTAGGGCGGTCAGCGAGTCGGCCCGGACCGCCGTGGCCCCGGAGAGCTGCACACCCACCTCGTACGTCGGGTAGCAGACCTCCGGAATGGCCACCACGTCGCCGGGGCCGAGGCCGAGCAGGGTCGGCAGCCACCCGACCAGCTCCTTGGAGCCGATCGTGGGCAGCACGCCGACCGGCGCCGTGGTGGCACACGAACGGCGTACCCAGGAAGCCATCGCCTCCCGCAGCGCCGGCGTGCCGGCGGTCTGCGGGTAACCCGGCGCATCCGACGCCCCGGCCAGCGCGGCCCGGATCGCCGGCGGCACCGGGTCGACCGGCGTGCCGATGGAGAGGTCGACGAGGCCGCCGGGATGTGCGGAAGCGACCTTCTTGGCCGGCTCGAGCAGGTCCCAGGGGAAATCCGGCAGCTTCGACGACAGCGGCAAGGTCAGTGCTCGCCGTTCAGGCCGGCCGGCTGGGCGGCCACGAACGTCGCGTCCTTCTCGACCTTGCCGGTCTTCGAGGCGCCACCGGGCGAGCCCAGGTCCTCGAAGAACTCGTAGTTGGCGTTGGTGTAGTCCTTCCACTGCTCCGGGACGTCATCTTCGTAGAAGATGGCCTCCACCGGGCAGACCGGTTCACAGGCGCCGCAATCCACGCACTCATCGGGGTGGATGTAGAGCATCCGATTGCCCTCGTAGATGCAGTCGACGGGGCACTCTTCGATGCACGCCTTGTCGAGCACATCGACGCAGGGCTCAGCGATGATGTAGGTCACGGCAGTGATTTCCCTTCTGGCCCTTCGGCAACCCAGCCGCGGGCGATGCGGCAGCAATGCAAAGCCTAGTATCTCGCCGGAGGGAGGTCGCGCGTGCTCCGACGGCAGGATGTGGGACACCGGGTGGTGGTGCGCCGAATTGTAGGCGTTTCTGCCGATAGGACGCTGTTCTCCGACGCCCTCGGGGAGCTTGTGGACCTGACCGAGACGGATCTCACCATTGCGACCGCCCAGGGCACCGTACGCGTACCCCTGCACGAGGTCCACCGGGCCAAGCGCGTGCCCGCCGCACGCCGCCCGCCGGCCGCCGACGTCATCGGGCTGGAACTCGCCGCGAACGACGCCTGGCCCGCTCCGGTGCAGGCCAGGCTGGGCAGCTGGATCCTGCGGGCGGCCGACAACTGGACCGGGCGGGCCAACTCGGCGCTGGCCGTCGGCGACCCCGACCGGACCCTGGAGGAGGCCATCGACGCGGTCGTGCGGTGGTACGCCGACCACGGCCAGCGGGCGCTGATCAACGCGCCGATGCCGCTGGCGTCGCCGGTGAACGCCGCCCTCGACGAGCGCGGGTGGTCGGCGCGGCCGCTCACGCTGGTGCAGACCGCCACGCTGGCCCGGCTGCTGACCGATCCGGTGCGCCTCGATCTGCCGCCGGTCGCGCTGGCCGACAGCCCGTCCGACGACTGGTACGCGATGGTCGCCGACCACAAGGGCACGTTGCCGACGGCGGCGAAACGCGTGCTCACGGGCGTACCCGAAACGGTTTTCGCCCAGGTCCGGGACGCTCAGGGTGACCTTCTCGCGGTCGCACGGGGAACCGTGACCGGCGTGCAGCGCTGGCACGGCGTGGCGCTGCTGCAGACCGCGCCCACCGCCCGACGCACCGGCCTGGCCGCGCATGTCGTCCGCGCGATGGCCCAGTGGGCCGCCCAGCACGGCGCGACCAAGGCCTACCTGCAGGTCGAGGAGCGCAACGCCGCGGCCGTCGCCCTGTACGGCAAGCTCGGCTTCGCGACCCACCACACCTACCTCACCCGCGAGGAACCGGTTTAGGCTTACTTGAGACTTCAAGGAGCCCCGTCATGACCCGACCCGCCGGCGCCTACGACGCCCTGCTCGCCCGCGTCCTGCCCCAAGCCCGTGACCAGCGCGTCTGGGAGCCCGCCGACGGCCCGCTGCCGGCGCTGTTCGTCAGCCACGGCGCCCCGCCCACCCTCGACGACCCGCAGTGGCTCGACGACCTGCACGCCTGGGGCCGCTCGATGCCGAAACCGCGCGCGATCGTCGTGGTCTCGGCCCACTGGGAGAACGCCCCCGTCACGATCTGCGGCGCCGCGGCCGGCACCCCGCTCTACTACGACTTCGGCGGCTTCCACCAGCGCTACTACACGTTGCCGTACGCCACCCCCGACGCCACCGACCTGGCCCGCCGCGTGGCCAGCACGCTTGGCCCGGTCCACCACGACCCCGGCCGCGGCCTCGACCACGGCGCCTTCATCCCGCTGATGGCCATGTATCCCGCCGCCGACGTCCCGGTCGTGCAGGTGTCGATGCCCAGCCTCGACCCGTCGGCGCTGCTCACCCTCGGCCGCCGCCTGCGGGCGCTGCGCGACGAGGGCGTCCTGGTGATCGGCTCGGGCTTCATGACGCACAGCTTCGCCGCCATGCGGAATCCGGCGCTGGCCGGTTACACCCGGGCCTTCGACGAGTGGGCCGACGACGCTCTCACCCGCGGCGACGTCGACACGCTGGCCGACTTCCAGGCCAAGGCGCCGGCCGCGCACATCTCCCACCCGACGGCCGACCACTACGTGCCGTTGCTGCTCACGCTGGGCGCGGCCGACGATCCGGCCACGGCGACGTCGACGATCGCCAGCACCCGCCACAACAACTCCATCCGCTCCATCCAGGTGCGCTGACGATCAAGATCAAACGCCGGTCGTAGCGGGGTGGGTGGTACAGACCGCTGCTCCCGATCCTCTCTTCTTGCAGATCAAGAGCCTCGTGTCGTAGCGGGGTGGGTGGTGCTGACCGCTGCTCCCGCCGAGGCCGGTCCGGGCGGCCGCACGCTTCGCTTCCGCGGCCGCCCTCCCTGCGACGTGCGTGAGTAGGCGCGCCCGCCGCTAACGCGGCCCTACCACTGCCCAGACCATCGCCGCCGCGCCCGAGCGCGGCCGGCCCGCGTGGAGATCGGCGACGAACCGGTCCAGCAGCGTTCTGTGCCTCGCGGCCTCGTCGTCGGTGACGACGCGGCCGAGGTGGTGCTCGATGACGTCGCCGACCGACGAGGAGATCGCGGCCCGGATCGAGGTGCGGTTGCTGCGGCAGGAGGTGAGTTCGCCGAGCCCGACCCGCCGATGGTCTACACCGAGAACGCGAGTGGCGGCCTGTTCCTGGAGGCCGAACAAGACGTCGTCCGCTACCGCGATCACTTCCACCGGCTGACCGCCCAGGCTGTGAGCATCGAGATGTCGAAGCAAATCATCGAGGAGGCGGCGTAGATGGATCTCCCGGACGCCAAGTGGTTCAAGAGCACCCGCAGCGGGGCCAACGGAGACTGCGTTGAGGTCGCGTTTCTCGCCGGCGGTGAGGTGGCCGTGCGCGACTCGAAAGACCCCCACGGGCCGAAGCTGCGGTTCACCGCGGCCGAGTGGGCGGCCTTCGTCGGCGGCGCCAAGGACGGCGAGTTCGACAGCTAGCTCCGCCCGGTCAGGGCTGGGTGCGCTCGCATGTGGCCGGGGCCGGCCGGCCCGGCGCTGACCCACAGGGCCGGCGGCGTGACTGGGCACGGTGTGCCCACCCAAGGTCTACCCGCGCCGGGGGTGGGCGAGCGACCATGGACGCATGCGCGCCGACCTGGGGGAGTTTCTTCGCAAGTGCCGGGCCGACACCAGCCCGGAGGCGGCCGGCGTCCTCGGTCCGCAGCCGGGCCGGCGCGTCCGGGGGCTGCGCCGGGAAGAGGTGGCGCTGCTCGCGGGGGTGAGCGTCGACTACTACACCCGGCTGGAGCAGGGGCGGCACGCCAGCCCGTCCGAGGCGGTGCTCGACGCGCTGGGGCGGGTGTTCCGGCTCGACGCCGCCGGCCGTGCGCATCTGGGCGACCTGGCCCGCCCGGTCCGGCGCGGGGCCGAGCAGGTGCCGCCGCAGCGGGTGCGGCCGGCCATGCACCAGATGATCGCCTCGATGACCGACCACCCGGCCTTCATCGTCGGGCGCCGCACCGACGTGCTGGCGTCGAACAGCCTGGCCCGCGCCCTGATGACCGACTGGACGCGGCTGCCGCCGAAGCACCGCAACTACACCCGCTGGGTCTTCCTCGACCCGGCCGCGCGTGAGCTTTTCCTGGACTGGCCCACGGTCGCCGCCGAAGTGGTCGGCACGCTGCGGCTCTATGCGGGGCGGCACCCGGACGACGCCCGGCTGACCGAGCTGGTCGGCGAGCTGACGATCAAGAGCGCTGAGTTCCGTACGTGGTGGAACGGTCTTCAGGTCCATGAGCGCACCCATGGCACCAAGCGCATGACCCACCCGGCCGTCGGGCCGATCATGATCCGCTACGAGGCGCTGGCCCTGCCCGGCGACGAGGACCAGACCCTGTTCGTCTACACCACCGACCCGGGCAGCCAGTCGCACGACAACCTGCGCCTGCTGGCCCTGTGGGACTCGGGCGAGGTCGGGGAACGGGTCAACCGGTGAGGATCTGCTCCAGCTGGAGGACCGAGCGCTCCTGGTAGACGCCGCCGACCAGGTAGTGGCCTCGGAGGGCGTTGCTGTCCTGCTCGACCAGCAGGTACCACGGGATGCCGGCTTCGGCGTACCCGTGCATCTTGAGGGTGTGGTCGAGGGACGTGCTGACCGGTGAGACCACCTCGACCACCAGGTGCACGGCGGCGGCGTCGACGATCGGGTCGTCGATGTCGATCGGGCCGGTGACCACGATGTCGGGGACGACGATGCGCTGGTCGCTGAGCCGGACCGTGACGCCGACGAGGACGTTGAGGTCGCTCCGGCCGACCCGGAGCGCGCCGGCCAGCGCCTCGATGATCAGCTGGTGGCGGGGGCTCGGGCCGGGGCGGACGACCACGTTGCCGTCCCACATCTCGTTCATGCCAGCAGCTCCCGGATGAAGGTCAGTTCCGCGTCCAGACCGGCGCCGGCCGAGACCAGCAGCGCCGGGTGTGGCAGGTCGGGGGCGAGGGCGTGGTGGGCGTACATCTCGGGGGCGTCGGACGCGCGGCCCAGGTAGCGCTCGGCGAACGCGACCGGCACGTCGTGCCAGTCGGTGATCGGGTCGCGGGCCACGCCGCAGCGGACCTCCTCGGCGCGGCGGGTCACGGCCAGGCCGGCCAGCCAGCCGCCGAGTCCCGTGCCGTGCGCGGCCACCCGGGCCAGGTCGAGGTCGGGGTGCTTGCCGGTGAGGTCCTGGAGCGCGTCGAGGACGTCGCCGAGCACGACGTCGGCCAGCCGGCGATGCACCGCCTTCTCGAAGCTGGGCGCCACTCCGGGCGTACCCCTCGGATCGACGCTGACCACCGCGAAACCGCAACCCGCCCACCAGGCGCGCTCCTGCCACCCGGCCGCGTCCCGGGTCACCTGCTGCCGGCCGGGACCGTCACCGAAGGTGAGCAGCACCGGCAGCCGCGTCCCGTCCACGTGGTCGGGCGGGTAGAGGACGGCCGCGGGCAGGCGCCGGTCGGTCACGCGGGCCAGGATCGGCTGCGGAAAGTACGGCAGCGGCTCCGCGTACGACCGCAGCTGGTGCACGACCTCGTCGCCACGCCGCACCTCGTCGCCGATCACCAGCACGTCCCCGCCGACCGCGGCGGGCCGGGCCGGACCGAGCCGGGTGGCCGTGGCGCCGCCCCCGCCGAGCGACGCCCGCACCCGGAAGATGTCGCGGGTCGACGGGTCGCCCTCGGTCGCCTCGACGATCAGGTCGGCCCGCGGGACCACCCCGATCACCCGGCGGATGTAGAGCGTGGGCGGGGTGAGCAGGCTGCCGTCCGCGAACAGGCAGCGCGCGTCGAAGCCGTCGTGGGCCAGTTCGCCGCCGACCAGCACCCGGCCGTCCGGCAGATGTCGGGGTGTGCCGGGGATCGGCTCCACCCAGCGCGCGTCGGCCAGCTCGGCGTGCACCTGCGTCTCCCCGGTGCGTGGGTCGACCGACAGCACCAGCCCGTGCTGCTGGAGCCGGCGCAGCACGGTGATCAGCGGGGTGCCGCCGTCCGCCCACTGCACGTCGACCAGGTAGGGATAGGTCTCCCGGTCCCAGTGCACGTCGACCCAGCCGCCGTCCAGGTCGAGCAGGTGCAGGGAGACCGATCCGGCGGTACGGGTGGCGAGCACCTGGGCGCCGTCCGGCGACCACCACCAGCCCCGCCGCCGCCCGAACTCGCGCCCGGCCGGGTCGGTGACGCCCCACCGGACGCCGCCCGGGTCTCGCCAGGAGCTGCCCGCGGGCTCACCGGCCAGCAGCTCGTCGGTGCCGTCGGGCCCGGCGATGCGCAGGCAGTCGCCCGGAGTGACGTATCCGATGGACACCCCGGCCGGGTCGGGGCACGGGTCGATGACCGGCTCGGCGGTGGCCACCGCCTCGACGTCGCCGGTGCGCAGGTCGGCGCGGAACAGCCGGCCGTCGATCGCGTACGCGGCGACCGTGGCGTCTCGATCGGCGCCGAACCGCTCGACCGGGCCGGGTGCCACCTGCTGCTCCACGCCCCCGGCGACGTCGAGCACCCAGAGTGACGCGGCCGCGTCGAAGCGGCCGGCCGAGCGCCGGAACACCACGCGGGCGCCGTCGCCGCCGACGACCACGTCGTGCGGCGCGCCGTGCCGGAAGCCCCCCGTGCGCCCCGCGAGATCGGGAAAGTCCACGGCAACCAGCATCCCTGATCAAGGGCCCTCCGCGCCCGTCCTTGCGCAGTGTTGCCCGTAGAGTTGCCCGGGTGATGGAGGAAGACCCCCGGAGCCTGCTCCTGGTGCACGCGCACCCCGACGACGAGGTGACCGGAACCGGCGCCACGATGGCCCACTATGTGGCCGAGGGTGCGCGAGTCACCCTGGTCACGTGCACGCTGGGTGAAGAAGGCGAGATCCACGTGCCCGAGCTGGCCCAGCTCGAGGCCAAGCAGGCCGACCAGCTCGGCGGCTGGCGGATCGCCGAGCTCGAGCGGGCGTGTGCCGCGCTCGGCGTGACCGACCACCGGTTCCTGGGCGGGGCCGGCCGCTACCGCGACTCCGGGATGATGGGCCTGCCGACCAACGACCACCCGCGCTGCTTCTGGCAGGCCGACCTCGACCAGGCCGCGGGTTACCTGGTGGAGATCATGCGTGAGGTACGCCCCCAGGTCATGATCACGTACGACGACAACGGCTTCTACGGCCACCCCGACCACATCATGTCCCACCGCGTGGCGATGCGGGCGGCCGAACTGGCCGGCGACGCCGCCCCGGCGAAGATCTACTTCACCGCGATGCCGCGCAGCGTCCTGCAGGGCGGCATGGAGGCGTTCCGCGGGCTCGACAACAACCCGTTCGCCGACGTCGAGAAGGTCGAAGATCTGCCCTTCGGGCACCCGGACGAGGAGATCGCGGCCCAGATCGACGGCACCGACCAGTACGAGAAGAAGGTGGCCGCGATGCGGGCGCACGCCACCCAGATCCCGGACAACTCCTGGCTGTACGGCATCGCCGGCGACTTCGGCGGCGAGTTCATGGGCATCGAGTACTTCACCCTGGCCAAGGGCGAGCGGGGCGAGGTCAGCGGCACCCACTCCTGGGAGCGTGACCTGTTCAGCGGCCTGTTCGCGTCGGACCGTCGATGACGGTGTCCGTTTCCCTGGCCCCGACGCAGGAGTCGCCCGAGCCGCCACCACCACCGTCGGACAGCGGGTTGGTGCGGGCGGCCGGGCTCGTGGTGACGGTCGTGGCGACCGTCGTCACCGCGATCGTCGAGCTCTACCTGACCCCGCTGCGGATCGCCGGCGTGCCGATCGGCGCCTCGGTGCTCTTCGCCGTGGTGGCCAACTGGGCACTCGCCTGGTTCGTCCTGCACACCACGCGGCGGCGCTGGTCGGTCGGCCTGCCGTGGGTGCTGTGGACCGTGATCATGCTGTTCGCGGCCGGGGCCCGCACCGAGGAGGGCGACTACCTGCTCAGCGGCAGCGACTGGATCGCCCTGGTGATGATCCTGGTCGGCAGCCTGTCCTTCGCGGTCTTCGCGTACCGCATGATCCTCGGCCGCACCCAGCTGTAACTCCCGCATCGCGACCAGCGGACTCCCAGGTTTCACCCAGGACGCTTGGCGCGTCATCCGCAAGGATGGCGAAGAGGTCGAGCGGGTGAAGTTCACTTGGAAGTACGATCCCGAGCCACGGTTGGTGTGTGGCGCCTCAGGGTCACAATCTTGATGGGTACGGGGAGGTAGCGGTGAAGCGACGGTGGATGACGATCGCGCTGGTGGCGGTCGTGCTGTTCGCGATCAACGTGGTCGCACGGCTGATCATCCGGCTCTGGTTCGACGGTGACGACGCCGCCGAGGGAAGCGTCTCCCTGGTGATGTTCGGCGTCATCGGCCTGGCCCTGGCCGTGATCACGTTCCTCCGGTCCCAGCGCCACCGGCCCGCCGAGTGGCTCCCCGACCTGGCCGCCGCGGCCGTCATCGGCATGCTGCTGACCATCCTGGTCGGCCCGTTCATCAGCGGCGACGGCCCGTTCGCGGGCGGCGCCGGCAACTTCTTCTCCCAGATCTGGCTCTACGGCGGCTTCGCCATCGTGGGCACGCTGCTCGGCTACTGGATCGCCACCGCACTGGGCCGCGACTACCGCTCCCGCTCCCTCAGTGCCTTCGCCCAGTCCCGCGCCACCAAGCCCCGCCGCGTCGTCCGGCGCTAGAGCTCCTTGACGTACCGGCGGCACGGCACCGGGATGCTCGTGTCGCCGTGGCGGGCCGCGTACTGGAACGGACCGTCGTCCCGCCAGCCGGCCCTCTCGTAGAAGCGGCGCGCCCGCGCGTTGCCCTCGACCACGGCCAGCCAGGCCCGCGGGTGACCGTCGGCGGCGACCTGCCGTTCCGCCTCGTCGAGGAGGGCGGCCGCGACGCCGCTCCCCCGGTGTCGCGCGTCGACGAAGACCTGCTCGACCTCGTCCCGGTGGACCATGATGAACCCGGCCACCACCCCGTCGACCTCGGCCACCGTGGTGTCCGCGACCCGCTCGGCGGCCCGGCTCAAGAACGTCTCCTGGGCACGCACGGCGACCAGCTCGTCCGGCACGTGCCCGAGATGCCCGTCCCGCCAGGCGGCCGCCCAGATCGTCCCGACCGCCTCGGCGTCACCGTCCCGCGCCGCCCGCAGCTCCACCGTCACCCGCTCACCCTGCCATCTGACAGTGGAGATCTCGATGCCGGAGCCGCTCTTCCTGGCGGACCACCGCGACGCCACCTGTCCGCCTGGTCGGAACTGGCGCCACGTTAGCCGTCCGGGCGGGGTTGGGGCCGCGACAGCGGTGGGCGGGACCACTCACGTCGCAGGGAGGCGGCCGCGGAAGCGGAGCGTGCGGTCGCCGGACCGACCTCGGCGGGAGCAGCGGTCTGAACCCACCACCCCGCTACGACCGGCCCTTGAATTTGATCTTCAAGAGGATCCCCTTGAACTTGATCTTGAGGAGAGGCCCACAGTGTGGGGATGGAGGGTTGCGCATAGGGTCGCGGGATGACTGAGTTCGACGCGGCGTGTGCGGCGGTTCAGGCCGCCCTCGATGCCGGGGCGCGTTATGCCGATGCGCGGGTGATGGTGCGGCGCACCGAGTCGATGAGCGCTCGCGACGGTGAGGTCGAAGGGCTGACCTCGGACGAGAGTGCGGGAATCGGCGTGCGCGCGCTGGTCGGGTCGGGGTGGGGCTTCTACGCGGTGCCCGATCTCAGCGACTCGGCCGCGCGGGCGGCGGGGCGGCGGGCGGCGCAGATCGCGGCGGCCAGCGCGTCGGTGCCGGGGCCGCCGATCGACCTGGTGCCGACCGGCGCGGGCGAGGCGTCGTGGGCCAGTCCGTGCGAGATCGACCCGCTGTCGGTGCCGCTGTCCGACAAGGGTGACCTGCTGGTCGAGGCGACCAAGGTGGCCAAGGAGGCCGGCGCCGACCAGGCCGAGGGCCTCTACCAGGTGTGGGACACGCGCAAGTGGTTCGCGTCGAGCGACGGGCACCGCATCGACCAACATCTGCGCGAGTGTGGCGCGGGAGTGACGGCCAGCGCGTTCGGCGACGGCGAGATCCAGCGGCGGTCGTGGCCGTCCCATCGGGGGCAGTACGGCACCCGCGGCTGGGAACTGGTCAACGAGCTGGCCCTGGTCGAGAACGCGCCGCGGATGGCCGAGGAGGCGCGGGCGCTGCTGACCGCGCCGCTGTGCCCGTCCGGTGAGACGACGCTGGTGCTCGGTGGTGAGCAGATGGCGTTGCAGATCCACGAATCGGTCGGGCACGCGATCGAGCTCGACCGGATCCTGGGGTGGGAGGCGGCGTTCGCGGGCACGTCCTGGCTCGACCTCGACCAGCTCGGCACGCTGCGGTACGGCTCGGACCTGATGAACATCACGATCGACCCGACGATCCCGGGCGCGCTGGGCAGTTTCGGGTACGACGACGAGGGCACCCCCGCGGCGGCACGGGACGCCGTCCGCAATGGACGGTGGGTCGGCGTGCTGGCCGGTCGCGACTCGGCGGCGATGGCGGGGCTCGACTACGCCGGCAGCGTGCGGTCCGACGGCTGGTCGCGGCTGCCGATGGTGCGGATGACCAATGTGGGCCTGGAGCCGGGACCCCACACGCTCGACGAGATCATCGCGGCCACCGACGACGGGGTGTTCATGGACAACAACCGCTCCTGGTCGATCGACGACCGCCGGCTCAACTTCCAGTTCGGCTGCGAGATCGGCTGGGAGATCAAGAACGGTAGGCGGGGACGGATGCTGCGCAACCCGACCTACACCGGGATCGGGCCGAAGTTCTGGCAGTCCATGGACATGCTCTCGTCGGAGATCGTTTCCTGGGGTACGCCCAACTGCGGCAAGGGCCAGCCCGGTCAGGTCGGGCACACCGGCCACCCGGCCGCACCGGCCCGGTTCACCAACGTGCGCGTGGGGGTCCGGGGATGAGCGAACTCTCCACCGCGAGCCGGGTCCTCGACCTGGTCCGGGCCACGGCCGGAGCCGAGGCCGAGGCGGAGGCGCTGGTGCACCACTCGGCCGAGGCGCTGACCCGGTTCGCGAACTCGGCGATCCACCAGAACGTGGCCGACGCGACCACCACCGTGCGGCTGCGACTGCATCTGGACGGGCGCACCGCCACCGGCTCGACCACGGTCACCGACGCCGACGGCCTGGCGTCCCTTGTGGAGCGCACCGTCGCGGCGGCCCGGCTGACCCCGGTCGACGAGGGCTGGGCCGGCCTGACCCCGCCGTCACCGCTGGGCTCGGAGAACGGCTTCGACGACGCCACCGCGGGCGCCGGCCCGGACGAGCGGGCGGCTCGGGTCCGGGCGTTCGTGGACGCGGCCGGCGGCCTGGAGACGGCCGGCTACTGCCGCACCTTCTACCGCTCGGGCGCGTTCGCGAACACGGCCGGCCAGTCGGTGTCGGGTCGCGCGGCCGGCGCCGACATGGACGGCATCGCCCGGGACAACGGCGTCGACGGCGTGGCCCGGCTGGCCGGTGAGCGCCTCGCCACCCTGGACGGCGCCACACTGGGCGCCCGGGCCGCGGCCAAGGCCCGGGCGGCGGGCGCGGCGATCGAGCTCCCGCCCGGGCGCTACCCGGTGGTGCTCGAGCCCGACGCGGTCAGCGACCTGCTCAACAACCTGGCGATGTACGGCTTCAACGGCCGGTCGTTCGCGCACGGCGAATCCTTCGCGCGGCTCGGCGAGGCCCAGTTCGACCCGGCCGTGACGATCGTCGACGACCCCTCGGGGCTGCTGCCGTTCGACCTGGACGGCACGCCGCTGCGGCCGCTGACCCTGGTCGACGCGGGGACCACGACGAGCGTCACGCACGACCGGCGGTCGGCCGCCGAGGCGGGCGCGTCGACCACCGGTCACTCGTCGGCCATCTCGTTCGTCTGGGGCCCGATGGCCCACCAGCCGGCGATGCGGCCGGGACCGGCCGCGGCCACGGCCGCGGTGGAGGGCGGCCCCACGGCGCCGTCCGCGCGCCCGCTCGTCGCGAACCTGGAACGCGGGCTGCTCATCACCGACTTCTGGTACACCCGGGTGCTCGACCAGAAGAGCCTGGTGATGACCGGCCTGACCCGAAACGGCGTCTGGTTGGTGGAGAACGGCGAGGTGGTGGCCGCGGTGAGCAACATGCGGTTCACCCAGAACTACCCGCAGGCGCTCGGCCCGGGTCAGGTGCTGGGCATCGGGGCCGAGGCCGTCCCGATCCCGGATCGCTGGGCCGGCCACCGCATCACCGCGCCCGCCCTGCACCTGGCCAGCTGGAACCTGACCGGTAACGCGAGCGGCTGAAGCGGCCCCGAGCTGCGGAAACGGCGAATGTGACGAACCGAGGCAGACCTTAGCGGGTGCGTTCCGGAACCTCGGCGTAACGTGTGCCACACACGTGGACGCCCGGCGGCTGCGCTGATCTGCGCGCCCCCAGCGTGGAGCAGTTCTGGGCGAGGTCAGGGAGATGGGAATGACGACGACGGCAACGAGGCCGGGCTCGGCGCGTGCGCGCGCCGCGATCGCGGCGAAGACGTTGCGTACCGATCGGTGGTGGGTCGCACCACTGATCACGTTCTTGGGTTTGAGCGCCTGGGTCGCCTACGCGACCGTTCGCGTCTTCATGCACAAGTGGTACTTCGTCGAGTTGTACGGCTACCTGACGCCGTTCTACTCGCCGTGCATCACCGACCGGTGCATCCCCGAGGCGGCTCACTTCGGCACCCCGCTGCCGAGCTTCTGGCTGATCCCGGAGGCCGCCTTCACACTGCCGTTCCTGCTGCTCTTCCGGCTCACCTGCTACTACTACCGGAAGGCGTACTACCGGGCCTTCTGGTTGTCGCCGCCGGCCTGCGCGGTGCCGGACGGGCACAAGAAGTACACCGGCGAGACCCGGTTCCCGCTGCTGGGGCAGAACCTTCACCGGTACGCGTTCTACGCCGCCGCGATCATCTCGCTGATCAACACCTGGGACGCGATCATCGCCTTCAAGAGCGGCGACGGCTTCGGGTTCGGGCTGGGCAACATCATCCTGGTCGGCAACGTGGTGATGCTGTGGGCGTACACGCTGTCCTGCCACTCCTGCCGGCACATCGCCGGCGGCCGGCTCAAGCACTTCTCCAAGCACCCGGTGCGCTACCGCTTCTGGACCTTCGTGTCCAAGCTGAACGCCCGGCACATGATGCTCGCCTGGATCACCCTGGGCACGCTGGCGCTGACCGACTTCTACATCATGGGCCTGTCCGCGGGCTGGTACTCCGACCTGCGGTTCGTTGGCTGAGGGACGACCTGACGTGACGACACGAATCGAACGACACCACTACGACGTCGTCGTGATCGGCGCCGGCGGCGCCGGCCTGCGGGCGGCCATCGAGGCCCGGCTCGCCGGCAAGCGGACGGCCATCATCTCCAAGTCCCTGTTCGGCAAGGCGCACACCGTCATGGCCGAGGGCGGCGCGGCCGCCGCGATGGGCAACGTGAACAGCCGCGACAACTGGATGGTGCACTTCCGGGACACCATGCGCGGCGGGAAGTTCCTGAACAACTTCCGGATGGCCGAGCTGCACGCCAAGGAGGCGCCGGAGCGGATCTGGGAGCTGGAGACGTACGGGGCGCTGTTCGACCGTACGAAGGACGGCAAGATCTCGCAGCGCAACTTCGGCGGCCACGAATACCCGCGGCTGGCGCACGTCGGCGACCGCACCGGCCTCGAGCTGATCCGCACCCTGCAGCAGAAGATCGTCTCGCTGCAACAGGAGGACAAGCGCGAGTTCGGCAGCTACGACGCCCGCATCAAGGTCTTCTCCGAGACCACGATCACCGAGCTGCTGCTCGACGGGAACCGGGTGGCCGGCGCGTTCGGCTACTACCGCGAATCCGGCGAGTTCCTGCTGCTCGAGGCGCCTGCGGTGATCCTGGCGACCGGCGGCGTCGGCCGCAGCTACAAGGTCACCTCGAACTCCTGGGAGTACACCGGCGACGGGCACGCGCTGGCCCTGCGCGCCGGGGCCACCCTGATCAACATGGAGTTCCTGCAGTTCCACCCGACCGGCATGGTCTGGCCGGTGTCCGTCAAGGGCATCCTGGTCACCGAGTCGGTCCGGGGCGACGGCGGGGTGCTGAAGAACTCCGAGGGCAAGCGGTTCATGTTCGAGTACGTCCCCGACGTCTTCCGCAAGCAGTACGCGGAGACCGAGGAGGAGGCGGACCGCTGGTACAGCGACCCGGACAACAACCGCCGCCCGCCCGAGCTGCTGCCCCGGGACGAGGTCGCGCGGGCCATCAACAGCGAGGTCAAGGCCGGCCGGGGCTCGAAGGCCGGCGGTGTCTACCTCGACATCGCCAGCCGGCTGCCCGCCGAAGAGGTCCAGCGCCGGCTCCCGTCGATGTACCACCAGTTCAAGGAACTGGCCGACGTCGACATCACCAAGGAGCCGATGGAGGTCGGGCCGACCTGTCACTACGTGATGGGTGGCGTCGAGGTCGACCCCGACTCGGGCGCGGCCTTCGGCGATGTCGAGGGGCTGTTCGCGGCGGGCGAGGTGTCCGGCGGGATGCACGGCTCCAACCGGCTGGGCGGCAACTCGCTGTCCGACCTGCTGGTGTTCGGCAAGCGCGCGGGTGAACACGCGGCCGCGTACACGGAAGCTCTGCCCAAGCGGCCGAAGGTCGCGACCGCGGACGTCGAGCAGGCGGTCGACACGGCGCTGGCGCCGCTGAGCCGGCAGAGCGGGGAGAACCCGTACACGTTGCAGCAAGACCTCCAGGCGGTGATGGGTGACCTGGTCGGCATCATCCGCCGCGAGGGCGAGCTGACCGACGCGCTGAAGCGGCTCGAAGAACTCAAGCTGCGGGTGGCCAACGTCGGCGCGATCGGCGGCCGCAAGTACAACCCGGGCTGGCACCTGGCCCTCGACCTGCGCAACATGCTGATCGTGTCGATCTGCACGGCGAAGGCGGCGCTGGAGCGCGAAGAGTCGCGCGGCGGCCACACCCGCGAGGACTTCCCCGGGATGAACCCGCAGTGGCGGCTGCTCAACCTGATCTGCTCCCTCGACTCCGGGGGCGATGTGCACCTGGAACGCAAGGCGGTCCCGAAGATGCGGGACGAGCTGATCCAGCTGTTCGACCGGACCGAGCTGTCGAAGTACATGACGGACGACGAGCTGGCGGCGTACGACGCCCTGTCTGGGGAGGCGAAGTAATGGGCACCAAGCGCCACTTCAAGGTCTGGCGGGGCGACTCGTCCGGCGGCGAGATCCAGGACTTCGACGTCGAGGTGAACGAGGGCGAAGTGGTCCTCGACGTCATCCACCGGCTGCAGGCCACGCAGACCCCCGACCTCGCGTGCCGGTGGAACTGCAAGGCCGGCAAGTGCGGGTCGTGCTCGATGGAGATCAACGGCATGCCCAAGCTGGGCTGCATGACGCGGATGTCCACCTTCACCGACGACGAGACGATCACGATCACGCCGCTGCGGACCTTCCCGGTCATCCGCGACCTGGTCACCGACGTGTCGTACAACTACGAGAAGGCCCGGGAGACGCCGGCCTTCGCGCCACCTTCCGGCGTGGCGCCCGGCGAATACCGCATGCAGCAGGTCGATGTCGAGCGGTCCCAGGAGTTCCGCAAGTGCATCGAATGCTTCCTCTGCCAGAACACCTGCCACGTGGTCCGCGACCACGAGGAGAACAAGGAAGCCTTCGCCGGGCCGCGGTTCTTCATCCGGGCCGCCGAACTCGACATGCACCCGCTCGACGCGCGCACCGACCGCAAGAACTACTCGCGCGACCACCAGGGCCTGGGCTACTGCAACATCACCAAGTGCTGCACCGAGGTCTGCCCCGAACACATCAAGATCACCGACAACGCGATCATCCCGATGAAGGAACGCGTGGTCGACAACAAGTACGACCCGCTGGTCTGGCTGGGCCGCAAGATCTTCCGCCGGGACGAGCTCGAGAAGCAGGACCGCGAGCACGCCCCGGCCTCCCGCAGCGAGAACATGGCGCCGAGCAACACGATGGGCGTCACCGGCGTCGCCTCCGGGACGACCACGCCGTATTCCAGCGCCCGCCTGCCCGAGCCGCCCGACCTCGGCCCCGACGGCAAGCTCGACGTGGCCGAGATCCTGTCGCAGAAGCAGGGCGGGCCGTCGCCGTTCGGTGACGACCATGTCTTCCCGCTGCCGACCGACCGGGTGACCTACCACCACCCGGAGCCGGAGAAGGACGACCATTAGCACAGACGTACGAGGGCGGCGTAGAGTGGCGGCGTGACCGCCTACCAGCCGTCGATGTTCGACCTGATGGGCGGCCCGGCCGCGGCGATCGAGCCGCTGCCGGGCCGTCTCGTTCGACACACCCTGACCGCGGGCGCGTGGGTCGACGTGCTGCCCGGCTTCGTCCAGGGCTCCGACACCGTCTTCGAGACACTGCTGGCCGACGTCGACTGGCGGGCCGAGCGCCGGCCGATGTACGACGGCGTGGTCGACGTGCCGCGGCTGCTCAGGTGGTATTCGGCTCGCGAAGACCTGCCCCACCCGACGCTGACCGAGGCTCAAGCCCGGCTCAACGCCTACTACGCCGACGAACTGGGCGAAGAGTTCGTCACCGCCGGCATGTGCCTCTACCGCGACGGCCGCGACAGCGTCGCCTGGCACGGCGACACGCTGGGCCGCTCGGCGCGCCACGACACCATGGTCGCGATCGTGTCGTTCGGTTCACCCCGCAATCTGATGCTGCGCCCGCGCGCCGGGGGCCACGACACCCTGCGCCTTCCTCAGGGGCATGGCGATCTGATCGTGATGGGCGGGTCGTGCCAGCGCACGTGGGAACACGCCATCCCCAAGACGGCCCGGCCGGTCGGGCCCCGGGTCAGCGTCCAGTTCCGCCCCGCCGGCGTCGCCTGACGTTGGGCGGCGCGGTTTCGGCCGGCGGCGCGGCTTCGGCCGGGCGGCGCTGGGTTCTGCTGGGCGGCATGGCTTTCGCCAGGTGGTGCCGCGTTCTGCCGGGCGACATGGCTTCGGTCGGGCGGCGCCGAGTTCTGCTGTGGGCGGTGCCGGGGTCAGGCGGGCAGGATGCCGAGGCGGGTGAGCATGTGGGCGAAGCCGTCGTTTTCGGCGTTCTCGGTATGGAAGGTCGCCGCGGCGAGAACCGCCGGCGGCGCGTCGGCCATGGCGACGGAATGCCCGACGGCCGAGAACATCGGGATGTCGATCGGCATGTCGCCGAAGGCTATGGTCTGCGCCGGCGGCACGCCGATGGTGCGGAGCGCCCGCGCCACGCCGCTCGCCTTGTCGACCGACGGCGCGGTCACCTCGACGAATCGCGGGCCGGCATAGGTCAGCGTGACCCGCTCCGGCCCGAATCCGGCGGTGATCAGGTCGGCCACCAGTTCGGCGGCGGTTCGGTGGGGGTGGCACAGCACCATCGAGCAGGCCTCCACCTCGGTGAGCGCGGCGGCGTCCACCACCGAGGTTCGACCTTGGTGGCCGGTCGGGCGCATCGTTCGGTAGGCGGCGGTCATCCGCCACTCGTCGCCGTCGAAAACGGCCGCCGCCTTCACGGTTCGGATCAGGTCGGCGATCACGACGCGGGGCAGGACGTCGAACCAGGCTGTCGCCCCGCTCGCCGGCACGTGTCCGACGGCGCCGCTGCAACAGACGGCGAAGGCGAGGTGCGGAACCAGCGTCGACAAGGACTTCAGGCCGAGTGGGGTACGGGCGGTGGCCGCGATCAACGGGATGCCGCGAGCCTCCAGCGCGGCCGCCGCGCGCAGCGTGGCCGGGCTGACGGTCCGGTCGCGCCGCACCACGGTTCCGTCGAGATCGGTGACCACCGCCCCGATCCGAACGCCCTCGACGGCGGTCACCGCGCGACGACGAAGAGGCGGTCGGGCGTGCGTCGACCAGCCCCGGCGCTGATCCGCACGTCGTGGAGGCCGCAGGTGCCGAGAACGTCGCGCAACTCCGGCTCTGTCCATGGCCGCATCACGAAGTCGTAGTGCGAATCCCGCCCGTCCAGCGTGTAGGTCTCGTCGACTCGGAGCAGCCCGTCGTCCCAGGTCGTGCGAGCGGCAAAGGTGAGCAAGCCGCCGCCGGGAAGGTCGACCCGCTTCGAGCGTGGGACGCCGTCCGCGCGTCGCCGCGATGCGTCCCGCTCGCGGACATCGAGGAACAGCGCGCCGCCGGGGATCAGGCAGCCGGCCAGGGAACGCATCGCGGACAGCCGCTCGTCGTCATCGATCAGGTCGTTGAGCACGCCGCGACAGGTCACCGCGTCATAGGCACACCCAAGATCGCCCGAGGCTGCCGTCGTGGCGGCCGGCCAAGTGCCGAGCGCGCGGAGGTCGGCCGTCCAAGTCCGGGCTGTGGGGCATCGGGCCGCGGCGAGCGCCAGCAACTCGACCGAAACATCGATCAGGTCGACGCGGTGGCCGAGTTCGATCAGGGCGGCGGCGTGCCGGCCCGTGCCGCAACCCGCGTCCAGGATGGTCGCCGCGGGCCGGGCCAGCGAGGAGTGCACCGCGGCCACCCAGGGCTCGACCGGGTCGGTGATCAACAGGTCGTAGGCGTGGGCGTAGAGGGAGTAGAAGGGCCGCTTCGACGCCACCCCGTGACCCTATCGGAAGATCAATACATCGCCATTGATCGATGGATGGCGCAGAATGACGGGGCCGGGACGAAACATCGACGCAAGACCATTGACAAGAGGTTCGAGAAACTTACACTCTCAGTGTAATTAGTTTGCCACTGAGCGTTCTCCTCTGTGGACGCTCTGTATCGCGGAACGGCGTACCACGGAAACGCCCTCAGAGCCGAGGCGGTGGGTCGATGGCCGAGCACGATCCCGACGACGACAATCAGGGCCTGGCCCTTCATCGCATCGGCGTGCGGTTCGGCGGCCTGGTGGCGCTCGACGACGTGTCGCTGCGTGTACCGCCGGGCCGCACCGTGGGGGTCATCGGGCCCAACGGCGCCGGCAAGACCACGCTCTTCAACGTGGTGTGCGGGTTCGTACCGCCGACCAGCGGCAGCCTCACCCTCGACGGCCGGCCGCTGCGGCCGAAACCACATCAGCTCACCCGCATCGGGATCGCTCGCACGCTGCAGGGGGTCGGCCAGTTCGGCGGCCTGTCCGTCCTGGACAACGTGCTGGCCGGCACCGACCACGCGGCCCGGGCGGGCTTCGCGGCGGCGCTGTTCGGGCTGCCGCGCTCCGATCGGGACGAACGCCGGCTGCGTGACGACGCGATGGAGGCGCTGCGGATCTGCGGGGTCGCCGAGTACGCCGACGTGCTGCCGGGCGGCCTCCCCTATGCCGTTCGCAAGCGGGTGGCGCTGGCCCGCGCGCTGGTCGCGAAGCCGCGGCTGCTGCTGCTCGACGAGCCGGCCGGCGGGCTGGGCGCCGAGGAGATCACCGAGCTGGGCCAGCTGATCAAGGGGCTGGGCTGTGCCGTGCTGCTGGTCGAGCACCACATGGACCTGGTGATGAAGATCTGCGACGACATCCTGGTGCTCGACTTCGGCAAGCCGGTCGCCTTCGGGACGCCGGCCGAGATCCGCACCAACGCCGCGGTCACCGACGCCTACCTCGGGGAGGCGGCATGACCGCCTGCACCGAGCGGCACCAGCCGGCGCATGCCGACGGCATCGCAGGCGAGGGCCAGAAGGGCATGCCAAAGGTGGGCACAGCATGACCGCGTTGCTGGAAGTCACGGGACTGACCGCGGGTTACGGCGCTGCGCCCGTACTCCATGACCTTGATCTGAGCATCGAGCAGGGGCAGATCGTCGCCGTGATGGGTGCGAACGGCGCGGGCAAGACCACGCTGTTGCGTACGCTCAGCGGCCTGGTCAAGCCGACCAAGGGCGAGGTACGCCTGGACGGCGCCGATCTGCGCGCCACCAAGGTCGAGCAGATGGTGCGCCGCGGCGTCGCGCACGTGCCCGAGGGCCGCGGCGTGGTCACCGAGCTGACCGTCGACGAGAACCTGCGGCTGGGCGGCCTGTGGCGCTCCGACAAGGCGGACGCGCGCAAGGCCCTGGACGAGGTCTACGAGCTGTTCGAGCCGCTGGCCCGGCGCAAGCGCCACCCGGGACATCAGCTCTCCGGCGGCGAGCGGCAGATGCTGGCGGTGGGCCGGGCGCTGATCGGCCGGCCGCGCCTGATGCTGCTGGACGAGCCGTCCCTGGGCCTGGCGCCGCGGGTCATCGCCCAGATCATGACGCTGCTGAGCGACCTGCGGAACCGGAGCGGCATGACCGTGCTGCTGGTCGAGCAGAACGTCCGCAGCGCACTGAGCATCGCCGACATCGGCGTCGTCATGTCGCTGGGCCGCATCGTCACCCGCAACGACGCGGCGACCTTGCGGACCGACGACGAACTCCGGCACGCGTACCTGGGTTTCTGAGGAGGCCGAGTGGACCGCTTCATCTTCCTCACCTTCGACGGGCTGAGCCGCGGCGCGGTGTACGCCGCGTTCGCGCTCTCCCTGGTGCTGATCTGGCGCGCGGCGCGGATCGTCAACTTCGCCCAGGGCGCGATGGCCGTGGCGACCGCGTACGCCGGCTACTCGGTGGCCAACGCGACCGGCTCGTACTGGCTGGGCTTCGCCGTCGCGCTGGTCGGCGGCCTGGTGCTGGGCGCCGGGGTGGAACGGGTGGTGATGCGCTTCGTCGACCATTCGTCGCCGCTGAACGGCGTGGTCGTGGCGCTCGGCCTGGTCCTGGTGATCCAGGCGGTGCTCGGGATGATCTACGGCAACGAGTTCCGGCCGGCCGGGGCGCCGTTCGACCGGGACGCGTTCGTGGTCGGCGGGATCGCCCTGCTGTCCCGCTTCGACCTGTTCGTGTTCGGCGCGGTGTTCGCCGTGGTGGCGTTGCTGGTGCTGCTGTTCACCCGCACCGCGGTCGGGCTGCGGATGCGGGCGGCGGCCTTCGCGCCGGACGTGTCCCGGCTGCTCGGCGTGAACGTCGGCGGGATGCTGACGCTGGGCTGGGCGCTGGCCGCGGCGGTCGGGTCGCTGGCCGGGATGCTGGTCATCCCGACCGAGCTGGGGCTGCATCCGAACGCCATGGACGTGGTGTTCGTGTCGGCGTTCACCGCGGCGGTGGTGGGCGGCCTGGACAGCGCGGTCGGCGCGGTGGTCGGGGGCGTGGTGGTCGGCCTGCTGCTCTCGTACGTCAGCGGCTATCTCGGCGCGACCGTGGCGCCGATCGCCGTGCTCGTCCTCCTGCTCGTGGTGCTGCTGGGCCGCCCCGGTGGCCTGTTCGGCTCGGTGAAGGCGAGGGTGGCATGAGCGAGGGCACCGCGACGACGCGAAAGCCGGCGGCCGGCCCGGACGGGCGGGCCCGCGCGGCGGCGCCGGCCGGAGAGCGAAAGAACGTTCGTTCTCTCATGCGGAATGTTGCGCTCATCCTCGTCGGCGCCGCGATCATCCTGGCGTTGAGCTATGTCCTGTCGCCGTTCCGGAACTACCAGTTGGCCACGGTCGGCGCCTACTTCTGTGTGACCGCGGGCCTGACCGTCCTCACCGGACTGAACGGGCAGCTGTCGCTGGGCCACGGCGCCCTGATGGCGGTCGGCGCCTACACGCTGGCGATGACCCAGAACGAGCTCGCCGGGAACGGGCAGTGGACGCTGCCGGTGGCGGTGCTGGCCGCGATCGCGGTGACCACGGCCGTCGGGGCGGTGGTGGGACTGGCCGCGGCGCGTTTACGGGGGCCGTATCTGGCCGGGCTCACGCTCGCGGTCGCCGTGGTGGTGCCGGCGATCACCAGCACCTGGGACACGACGTTCAACAGCGACCAGGGCCTGTCGGTGTCGGTCGATCCGCCGCCGCCGGCGCTGGGCTACGACTTCCCGTACGAACGCTGGCAGGCCTGGCTGACCTGGGCGGGCGCCCTGCTCACGCTGCTGTTCCTGGCCAACCTGATCCGCAGCCGGTTCGGCCGCAACCTCAAGGCGGTGCGGGACGACGAGGCCGCCGCCCGGCTGGCCGGCATCAACGTCGCGCGTACCCAGGTGATGGCCTTTGTCGTCAGCGCCGCCTGTGCGGGTCTGGGCGGGGCGCTGATCGCCGTGCTCTCGCAGAGCGTCAGCCCGGGCGCGTTCCCGCTGGCCCTGTCCCTCTTCCTGGTCATGGCCATCGTCATCGGCGGCCTGGGCCGGCTGGCCGGCGCGCTGTGGGGCGCGGTGCTGCTGGTCGTGCTGCCGGCCACCACCCACTCGCTCACCGACTCGATCGACGTCTCGGCCGCGGTCGCCCAGCGCCTGGAGGGCAACCTCCCGCTGGCCATCTTCGGCGTGGTGCTGATCGTCGTGATGCTCGCGTTCCCCGGCGGGATCGCTTCCCTCCCTTCAAAAGTCCTCAGGAGAAAAAGATGAGACGTATCGCGCCAGTCGCCGTCGTCGCGCTGATCCTCGCGACCGCCGCCTGCTCGGGCGGAGATGATCAAGGCGGAGCAACGAGCGGGGGCAACACTCCCGGCGTCACCGACACCGAGATCCTGATCGGCACGCACATGCCGCTCACCGGACCGGCCGCGGCCGGCTACTCGAAGATCGCGCCGGCCAGCAAGGCCTACTTCGACTACGTGAACGCGAACGGCGGCGTCAACGGCCGCAAGATCAACTACAAGGTCATGGACGACACCTACAACCCGGCGACCACCCAGCAGGTGGTCCGCGAACTGGTGCTGCAGGACAAGGTCTTCGCGATCTTCAACGGCCTGGGTACGGCCACCCACACCGGCGTCCTCGACTTCCTCAAGACCAACCGGGTGCCCGACCTGTTCGTCAGCTCGGGCAGCCACAGCTGGGACCAGCCGCAGAAGTATCCGGGCACGTTCGGCTTCAACCCGGACTACACGGTCGAGGGCAAGATCCTCGGCACGTACGTCAAGACCACCTGGGCCGGCAAGAAGACCTGCTTCCTCGGCCAGGACGACGACTTCGGCCGGGACAGCCTGCTCGGCTTCGAGAAGGGCCTGGGCGCGCCGGTGGCGGCCAAGCAGACCTACGTGACCAGCAACCCGAACGTGGGCCCGCAGATCGGCGCGTTCAAGGCGGCCGGCTGCGAGGTCATCATGCTGGGCACCATCCCGGGCTTCACCGCCCTCTCGCTCGGCACCGCGGCCAAGATCGGCTACAAGCCGCAGTTCGTGGTGTCCAATGTGGGCGCGGATCCGACTACGCTGACCAGGTCGCTGGGCGCGAGCGCGCCGGCGCTGCTCGAGGGCGTGGTCGCCGACGGCTACCTGCCGCTGAGCAACGACGACAGCAACCCGTGGATCCAGCTGTTCAAGAAGGTCAACGCCGAGCACAACGGCAATGCCGAGTTCGACAACCTGATCGTGTACGGCATGTCCGGGGCGTACCTGCTCGTGCAGGCGCTCCAGGCGGCGGGCAAGGATCTGACCCGCGAGGGCATCATCGAGGCGGTGCAGAAGAACGGGTTCACCGGCGGTCCGGGCCTGTCCCCGCTGCGCTTCTCGAAGGACGACCACTCGGGTTACGGTGGCATGCGACTGACCAAGATCACCGGTGGCAAGGCCGAGTACTTCGGGCCCACCTACGAGACGGACGAGAAGGACGGGCCGGTCAACGAGTACACGACGCCGCCCGCGACTCCTCCGGCGAACGGCATCCCGGCCACGTCCTGACCGGATGCTTGCGGCCCGTCGCCGCGCGGGAGATGGTTGGCGGCGGGCCTGCGGGCGACTAATGTTTGCAGTCTAAGTGCAAATTCTTGACGGGAGACATGGATGAGCGTCGCGGTCGTCACGGGGGCCAGCCGAGGCATCGGTTTCGCCATCGCCCAGCGGTTCGTCGCCGACGGCATCAAGGTGGTCATCACCGGGCGGAACGCGGAGGCCCTGGAGGCCGCGGCCAAGGAGCTCGGCGGCCCGGACACGGCGATCGGCGTGGCCGGCAAGGGCGACGACCCGGAACACCGCGCCGCCGTCGTGGCCGCCGCGTCCGCCCGGTTCGGCCCGATCACCGCCCTGGTCAACAACATCGGCATCAACCCGGCGTACGGCCCGCTCGAAGATCTTGATCTGGACGCCGCCCGCAAGATGGTCGAGGTCAACCTGCTCGGCACGCTCGGCTGGGTGCAGGAGGCGCTGCGTGGCGGGCTGGCCGGCGCGGGCGGCTCGATCGTGAACATCTCGTCCGTCTCCGGCGTGCGCCCGGCGCCCGGCATCGGCTTCTACGGCGTCACCAAGGCCGCGCTGATCAACCTCACCGAGCAGCTCGCCGTCGAGCTGGCGCCCGAGGTGCGGGTGAACGCGGTGGCCCCGGCGGTGGTCAAGACCAAGTTCGCCACCGCGCTGTACGAGGGGCGGGAGGCCGAGGTGTCGGCCAAGTACCCACTCCGTCGTCTGGGCGTCCCCGAGGACGTGTCCGGCGCGGTGGCCTTCCTGTGTTCACCGGACGCGGCCTGGATCACCGGACAGACGCTGGTCATCGACGGTGGCGTGACGCTGACCGGAGCGGTTCAGTGAGCTCACCCAAGCGGGTCGTGGTGACCGGGGCGGGCGGCGGCATCGGCGCCGCGATGGCCCGCCGGTTCGCCGCCGACGGCGCCCAGGTGTTCGTGAACGACCTTGATGAGGCGGCCGCGTCGGCGGTGGCCGCCGAGATCGGGGGGCGGGCCGTCCCGGGCGACGCCGGGCGCGAGGCCGACGTCGCGCGCCTCATCGACGCCGCCTGGGACGGGCTCGGCGGGATCGACCTCTTCTGCGCCAACGCCGGCGTGCTGACCGGCGGCGGCCCCGAGACGCCGGACGAGGCGTGGCAGCGTGATTTCCAGGTCAACGTCATGAGCCACGTGTACGCGTCCCGCGCGCTCCTGCCCCGCTGGCTCGACGCGGGCCAGGGCCACCTGCTGGTCACCGTCTCGGCGGCCGGGCTGCTCACGTTGCTGGGCAGCGCGACCTACTCGGTGACCAAGCACGCCTCGCTGGCCTACGCCGAGTGGCTACGGGCCACCTACGCCCACCGGGGCATCAAGGTGCAGGCGTTGTGCCCCCAGGGTGTGCGCACCGACATGATGTCGCGCGGCGGCGACCGGTCGGCCAGCAGCGCCCTGCTCGCCCAGAGCGCCATGGAGCCGAGCGCGGTCGCCGAGGTGGTGCTCGAGGGCGTCCAGCAGGACGGCTTCCTGATCCTGCCGCACCCCGAGGTGGCCGAGTTCGCCCAGCGGCGGGCCGCCGACCCCGACCGCTGGCTGGCCGCGATGAACAAGATCCAGCGGAGCATCGAGTGAAGGGTCTCGACCTCGACGCGCTGCAGGCATACCTGAAGACCGGCCCGCTGACCGCGACCATGTTCGCCGGCGGGCGATCCAACCTGACGTACGCGGTGACCGACGGCGAGACCCGCTGGGTGCTGCGCCGGCCGCCGCTGGGCCACGTGCTGCCCACCGCGCACGACATGTCCCGCGAGCACAAGGTGCTGTCGGCCCTGTCCGCGGCCGGTTTCCCGGCCCCGGCGCCGGTCCTGCTGTGCACCGACGCCGACGTCATCGGCGCGCCGTTCTACCTGATGGAACACGCGACCGGGCGGATCTACCGGGACGTCGCCGACCTGGAGGCGCTGGGCCCCGACCGGATGCGCACGCTCACCCTCGACCTGGTCGACACCCTGGCCGACCTGCACGCGCTCGACCCGCAGGCGATCGGGCTGGGCGACTTCGGCCGGCCGCAGGGCTTCAACGAGCGCCAGGTGCGCCGCTGGAAGAAGCAGCTGGACGCCTCCCGCAGCCGCGACGTGGCCGGCATCGACGAGCTGCACGCCCGGCTCGCGGTGCAGGTGCCCGAGGGCGACGGCACCGTGGTGCACGGCGACTTCCGGCTCGACAACGTGTTGATCGGCGACGACCTGACGGTCAGCGCGGTGCTCGACTGGGAGATGTCCACGCTCGGCGACCCGCTCAGCGATGTCGCGCTGATGCAGGTCTACGCCGGCCGCCCGCTGCTCGACCAGAACGGCGAGCCCCGGGCGCCGCTGACCGTCCCCGGTCACCCGGGCCTGCCCGAGATCGCCGCCCGGTACGCCGAGCGCAGCAAGCGGGACGTCAGCGATCTGCACTGGTACATCGCGTTCGCCTGTTTCAAGCTCGCCGTGATTCTGGAAGGCGTCCATTACCGCTATGTGCACGGACAGACCGTCGGTGCGGGATTCGAGACGGTCGGCCGTATGGTGGCGCCTTTGGTCACACAGGGGCACGAAGCTCTGGAGGGATAGATGGACTTCGCATACGACGAGAAGACCGAGGACTACCGCAAGCGGCTCCTCGCCTTCATGGACGAGTTCGTCTACCCGATCGAGGCGGCCTACGAGGCGGACGGCTGGGGACCACCGGCGTCGCTGGAGCCGCTGAAGGCCGAGGCCAAGGCGCGCGGCCTGTGGAACCTCTTCCTGCCCGGCGAGCACGGCGCCGGCCTGACCAACGTGCAGTACGCGCCGCTGGCCGAGATCACCGGCCGCAGCCCGTCGATCGCCCCGGCCGCGCTGAACTGCGCCGCCCCGGACACCGGCAACATGGAGGTGCTGGCCGAGTTCGGCACCCCGGCCCAGCGCGAGCAGTGGCTCGAGCCGCTGCTGGCCGGCGAGATCCGGTCGGCCTTCGCGATGACCGAGCCCCAGGTCGCCTCGTCGGACGCGACCAACATCGGCACCCGGATCGTCCGCGACGGCGACGACTACGTGGTCAACGGCCACAAGTTCTACATCTCCGGGGCGATGAACCCGAACTGCAAGATCTTCATCGTGATGGGCAAGACCGACCCGGACGCCGCCCGGCACGTGCAGCAGAGCCAGATCCTGGTGCCGCGGGACACCCCCGGCGTGACGATCAAGCGGGGCATGACGGTCTTCGGCTACGACGACGGCGATCACGGTGGGCACGCCGAGGTGTTCTTCGAGGACGTACGCGTACCCGCGACGAACCTGATCGGTGCGGAGGGCGGCGGTTTCGCCATCTCGCAGGCGCGCCTCGGACCCGGCCGGATCCACCACTGCATGCGGCTGATCGGCATGGGCGAACGCGCCCTCGAGCTGATGTGCACCCGGGCGCTGGCCCGCGAGCCGTTCGGCAAGCCGCTGGCCGAGCAGGGCGTGGTGCAGGACTGGATCGCCGAGGCCCGGGTCCGGATCGAGCAGGCCCGGCTGCTGGTGCTCAAGGCGGCCTGGCTGATGGACACGGTCGGCAACAAGGGCGCGCACACCGAGATCCAGGCCATCAAGATCATCACGCCGGGCACGGTCGAGTGGATCCTCGACAAGGCGATCCAGGCCCACGGCGCGGCCGGGGTGGGCCAGGACACGCCACTGGCGCGGCTCTGGGCGTCGGCCCGTACGCTCCGATTGGCCGACGGACCCGATGAAGTGCACAAGCGCTCGCTGGCCCGGCGCGAGCTCAACCGATACCGGAGCCCACGATGACCACACCCACGCCGCGGGTGGACGGGCGCACCGCCCGCTCCGAACGTACCCGCAACGCCATCGTGGACGCGCACGTCAGCCTCATCACCGACGGCGACATGCGCCCGACCGCCGACCGCATCGCCAAGCTGGCCGGGGTGTCCCTGCGCGCCCTGTGGAGCCACTTCGCCGACATGGAGGCGCTGATGACGGCCAGCGCCCAGCGCATACTCGAACGCCGGGACGCGGCCCACGAACCGATCTCGGCCGACCTGCCGCTGACCGAGCGCATCGAGGCGTACTGCAAGCAACGGGCCCGGCTCAACGACCTGGTCGCGCCGGCCGCCCGCGCCTCGGCGCTGAAGGAGCCGTTCTCGCCGGCCCTCCAGCGCTACCGCAAGACGCACCTGCAACGCGCCCGCGACGAGGTGTCCACCCTGTTCGCCGCCGAGATCGACGGCGACCAGGAACTGCTCAACGCGGTCACCGTGGTCAGCATGTGGAACACCTGGGACACACTGCGCACCCCGATGGAACTGCCCACCGAGGCCGCCGCCGCCATCCTCCAGCGCATCGTCACCGCGCTACTCCAGAAGCACCACTGAGCGGGCGCCCTCGCCGCGGCCCATCCGCTCGAACGCGGCGGGCACGTCGGCCAGCCCGATCCGGTCGGTGACCAGGTGGTCCAGGGACAGCCGGCCGGCCAGCACGTCGGCGGCCAGCCGCGGCACCTCGGTGTCCGGGTCGGCGTTGCCGTAGACCGACGACCGCAGGGTGCGCGCCGACGAGAAGATGTCCAGCGCGCTCAGCTCGACCATGTCGTCGTGCCGGCCCATGCCGACCACGGTCACCTGGCCGCCGCGCCGGGTCGCGCGCCACGCCGCCCGGATCGTCGCCGACCGGCCCACGCACTCGAAGGCGTGGTCGGCGCCGCGGCCCTCAGTGCGGGAACGCACCTCTTTGGACAGGGTTTCCGAGGCGAGCAGGAAGTCGGTCGCCCCGGCCGCTTCGGCGAGCGCCCTCTTCGACTCGCTGACGTCCACCGCGAGGACCGTCGCCGCGCCCGCCGCCCGGGCCGCCGCCACCACCGACAGCCCGACGCCGCCCAGGCCGATCACCAGCACCGATTCCCCGGCGGCGACCCGTGCGGTGTTGCGGACCGCGCCGCTGCCGGTCAGCACCGCACAGCCGAGCAGCGCCGCCGGCGCCCACTCCAATTCCGGGGGTACGCCGATCACCGCGTTCTCGGGGACGACCACCTGATCGGCGAACGCGCCCAGCCCGAGCGTCACGTAGGCCGGGACGTCGTCGATCGTGCTGCCGTTCTCCAGGGCCGCGATGCCGCTGGTGGTCGCGCACAGCCACGGCTGGCCGTGCGTGCAGAACCAGCACATCCGGCAGGCGGGCTGCCAGTTCAGCGCCACGTGGTCGCCGACCGCGGCGCGGGTCACCCCACTGCCGGCCTCGACCACCTCGCCCGCCGCCTCATGACCCAGGACCAGCGGGTACGGCGGGCGCAGCGTCCCGTTGACCATGGACAGGTCGGAGTGGCACACCCCGGCCGCCCGGATGGCCACCCGCACCTGGCCCGGTCCGACCTCGGGCAGCAGCAGCTCGGCCAGTTCCGGCGACGCACCGGCCGCTCGCACCACCACCGCGGAGACCCGGGCGGTCATCGCTGGATCGCCTTCACCTGCTGGAACTCCTCCAGCCCGAACGGGCCGAGCTCGCGCCCGACGCCGGACTGCTTGTAGCCGCCGAACGGCGCCTGTGGGTTGAACGGGCCACCGTTGACGTCGACGGCGCCGGTCCGCAGCCGCCGGGCCACCGCCAGCGCCCGCTCCGGTTCGCCCCAGACGGCGCCGGCCAGGCCGTACCGCGAGTTGTTGGCGATCGTCACGGCGTGGTCGTCGTCGTCGAACGGGATGATCGACAGCACCGGGCCGAAGATCTCCTCCTGGGCCAGCTCGCTGTCCGGGTCGACGTCGGCGAAGACCGTCGGCGCGACGAAGAAACCCTTGTCCGGAAGGGGTTGGCCGGCCGAGACCAGCTTCGCGTCGGCCCGCTCGATGAAGCCGAGCACGCGGTCCCGCTGGGCCGCCGACACCAGCGGCCCGAGCCGGGTGGCCGGGTCGAACGGGTCACCCACGGTGAACGCGGCGGCGACCTGACCGGCCAGCGTGACGGCGTCGTCGTACGCACTGCGATGCACCAGCATCCGGGTCCACGCCGTGCAGGTCTGCCCGGAGTTGAGGAACGCGTTGCTCACGCCGGTCTTCACCGCCCGGGTGACGTCGGCGCCCTCCAGGATCACGTTGGCCGACTTGCCGCCCAGCTCCAGCGCCACCTTGGCGATCCGGTGGGCGGCGGCGTGCGAGATGGCGCGGCCGGTCGCGGTCGAGCCGGTGAACGACACCATGTCCACGTCGGGGTGCCCGGCGATCGCCGCCCCCACGACCGGTCCGGTGCCGGTCACGAGATTGAGGACCCCATCGGGTACGCCCGCCTCGACGGCCGCGTCGGCCAGCAGGTAGGCGGTCAGGGGGGTCAGCTCGCTCGGCTTGAGCACCACCGTGCAGCCCGCGGCCAGGGCGGCCGCCACCTTGGCCACGACCTGGTGCAGCGGGTAGTTCCACGGGGTGATCGCGCCGACCACGCCGACCGGTTCGCGGATGACCAGCGTGTTGCCGATGGTCTGCTCGGTCACCGGTTGAACGGCCAGGTCGGCGTACCCCCGGAGAACCGTGAGGGGCAGACCGGCCTGGACCATCTGGGCGATCTTGAGCGGCGTGCCCAGCTCGAGCCCGACGGTGCGGGCGATGTCGGCGGCGCGCGCCGAGAGCGAGGTGTGCAGGCGGTCCAGCACCGCGCCCCGCTCGGCCATCGGCGTCGCGGCCCACCCGTCGAAGGCGTTGCGGGCCGCGGCCACGGCATCATCCACATCGGACTGGGTGCCGGCCGGCACCGTGCCCAGCACCTCCTCGGTGGCCGGGTTGATCACCTCGATCACGCCGGTCGACGCCGGGGTGACCCAGGCGCCGTTCACCAGAAGCTTGTCCCGAGTCATCGTTCCGCCTCGCTCTTCAGCTGGGATTCGAGGCCGGAGACCAGCGTCTCCAGGCCGAGGACGAACGCGCCCTCGTCCACCCGCTCGCGATGCTCGGCGAGGTGGTGGGCGTGGTGGAGATGAGGGTAGTGCGCGTAGAGCTCCGGGTCGCCGGGGAAGCCGAGCGCGAACGACCCCAGCGCGGAGCCGGTGACCAGGTAACGCAGCAGCGCGCCGATGTGCGTGGCCCGGGACGGCGACCAGCCGGCCCGGATCAGCGCGCCGTAGACCGCGTCGGCCATGGCCAGCGCGGCCGGGTTGCGGCCCGGTCCGCGGGCCAGCACCGGCACGATGTTCGGGTGCTCGCTGAGCACGGCGTGGTACGACTGGGCCCACAGCCGCAGCGCCTTGCCCCACTCGTGGCCGGCGAACGGGGAGACGTCGACCTGGGCGATCACCGCGTCGGCCACGGCGTCGAGAATTTCGGCCTTTGTGGCGAAGTGGTTGTACAGGGAGGGCCCGGCCACGCCCAGCTCGGTGGCGAGCCGGCGGACCGACACCGCGTCCAGCCCTTCGGCGTCGACCAGCACGCCCGCAGCCTCGACGATCCGCTCACGGGTGAGCAGAACCTGCCGCGGCCGAGCCATGGGGCCTCCAAAGTTGCACTGGACGTGTGAAAACTTACACCGCTAGTTTATCCATATGGACTTCTCCCTGAGCGATGAGGAACGCGCGATCCGCGATACAGCACGGCAATTCATCGCGAAGGAGGTGATGCCGCTGGAGGCCGAGGTGCTCCGGCGAGAACGCAAGGGCGGGCGGGGGCTCGAGCGCAGCGAGCTGGTCGAGCTCCGGCAGAAGGCGAAGAAGTTCGGCTACTGGGGCCTGGGCACGCCCGAGCAGTACGGCGGCATGGAACTTCCCGCGATGATGCAGTCGCTGATCTGGACCGAGGTGGGCCGCACGTACGTGCCGTTCAGCTTCGGCGGCGAGGCCGACAACATCCTGTACTACGCCAACGAGGACCAGAAGCGGGAGTTCCTGATCCCGACCATCGAGGGCGAACGCATCTCCTGCTTCGCGATCACCGAACCGGGCGCCGGCTCGGACGCGGCCAACATCAAGCTCAGCGCCCGCCAGGACGGCGACGACTGGGTGCTCAACGGGGAGAAGACGTTCATCACCAACGGCAACGACGCCGACTTCGCGATCGTCGTCGCGGTCACCGACAAGGAGAAGGGCGTCCGCGGCGGGGGCACCACCGCGTTCCTGGTCGACCGCACGATGGGCTGGACCTCCGAGCCGATCGAGACGATGGGCGACGCCCGGCCCGCCTCGCTGTCCTTCGACGACGTGCGGGTGCCGTCGCGCAACATCCTGGGCGAGATCGGCCAGGGCTTCGAGCTGGGCATGAAGTGGATCGGCCGGGGCCGCTACCTGATCCCATCGGCCGCGCTGGGCAGCGCGGAACGCGCTCTGGGCATGGCCGTCGAGTACGCCAACACACGCGAGACCTTCGGCCGGAAGATCGGCGACAACCAGGCGATCCAGTGGATGATCGCCGACTCCGAGGTGGAGCTGGAGGCGGCCCGCTGGCTGATCCTGCGCGCCGCCTGGACGGTGGACCAGGGCATCGACCCGCGGCACGCCTCGTCGATGGCCAAGCTCTACGGGGCCGGCATGGTCAACCGGGTGATGGACCGGGTCATGCAGATCCACGGCGGCATGGGCTATACCCGGGAGCTGCCGATCGAGCGGTGGTACCGCGCGGTCCGGCTGATCCGCATCTACGAGGGCACCGACGAGATGCAGCGCCTGATCATCTCCCGCGACCTGCTCCGCGGGTACACCAAAATCGGCGGACACCTGGCCTGAGGAGGCTCAGCATGACCGTTCTCTCGCTCGCGACGATCCTGGCCGAGGCGGCGCGCAAGCGGCCGGACAAGGTCGCGGTGATCGACCACGCGGGCACCCGGCTGACCTACTCCGAGCTGTGGGCCGAGGCCCGGTCGTGGGCGGCCGGGCTGCGTGAGCTCGGCGTACGCCCGGGCGACACCATCGCCCTGCAGATCCCCAACGTCATCGACTTCCCGCGCGCCTACTACGGGGCGCTGGCGGCCGGCGCGGTCATCGTTCCGGTGCACCTGCTGCTGACGCCGGACGAGATGGCCTATGTCCTGACCGACAGCGGCGCGTCCCTCCTGGTCGCCCACCCGAGCCAGATCGAGACCGCCGGCGCGGCCGCCTCCCTCGCCGGTGTCCGGCTGGTCGGCACCGCCGACGTCCCTCAGCCGGAGCCGCTGCACACCTACGTGACGCGCGAGGCCGAGGACACCGCGGTGATCTTCTACACCAGCGGCACCACCGGCCAGCCCAAGGGCGCGTTGCTGACCCACCTCAACCTGGTCATGAACGCGACCGTGAACACGTTCGACGTGCACGACCCGCGACCCGACGACATCTCGATGGGCTGCCTGCCGCTGTTCCACACGTTCGGGCAGAGCGTCGCGATGAACGGCACCTTCCGGGCCGGCGGCACGCTGGTCCTGCTGCCCCGGTTCACCGGCGAGGCCGCGATCGACCTGATGGTCCGCGAGGGCGCGACCATCTTCTACGGCGTGCCGACCATGTTCATCGGCCTGCTCGAGGCGGCGCCGAAGGCCGACCGGCTGCCCGATCTGAGGCTCTGCTTCTCCGGCGGGGCCTCGCTCCCGGTGGCCGTGCTCGAGAAGTTCTCCGAGGTCTTCCATTCCCCGATCTACGAGGGGTACGGCCTGTCCGAGACCTCGCCGACCGCGACCACCAACCAGCCGGCCTTCGGGACCCGGCCCGGCACGATCGGGCACCCGATCTGGGGCGTCGAGGCCGAGATCGCCCGGGCCGAGGTCGACGAGCGGATCGAGTTCCTGCCCACCGGCGAGCTGGGCGAGATCGTGATCCGCGGGCACTGCGTCTTCGCCGGCTACCACAACCGGCCCGAGGCGACCGCCGAGGCGCTGATCGACGGCTGGTTCCGCACCGGCGACCTGGGCCGCAAGGACGAGCTGGGCTTCATCACGATCGTCGACCGCAAGAAGGACCTGGTGATCCGGGGCGGCTTCAACGTCTACCCGCGCGAGGTCGAGGAGGCGCTGGCCCGGCACCCGGCGGTCCAGCAGGTCGCGGTGATCGGCGTCCGGGACGCCACGCTGGGTGAGGAGATCTGCGCGGTGGTGGTGGCCGATCCCGGGCTGGCCGAGGACGACCTCATCGAGTGGAGCAAGGAGAAGCTGGGCCGGCACAAGTACCCGCGGCAGGTGCGATTTGTCGAGTCGCTGCCGCTCGGCCCCAGCTTCAAGGTGCTCAAGCGCGAGCTACGGAAGACCTTCTCCGAGTAGGAGTTTCGGCAGCTCGGCGACGATCGGCTTGTCCGCCGGGAGCCACCGCACGCTGGTCAGCTCGTCCGGGCCGAGCCAGCGCATCGCGGTGTGCTCCAGGGCGCGCGGGACGTCGCCGCCGAGCAGCGTGACCGCGAAGACCCGGAGAACGGCCCGGCCGTGCGCGAGGGGCACGTCCGGGCCGACGCGTTCGCCGACCTCGACGCGTACGCCCAGCTCCTCGGCGCACTCGCGGGCCAGCGCCTCGGCGTCGGTCTCCCCCGGCTCGACCTTGCCGCCGGGGAACTCCCAGCGCCCGGCCACCTCGGGCGGAGCCGATCGTTCACAGGCCAGCACCCGGCCGCCGGTGATGATCACTGCCGCCACAATCACTCTGGGTGATGACGTGGGGCTGACTGGGCGTTCCGAGCGCATGGAGTGAGACCTTGCCACAAAAAGTCACCGTTCAGGTTGCCCCAAGCCGTCCCGATCGTCGGGAGAACACGGATATGTGGGCGTGGACATAGTTGACGCCGCAGACAAGACTGTCGGGACCGACCATGACGACACGGCGACAGTTTGGCCACAAGCCGGCAACGACGCCAAGGGGGTGCGGCGATGCGGGCCAGAAGACGGCGCGGGGCCAACTCTTCCGACTACTTGTCGGATGCGCTCGCTCTGTTACAGGGCTGGACGCGCGACGGGATCGAAATCCGCCGGGAACTGGTGTGTGACGACAGTCAGCATGCCGCACTGACCGAGCGGATCAAGGTGGCGGCCGACACACTGCGCATACGCCCCGCTATCCGGCGCACGGACGGTCACACCCAGATCAGCCTCAGTGCGGGCGAAGGCGACACCATCACCGATGGCCAGGTGACCCTCGCGGCCCGCATCGAGGACGCGTACAAGACGGTGGTCGGCGCCTCTTAGGCTTTGAATCATGAGCGAGCCGGTGTACGACAAGAAGGACCAGTACAAGCAGATCGAGAGCGGCCTTCTCGAGGGCGAGCAGATCATCGCCGTGTACGACGCGGTCGGCGTCGGCACCGGGTTCATCGGGCTCACCACGCGCCGCGTGATCATCCAGGACAAGTCCTTCATGGGTAAGCGCTTCGCGATCACGAGCATCCCGTACTCGAAGGTCAGCAGCGTCAGCGTGGTGAGCAACAAGAGCCTGGCCGGCCAGTACTTCTCCAGCGGCACGATCGCCATCACGGTCGGGACCCACATCTACGAGGTCGAGTTCCGTGGCACCGAGAAGACGCACCACGTCCACAACGTGATCTTGCACTACGCGTCGTGAAGATCCGTACACTTTTGTTTCGGAACGCAAAAGTATTTACAGCTTTGCCCAAAGCCGCCTAGGGTCGGTCACACGCCGGTAACAATCCCCCACGCCGGCGACTCACCCCTCAGGGCGGAGCTATGCGCCGTAGACATCGATTTATCTACACTCTTGGATCAGTGCTCCTCGTCGCCGGTGTGCTCGCCGTTCCCCGGGCGGCCACCGCGCACACCATCGATCCGGCCGACTTCCAGCAGGTGACCCTGGCCAAGGGCGTCGCCGAGGTGGGCGAGCCGATGGCCATCGCGGTGCTGCCGGACCGCTCGGTGCTGCACACCGCCCGGGACGGCACACTCCGCCGCACCGACGCCAACGGGACCACGTCCGTGAGTGGCCGGCTGTCGGTCTACACCCACGACGAAGAGGGCCTGCAAGGCGTCGGCGTCGATCCCGGCTTCGCGAGCAACCGGTTCATCTACCTCTACTACGCGCCGCCGCTGAGCACCCCGGCCGGGGACGCGCCCGCCACCGGCAGCGACTGGTCGGCCTGGCAGGGCGTCAACCGGCTGTCCCGGTTCACGCTGAACGCCGACTTCACGCTCAACACGGCCAGCAAGGTGGACGTGCTCGACGTCAAGGCCGACCGCGGCCTGTGCTGCCACGTCGGCGGCGACATCGACTTCGACGCGGCCGGCAACCTCTACCTGTCCACCGGCGACGACAGCAACCCGTTCGACTCGGCCGGCTACGCGCCGATCGACGAGCGCACCAACCGCAACCCGGCGTACGACGCCCAGCGCAGCGCCGGCAACACCAACGACCTGCGGGGCAAGGTGCTGCGGATCAAGGTGCAGCCGAACGGCACCTACACGATCCCCTCGGGCAACCTCTTCGCGCCGGGCACCGCGAACACCCGCCCCGAGATCTACGCGATGGGCTTCCGCAACCCGTTCCGGATGAGCGTCGACAAGCAGACCGGCGTCGTCTACCTCGGCGACTACGGCCCGGACGCCGGCACCACGGACGCGAACCGGGGCCCCAGCGGCCAGGTCGAGTTCAACCGGATCACCAGCCCGGGCAACTACGGCTGGCCGTACTGCACCGGCACCAACACGTCGACCGAGACCTACAACGAGTGGAACTTCGCCACCAACGCCACCGGCCCGAAGTTCAACTGCTCGGGCGGCCCGACCAACAACTCGTTCCGCAACACCGGGCAGACCACGCTGCCGGCGGCCCGGCCGGCCTGGATCCGGTACGGCGGCGACGCCGGCACCCCGGCCGAGTTCGGCGGCGGCTCGGAATCGCCGATGGCCGGCCCGGTCTACCACTTCGACCCGAACCTGAACTCGCCGACCAAGTTCCCGGCCGACATGGACAACCAGTTCTTCGCCGGCGAACTGGGCCGGGGCTGGATCAAGCCGATCCACCTCAACGGCGACGGTTCCCGCGGCGCCATCGACGCCTTCCCCTGGGCCGGCAAGCAGGTCATGGACATGGCGTTCGGGCCGGACGGCGCGCTCTACGTGCTCGACTACGGCACCGGCTACTTCAACGGTGACGCCAACTCGGCGCTCTACCGGTTCGACTACCTGGCCGGTGGCAACCGGGCCCCGATCCCGGTGGCCTCGGCCACGCCGACCTCGGGCCAGGCGCCGCTGACCGTGTCGTTCTCGTCGGCCGGCTCGTCCGATCCGGACGGTGACGCGATCACCTACTCGTGGAACTTCGGCGACGGCACCTCGTCGACGGCGGCGAACCCGACGAAGACGTACACCACGAATGGCACCTACAACGTGACCCTGACGGCACGGGACCCTTCGGGCGCCACCGGCACGGCCAGCGTCCAGGTCGGTGTCGGCAACACCGCGCCGGCCATCACCATCACCAGCCCGCCGGACGGATCGCTGTTCTCGTACGGCGACACGGTTCCGTTCTCGTTCACGGTCACCGACCCGGAGGACGGTTCGATCAACTGTTCCCGGGCCAAGATGACGTACGTGCTGGGCCACGACAGCCACGGCCACCAGATCACCTCGGTCACCGGCTGCTCCGGGCAGATCACCATCCCGGTCGACGGTGAGCACGACAGCGCGGCCAACATCTTCGCGGTCTTCGACGCCGAGTACACCGACGCCGGCGGCCTGACCACGCACAAGCAGCACATCCTCCAGCCCCGGCACCGGCAGGCCGAGCACTTCAAGACCTCGTCCGGCGTCACCGTCATCGACAAGAGCGCCGCCGAGGGCGCCAAGACGGTCGGCGACATCAACAACGGCGACTGGATCGCCTTCACGCCCTACCGGCTGGCCGGCGTCACGTCGTTCACCGCACGGGTGTCGTCCGGCGGCACCGGCGGGACGCTGCAGGTGCGGGCCGGTTCACCCACCGGCGCCGTGCTCGGGCAGGCCACCGTCCCGGTGACCGGGGGCTGGGAGACCTTCACTACCGTCACCGGCACGATCAGCGGCGGGTCGACGGCCACCACCACGCTCTACCTGACCTTCGCCGGCAGCGGCACCGCGGCGCTCTACGACCTGGACGCGTTCACGCTGAACTCCACCGCGGCCACCCGCACCGGGCCGGTTCGCGGCCTGGCGAGCAAGTGCCTGGACGTGGCCGGGGCCAACAGCGCCGACGGCACCAAGATCCAGCTCTACACCTGCAACACCTCCGGCGCGCAGAACTGGACGGTGGCCTCGAACGGCTCGCTCCAGGCGCTCGGCAAATGCCTGGACGTGGCCGGTGGCGCCACCGCGAACGGCACCAAGGCCCAGCTCTACACCTGCAACAACTCGGCCGCGCAGGTCTGGGCGGCGCAATCCGACGGCACGCTGAAGAACCCGCAGTCCGGCCGGTGCCTGGACGTCCTCGAGAACAACCCCGCCGACGGCCAGCAGATCCACATCTGGGACTGCTTGGGCGCGGCCAGCCAGAAGTGGGTGTTGCCATGATCGGTCAGATTCTCGCGGCGATGCTGCTGATCCCGGCGGCGGCGCCGGCAGTGGCCGCCGACGACCCGTACGACGTCCTGGTCTTCTCCAAGACCGCCGGTTTCCGGCACGACTCCATCCCGGCCGGCGTCCAGCTCGTCCGCGACCTGGGCGCGGCCAACGGGTTCACGGTGACCGCCACCGAGGACGCCGCCGCGTTCACCCCGGCCAACCTGGCCACCTTCGAGGCCGTGGTGTTCATGAGCACCACCGGCGACGTGCTCAACGCCACCCAGCAGACGGCGTTCGAGTCGTATGTCCGGGGTGGCGGCGGCTACGTCGGCGTGCACGCGGCGGCCGACACCGAGTACGACTGGCCGTTCTACGGTGAGCTGGTCGGCGCCTGGTTCGACTCGCACCCGGCGATCCAGCCGGCCACCATCCGTACGCAGGACCGGGGGCACGCCGCCACCGCGCACCTGCCGCAGGCCTGGAACCGCACCGACGAGTGGTACAACTACCGCACGAACCCGCGGTCGACCGCCCATGTGCTGTCCACCCTGGACGAATCCACCTACAGCGGCGGCAACATGGGCGCCGACCACCCGATCACGTGGTGCAAGACGCTGAGCGGCGGCCGCTCCTTCTACACCGGCACCGGCCACACCCAGGAGTCGTACGCCGACCCGCTGTTCCGCCAGCAACTGCTCGGCGGTATCCGGTACGCGGCCGGCCAGGCCAACGCCGACTGCCGCCCCGAGACCGGCTACACCGCGCTGTACAACGGATCGACGACCGGCTGGGCCCAGGCCGGGCCGGGCTCGTTCACCAACACCGACGCCACGCTCACCTCGACCGGCGGCATGGGCCTGTTCTGGTACCAGGCCAAGCAGTTCACCAGCTACTCGCTCAAGCTGGACTGGAAGATGGCCGACGACGACAACAGCGGCGTGTTCATCGGCTTCCCGCCCTCGACCGATCCGTGGTCGGCGGTGGACAACGGCTACGAGATCCAGATCGACGCCACCGACGCGACCGACCGGACCACCGGCTCGGTCTACACGTTCAAGGCGGCCGACCTGGCCGCCCGGGACGCGGCGCTCAACCCGCCCGGCGCGTGGAACACCTACGAGCTGCTGGTCGAGGGTGAGCACCTGCAGATCTTCCTCAACGGCGTCAAGATCAACGACTTCACCAACACCAATCCGGTACGGTCGCTGGCCGGCCACATCGGCCTGCAGAACCACGGTGACGGCGACACCGTGTCCTTCCGCAACGTGCGGATCAAGGAACTCGGTGGCACCACGCCGCCGACCGGCGTCGGGCCGATCGTCGGCCTGGCCAACAAGTGCCTCGACGTGGACAACGCCGGCACCGCCGACGGCACCAAGGTCCAGCTCTACACCTGCAACAACAGCACGGCCCAGCGCTGGACCCGGACCGGCAACACGTTCCGGGCCCTCGGCAAGTGCCTGGACGTCTCCGGCGGCGCCAGCGCCGACGGGACGAAGGTCCAGCTCTGGACGTGCAACACCAGCGGCGCCCAGAACTGGACGCCGCAGTCCAACGGCACCATCGTCAACCCGCAGTCCGGCAAGTGTCTCGACGTGAGCGAGAACAACCCCGCCGACCGCCAGCAGATCCACATCTGGACGTGCACCGCGGGCGCCAACCAGATCTGGAGACTGCCCTAGCCTGTTCCCGTTCCCGCAGGCTAGGTGGGTTGTCCCCAGCGGCCCGGCCACCGGTCGGGCAGCACCCGGGCCGGCCAGGAAGTCTCGTTCACCTGGCCCTCGGGGGTACGCCTCAGCTCGTACCCCCGGGGGCCTTCCCGGTCGGCGACCACCTCGGCCAGTTCCGTGCCCCGGTAGACCAGCCCCGCGCCGTCGTCGGTGCAGTAGCCGTCCGGCAACGTGCCGTCGCTGACGAACTCGTGCATCCGCGGCCGCCGCCGCTCCTCGCCGTCGTAGTGCACGCCGTTGCTGTACGGCAGGAAGCCCAGGCCGTCGGTGAAGGCGCTCAGCTCGTACGTGAAGCTGTCCGTGCTGCCGCCCGTGTGCCAGCAGATCGACCCGGCCGAGACCCCACCGAGCACCACGCCCGCCTGCCACGCCTCGTGCAGGATGTCCGGCAGCCCGTGCACCCGCCACACCGCGCACAGATTGGCCACGCTGCCGCCGCCGACCCAGACCACGTCCTGCGCCAGCAGGTGCTCGCGGATGTTCTCGATGTTCGGCATCGGGAACAGGGCCAGGTGCGACGGGACGAACTCGGTGCCGGCCAGCGCGGCGTAGATCGCGCCGATGCGAGCCTCCGGATCGCCGGTCGCCTGGTTGAGGAAGCAGATCTTCGGCGCGGTGGTCGCGTTGGCCAGCTCGGCGGCGTAGTAGTGGATCGGCCCCGGCCGCATGGAGAACGGGCCGTAGCGGCCGGGCCAGAACGAGGCGCTGGTGGCGAGAATGGTGGGAGCGTCGGCAGTCACGCTCCCTATTAAAGTCTCAGCAGAGCAGCCCCGGCTCCAGCTCGACCTCTTTCAGGTCCTGGACCGTGAGGCCGAGGTCGGCCGCGGCGCTCTCGGTCGTCTTCTCGCAGCCCGACTTGCGCCACAGCGGGCCACAGCGGTCGTCGCGGCAGTCGTTGCGCCGCGTCCCGAAGGCCACCACCCGATGCTGCGGCTGCTTGGTGACCTGGGCGTCCAGCAGGCGGCGCTCGGTCGGGCGGCCGTCGGTCATCGTCACGGCGTACCGCAGCAGTTCCTCGCCCGGCACGCCCGGCGTCTGGATCCGCTTGGCCCCGCGGGGCAGGGCAGGGTCACGGACCAGACGGGTACGGAAGGGAATCATCCGCCGTTCGGTCTCCGTGCGGGTGGTGATGCGTGGCGCCACCTTGGTCACCGGCTGCGGCTCGACCGCCCGCGGCTTCACCACCGGCGGGGCCGGCTCTGCCTTCCGCTGGACCGGCGCGGCGACCCCGGCCGGTTGCCGCGGCCGGTCCGCCTCCGGCTGCTGCTGGGCCGCCGCCACCGGTTCGGGTTTCGCCGGCGCGGCGCTCGTGCTCGTCGTGTCCGGTTCGGCCGACGTCGCCGCGGGCGGGGCCGCGAACACGGCCCGATCGTCACCGACCGGCCGGATGATCCGGGGCTCATCCTCGGTCAACTGAGCGATCGCGGCGGTGCCCCCGCCGATCACCATGAGCACGGCGCTGACTCCCGCGGTCATCCGCACACCGAACGGCAGCCGGGCCCACCAAGACTTTCGTGGCATTTCGAGCAGATGCTGCCATGAGTCACTAGTTGTCTGGTTTTGCACCAGAGCATTGTGCCGGGTCCGGCGGCGGATTCAACTACCCCGGCGTCCCCCGAACGACGGACCGGCGAGCGCGTCACCTGGCGCCCGCCCGTCCGTTGTGCTGGCTTCCCTCAGTGGCCGCCGGCCCGCTCGGCCAGCCAGCCGGCCATCGCGCGGACGCCGAGGCCGATGGCCCGCTCGTCCGGGTCGAAGGTGCCGACGTGCGGGTAGCTGGTCATGATGCCGGCGCCCGGCGTCCGTACGCCGAGGAAGCTGTAGGTGCCGGGCATCCGGCCGAGGAACAGGCCGAAGTCCTCGCCGTTGAACGGGATCGACGCGTACAGCGTCCCGGTCCGATCCGGTCCCACCATCCGCCGCAGGTACTGCTGAAGTCGCCGGGCGTCCCGCTCAGGGGTGGCCAGGCCGGGGAACGGAGCATCGGGAAACGCCACCGACGCCGCCCCGACCGACCGGGCCAGGCGGCTTACTGCCTCCCGCACCTCCGCGTACCGGTTCAGCGGCCAGCAGCGCGACGACACCCGCACCTCGGCGCCACCCGCCGACTCGCTCGCGTCGGCCGAGGTGACCACGAAGCGTTCCAGCGGACCATGCGGCGTCTCGAGGTCGGCGACGAACCGCTCGGAATCCGCCGGCGTCAGCGGCCGGGCCACCGTACCCAGGGCGTTGATGCCGTCGGCGAGCCGCTCGGCCCGGGCCAGGGCGTCCGGGCCGGTGAGGCTGACGCTCCCCCGGTCCAGGCCCGGCATCCCCTTACCCGGCATCACCATGATCTTCCCGACCGGCCACGGTCCGCAGTGCAGCGCGTGGATCTCGGCCGGCCGCACCCGGTCGAACACCCCGTCGGCCAGCATCGCGGCCGCCCCGGCGAGCGCCTCCTCGGCGGGCTGGAAGACGAACATCACCCGGCCGGCCAGCCGTTCCCGCAGCCGGGCCAGGACCACCGCCACCCCGACGCCGATCGTCGTGTGCAGGTCGTGGCCGCACACGTGAGCCGTGTCCGGGCCACCGCCGAGCTGGCCGTTCGGCAGCACCGCGTCCATGTCGGCGCGATAGGCCACCGTCCGGCCCGGGCGGGCCCCGGTGAGAACACCCACGACGCCGTGCCCACCGACCCCCGTGGTGACGGTCAGTCCCGCCGCCCGGAGCCACCGCGCCACCACGTCCGCGGTCCGCCGCTCCTCGCCGGCGGGCTCGGGATGCCGATGCAGGTCACGGCGTAACTCGATGAGCCGCCGATCCCATCGGGACGCCACCGCGTCGATCCTGGTGTCCGAAAACTTCTCGCCGGCCCAGGACGCACCCGGCGGGACCAGCCAGCTGCCGGCCACCCCGGCCACCCCGGCCGCCGCTCCGCCGAGCACGACCCGACGGCTCACCACACGCTTCTTCGAATCCGGCACCGTTGCCTCCCCCTGCAAGCGGCCACCGCCCCCGGCGAGCCGTCGCTCTCAGGATGGCGGCGCCGGCCTTCCGCCACAGTGGACCTACCACCACCCTTTCCCTCCTTTCCCTGCCCTTCTTTCCCTGATCAAGTGGCCGGAGCCGCCGGCGACGTACCATCTGAACCATGCCGCCCGAGCCGCTGACCGCCGAGGAAGAGGCGGTGATGCGCGCTCTGGGGCGACTGATGATGGTTCTGCCGCGAAAGCTCGACGCCGACCTCGAGCGCGGCGAGCGGATGACGCTCAGCGAATACTCCGCGCTGCGCCACCTGTCCGAGACGCCCGGCCGCCGGCTGCGGATGAGCGAGCTGGCCGGCGCCTGCGACATGTCCCTGAGCGGGATGACCCGGCTGGCCGGCAAGCTCGAGGTGCTGGGCTACGTGGAACGCGTCCGCTGCGAGCAAGACGCCCGCGGGCTCGAGGCGGTGCTGACCGACGCCGGCTTCGAGCGGCTGCGCGAGGCCTGGCCGACCCACCTGGCCAGCGTGCGCCGGCACATCTTCGACCACCTCACCGAGCTCGAGCTCAGGAAGCTGGCGGCGGCCCTGAACGGGATGGGATCGGGCTGCTCATAGCGGCGTGAGGCCGGCCGCGCCGAACGAGACCGAGAACCGCTTGCACCAGATGGTCACGCTCTCCAGCTGCTCCAGGTCGGTGCCGGCCGGGATGGCGTACGCCTGGTCCCCCCGGTTCCCCTTGAGCCGGCCCAGCTCCACCCAGTCGCCGTCATCGAAGACCCGCCACCCGGCCCGGCCCGTGCGCACCGGCTGCTCGGACAGCCAGACCCGCAGGTCAGGACCGTTCGACGTGTCGAGGCCGACCAGTTCCAGCACGTGCGAGCCGTCCGGCTCGGCGACCACCCGGGCCTGGCCGCTGGTGTCGTGTTCGTGGCTGATGAACGAGCCTTGCCGCACCACAGCCCGGCGCGCGGCCGTGGCCTCCGGGGAGGCCTCCGGGGAGGCCGCCGATTCCTGAGGCGCCGGCACGGCGGCCAGCGTCTCCTTCACCTCGTGATCGGTGACCAGCTTCCAGGGCTGGAACAGGTAGAGGCCGGCCCCGACGAGAACCGCCAGGGCCGCCGCCAGGGCCGCCGCCAGGGGCCAGCGGACTGCACGCATGCTCATGGGCACCAGTACATCCCGCTCAAAGCGCGGAAACCCTTACCGATCGGTGACGGCGCTAGATCATGGCCGGAACCGGACAGGATCAGGCGGCCAGACCCGCGCCGAGATCGAACTCGTTGCCCTCCGGGTCGGCGAACGTGATCCACTCGGTGCCGTACTCGGCGTGCTCGGACCGCTTCACCGCGCCCAGGCCGGCCACCCGGTCCGCCTCGGTCCGCCAGTCCGGGCCGCTCAGGTCCAGGTGCAGCCGGTTCTTGCCGGCCTTGCTCTCCGGCACCTTGAGGAACATCAGCGCCGGCCCGCCGTCCTGCGACTGCTTGCCGATGGTGGCGAAGAACTCGTTCGCGCCCGGGTCGACCGGGCGACTCAGCACCCGAGACCAGAAACCGGCCAGCTCGGCCGCGTTCGCGCTGTCGATGACGATCTGTTCGATGCGCAGCATCAGTTGTCTCCCTCGTTCTCGTTTTCCTCGCGGAGCGGCCAATAGATCTCGGTCCGCCACCGGGCCGGGTCGCCCGTGTCGGCCGGAGTCACCAGATAGACCTCGCGGATCGGGCCGTCCGCGGCCGTCCCGCCGCTCAGCGCATGCTGCCCCAGCAGGCCGTACGTGAGGTCCAGGTCGTCGAACGCGCCCGCGTGCAGGGCCATCGCGAAGCGGCCGGCCGGGACCGCGCCGAGCCCGATCCGGTCGTCGTCCGGCAACGGCCCGCCGGTCGGGCGGCCGCTCACCGGCACGTAGGCGGTCACCCGGCCGCCGCCGTCCTCGAACCAGCCCGGTCCGTAGAGCGCGGCGCCCGGGCCCACCGGCTCGGCGTGCAGCCGGGAGAGCTCGGCGAACAGCCGGGGAAAGGTCTCGGCGCAGTACGCGGTGATCTCGGTCCGGTCGATCACCGCGCTCGTGCCCACCGCCGCCAGCGCCGGCAACTCCCGGAGCCGCACCACGGCCGGGGCCGGGCCGGCCGCCATCAAGGCCCGCAGCGACGCCACCGCCGTGGCCGTCTCGGTCAGCTCGCGGTGCAGCCGGTCCAGATGCGCGGCGATCCCCGCCTCCCGATCGTCACCCGCGGTGGACAGCACAGCCCGGATCTCGGCCGGCGGCATCCGCACGTCCCGCAGCCGGCGCGCCAGATGCGCCGCGGCCACCTGCTCGGGCGTGTACCGCCGGTACCCGGTGGCCGGATCGACCTCGGCCGGCACCAGCACCCCCACCTCGTGGTAGTGGTGCAGCGTCTTGACCGGCAGATGGGTGAGGCGGCTGAACTCACCGATCGTGATCGTGGCGGGCATACGGATCACTCTGCACTCTCCGGCCGCCGGAGGGTCAAGCTTGTCCGGCCGCACTACCGTGCACACATGGCCCTGACCTACGTGCGTGCCGTCGGATCCGCCCTCGCCGAGGGAGCCCTGACCGCCGCCTGGGTGGCCGCCGGCGAGCTGCCGGTCCGGCCGCGGCGGCTGGCCCGGGCCGGCGCGATCGCCTCGGTCGTCTCGATCGGCCTGGCCGCCGGCGTCCGCAACGCCGCCTCCACCGCCGCGCCCGCCACCACCACCGCTCACGCGCTTGCCGGCGCCGATGCCCCCGCCGACGACGCTGCCCCCGCCGACGACGCTGCTCCTGACGGCGGCGCTGCTCCTGACGGCGACATGGCGGATGACCGGCCCGAGCCGATGGACCCCCGGCGGCTCGCCGTGACCCTGGTCCTGGGCGGGCTGAGCATCGGCATGCTGGTCAGCCGCCGCCACCTGGAGAAGCGCTGGCTGGCCCGGCTGGAGGCGAACGGCCACGAGCACCCCCACCGGGCGCTGGCGTTGCGGCTCGGCCTGCTCTCGGTCGCCGCCACGCTGCCCGGCCGCCTGCGGGCCGCGCGTGACGCCCAACGCAAGTCCGTTGACCTCGATCGGGGTTGAGGTTCTAGCGTCGGGGGGTGATTCTCCGCCGCCCCTACGCCCTGACCACGATCGGTTCGTGGAGCCTGGTCTTCCTGGCCGCCTTCGAGTCCCTGGCGGTCACCACGATCATGCCTGTGGTCACGGCCGACCTGAACGGACGTGCGCTCTACTCGCTGGCGTTCTCGGCCGTGATGGCCGCCTCGGTGATCGCGATGGTCGCCTCCGGCGCCTGGGCCGACGGCCGCGGACCGGCGAAGCCTCTGCTCACCGCGATCGCCCTGTTCGCCGCCGGGCTGGCCGTGGCCGGGCTGGCCCCGACCATGGGCGTCTTCGTCGCCGGCCGCTTCCTCCAGGGCCTGGGCGCCGGCGGCATCACCGTCTCCCTGTACGTGCTGATCGCCAAGCTCTACCCCGCCGACCTGCACATCAAGATCTTCGGGGCGTTCGCCTCGGCCTGGGTGCTGCCGTCGATCGTCGGCCCGTTCGTCGCCGGCGTGGTGGCCGACGCCCTGAGCTGGCACTGGGTCTTCCTCGGCGTGCTCGCCCTGGTGGCCGTCGCCACCGTGCTGGTCCTGCCCGCCTTGCGCAACGCTCCCTCCTCGTCGGTCGGCTCCTTCCTCGATCCCGCTCGCATCCGCGCGGCGGTCCTGCTCGCCGCCGCCGTCGTGGGCCTCAGTTACACCGCCGACCTCAACCTGCGCCTGGCCTGGGCCGTCGCCCCGGTCGCGGTGGCCGTGATCGTGGTCGCGGCGAAGGGCCTCGTCCCACCCGGGACCTACCGCGCCCGACGCGGCCTGCCCGCCGCCGTCCTGCTCTGCGGCGCCGCCGGTGCGGTGTTCTTCGGCACCGAGGTCTACCTTCCTCTGCTGCTCCAGGATCGGTACGGCCTGCCCGCCTGGCTCTCTGGCGTCACGCTGACCGCCGCGGCGGTGTCGTGGGCGCTGGCCTCGGCCGTGCAGGCCCGGGTCGGTGACCGGCTGCGCCCCGTGGTCGCCCTGCGTGCCGGCGCCGTCCTGCTCGCCGCCGGCGCCGCCACCGAACTGATCACCGCCGGCCTGCACCTGCCACCGGCCATGGTGGCGGTCGGCTGGTTCCTGGGCGGCTTCGGCATGGGCACCCTCTATCCGCAGATCAGCACGCTCGTCCTCGCGTACTCAGAACCCGGTCGTGAGGGTTTCAACACCGCGGCCAAGAGCATCACGGACGCGGTCGGCGGCAGCACCAGCCTCGCCCTCACCGGCCTGCTCTTCGCGACCGTGACGAGCGCCCCCTTCGTCGGTGTTCTCGTCTTCACCAGCGCCATCGGGCTGACCGTGATGGCGCTGGCCGGCCGGGCGGGCAGTCAGGACAGGTCGACCGCCACGATCTCGAGCTGATCCATCGACTCCTGCATGCCACCCTCCATGCCGGACTCGATCACCGCGTCACGGTCGACCTTGTCGTTGTACTCGCACAGCATCTCCAGGTGGGTGCGCCCGTCCTTCTCGGTGAACGTCACCGTGACCAGGCCGGCGTGGCCGTCCGGGTCGGGGATGCCCTCGTACGCCTCGGTGTTGACCAGCCGCGAGGGCGCGTCGATCTCGCGGAACTCCCCGTGGAAGGCCACCTCGAAGCCGGCGCCGGCATCCATCACGTACCGCCACTTGCCGCCGACCCGCAGGTCGATCTCGGCGCTGGTCACGTTGCCGCGCTGCCCCGCCCACCACCGCTTGACCAGGTCGGGCGTGGTGTAGGCCTTCCACACCAGGTGACGCGGCGCGTTGAACTCGCGCGTGATCAGGATCTGGTTGTCGGCCGGAAGCGTCACCTTGGCCGTACCGCTAGTCGTCGTTGTCATCGTCTTCCTCCTTGAGCTCATCGAGCACCTGCTCCAACAGATCGAACCGCTCGTCCCACATCTGCTCGTAACGCCGGAGCCAGTCGTGGATAGGTTTGAGCGGCTCGGAGTTCAGTCGATACATCCGCTGCCGCCCTTCGTCGCGAACCCGCACGAGATCTACCTCCCGCAGGACGCGCAGGTGCTTCGACACCTGCGGCTGAGCCAGCCCGAGCAGCGTGACCAGGTCGTTGACGGGCATCTCACGCTGAGCCAGCAGATCAAGAATCTGCCGCCGCCGGGGTTCAGCAACCGCGTTGAACGCATCTGTGGTGGTAGCCGCTCGCGCCATGGGGAAATCATATTCCCATAACGGAATACGTCAAGCCCCTTCTTGGATCAAGTTCAAGATCAGGTCGTAGCTGGGCGGGTGGTGCCGACCGCTGCTCCCGCCGAGGTCGGTCCGGCGGCCGCACGCTCCGCTTCCGCGGCCGCCTCCCTGCAACGTGCGTAAGTGGTCCCGCCCGCCGCTGACGCGGCCCACCCCGGTCGTGCTCGAGGGACCCGTACGTCGTTCAGCGGGGGCCGAGGGCGGCCGCGATGGTGAGGCGGTAGAGGCGGGCGGGGCGGCCCTTGGGGTGGGGCTGGGTGCTGCCCTCGTCGATGGCCAGGTCGGACTCGACCAGCTTGCGCATCAGGCGGCGGCCGCTCGGGTCGGTGATGCCGAGGGCGCGGGCCAGGTCGCTGGGTGACAGGGTGCGGTCGCCGAGGGAACGCTCCAGGGCCGCGAGGCGGGACAGGGTCGCCGCGCTGAGGCCGACGCGGCCGGCCAGGTCGTCGAGGTTGCCGTGGTCGCGGTAGGTGTAGGCGAGGCGGGACGACGACGTTCCCATCGGGCCGAGCACCACGCCCTCCTCGGTCATCAGGTAGGCGCGCGGTTCGGGGTCACGCTCGGCGAACGAGGCGGCCTTCTCGGCCAGTTCCACGCACGACCTGGCCGAGGCGCCGATGCCGAAACCCGCCGCGACGCGTACGCCGAGACGTTCCCTCGCCTCGGCCAGCACCGGCAGGCCGGTCCACTGGTGGGTCACCGACTCGAACAGGGACGCCGGCGCGAACACGACGACGCCACGCCGGCCGCGCTCGCCGGTCCACGCGTCGGCGAACTCGGGCGCGTTGACCAGCAGGTTGAGCAGGCCGATCCGGGCCCGGTCGGAGTCGCCGCCGGGGGCCGAGGCGAGGAACAGGCCGGCCGCGAACCGGCCCCGGTCGGCGCGCAGCGACCGGATGCGCAGGGCGAGCTCGTGCAGGTCGGCGCGAATGGTCCCGGCGGTGGCCAGCGCGTTCAGCACGTGGACCGACCCGTCGAGGGCGGCGCTGACCGCGGTGCGCACGCTGATCACGTACGAAGCCCGGGTTCGCTCGACGTGCGACCGGTGGAACGCCACCACGTCGTCGGTGCTCTGCGACGGGTCGAACGGCAGCCGCGCGATCTCGGCCGCGGGCAGCCCCAGCGCGGCCGCGACCTCGTCCACCGTCTCGTCGGTGAAGGTGTCCACGCTGACCGGGGTGGCCGGCCGGCCCTCGCCGCGCGCCCGCGCCCAGGCCAGCGCCAGGTCGAGCGCGGCCGGCCGGGTCACCATCACCGGCAGGTCGGCGGGCAGCAGATCACGGGCCCGGGCATGGGGTACGAGCCCGAGCAGCACGCCGTCCGGACGGTGCGCGGCGAGCATGCCGGCGACCAGGTCGCGGATCTCGTCCTCGTGGTCGTACGTGGCCCAGGCCAGCGTCACCCCGCCGAGCGTCGCGGCGGCCTCGGCGAACCGCGCCCGATGCCCGGAATGCAGCACCACCCCGATGAGCACACTCAACTCCGCATCGATAGGGGATCGAGCCTTGACTATGGCTTGGCCATTGAGGACAGTAGCCGAATCAACGAGCCACTTACGAACCTAGTCCCGAAATCTTAGGTGTTGCCTATACGCGCTCAGAGCTGCTCTGAGCGCGTATGGGCAACACCCGCGCTGGGAGGCTCCGTCATGAAGCGACTTGTCCCGTTCGTGCTTGCCGGTCTGCTGGTCGGCGCCTGTGCCCCGTCCACCTCGGCGCCCACCGACGCTCCGTCGGACGGCGGCGAACGTACCGGAACGCTCAAGGTCTGGCTCTTCGACGAGCCCAACCGCGCGCCGAAGGAGAAGGTCGTCCAGGAGGCGATCGCCGAGTTCGTCGCCGGCCACGCGGGCGCCACGGTGGACGTTCAGTACATCCCGGTGGAGACCCGCGGCGCACGGTTCAAGGGCGCGTTCAACGACCCGGCCAGCGCGCCCGACGTCGTCGAATACGGCAACACCGACCTGGCCGAGTACGCGGCCGCGGGCGGCCTGGCCGACCTCGGCCCGGCCGTGACGGCGTGGCCGGAGGGCAAGGACCTCGGCGCCGACGCCAAGGCCAGCGCCACCTACCAGAACAGGCTGCTCGGCGTGCCGTGGTACGTCGGCGTCCGCGCGCTCTACTACCGCACCGACCTCTTCACCGAGCTGAACCTGACGGCCCCCGCCAGCCAGGCCGACGTGGCGGCGGCCGGTAAGGCGATCCGGGCCCGGAAGCCGGACATGGTCGGGGTGGCCGCCGGTGGCAAGTACACGTTCGCCGCCCTGCCCTACGTGTGGGACGCGGGCGGCGACATCGCGCAGATCAACTCCGCGCCGTCCCGGGCCGGGCTGTCCGCGTACACCAGCCTGATCTCCCCGGAGATCTGCCCCGCCCAGCAGTGCGCGGACCTGACCGGCGGAAAGACCGTCGAGCTCTTCGCCGCCGGGAAGGCCGGCCTGGCCATCCTGGGCAACTTCAACCGTGGCGCCGTCGACGCCGGGGCGGTCAAGGGCAAGTACGCCGTGGTCCCGCTGCCCGGCGCCAAGCCCGGCTCGATCGCGCCCGCGTTCGCCGGTGGCAACAACCTCGGCATCATGCGGAACAGCAAGCGTCCGGCTCTCGCCGCGGACTTCCTCACCCTGCTCGCGAGCGCCAAATATCAGACCAAGATGTACGACGCGATGGGCAACCTGCCGACCCTGACGCCCGCGTTGGAGCAGGTCGCGGCCAAGGATCCGTTCCTGAAGCCGTTCACCGACACGATCAAGGCGGGTACGAAGTTCGTGCCGCTGCACCCCGGCTGGGGCAAGATCGACGCGCAGGCCGTGCTGCCGACCATGATCCAGAAGGTGGTGACCGGCAAGGCCGGCGTCGACCAGGCGACCGACGAGGCCGCCAAGCAGATCGACGCGGCCCTGAAGCCGTGACCCGGCGGTTCACGCCGCTGTGGCTGCTGCTGCCGGCGGCGGTCGTGCTGGTGCCGCTGTTCGCGTACCCCGTCTGGCAGTTAGGGTTGATCTCGGCCCTGGATTTCCGCCAGGCGCAGGTCAGCGGCGGCCGGCCGACCCGGTTCGTGGGCGGGGACAACTACGCCGCGCTGTTCACCGACCCGCGGTTCTGGTCGGTGCTGGGCGCGACGGTCGTGTTCGCCGCCGCCTGCGTGCTCGCCACGCTGGCGGTCGGCGCCGGCCTCGCGGTGCTGCTGACCAAGATCGGCCGGCTGCCGCGGCTGCTGCTGTCGCTGGCCGCGATGGCCGCCTGGGCGGTGCCGGCGATCTCCGGCTCGACCGTGTGGATGTTCCTCTTCGACACCAACCTCGGGCTGGTCAATCAGCTGCTCGGGCTCGGCGCCTACAACTGGACGTACGACCGGATGGTCGCGTTCGCGCTGGTCGGCGCCGTGGTGGTGTGGCACTCGTTCCCGTTCGTTATGGTCACCCTCTACGCCGGCATCGAGGCCATCCCGTCGTCGGTGCTGGAGGCCGCGGCGATCGACGGCGCCGGGGCGTGGCGCACGTTCTGGCAGATCATGGTCCCGATCCTGCGGCCGCTGCTGGCCATCGTGGTGATCCAGTCGATCATCTGGGACTTCAAGGTCTTCACCCAGATCTACGTGATGACGGCCGGCGGTGGCATCGCCGGCCAGAACCTCACCCTCAACGTCTGGGCCTACCAGCAGGCGTTCGCGGCCGGCGAGTACGGCCTGGGCTCGGCGATCGGCGTGGTGATGATGGTGATCCTGCTCGTGATCACGCTGCTCTACCTGCGTACGCTGCGCCGTTCCGGTGAGCCGCTGTGAAGCGCTTCTTGAACCTCCTCGCCCTGGCCGTCGCGTTCGCCACGGCCTTCCCGATCCTCTGGATGGTCGTCTCGGCGCTGCCTGTGGACAACTTCCGCCGCGTCCTGACCGTCGACGATTTCGCGCTGTACTTCCTCAACAGCCTGCTGGTGGCGGTCGTCGTCGTGGTCGCCTCCGGCCTGATCGCGTTCCTGGCCGCGGTCGCCCTGTCGAGATTCAGATTCCGCTTCCGTACGACGATCCTGGTGCTGTTCCTGATCGCACAGATGGCCCCCATCGAAGCCCTGACCATCCCGCTGTTCTTCCTGGTCCGCGACCTGGGCGCGCTGAACACCCTGGGTTCCTTGATGCTCGTGCACACGGCCTTCACCCTGCCGTTCGCGATCTGGATGATGCGGGGCTTCGTCGCCACCGTGCCCGTCGAACTGGAGGAGGCCGCGTCCCTCGACGGCGCCGGCCGCCTGACCATCCTCACCCGCGTGCTGTTCCCCCTGGTCGCGCCCGGGCTGGCCGCCACCAGCGTCTTCTCGTTCATCGCGGCCTGGAACGACTTCCTCTTCGCCCGCACCTTCATCATCAGCGCGACCGACCGCCAGACCCTGCCCCTGGCCCTGCTGATCTTCTTCAAGCCCGACGAGAACGACTGGGGCGCCATCATGGCCGCCTCCACCCTGATGACCATCCCCGTCCTGATCTTCTTCCTCCTGGTCCGCCGCCACCTGTCCCAGGGCCTCGGCGGCGCCGTCAAGGACTGACCCCCACCGCGCGGAGGTGGCGTCCCACGTCGCCGGCGTAGATCTGCCGCGACTCCCGCAGCGACGGCCTGTTGCCAACGAAGCTTGATCGAGTCGTCCTTTTAGAAACAGATCTCACAGCTGTCGTACGAACCGGGCGGCTCCCCGAACTCGAGATAGCCGCAGCAGGGGCACGGGAACCGCGTCTCGTCAGCCACGGGCCGCCCGCCGCATCGCGAACCACAGCTCACCCTGCTCGATCGCGTCGTCCAGGGCGACATGCGTGTGGCGCGCCGCCCCGAACCACTCCTTCGGCATGGTCCGCTTGCTGGTGCCCCGGAACTCGGTGCCCAGCACCGCCATCGCGAACGACTTGAGGTCGAGCGCCGAGTGTGAGAACGGGCTGCGCCCGGCGAACCGGACGAGATACCAGTACACGAACATGAAGTCGAACGCCGCCGGGTAGCCGACGAACACCGGCTTGCCCGGCAACCCTTCCAGCCAAGCGCGGTAGTCACCCATGGCCTCGGCCGGATCCCGGGGGTCGACCCGGCACGCCCGCCACGCCTCCGGCTGCCCGTCCCACCACGCCATGGTGTCCGGATCCGGGACTGCGTCCGGCAGTGTCGCGAGGTTCGCGGTGAACGTACCCACCATCGCCCCGCTGCCGTTGAACGCCGCCGAGGCGAAGCTCAACATCGAGTTGCGCCCCGGAATCGGGCCGTCCGTCTCGATGTCGGTGCTCACGTAGATCTCTGCCATGCCCGGACAGTAGCCGCTGAGCTCCGGCGCGCCGCTTCAATTTCGCCAGGCCAGGAGCGGGATCAGCCGCGTCGGCGGCGGGCGGCCAACGCACCCAGGCCAACGGTCGCGCCGCTTCAATTTCGCCAGGCCAGGAGCGGGATCAGCCGCGATCACGGTGACGAGGCCCGCGATGATGAGGGCGATCAGCAGCCCGGCGCGCTTTCTCATGCCGTTACCGACGCGCCGGGCCGGCGGACGGTTCCCGGCCCGGTTCCGGCGGCTCCCCCGGCCCAGCCGACTCCCCCCGGCCCGGCCGACTCCCCCGGCCCAGGTGGCTCGGCGCAGGCCCAGGCGGCTCGGCATCGTGTCAGGCGGCACGGCGCCGACCCAAGCGGCGCGGCGCTGGTCAGGCCGTGAACTCGTGGTTGAGGAGCCACTGCTTGACCGGGAGGCCCCAGCGATAGCCGCCGAGCTTGCCGTCACTGCGCAGCACCCGATGGCACGGGGCGAACAGGGCCGCCGCGTTGGTGGCGCAAGCCTGCGCGGCGCCGCGCACCGCTGTCGGGCGGCCGGACAGCAGGGCGAAGTCGGTGTAGCTGATGGGGGTGCCGGGCTTGATGTCGCGCATCACCTTCCAGGCGTTGGCGATGAACAGGCCGCCGGTCTTCTGCAGCACCGGCACGTCGTCGATCGCGGTCAGGTCACCGGCCAGATAGGACCTGACCGCCTGGGTGGCGGGGCCGAGGTCGTTGACCGGCCGGACGTCGGTCACCAGGTCGCGATGGATCAGCGATATCAGCTTGGCCGCGTCGGGCGTGAAGCCGGAGGCCAGCACGGCGCCGTCGTCGTTGACGATCATGGTGAACGAGCCGGCCGGGGTGGGCATGGTCGCGTAGTGCAACATCAGGAAGCTCCTTCGGTCGTCGATCGGGGGTTCTCAGACTGCCGTGCCGAAGTCGCCTCCGGAGCGGCCTGTGGATAACTTCGCCAGAGGCGCATGACCGCGTACGAGCGCCACGGCCGCCAGCGGGATGCGTGCTCGGCCAACGCTTTCGGCGCGGCGGGCAGCCCCAATAGCTCGGCTCCACGTTGGACGGCAACATCCGTGGGGAGGAACACATCAGGGTCGCCGATCGCTCGCATCGCGACATAACCTGCCGTCCATGACCCGATGCCCGGCAGTTCCATGAGCCGCGCGACCGCCTCCTCGCGGTCGGCGCCCGGCTCCAGGTCGACCTTGCCGTCCGCGACCGCCTCGGCCAGCGCCCGAATCGTCGCGCGCCTCGCCGCGGGCATCCGGAAGGCCTCATCGGGCATCTGGGCCACCGTCTCGGCGCACGGGAAGCCGACCAGATCAACGGCCCGGGGCGAAGGGGCGCCGAGCGAAGAGGGACCGGGCGAGCAGCCGCCGGGCGCGGAGGCACCGGCCGCGGAGACGCCAGGCGCGGAGACATCGGGCGACGAAACGCCGGGCGACAAGGCGCCGGGTGAAGAGAAGGCCAGCAGGCGGGTCAGTGTCGTCCGCGCGCTCGCCACGCTCACCTGCTGGCCCACGACGGCCCGGACGGCCATCTCGAACCCGTCGACCGAGCGCGGCACCCGTACCCCAGGCTCCGCCTCGACCGACGCCGTCAGCGCCGGGTCCTCACCCAGCGTGCCGTCGACGGCGATCGGGTCCGCGTCGAGGTCGAAGAGCCGCCGGCATCGCGCCACCGCGGGCGCGAGATCCCGCACGTCGGTGAGCTTGAGCGCGGCGGAGACCCAGCGATCACCCGGCCGCAGCGTGATGGTCGCGCTTCCGTGGGGCAGGTTCAGACCCCGGCGGTACGCGGTGCCGGTCACCTCCTCGATGCCGGGCAGCGCGCGGGCGGCCAGGAATCCGAGCAGCGACGGGATGTGCAGCGGCGCCCGGAAGGCGAGCCGCAGCGAGATCGTGCCGGCCTCGGTGGCCGCCTTCGGCCGCCGTTCCCGCAGCTGGCCGGGCGGACGCGCGTACACCTCGAGGATCGTGTCGTTGAACTGCCGCACGCTGCCGAAACCGGCGGCGAACGCGATCTCGGCCAGCCCGAGGTCGGTGGTCTCGATGAGGATCCGGGCGGTCTGCGCCCGCTGCGCGCGGGCCAGGGCCAGTGGTCCGGCGCCCAGCTCGGCGGTGAGCATGCGGTGCAGGTGCCGCTCGGTGTATCCGAGCCGGCCGGCCAGGCCGGGCACGCCCTCGCGGTCGACCACGCCGTCGCCGATCAGGCGCATCGCCCGGCCGACCACGTCGGCGCGCACGTCCCACTCGGGTGAGCCGGGCGCGGCGTCGGGGCGGCAGCGGCGGCAGGCCCGGAAGCCGGCCCGTTGAGCGGCGGCGGCGCTGGGGTGGAACTCGACGTTCTCGCGTTTCGGCGTGACGGCCGGGCAGGACGGGCGGCAGTAGATGCCGGTGGTACGCACGGCGGTGTAGAACCAGCCGTCGAACCGCTGGTCGCGGCTGCTGACGGCGCGGTAACAGCGCTCGAAGTCCAACTCCATGACACCGAGTCTGCCCCGGCCGAGGGTCACCTGGCTGGCGGGATTCGGACATGACGATGAGTGGTAAGACGGTCCGGTCGCTGTGGCGCAACCCGGCGGAGCGGATGATCGCGCTGGGCTTGCCGGCCGACACGTAGACTGGCCCGCTGTGAGCCTCACCATCGGGATCGTCGGCCTGCCCAACGTCGGCAAGAGCACGCTGTTCAACGCCCTGACCAAGAACGACGTTCTCGCCGCGAACTACCCGTTCGCGACGATCGAACCGAACGTCGGCGTGGTCGGCCTGCCCGACGATCGGCTGGGGAAGCTCGCCGAGCTGTTCAGCAGCGAGAAGATCATCCCGGCGCCGGTGTCGTTCGTCGACATCGCCGGCCTGGTCCGCGGCGCGTCCAAGGGCCAGGGCCGCGGCAACGCGTTCCTCGCCAACATCCGCGACGCCTCGGCCATCTGCCAGGTCGTCCGCGCGTTCTCCGACCCGAACGTGCTGCACGTCGACGGCAAGGTCTCGCCGGCCGACGACATCGAGACGATCAACACCGAGCTGATCCTGGCCGACCTGCAGACGGTCGAGAAGGCGATCCCCCGCCTGCAGAAGGAGGCCAAGCTCAAGAAGGACCGGGCGCCGGTGGCGGCCACCGCCGAGGCCGCGTTCAAGCTGCTGGACGAGGGTGTGACGCTCCACAAGGGCGCGGCCGCCGCGGACATCGACATCGCGCTGCTGGCCGAACTCCACCTGCTCACCATCAAGCCGTTCATCTACGTGTTCAACGTCGACGAGGACGAGCTCAACAACGAGGCCTTCCTCGCCGAGATGCGCGCCCTGGTGGCGCCGGCCGACGCCGTCTTCATGGACGCGAAGATCGAGTCCGAGCTGATCGACCTGCCGCCGGACGAGGCGCAGGAGCTGCTCGAGTCGACCGGCCAGACCGAGCCCGGCCTCAACCAGCTGATCCGCGTCGGCTTCGAGACGCTCGGCCTGCAGACCTACCTGACGGCCGGCCCCAAGGAGGCCCGCGCCTGGGTGATCTCCAAGGGCGCGACCGCCCCCGAGGCCGCCGGCGTGATCCACTCCGACTTCCAGCGCGGCTTCATCAAGGCCGAGATCGTCAGCTACGACGACCTGATGACCGCCGGCTCCATGGCCGCCGCCAAGGCCGCCGGCAAGGTCCGCATCGAGGGCAAGGACTACATCATGAAGGACGGCGACGTGGTGGAGTTCCGCTTCAACGTCTGATCACGGAAAGTGGCGCCCGGTCAGCTCTTGCGGCCGGGCACCAGCCCATCCAGATCGAGCTTGATGGCGAACGGCATCGTGATGTCCAGCTCGTGTCGATGGATTCCGGTCGGTACGTACGACCTAGTGGGCTGGTCGAGCTCGTAGGCGTGGACTACCGGCGATCCGTCCTCGTCCTCGATCCGCCAGTAGTGCGCGATGCCGGCGTCCGCGTACTTGCGCAGTTTCACCGTCCGGTCGCGGTGCGCCGACTCGGGCGAGACGACTTCGACGACCAGAAGAACCTCGTCAGGGACGTAAAAGGTGCGGTCCGGCTCATAAGGCGCCGTCGTCGCGACGAGGTCTGGCTCGGGGCGGTTCCGCTCGTCGAGCCTGATCGTCATCTCTCTTTCAACCTCGATACCCGATGGCGTCTGTTCGTTGAGGGCGACCACCAACGCGGTGACAATCCGACCGTGCCAGGAACGCTGGGGGGACATCATGAAGACGAGTGCTCCATCGATCAGCTCGGTGTGCCGCGGCGCTTCAGGAAGGTGGTCGAGGTCGTCGGCAAACCACCCCTCCAGGCGGGGCGGCCGCATCCAGTCGGGCACCGCAGTCATGACCTCACCGTAGCATTCCGTGACGCTCGCCCGACTTCTCGCGGGCGAGCGTCACGGGGCGAAGTCGCGGTGCTTGAGCTTGGCTCGGCGGCCGTCGGGGTGGTGCCAGACGATGCCCTCGTAGGCGGGGTGGGCCAGGAGCCAGGAGCGCAGGCCCTCGAAGTCGCGCGGGGTGTCGAAGACCTCGGCCTCGGCGTGGGCCACCAGGGTGTGGGCCGGGACGTTCTCGGGGTTGCCGTTGACCTTCGGGCCGATCAGCTCGTAGGTGCCGGGGGCCCGAGGGTGGCCGGCCGGGACGGCTTCGGCGTGGTAGCGGGCGTAGGCGGAATTGGCCATCGGCTCCCAGCCGACGGTCTTTCCGGTTGCCTCGTCGGTCATCACGGGGCGGTAGCCGGGCGGGCGAGTGCGGCCGGGCCGGACCTCGCGGCGCGCCCACCACACGCCGTCCTCGTCGAGCAGCACGCAGGTGCCGTCGTACTTGCGGGTCGGCACGCCCTCGCCGTCGAGGACCCACTGGCAGACCGGGTTGACCTCGGGCAGGGTGCGCTTCCGGTCGGCCGGGTCGCGGAGGAAGACGGTGGGGATCTTGTTCACGTCGCCATCGTCGCAGGCGGGGCAAGGCGGTTAGACGTAAGTCGGGTGCCCGGGAGGTCGGCGCGGTCCTACCCTGAGGTGCATGACTGACCCTGGGCGTGGCCGCATGCCGGATCGCCCCTCCCTGGACGGCCTCGAGGGCAAGTGGGCCGCACGGTGGGAGGAGGCCGGAACCTATCGGTTCGACCGGCAGGCCGAGCGGACGAATGTATTCAGCATCGACACGCCGCCGCCCACCGTATCCGGCGAGCTGCACATGGGTCACGTCTTCTCGTACACGCACACCGACCTGATCGCGCGGTTCCAGCGGATGCGCGGCAGGTCGGTCTTCTACCCGATGGGCTGGGACGACAACGGGCTGCCGACCGAGCGGCGGGTCCAGAACGTGTACGGGGTCCGGTGCGATCCATCGCTGCCCTACGACCCGTCATGGGAACCGCCGTCGGTGAAAGCCAAGGAGACGATCAACATCTCCAGGCGCAACTTCATCGAGCTCTGCGGGAAGCTGACCGAGGAGGACGAGAAGGCGTTCGAGGCGCTGTGGGTCCGGCTCGGGCTGTCGGTCGACTGGGGAATGACGTACACCACGATCGGCCGCAAGTCGCAGCTCGTCTCGCAGCGCGCCTTTCTGGATAACCTGTTGCGCGGCGAGGCGTACACGGCCGAGGCGCCGACGCTGTGGGATGTCGGCTTCCGGACCGCGGTCGCGCAGGCCGAGCTGGAGGATCGGGAGCGTGCCGGCGCGTACCACCGGCTGATCTTCCAAGGGCCGGACGGGCCGATCGAGATCGACACGACCCGGCCCGAGCTGCTGCCGGCCTGTGTCGCCCTGGTCCATCACCCGGACGACGAGCGATTCGCCGGGTTGCGCTCGGCGCGCACGCCGGTCTTCGGGGTCGAGGTTCCGGTGTACGCCCACCCGGCCGCCGAGAAGGACAAGGGCACGGGCATCGCCATGGTCTGCACCTTCGGCGACCTGACCGACGTCGTCTGGTGGCGTGACCTGAACCTGCCCACGCGCGTGGTCATCGGGCGCGACGGCCGCTTCCGGCCGGACGCCCCGGCCGGCGTCCCCGCCGAGCTGTACGCCGAACTGGCCGGCCGCAACGTCAACCAGGCCCGACGCGAGACGGTCCGGCTGCTCACCGAGACCGGCGGGATGCTCGGCGAGCCGAAGCCGATCACCCACCCGGTCAAGTTCTACGAGAACGGCGACTCCCCGCTGGAGATCGTCACCAGCCGGCAGTGGTTCATCCGGAACGGCGGCCGCGACCCCGAGCTGCGTGAGGCGCTGCTGGCCAAGGGCCGCGAGCTGCGCTGGGTGCCCGAGCACATGAAGCACCGCTACGAGCACTGGGTGAACGGGCTGACCGGGGACTGGCTGGTCAGCCGGCAGCGGTTCTTCGGCGTGCCGATCCCGGTCTGGTACCGGCTGGATGACGCGGGCGAGCCGATCCACGACGACTTCCTCATCCCCGACCAGTCGTCGCTGCCGGTCGACCCGTCCTCGGAGTGCCCGCCGGGCTACGACGAGTCGCAGCGCGACCAGCCGGGCGGCTTCATGGCCGACCCGGACGTGATGGACACCTGGGCCACGTCGTCGCTCACCCCGCAGATCGTCGGCGGGTGGGGCACCGACCCGGAGCTGTTCGACAAGGTGTTCCCGATGGACCTGCGGCCGCAGGGCCAGGAGATCATCCGGACCTGGCTGTTCGCCACGGTCGTCCGCAGCCACCTGCGGCGCGGCGTCCTGCCCTGGCGTACCGCGATCCTCTCGGGGTGGATCCTCGACCCGGACCGCAAGAAGATGTCCAAGTCCAAGGGCAACGTCGTCACGCCGATGGGCCTGCTGGTCGACAACGGCTCGGACGCGGTCCGCTACTGGGCCGCGAACGGGCGCCCCGGCACCGACCTGGCCTTCGACCCGGCGCAGATCAAGGTGGGCCGGCGGCTGGGCACCAAGCTGCTCAACGCCTCGAAGTTCGCGCTCGGGCTGGGCGCGCAGGAGGCGCTACGACAGCCGGTGACCGAGCCGCTCGACCGCGCGGCGCTGGCCCGGCTGGCCACGGTCGTCGAGACGGCGACCAAGGCGCTGGACAACTTCCAGCACACCGACGCGCTGCAGGCGGCCGAGGCGTTCTTCTGGACGTTCTGCGACGACTACATCGAGCTGGTCAAGGACCGGGCGTACGCCGACGGGCCGGCCGCCGGTTCGGCCCGCGCGGCGCTGGCGGCCGGGCTGTCGGTGCAGTTGCGGCTGTTCGCGCCGTTCCTGCCGTACGTGACGGAAGAGGTCTGGTCGTGGTGGCGGTACGGGTCGGTGCACAAGGCGACCTGGCCGACCAAGTACGAGCTGACCCGGGTCGCGCCCGAGGGTGACGCCGAGCTGATCGACCTGGCCGGTGACGCGCTGCGGCAGATCCGGCGGGCCAAGTCGGACCGGAAGCTGTCGATGAAGGCCGAGGTGCCGCTGGCCGAGGCGCTGGGCCCGGCGGCGGTGCTGGACCGGCTGGCGCTGATCGAGGGCGACCTGAAGGCGGCCGGGCGGATCACCAAGCTCGACTACCTGCCCGAGCGGACGCCTGAGTTGGTCATAGCCAGCGCGTTCTAGTGCATCCGGCGCTCCAGTTCACGCCTCAATGTGCGGGGCGAAGGCCAGAGCTGGGTGAGGTCGGCGGTGAACGCCTTGCCGTCCATCGCCGGCCCGCCCACGTCCGCGTTCTCGACCGGGTGGACGCGGTCGAGGTCGACCGGGGTGACCTCGAGGACGGTGCGGGTGCCGGAGCGGCGCACCACCACGTGCTCGATGTCGGGCCAGGTCAGGAAGACCGGGTCGCTGCCCTGGGCGGCGAGTTCCAGACCGGCGCTGGACACCCGCACCCAGGTGGACAGCGAGCCTCTCGAGGAGAAGGCGAAAGCGCCGGCGACGACGAGCGAGATCACGGCCGCCTGGACCAGCGTCAGCCACCAGGGATCGTCGTCGGCGCCCAGCAGCAGGTCGACCAGCGGGGAGACGACCAGGTAGGCGAGCATGAACAGGCCGGTCATGACCAGGAAGGTTCGAACCGGGGACGAGTGGAAGACGATCGTGTCGTCCGCCGGGGCGGCGACCTCGTCCGGCTCTACCGACATGACCCCATGCTCCCGTCCGGGACTAGAAATCGCCCCCGAAATCGCCGAAGTCCCCGCCGCCCATGTCGCCGCCGCCCATGTCGCCACCGAAGTCGCCGCCGCCGTAGCCCATGTCGCCGAAGCCCGGCGAGAACAGCGCGTCGAAGATCAGCATGCCGGCCAGGGCGCCGCCGGCCGCGCCGAGCGCCGTACGCCACACCGGCTGTGAATACCAGCCGGCCGGCACCGGGCGGCCCTGCACGCGCCCGCCCGGGTAGTAGTAGGGCGTGTCGGCGCCCGGTTGCGGGCCGGCCTTGTAGTGGGTGCCCTGCACGTCGACCTCACGCTCCTTGGTGAGCTGCCCGACGCCCTGCGCACCGGCCGGCGCCGGGACCTCGGGACCGGGGTCGATGCCCATCGCCAGGCGGGCGGCGCGGACGTAGGCCAGACCCTCCAGCGCGGTCTCCTTGGCCAGCTCGTACTGCCGGATCGACTGGGCCTGCTGGAGCTGGCCGCCGGCCGCGTTGTAACGCTCGCCGGCGTCGGCCAGGGCCTGCCGGGCCGACGCGTCGTCGCCGTGCAGGTTGAGCACCTGGCCGCCGAGCCGCTCGTACCACCGCTGGGCCTCGGCCCGGGCGTCCTCCAGACGGGTGACCTGCCCGGCCTGGCCACGCCGCCACGTGAAATACAGGGCGATCGCGATCAGGATGACGATGACCAGCAGAAACGCCTTCATGTCACAAAGGTACCCGGGGAAATCTTGTCGTACACGTGTGGCAAAGTGCTATACGTGACATTCCCGACGCTGGCCGTGGTGGTGATCTGCCTGGCGGTGGGCGCCGCGCTGGGCTGGCTGGCCGCCCGGTTGCGCGCCGCCGCCGACATCGCCCGGCTGGAGGCGACGCTGCAGGCCGGGCGGGACGGCGAGGCCCGGCTCGAACAGTCGATGCGGGCGCTGACCTACGAGTCGACCGCGCAGTCGCAAGAGGCCGTGGCCCGGGCCGTCGCGCCGTTGCACGACGCGTTGCGCCGCTACGAGCAGCGGGTCACCGAGCTGGAACACGAGCGGATCGACGCCTACTCCGAACTGCGCGAGCAGGTGCGCGCGATGGGTGCGGTGTCCGGCGAACTCCGCACCGAGACCCGCCAGCTCGTGTCGGCGCTGCGGGCCCCACAGGTGCGCGGGCGCTGGGGCGAACATCAGCTGCGCCGGATCGTCGAGGCGGCCGGGCTGCTCGAACACTGCGACTTCGCCGAGCAGGTCACGGCCACGACCGACGATCAGGGGGTACGCCCCGACCTGGTCGTCCGGCTGCACGGCGGCCGCAGCCTGGTCGTCGACGCCAAGGCGCCGTTCGACGCCTATCTGTCGGCGATGGAGGCGCGTGACGAACGTACCCGTGACAATCATCTCGACCAGCACGCGCGCGCCCTCCGCACGCATGTCGACCAGCTCGCGGCCAAGCGCTACTGGACCGCCTTCGAGTCCACACCCGACTTCGTGGTGCTGTTCGTGCCGGCCGACGCGTTCATGGACGCGGCCCTGCAACACGATCCGACGCTGATGGAACACTCCTTCCGGCGCAACGTGGTGCTGGCGACGCCGGCCACCCTGGTGGCGCTGCTGCGTACGGTCGCGTTCAGCTGGCGCCAGGAATCGCTGGCCCGCAACGCCGTGGCCGTGCACGGGCTGGCCCGTGAGCTGTACGGGCGACTGTCCACTCTGGGCGATCACGTCGGCAAGCTCGGGGCGGCGCTGGGCAGCGCGGTCACGTCGTACAACAAGGCGGTCGGCTCGCTCGAGTCGCGGGTGCTGGTGAGCGCGCGCAAGCTGGCCGAGATGGGCGTGGCCGAGCGTGACATCGCCACGCCCGCGCAGGTCGAGCTGACTCCGCGCCAGCCGCAGGCCCCCGAGCTTCTGGAGCCGGTCGCCAACCTCAGCGACCGCTCAGTCACCCCGTGATACAACGCGTCCATGCGCATCGTGTTCGTCGCCGCCCCGCTCCAGGGCCATCTCCTGCCGTTGATCCCGCTCGCCGCGGCCTGCCGCGACGCCGGGCACGAGGTGATCCTGGCCAGCGGCGTCGACGTGCCCGACGTGCGGGGCCTGCGCACCGCCGACATCGGCGGGTCGTTCAGCCTGGCCCGCGCGGCCATCCGGGTCTCGCTGCGACGCCCCGGCCTGGCCCGGTCCGAGATGAAGGGCACCGCCGGGCACGGCTTCGTCGGCGAGCTCTTCGGCCGGGCCAACCTGGCCCTGGTCGACCCGCTGATGGAGCTGGCCCGGCGGGAACGCCCCGACCTGATCGTCTTCGAGTCGCTGAGCGAGGCCGGCGCGATCGTGGCCGGGCGGCTCGCCATCCCGTCCGTGCTCCAGGAGAACACGCTGTGGCCGGCGCCCGACCTGTTCCAGGCGGTGATCACCAGCTCGGCCCTGGCCGGCCTCGACGTCCCGGCGCCCGAGCTGACCATCGCGGTGACGCCGCCCTCGATGCGCCCGGCCCCGGCCGGCGCCCTGCCGATGCGGCCGGTCCCCTTCTCGGGTGGCGGCGCCATTCCCGGCTGGCTCCGGGAACCGGCCGGCAAGCCGCGGGTGCTGGTCAGCCGCAGCACCCTGACCGGGCCCAACGACGGTGATCCGGGCCCGGCCGTGATCGCCGCGGCCGGCGGGATCGACGCCGAGTTCGTGCTGGTCCGGCCGGCCGGCACCCGCGGGCTGCCGTCGAACGTGCGGGCCGTCGACCGCGTGCCGCTCGACGAGCTGCTGCCGCGGGCCGCGGCCTTCATCCATCACGCGGGCGCGGGAAGTGTGCTGGGCGGTCTCGCCGCGGGCGTGCCCCAGCTGGCCGTGCCCGGAGCGGGCGACCGCAAGCACAACGCCGAGATGCTGGCGCGGCGTGGCGCGGGCCTGGCCGTGCCCGCCGACGCCATCACCGCGGACCACCTGAACCGCCTGCTGACCGACCAGTCCGTGCGCACCGCGGCGCAAGAGGTCGCGGCCGAGATCGCGGCCATGCCCGCACCGGCCGCGATCGTGCCCCACCTGGAGAAACTGGTCAGCGGTTAGCCCTGGGCCGCCGCCGCGGCCGCCTTCATGTCGCGCCGCAGCTCCTTCGGCAGCGAGAAGGTCAGGCGCTCCTCGACCGTGGTGAACTCGGTCACCTCGCCGAAGCCACGCTCGGCCAGATGGACCAGCACCTCCATGACCAGGTCTTCGGGGACGCTCGCGCCGGACGAAACCCCGACCGTGGTCGCCCCGGCGAGCCACTCGTCCTGGATCTCCGAGGCGAAGTCGACCAGGTGGCCGGCCCGGGCCCCGGCGCCCAGCGCGACCTCGACCAGGCGCACCGAGTTGGACGAGTTCGTCGAGCCCACGACGATCACCACGTCACACTCCGGGGCGATCTGCTTCACCACCTGCTGACGGTTCGACGTGGCGTAACAGATGTCGTCGCTCGGCGGCGACTGGAGCATCGGCAGCTTGGTGCGGAGCCGGGCCACGGTCTCCATCGTCTCGTCGACCGACAGCGTGGTCTGCGACAGCCACACGACCTTGTTCGGGTCGCGAACCGTCACCTGGTCGACCCCGTCGGGCCCGTCGACCAGCTGGATGTGGGCCGGCGCCTCGCCCGCCGTGCCGACCACCTCTTCGTGGCCCTCGTGGCCGATGAGCAGGATGTCGTAGTCGTCGGCGGCATATCGCTTCGCCTCCTGGTGGACCTTGGTCACCAGGGGGCAGGTCGCGTCGATCGACTTGAGGTTGCGCTCGCGGGCCTGCTCGTGCACCTCGGGGGCCACCCCGTGGGCGGAGAACACGACGGTCGACCCCTCGGGGACCTCCTCGTTCTCCTCCACGAAGATCGCGCCGGCCGCCTCGAGCGTGGTCACCACGTGTTTGTTGTGCACGATCTGCTTGCGCACGTAGACAGGCGCGCCGTAGAGCTTCAGCGCCTCTTCGACCGTCTGCACGGCCCGGTCGACGCCGGCGCAGTAGCCCCGGGGCTTGGCCAGCAGCACACGCTTACGAGATTCGGTCACCCGACCATGGTAGCCAGACCTGGTGGTACGGAGCCTGGTTGTCCACAGGCCTGCACACAGCCTGCACAGGACCGGCCTACTGAGCGCCCGGCCGGGGCTCGGCCGGGTCGTCGACGGCCTCGGTGGCCAGCGCGCGGTGCTCGGCGTGGGTGGGCGGGGCCGAGGCGGGCTCGGCGCCGGCCGGGTCGGGCTCGGGCGACCCGGCCCGGCCGATCAGGGCGACGATGACCAGGGCGATCAGCCCGACGTACCCCCAGAACAGCAGGTCGGCGAGCAGGTGCTGGCTGTCGATGTGCCAGCCGGCCGCCGCGCCCACGCCCTCGTCCCGGGCCACGAAGGTGAACGGCCAGCCGTGCCGGATGTCGAGGGCGGTCATGCAGCACACCGACGACGAGACGGGCACCCCGGACACGACCATGCCCGCGACCAGGACCAGGCCACCGGTGAGGTAACCGGACAGGCCCGGGCTGCGTCCCAGCCAGCTGACCGCGAGCAGGGTGATCCCGCCCACGATGAGCATCACGTGGAAGAAGAAGTACGCCGTGTCCGGCGGGTCGCCGATATTGCGGTCCACCTCGACCAGCAGGTTCAGCACCCCGATGGCGAGGCAGAACCAGCCGACGATCAGGCGCAGCGCGGTCGCGAAGGATGTCCAGAGCCCGGGCGCCTCGTCCTCGAACTCGTCCACCTGGGTGTTCGCCGCGCTGCTCACGGCCCGAGTATCGCCCCGAAGAGCCAAGCTATGGGGCGAAACGGACTTACCGCTTGCGCCGGACCAGCGTGATCACGGTCAGGATCAGGAGGCCGGCGTACGCCCAGACGAACACGCTCATCAGCAGCGTCGGCCAGTCCACGTCCCAGCCCGCGCCCGTGGCGACCCGGCGGGCCGTCTCGGGGTCGTCGGCCGCCCCACCGCGGGACAGCCACTTGAAGGGGAAACCGCGGCCCTCGACGTACGCGTACCGGCAGCAGACCGCCGTCGCCGACACCGCCAGACCGGCCACCGTGCCCGCCACGCCCGCACCCAGCCCGGTCAGCCCGGCGGGACGGAGCGGTAGGCGTACCCGATGGGGCATGAGCAGGACCAGACCGCCCAGCGCGACCACCACGCCCACCGCGATGTCGACCGGCGGGATCGGCGCGCCCAGGTTGAGCAGGATCCAGGTCAGGCCGCCGACCAGGCTCACCGCGCCCAGCACCCAGCTCCAGAACCGGCCGCCACCGCCGCGCTCGTCCTCTCCCGGGGCGGTATCGCCGGGTTGTTCCCGTTCGTCCGGTGCCGCGTCAGCCATCGACGAAGTATGACCGAACCCGGGGCGCGCGGAACTGTCGGACCACTTCCGTACCCTGATGCCGTGACCCAGGAGCCCAGGAGCACCGCCGACGAGCCGTGGCCCGTGCGCGTGGTCAGCCAGAAGGTCGGCGCCTGGGTGGCCAAGCTGGGCTGGGTCTGGGTCGACGGCCAGGTCGCCCAGATCAGCCGCCGGCCCGGGTCCACGGTGGTCTTCCTCACCCTGCGCGACCCGTCGGCCGACCTCAGCCTGACCGTCACCGCCCACCGCGACGTGCTCGACGCCGGCGCCCCCGAGCTGGCCGAGGGCGCCCGGGTCACGCTGCACGCCAAGCCCGAGTTCTATCCGGCCCGGGGCACGCTGAGCCTGCGCGCCGACGAGATCCGCCAGGTCGGCCTGGGCGAGCTGCTGGCCCGGCTGGAACGGCTGAAGAAGCTGCTCGGGGCCGAGGGCCTGTTCGCCCGGGAACGCAAGCGGCGGCTGCCGTTCCTGCCCCAACGCATCGGGCTGATCACCGGCCGGGCGTCGGCCGCCGAGCGTGACGTGCTGATGAACACCCGCCGGCGCTGGCCCGCCGTCGACTTCCGGGTGATCAACGTGCCGGTGCAGGGCCCGACCGCGGTGCCCCAGATCATCGACGCGCTCAAGGTGCTCGACGGCGACGACACGGTCGACGTGATCGTCATCGCCCGCGGCGGCGGCAGCGTGGAAGACCTGCTGCCGTTCTCCGACGAGGCGCTGTGCCGGGCGGTGTTCGGCGCGCGTACGCCGGTGGTCAGCGCGATCGGCCACGAGACCGACGCGCCGCTGCTCGACTACGTGGCCGACGCCCGCGCCTCCACCCCGACCGACGCGGCCAAGCGGCTGGTGCCCGACCTCGACGAGGAACGCCAGCTCATCGCCTCGGCCCGCCGCCGCCTCGACCGCGCCGTGGTCACCCTGCTCGACCGCGAACAGCACCGGCTCGACGCGTGGCGCTCGCGGCCGGTCCTGGCCCGCCCCGAGACCCTGATCGACCAGCGCGCGACCGAGGTGACCGGGTTGCGCGACCGCGCCGTGCGCAGCCTGGAACACCGCCTCCGCCGCGCCGACGACGACCTGCGCCACACGGTGGCCCGGCTGCGCGCGCTGTCCCCGAGATCCACGCTGCAACGCGGCTACGCGATCGTGCAGCGGGCCGACGGCCACGTGGTCCGCGCGGCCGATGAGGTCAAACCCGACGACCAGCTCCGCGTACGCCTGGCCGCCGGCGAGGTGCAAGTGACGGTGGGAGAGCCCGAATGACCGACGACAAGCAGCTCACCTACGAGCAGGCCCGCACCGAACTGGCCGGCGTGGTGGAACGCCTCGAGACCGGCGGCAGCTCGCTGGAAGAGTCGCTGTCCCTGTGGGAGCGCGGCGAGAAACTGGCCGACGTCTGCCAGACCTGGCTCGACGGCGCCCGCACCCGCATCGAGGAAGCGCGGGCCGCCCGCGACACCGATTAGGAGATCTCCGGCTAGGGGATCTCCGACTCGGCGCCGAGGGCCACGGTCGGCAGGTGGCCGTCGAAGTCGACCGCGGAATAGAGCGCCAGCTTCTCGAGCCGGTGCCACGAGTCGATGACCCGGATGGTGCCCGACTTCGACCGCATCACGATCGACTGGGTGTGTGCGCCGCCGGCCCGGTACCGGACGCCCTTCAGCAGGTCGCCCGACGTGACCCCGGTGGCCACGAAGAAGCAGTTGTCGCCGGTCACCAGGTCGTCGGTGGTCAGCACCCGGTCGAGGTCGTGGCCGCCGGCGATGGCCTTCTCGCGCTCCGACTCGTCGAGCGGCCAGAGCTTGGCCTGGATCATGCCGCCGAGGCACTTGAGCGCGCACGCCGCCGTGATGCCCTCGGGGGTGCCGCCGATGCCCATCAGCACGTCGACGTCGGATTCCAGCCGGGCCGCCGAGATCGCGCCGGCGATGTCGCCGTCCGAGATGAACCTGATGTTCGCCCCGGCGTCCCGCACCTCTTTGACCAGGTCGGCGTGCCGCGGGCGGTCGAGGATGCAGACCGTCACGTCGGCGATGGTGGAGCGCTTCGCCTTGGCGATCCGGCGGAGGTTCTCGGTCGCCCCGGCGTTGATGTCGATCACGTCGGCGCAGTCGGGGCCGACCGCGATCTTCTCCATGTAGAAGACGGCGCTCGGGTCGAACATGGCGCCGCGCTCGGCGACCGCCAGCACCGCGACCGCGCCGGGCATGCCCTTGGACATCAGCGTGGTGCCGTCCACCGGGTCGACCGCGACGTCGACCTCGGGCCCGGTGCCGTCGCCGACCCGCTCGCCGTTGTAGAGCATCGGGGCGTTGTCCTTCTCGCCCTCGCCGATCACCACGACGCCGCTCATCTGGATCGAGTTGATCAGCTTGCGCATGGCGTCGACGGCGGCGCCGTCACCGCCCTCCTTGTCGCCGCGACCGACCCAGCGGCCGGCGGCCATGGCCGCGGCCTCGGTGACCCGGACCAGATCGAGGGCGATGTTGCGGTCGAGATCCTGCGGGACACGGGCGCCGGGCATACGGAGGGCCTCCTCGCGACTCTGCGATTGTGGATGTCCCGATCCTCACACGAGCCGAGCCGCAAAGTCCCGTGCACGCGACATGGTTAACAATGGTCCCGTGGATGAGGAGCAGGCCGGTCGACCGGCCGAGCCGGTCGAGCCGGCGGACAGGCCGGTGCGGCTGGGCCGCCGCGAGGGCCGGTCGCCCCGCGACATGGCCATCTCCCTGATCGTCCTGCTGATCCCGATCGTGCTGCTGCTCGCCTTCTACCGCCTGGTGCTGGGCGGGGGCTCCCCGGTCACGGTCGACCCGGCCGACGCCATCCAGCAGGCCCGCACGGCGGCCGTCTTCCCGGTGGCGGTGCCCGGCGACCTCGGCGACGACTGGCACACCATCTCGGCCACCTGGCGCGACGACCCGAACGGCGCCACCCTCCGCCTGGGCTACGTGGCGCCCGACGACGACTCGGCCCTGCTGATCGAGAGCAACGTCCCGGCCGCCCAGCTGCTCCCGGCCGAGCTGGGCAAGGAGGCCAAGCCGCGTGCCACGGTCCGGGCCGGCAACGCGGCCTGGCGCAGCTACCTGGCCCGGCCGGGCGAGACCGCGCTGGTCCTGAGCGACCCGACCCGCACGATCATCGTCACCGGCAACACCGACCCGAAACACCTGGAAGCCCTGGCCGCGTCCCTCAGCTAGAGGATCTCGACGTACCCGTCGGTCCCGTGCACGCGGATCCGCTGCCCGTCCCGGATCAGCCGGGTCGCGTGCTCGACCCCGACGACGGCCGGCAGGCCGTACTCCCGGGCGATCACCGCGCCATGCGTCATCAGGCCGCCCACCTCGGTGACCAGCCCGGCCACGGCCAGGAAGGCGGGCGTCCAGCTGGGATCGGTGTAGGCGGTGACCAGGATGTCCCCGGGTTCGAGGTCGGCACCGGCCATGTCCAGGACGACCCGGGCCCGGCCCTCGACGGTTCCGGCCGAGACGGGCAGCCCGACCAGCGCGCCGGGCGGCAGGTCGCCGCGCCGGTAGCTGCCGGTCACGACCTCACCGTCCGAGGTGAGCACCCGGGGCGGGGTGAGCGTCCGGTAGGTCGCGAAGGCGTCCTTGCGCTCGCCGATCAGCCGGTCGTCCACCGTCCGCGTCGCCACGACCTCGCGGAGCTCGTCGAACCGCAGGTGGTAGATGTCCTCGCGGTCGGCCAGCACCCCGGCCCGCACCAGGCGGTCGGCCTCCTCGAGCAGGGCCTGCTTGTAGAGGAAGTAGCGGCTGATCATGTGGTACTTCGGGAACTCGCGGTAGCCGCTGAACGTGCGTACCCGGTCGATCATCCGCTCGGTCTCGGCCGCCTTGCTCTCCCCGTCGGGCAGCTCCCGGAGCCGTGCCACCAGCTCCCGGCGCTTCTCCTCGGCCTGCCGCCGGCCCTCCTCGAAGAGCCGCTGATGGGCGCCGGGCTCGAAGTTCCGGATGTTGCTGAGGATCATCGGCGCCAGCTCGGCCGGTCGCTCGCTCCACCGCGGCCGGGTGATGTCGATCTCGCCGGCGCAGCGCATGCCGTACCGGTCCAGGTAGGCCCGCACGGCGTCACGGGCCACCGCCGGCAGCTCCTCGATCGACCCGCGCTCCAGGGCGTTCACCGCGTCCGGGTACGGCCGGATCGCGTCGGCCACGTCGAGCAGCGCCAGCCCCATCTCCGAGGTGACGTTGCCGGCCACCGACTGGCTCAACGTGTCGGCCGTGTTCTTCTCACCCAGCCACTCCAGCAGGTGGTCGTTCAGCCACCAATTGGCCTCCATCCCGGCCATGATCGCCTGCATGTTGCGCGGTTCGGCCTGGATCCGGCGCAGCTCCTGGACGTCGGCCCGGATGAAGTCGAGCAGATCAACCCCGGTCCGGGTACGGATGTCGCGCGCCAGCTCGGCCAGCGACGCCCGGACCCGCTCGGTCAGCTCGGTGACCAGGGCCGGACCGTCCTCGATGGGGTCGGCCGCGGTGCTGCCGGGCGGCGTCCACGGCGGGCCCTCGGCCGGCGGCGGCGGCAGGAAGCCCTCGCGCTCGACGATGGTCCGCAGCGCGTCGCCGATCAGCGGGTCCGACCGGGTGCCGAGGCCGTCGATGAGCGCGTCCCGGGACGCGGGCACGGCCAGGATCGGGGTGACGTCGACGAACAGCCGCCCGCCGGCCTCGGCCATCGGCCGGGGCGTGGTCATCTGCCAGAACGCCAGCCCGAGGGGTTTCAGCGGGTCGGTCATCATCTGCTGATGGCCGACCGAGACGTAGACGTGGTTCCCGTCGTCGCCGGCCACCGGCACCGGGAACAGCGTGGTGATCGGGCGGCTCTGCACGATCTGGAACTCGTCACCGGCCAGGCACCACTCGATGTCCTGGGGCCGGCCGAAGTGCGCTTCGATGTGCCGGCCCAGCCGGACGAGTCGGAGCACCTCGGCGTCGGTCAACGCCGGCTGTTCCTGACGCTCCGGCTCGACCGCCCGTTCCTCCGTACCGCCCTCGGGCCGGGCCTGGACGGCCAGTCGCTTGGCCGACACCGTCCGGGCGATGATCTCGCCGGACCGCACCCGGTAGACGTCCGCGTTCACGATGCCCGAGACCAGCGCCTCGCCGAGGCCGAAGGCGGCGTCCACCGTGGCGATGGTCCGGTTCGAGGTCACCGGGTCGGCGGTGAACAGGATGCCGGCCGCCCGCGGGACGACCATCCGCTGCACCACGACGGCCATCCGCACGGTCCGGTGGTCGATGCCCTGGTGCTCGCGGTAGCTGATCGCCCGGTCGGTGAACAGGGAGGCCCAGCACCGCCGGACGGCGTCGAGGACCGCGTCGGCCCCGATCACGTTCAGGTACGAGTCGTGCTGACCGGCGAAGGAGGCGGTCGGCAGGTCCTCGGCGGTCGCGCTGGACCGGACGGCACAGGCGGCCTTGTCGCCCAGCGCGAAGAGCCGGTCGGTGATCGCCGCGACCAGGTCGTCCGGGAGTTCCACCGCCTCGACGATCCGGCGGATCTCCGCGCCCGCCTGCTCCCCGATCAGCGGCGTGACGATCCGTTCGAAGGCGGCGGTGGTCACGCAGAAGCCGGGCGGCACCCGGACGCCTTCGATCCGGGAAAGCTCCCCCAGGTGTGCTCCCTTGCCGCCGGCCCGGGCGATCTGGTTCGAGCCGATGTCCGTCAGATCCATGATTTCGCTGGTCACGCGGGAGATTGTGCGCCAAACCCGGGGTCTTGCCGCAAGACGGGCACTCCGCTATACCTTGAAGTGGGAGGACGACCATTCGCCGTACGGCATCGGGCTCGAGGTCATCGGCGGACCGGGTTTGATCCGGCGAGCCGCCAGCACCGCGAGCACCGCGCCCGGCAGGCAGCACAGCGCCGAGACGAGCAGGTGCGACCCGACCGATCCCGGCGCCAGCCACACCCCCAGCGCCAGCAGGGCCGTGAGCAGGCCGGCCGCCCAGGTGATCAGCGTCCAGCGGCCACGGTCCGGGCCGCGGCCGTTCACCTGGGCCGTCACCGTGATCGCCAGGCCGATCGTGACCACGCCGGTCACCGCCGGGCCGACCACCAGGAAGATCGACAGGGGCCACTCCTCGAGGCCGGCGTAGGCGAAGGCGATCATGATCACCGCTCCGCCGGCGACCAGTCCCGGCGCCAGCCACCAGACGCTGCGGCCGTTCGAGCCGCGGCCGGCCGCGACCGCTCCGCCGGTCAGGATCACCAGGCCGCCGAGCAGGACGATCACCGCGATCATGGTGCCGAGCTCGAAGACCCGCTGGGATCCGGTCTTCTCGCCCAGGGCCGGCGGCGGGTCGGCCGACGACGCCGGGAACCCGATCCGCTGCCAGCGACCACCCGGCTCACGCATCGCGAAGCCGTCGCGTCCGTCGGCCACCAGCACCACGTGCCCGCCCGACCGGCGGTCGTGCACCGCGAGCGCCACCGACGCCAGCTCGTCGTCGAGGCGGCCGAGGTCCGGGTAGTGCCGGGCCAGCAGGGCGCGGTCGTCCTTGGTTACCAACCAGTCGGTAGACCAGGTGCGGCCGCCGTCCACGCTGCGCTCGACCCCCAGCGCCTTCGGCACCACCCGGTAGCAGACCAGCGGCTCGGCGCCGGAGCAGTTCTGCGTCTGCCGCACCGGTGGCGTGACCGGGGCGAGCACCGGCGAGGCCGCCGGGCGAACCACTTCCGTCCAGGTCAGGCCGTTATCGCGGCTGACCACCTCGGCCGGCACGGTCTCCTCGGTGTAGAGGTGGATGCCGTCCGGGTCGCTGGTCACCCGCGTGGCCTCGGGCCACTGCACCGCGCTGGTGGCGGCCACCCCGACCAGGGCGAGCGGCAGGACGACCGCGACGCGGAAGGCGCGCAGCCATCGGGGCGCGGCCGGAACGGCTGTCCGGTACGCCCACCACGCCACCCCCAGGAACGGCAGCGTCAGCAGGTCGGTGGGGTCGGCCCGGACGATCGACGGCCCGTGCGCCAGGCTCCAGGCCGCGGAGGCGAGCTCGGCACCGTACGGGAAAGTCTTGACCAGGAAGAAGCCCACCCCGACGGACCACAGCGCGGCGGCCGGGCGCCGGACCAGCAGGGCGAGCAGCGGCGGCGCCAGGACCAGGCCGGCGGCGTCGCTGAGCTTGCCGGTGACCGGGCCGGGCCAGAGGCCCTTGAGCAGATGGTCGTTGACGACCAGCACCAATAAGGCGATCAGCGTGGCCGGATGCCCCAGCCACGACCAGAGACGATTCCCCCGTGTATTCACGAGGTTCACGATCCGTGGTTCAGATCACACCCCGATCGCGGGACTGTGGAGAGTCAGTCGCCGTAGAGGTTGGGGCCGGGCAGGAGCGGCTGGGCCGCCCGGGGGCGACGGCGGCGGAAGACGACGGCCGCGATCGCGCCGCCGAGCAGGCCGAGCAGGTGTCCTTGCCAGGAGATCGGCTGGTCGGTCGGCAACACGTTGTAGAGCTGGTACCAGTAGAGTAACCCGATGAACGCGGCCACGCCGAGGTTCCACCAGCTGCGCTCGACGAAGCCGCGGGCGACCAGCAGGCCCAGGTAGCCGAAGATCACGCCGCTGGCCCCGACCACCACGCTGTCGGGGTCGCCGATGAACCACACGCCCAGCCCGCTGATCAGCATGATCAGGAACGTCGACCAGATGAACCGCTTGGCCCCGCCGGCCAGCGCGAACGTGCCGACCAGGATGAGCGGGACCGCGTTGCCGTACAGGTGGTCCCAGCCCGCGTGCAGGAACGGGCTGAACAGCACGCCGTCGAGGCCCTCGATCTGGTGCGGGATGATGCCGCCGGCCACGTCGAGCTGGCCGCCCATGCCGATGTCGAGCACCTCGACCAGGAACAGGAACGGGATCACCCCGCACATCGTCACGAACGCGCGGCCCAGCGACGCGTAGAACGCCACCGTGCCGAATCTGGTCGCGGCGGCGTCGTCGGTCGTGTCGCCCCACCCGATAGCCATGTCGCCCATGGTGACAGGCCGTCGCACGGACGGCCACCGCTCAGCCCAGCTTGTGGACGGCCGCGCCGATCGCGGCACGGAAGGTTCCGACCTGGGTGTAGACGCCCGGATAGCCCTCGCGGGCGCAGCCGTAGCCCCAGCTCACGATGCCGACCTGGACCCACTTGCCGCCGGACTTGGCGACCATCGGACCGCCGGAATCACCCTGACAGGTGTCGACGCCCTTGCGCCCGGCGCAGATCGACTCGTCCTTGACCAGGTCGACGTCGGCCTTCTGGTACGCCTTGGCACACGCGTCGTCCGAGATGAACGGCACGGTCGCATAGCGCAGCTTCCGCTGCTGCTTGTCGGCGTCCTCGCTGGTCAGACCCCAGCCCATGACCGTGTACGGTCCGTCCGGCGTCGCCACGCCGGCCAGCTCGAGCGTCGGCAGGTCGAGCGCCCGGTCCAGCTTGATCACGGCCCAGTCGTCGCCCTTGGTCTCGCCCTTGAAGCCGGCCGCGCGGATCACCCGGACCGATCGCGCGGTGACCGCCTTGGACGACTTGAGGTCGGTGGCGCCCGCGGTGACCTTGATGTCGGTGTTCGGCCCACTGCCGGTGACGCAGTGCCCGGCGGTGAGCACCACCTGCCGCGCGATCAGGGCGCCGCCGCAGCCCATCGAGAGCCGGACCATCCACGGGAATCTGCCCTGCGGCGCGGCGTCACCACCGACGACCACATCGGCGGCCGACGCCGGGGCGGGGGCGAGGAGCAGGGCGACCAGGAGCACCATCAATTTCCGGACCATGTGGACATTTGACCAAAGTCCGGGCAGAAACGAGGGAGGTACGCGCCCGCGTACCTCCCTCTCCGTGTCGAGTGTTTAGTACCAGCCCGCGCTCTGCGAGTGGGACCAGGCGCCGCACGGGGTGTTCCAGCGGCCCTTGATGTAGCCGAGGCCCCACTTGATCTGGGTCGCCGCGTTGGTCTTCCAGTCCGCGCCCTCGGAGGCCATCTTGTTGCCCGGCAGCGCCTGCGGGATGCCCGTGGCGCCGGAGCTCGAGTTGTAGGCCTTGACGCTCCAGCCGCTCTCCTTCTGCCACAGCTTGTTCAGGCAGGGGAACTGGTCGATCTTGAAGCCCTTGTCGAGCATCAGCGCGCAGCCGATCGCGCGGTTGCCGGAGAACTCGTCACAGGAAGCGGGGATGTCGCCGGTGAACGGCACTTCCTTGCCGCTGCCGCCGGACGACGACGACTCCTTCTCGGCGGCCTTCTCCTCGTCGGCCTTCTTGTCGGCCGCCTTCTTGTCGATCGCCTTCTTCTCCAGCGTCCGCGCCTTGCCGGCGGCGATCTTGGCCTCGGCGGCGGCCTTGGCGGCGGCGTCGCTCTCGGCCTGGCGCTGCCACGCGCGGGCGGCGGCGTGCTGGGACTGGCGTTGCTTCAGCAGGTGCTCTTCGTCCACGGTCGCCTGGACGACGAGGCGCGCCTTCGAACCCTGCTGCTGGGTGACCCGGTTCTGCCCGAAGTACACGCCGCCGACGATGCCCAGGACGAGCAGTCCGACCGAGATGACGCGAACTCCGACCCGGCTCCAGAGCCGATTCACGAAGTGGATCCCTTCGTAGGGGGCAATGGCGCGACACGGAGAGTCACCGACGACGCACGTCGGTGGCGGACCGTGCCGCGAGCACCGCGACCCCCTCCAGGGCCGTCGCCTCGACCAGGGTCGATCGAGGCGGTGGCCACGAAGTCGATCTCAACCAGGTGGGCCACGCGATGGCGCTCGCCAGACACCATGGCCCAAGGTGAAGTCGATGTGAAACGACGGCGCGCTCTTGTGAAGTAGCTCACAGGTCGTTACGCATCAAAAGCGGGCAGATTCCCCCATTCGAGGGTCACTACCGAGAGCACAGACCCGCCTACTGAGGGATGTCCTCCAACAGATCGGTGACCACCTCGGCGATCGGCGAACGCTCCGATCGGGTCAGCGTCACGTGGGCGAAGATCGGGTGGCCCTTGAGCGCCTCGATGACCGCGGTCACACCGTCGTGCCGGCCGACCCGCAGATTGTCCCGCTGCGCCACGTCATGGGTGAGCACGACGCGTGACCCCTGGCCGATCCGGGAGAGCACGGTCAGCAGCACGTTCCGCTCGAGCGACTGCGCCTCGTCCACGATGACGAAGGCGTCGTGCAGGCTCCGGCCGCGGATGTGGGTCAGCGGCAGCACCTCGAGCATCCCGCGGGCCATGACCTCTTCCATCACGTTGGCGTGTACCACCGCGCCCAGGGTGTCGAAGACCGCCTGCGCCCACGGCGACATCTTCTCGGCCTCGCTGCCCGGCAGATAGCCGAGCTCCTGGCCGCCGACCGCGTAGAGCGGGCGGAACACGACCACCTTCTTGTGGCGGTTGCGCTCCATCGTCGCCTCCAGGCCGGCGCAGAGCGCCAGCGCCGACTTGCCGGTGCCGGCCCGGCCGCCCAGCGACACGATCCCGATCGACTCGTCCAGCAGCAGGTCGAGCGCGATGCGCTGCTCGGCCGAGCGGCCACGGAGGCCGAACGCCTCGCGGTCACCGCGTACCAGCTTGACGGTCTTGTCGGGGTTGACCCGGGCCAGCGCCGACCCCTTGGACGAGTGGATGACCAGGCCGGTGTGGCACGGGAGGTTCTCCGCCTCCTCCAGCTGGAGCTCGTCGCCGCCGTAGAGCCGGCTCACGTCGTCCTCGGCCAGCTTCAGGTCGGCCATGCCGGTCCAGGTCGGGTCACTCGCCTGCCCGTGCCGGTACTCGTCCGCGGTCAGGCCCACCGAGGCGGCCTTCACCCGCAGCGGCATGTCCTTGCTGACCAGCGTGACCTCGCGGCCCTCGGCGGCCAGCCCGAGCGCCACCGAGAGGATCCGGGTGTCGTTCGAGTCGTTGCGGAACCCCAGCGGGAGCACGCTCTGGTCGGCGTGGTTGAGCTCGACGCGCAGCGTGCCGCCCTCGTCGTTGCAGAGGACCGGCTGGTCGAGCCGGCCGTGCTTGATGCGCAGCTCGTCCAGCATGCGCAGGGACTGACGGGCGAACCAGCCGAGCTCGGGGTGGTGCCGTTTGTCCTCCAGTTCGGAGATCACCACGAGCGGGATGACCACCTCGTGGTCGGTGAACCGGCGGAACGCCGCCGGGTCGGACAGCAGGACCGAGGTGTCCAGCACAAAAACCCGCCCGGTGGGGGCGGGTTCCTGGTCGGTGTGCCGGTCACGGGCCCTACGTCGGCCCGATGCGGCTCGAGTGCCGGAGACTTTGGCGGCCGGGTCGAGGGAGGGGCTCCCGGCGTCAGTACGGCGAGATGTCACAGGCCTGCTCCAGCGGGCGTGCAACCCGGTACGCCCGCGGTCCGCCACCTCCGGCGCCCATCGCCTAAGCACGGGGTCGGGATGCGGGCCCCGTGGCGCTCTCTGTCGCAGGTCCGGGCGGCCGGCTGGCTGGGGTTGACCCCCGGCCATACCTGAAACGCTAGCGTCCATCCGCGCAACGCGGTAGTGGCACGATCACACGCCGCGCCGGACGGTGGATGTTGAGAACTTCACGTGCATGAACCACCCGGCTGTACGGGTAGTCTGAGGGTCGTGGCAGAGACCGCACGTCCCTCTCATCCACCAGCCCCCGACGATGCCTGGCGCTTCACCGCCGAGCGCGCCAAGGACTCCACCTTCTTCTTCGACTTCGACGGTGTCCTCTCCCCCGTCACCGACGACCCCGACGCCTCCCAGCCGGTCCCCTCCGTCCTGGCGGTGCTCGACGACCTGGCCGGGGTGGTCGACCGGGTGGCCATCGTGTCCGCCCGCCCGGTGAGCTTCCTGCGGTCCCGCTTCGAGCGGCTGGCTCGGGTCGACCTCTACGGGCTCTACGGGCTCGAGGTGTGGCACGAGGGCGAGGTGGTCACCGAGCCGGCCGCCCTGCCCTGGGTGCCGGCCATGTCCGACCTGGCCGAGCGCGCGCGAACCGAGCTTCCGGCGCAGATCCTGGTCGAGTACAAGCGGCTCTCGGTCGCCCTGCATTACCGCACGGCGCCCCAGCTCGCGACCGCGGTCGGGCGCTGGGCCCACGAGCAGGCCGAGGCGCTGGGCCTGCGGATCCAGGGCGGGCGCATGGTGTCCGAGCTGAAGCCCCCGGTCGACCAGGACAAGGGCATGGTGATCAGCGAGGGTGTCAAGGCGGCCGGCTGCGCCTGGTATTTCGGCGACGACATGAGCGACATCAAGGCGTTCGACGCGCTGCGCGCGCGCGAGGCGGTCGACCCCGGCTTCTTCGGCATGTGTGTGGCCGTGGCCAACCCCGAGACGGGCGCCGAGGTGTCCAGCGCGGCCGACCTGACGCTGGAGTCACCGGTCGCGGTGGCCGACTTCCTCCGCGAGGGCCTGCGGCACTTCTAGATCGGGCTAAGCGCCGTAGCGGCGCTGGCGGGTGCCGTAGGACCGCAGGGCCCGCAGGAAGTCGATGCGGCGGAAGTCGGGCCAGTTGGCGTCGTGGAAGTAGAACTCCGAGTGCGCCGACTGCCAGAGCAGGAAGCCGGACAACCGCTGCTCGCCGCTGGTGCGGATGACCAGGTCAGGGTCGGGCTGACCGCGGGTGTAGAGGTGTTCGGCGATGTGTTCGACGTCGAGGATCTCGGCCATCTCCTCGATGGTCCGGCCGGCCGCCGCCTGCTCGTGCAGCAGCGACCGCACGGCGTCGGCGATCTCGCGCCGGCCGCCGTAGCCGACCGCCATGTTCACCTCGACGCCGCCGGTGCGCTTGCGGGTCTTCTCCTGCGCCGCCTTCATCGCCGCGGCCGTGGTGGCGGGCAGCACGTCGAGCGCCCCCACCATCCGCAACCGCCAGGGGTTGCCCTCTTCGGCCAGCTCGGTGGCGAGGTCTTCGATGATGGTCAGCAGCGGGTCGAGCTCGGCCGCCGGCCGGCGCATGTTGTCGGTGGCGAGCAGGTAGAGCGTGACGTGCTTGATGGTCGCCTGGTCACACCACGCGAGCAGCTCCTTGATGCGGGACGCGCCGACCCGGTGGCCGTCGTTGGGGTCGACGAAGCCCATCTCGCGGGCCCAGCGACGGTTGCCGTCGCACATGACGCCGACATGCTGCGGCACCGGCATGCCTGCCAGCTTCCTGGCCAGCCGCCGTTCGTAGAACGAGTAGATGAGGGACCGCAGATTCATCGCCCCAAAGCCTAGTCATCCCGCGCCAGCGCTCAAGTGGGGCGGTACAGTTCCCGGCCGATCCGACCGATCGTGCGAAAGTCGAAAAGACCGTCAGCGAGTCCCAGATCGGTCATCCGGGCGAAGACCGCCTGGTCCTTGGCCGCCGCCCGGACCGCCGCGTCGACCATCGACGGCCGCCGGGTGAGGAAGGTCGCGAAGCCGGAGTGACGCAGGTGACGGCCGAGCCGGGCGCGCAGGGCGCGGGTGTAGGCGCGGCCCGGGTCGGCGGTGGTGGCGGCCGCGCCGGCCAGCGCGCCGGAGAGCACGGCGTAGAAGATGCCCTCGCCGGTCAGCGGGTTGATCAGCGAGAGGGCGTCGCCGGCCAGCAGCACCCGGCCGTCGGCGGGCGGCGGCCGATGGGTCGACAGCGGCAGGTGGTGGGCGCGCACGTGCTGTGCTCCGGTCACGCCGAGCATCGTCGCCAGGCGGTCCAGGAGGTACGCGCGGCTGAGCGGCGCCCCGCGCAGGACCTCGCCGTACCCGACGTTGGCGGTGCCGTCGCCGATCGGGAACGACCACGCGTACGCCGGCCAGCGCGCCTCCGTGGTCATGATCACCTGTTCGGCGCCGGTCGCCGGCGCGTAGCCGCGGATCGCGAACGCCACGTGTCCCGGCGGGTTGGGCCGCCGCCCGCACAGCCGCCGCACGGTCGAGCCGGCGCCGTCCGCCCCGATCACCGTCCCGGCCGTTATCAGCCCGTCGAGCACCGTGCGGCCGCCCTCCCGCCGCAGCTCACGCACGGTGTGCCGGCGGAACTCGACGCCCGCCGCCACCGCCGCCCGCACCAGCCGCTCGTCGAAGACCAGGCGCGGCACGGTGTGCGCCGGCCGGGGCAGGGGCCGGTCCACCGCCGCGCCGCCCGGCCCGATCAGCCGCAGCCGCTCGACCGGCGAATAGCCCTCGTCCAGGCCGGTGACGCCGAGGCCGGCCAGCACGTCGAGCGCCTCGGCGGCGATGCCGTCCCCGCACGGCTTGTCCCGCGGGAAATCGGCCCGGTCCAGCAGGAGCACGCCGGCGCCGCGCCGGCGAGCGGCGATCGCCGCGGTGGCGCCGGCCGGTCCGGCGCCGACCACCACCACGTCGAAGTCCACCCGCCTCGGATACCCACGAATCATCGCCATATCGCCCCGTCCCACCCGGCCCTTGTCCGATAGTTGATCGGTGGCTTCTTTGACTGGTGGTCGATGGTTCGGGAACCTCCGGGTCGGCGTCAAGATCGGCCTGGCCCTGGGCCTGGCCCTGCTCGCCGGGCTGGCGGCCGGTACGTTCGGCATCGTCGGCCTGAGCCGGGTCGACACCAACGCCAACGCCATCTATGCCGAGAATCTCCAGCCGGCGATGCAGCTGGCGGCGACCCAGGGGTCGTTCGACGACGCGCTCTTCGCGCTGGCGCTGTCGAACATCGCGACCACGAGGGCCGGCGCCGAGCGGCAGCGGGACGCCTCCCTGGCGGCGGCCAAGCAGGTCGACGCCGGCATGGCGGCCTATCGGGCGCTCGGGCTGGAGCCCGCCCAGGAGGGCGCGGTGAACCGGCTGCGGCAGGCCCTTCAGTCGTACCGTCAGGTCCGCGATGACCAGCTCATCCCGGCCGCCCTGGACAGTGACCACCCCCGGTTCGAGCGGGCCTACAACGAGAGCGCGGCGCCGCTGGTCGTCGGGGTCAAGCAGGCATTCGCCGACCTGCGGTCGATCGAGGAGTCGTACGCGTCGGACGCCGCGGCCAGCGCGCACCGCACCTACACGGTGAGCCGCAACCTGGTGATCATCAGCATGCTCGCCGGCCTGCTGCTCGCCGTCGGGCTCGGCGCGCTGACCATCATCCGGATCACCCGGCCGCTGAGCGAGGTCAACTCCACGCTGGCCGAGGTGGCCGACGGCGACCTGACCGGCGTCGTCGAGGTGCGCTCGAACGACGAGGTGGGCCGGATGGCCGGCTCGCTGAACCGGGCCACGAGCAGCATGCGCGAGACCGTGCAGACGCTCGGCACCGCGTCGCAGTCACTGTCCAGCGCGGCGACCCAGCTCTCGGCCACCAGCACGCAGATCGGCGGCAGCGCGGGCCGGGCCAGCGACCAGGCGACCCGGATCGCGACCGCGGCCGAGGAGATCCGCCGCAACGTCGACACGGTCTCGGCCGGCGCCGAGGAGATGGGCGCGTCGATCCGGGAGATCGCGGAGAACGCCAACCAGGCCGCCGCGGTCGCCGGTCAGGCGGTGCAGATGGCTCAGACCACCAACGAGACGGTCACCAAGCTGGGCGAGTCGTCGGCCGAGATCGGCAACGTGATCAAGCTGATCACCGCGATCGCCGAACAGACCAACCTGCTCGCCCTGAACGCCACCATCGAGGCGGCCCGGGCCGGCGACGCGGGCAAGGGTTTCGCGGTGGTGGCGTCCGAGGTGAAGGACCTGGCCCAGGAGACCGCGCGGGCGACCGAGGACATCGGCGCCCGGGTCACCGCGATCCAGGCCGACACCGGCACGGCGATCACCGCGATCGGCGAGATCGACATGGTGATCACCAAGATCAGCGACTACCAGACCACGATCGCGGCGGCCGTGGAGGAGCAGACCGCCACGACGGCCGAGATGAACCGTGGCGTCGGCGAGGCGGCCACCAGCGTCGGCGAGATCGCGACCGGCATCGACACGCTGGCCACCACCACCCGGGTCACCACCGAGAGCGTGTCCGAGACCCAGACCGCCGCCGAGGAGCTGGCCCGGATGTCGGCCGAGCTGCAGAACCTGGTCGGGACCTTCCGGGTCTAGGGCCGGTCGTTTCTCGTCCGGATCAAGGCGTACGAGGACAGGGCGACCGCCACCACGAGGGGCGCGCCGTCGCGGACCAGCCCGTCCAGGCCGAGCAGCAGGTAGCACAGCGGCAGGTCGATCAGCAGCACCGCGGCGCCGGCCCAGGCCAGCACCACCCGCGCGAACCGCTTGCCCCGGAGCAGGAAGAACGTGGTCAGCAGCACGACGTAGCTGACACCGAACCCGGCCACGAACCAGAAGATCACGGCCAGCAGGTATTCCGGCTTGTCGCCCAGCTCACCGACCGAGATCAGGCACGGCACCAGCATCAGCGGGCTGTAGGTGAAGGCCGACACCCGCGCGGTCATCAGCCAGCCGCTGACCTCCCGGCGTGGCGCGCCCTCGTCCCAGGTGAGGCCGTCGCGCCCGAACGTCACCTTGCGCGGGTGCCGCACCAGGTGCTCGCCGACCGCGGGATGCCGGTAGAGCAGCGCCACCACGCTCACGCAGAGCACCACGAGCACGCCGAACCCGACGACGCCCGCGAACACCGGGGCGCCGGTCTGGGGCACCACCAGCCGGCCCACCGCGAAGATGGTCGTGACGGCCAGGATCAGCCCGAACGGCCGGGCGCCGGCCCGGCCCCGGCGGACCTGCGCGATCAAGATCAACCATCCGAGGGTACGCAGCAGCGCCCACCCGGTCCGCACCCAGAGCCCGAGGCCGGGCTCCGGGGCGTACCAGAAGTTGAGCAGCTCGACCACCACCGTGGCCGCCGCCGTCGCCGCCAGCAACCAGGTCAGCGCACGGACCGCGACCGGGCGCACGCTGCTCTCGACCGTCATGCCCGCCAGCGTAAGTAGTGGTAGCCCAGAGCGGTATTCGGCGAGCGAAAGCCGCCCTGGGCTACCACTGCTGGTTAGGCGAGCCGGGCGCGCAGCGCGTCCAACTCGGACCACAGCACGGCCGGCAGCTTGTCGCCGAAGCGCTCGAACCACTCGGTGATCTGGGGCAGCTCGGCCTCCCACTCGGCCCGGTCCACGGCCAGCGCGGCCGCCACGTCGGCGCGCGGGACGTCGAGGCCGGTCAGGTCGAGCGCCTCGGGCGTGGGCACGTGGCCGACCGGGGTCTCGACCGCCTCGCCGCCGCCGTCGAGCCGCTCGCAGATCCACTTCAGGACCCGGGTGTTCTCGCCGAAGCCGGGCCACAGGAAGCGGCCGTCGTCGCCGCGCCGGAACCAGTTGACGTAGAACACCTTGGGCAGCTTGGCCTCGTCGCCGGACGCGCCCTTGGCCATGTCCAGCCAGTGCTGGAAGTAGTCGCCGGCGTGGTAGCCGATGAACGGCAGCATGGCCATCGGGTCGCGGCGCACCACGCCGGTCCGCCCGACCGCGGCGGCGGTGGTCTCGGACGACAGCGTCGCGCCCAGGTAGACCCCGTGGGTCCAGTCGCGGGCCTCGCTGACCAGCGGGATCGTGGTGCGGCGGCGCCCGCCGAAGAGGATCGCGTCGATGGGTACGCCACGCGGGTCGTCGTATTCCGGCGCGAGGATCGGGCACTGCTCGATCGGCGTGCAGAACCGGCTGTTGGGGTGGCTGGACGGCGCGTCCGAGGCGGGCGTCCAGTCCTGGCCACGCCAGTCGGTGAGGTGGGCCGGCGGCTCGCCCATGCCCTCCCACCAGATGTCGCCGTCGTCGGTCAGGGCGACGTTGGTGAAGACCGAGTTGCCGCGGGCCAGCGTCCGCATCGCGTTCGGGTTGGTGTGGAAGTCGGTGCCCGGGGCGACGCCGAACAGCCCGTACTCCGGGTTGGTGGCCCACAGCCGGCCATCGGAGCCGAACCGCATCCAGGCGATGTCGTCACCGACCGTCTCCACCTTCCAGCCCGGCAGCGTCGGTTCGAGCATGGCCAGGTTGGTCTTGCCGCAGGCCGAGGGGAAGGCGCCGGCGATGTACCGGACCCGGCCCTCGGGCGAGGTCAGCTTCATGATCAGCATGTGCTCGGCCAGCCAGCCCTCGTCCCGGGCGGCCACGCTGGCGATCCGCAGCGCGAAGCACTTCTTGCCGAGCAGCGAGTTGCCGCCGTAGCCCGATCCGTACGACCAGATCTCCCGCGTCTCCGGGAAGTGCGAGATGTACTTCGCCTCGTTGCAGGGCCAGGGCACGTCTTGCTGGTCGGGCGCGAGCGGTGCGCCGACCGAGTGCAGCGCCGGGACGAACGGCGCGTCGTCGCCCATCGCTTCCAGCACCGCGCTGCCCATCCGGGTCATGATCTTCATCGAGGCGACCACGTACGGGCTGTCGGTCAGCTCGACGCCGAACATCGGGTTGGGCGCGTCCAGCGGGCCCATGCAGAACGGGACGACGTACATCGTCCGGCCGGTCATGGAGCCGGTGTAGAGCTCGGTCATCACCGACTTCATCTCGGCCGGCGCCATCCAGTTGTTGGTCGGCCCGGCGTCCGCCTCGTCGGCGGAGCAGATGAACGTGCGCTCCTCGACCCGGGCGACGTCACCGGGGTCGGTGCGGGCCCAGAAAGAACGTTCTTTCTTGCTCGGGTCGAGCCGCACCAGCGCGCCGCTCTCGACCAGCTCGTCGGTGATCCTCGTCCATTCGGCGTCGGAGCCGTCACACCAGACCACTCGGTCGGGGGTGGTGCGGGCGGCTACCTCGTCGATCCAGCTCAGGAGTCTCTTGTGGGCGGTCGGCGCATCAGGCACGTGATCTCCTTCGGTCGGCTCTGACCAATGGCGAAGCGGGCCGTGTGGGCGGCCGCGTTCTTGGAGTCACGTCAGACTAAGCCGCTAACACGTTCAGTTCATCGGCTGTAGCTGTGGATAACCACACAATCTTCGGCGTCCGTGCTCGTTACCTATCGTTCCTTCAATGCTGAGCGCAGTTCCGCGCAACAAGCCGTTCATTTCGCCTCGCCGAGGGCACTTTCACAAATCGGACTTAACGCCCTAAGCTGTCTGCTAATCGGGCTTTCCTCTCGCTCCCGGCTCAGGAGGCAGGAATGACGATCGCGGGCATGGACGACACGGACTCCGATCTGCTCGCGGCGGTGCGGGGTGGCGACACCGCGGCGTACGGGACGCTCTACCAGCGGCACCGCGACGCGGCCCGGCAACTCGCGTACTCGCTGACCCGCGATCCGGCCGAGGCCGACGATCTGGTCGCCGAGACCTTCGCCCGGGTCTTCGCCACCCTGCGGGCCGGCCGTGGCCCGCTCGCCGCCTTCCGCGCGTACCTGGCCACCACCCTCAGGCACGTCTGCTACCACCGCGCCCGGCGCGACCGCCGCCTCGAGTTCACCGACGACCTGACCCGGTACGACGCCGGCGAGCCGTTCCTCGACCCTACCCTGGAACGGCTGGAGCGCACCTACGCCGCCCAGGCCTTCCAGCAGCTGCCCGCGCGCTGGCGGGACGTGCTATGGATGACCGAGGTCGAGGGCGCCGGGCCGGCCGAGATCGCTCCCCGGCTCGGCCTCACCCCGAATGCCGTGGCCGTCCTGGCGCACCGTGCCCGCGAGGGCTTGCGCGGCCTCTACCTGCAACAACACGTCGCGGTCGCCGATCATCCGCAGTGCCGGTTCACCGGCGAACGGCTCAGCGGGCACGTCCGCGGGCGGCTCGCGCCCCGCGAGGCGGTGCGGGTCGCGGCCCATCTGAACGGCTGCGCGTCGTGCCGATCGAAGGCCGCCGAACTGACAGAGGTGGACACGGTTCGCTACCCCCCGTATAGGCAACGTCACCATTCAGCACCGACCTGTTAAGAGTCGCTCACGACAACGGCGACCCCTGACGACCGCCGGTACTCTCGAACGCGTGCCCGAGACCTCGCCGCAGCCGCAGCACACGCTGCGAGAACGGCTGCTCGGCCTGATCCGCGAGGTGGGCAAGTTCGGCGCGGTGGGCGGCGTCGCGTTCCTGATCGACCTGGCGATCTTCAACCTGCTGCTCAGCGCCGACACCGAGAGCCGGGTCGCCAAGACGATCTCGATGCTGGTCGCCACGACCGTCGCGTTCCTGGGCAACCGGTTCTGGACCTGGCGGAACAGCCGGCACACCCACATGGCCCGGCAATACACCCTGTTCTTCGTGATCAACGGCGTCGGGCTGGGCATCAGCCTGGCCTGCCTGACGATCACCCACAACCTGCTCGGCGACGTCTGGCCGGTTCTGCAGACCCAGGCCGCCGACAACATCTCCGGCCAGCTGGTCGGCACGGCGCTGGGCACCCTGTTCCGCTTCTGGTCGTACCGCCGTTTCGTCTTCCCGGCCGATGTCGATGACGGCGCCTCGCCTGTGACTTCGGCTTCAGTCACGCGATCGTGACCCCTCTCCCGCGTCCCCTTCCCCGTAAGGTTGCCGAATGCCTTCAGCCCGCATGCTGACGGAACGACTGCGCCGGATCGCTCCCGAGGCCTTCGCCTTCGGGGTCATCGGCGCGGCCAACGCCGCCCTGTATTTCGCGATCACCTATGTCGCGATGCCGATCGGCGCCGTCAAGGCGACCGTCATCGCCACCGTGGTCACCACCACGCTGGCCTACTTCGCCAACCGGTACTGGACCTACCGCCACCACACGAAGACCGCGCTCCGGCGTGAGTACGCGCTGTTCTTCGGCTTCAACCTGGTCGGCATGGTGATCCAGTCGGGGTCGGTGGCGGTGGCCAAGTACGGCTTCGGGCTCACCGAGACCGACCACCGGTGGCTGCTCATGGGTGTGACCCTGTTCGCGGCCGGGGTGGCGACGCTGTTCCGCTTCTGGGCGTACCGCACGTTCGTGTTCCTGAAGCCGCCGGTGGACGGCCACGAGGCCGCGATCGCCGAGATGGACGTGGCCGCCGGGCTGGCCGAGCTCAGCGCCGAGGAAGACTTCGACGCGCAGCTTTCTGAGCTGGAGGAGCAGGAGCGGGCGGAGCGTCGCTGAGCTCGTCGTCCTCCTCGTCCTCGCGCAGGTGGTCCTCTTCGATCAGCTCGTAGAGGGTGGTCTGCAACTCCTGCACCCGCGGCACCGACTTCAGCACCAGCGCGGTGTCGCCGATCGAGTCGACGGTCATCGTGCCGCACCCGAACATGCGGTCCCACAGTGATTGCCGCACCACGTGGTCGTTCACGCGGGCCAGGGGCACGTCCCGCCGCTCCCGGGTCAGCACGCCCTCCTGGGTGAGCACCCGCTCGTCGGTGAACACGTAATGCGTGCACCGCCAGACCACCAGCGGCGCGACGCCCTTGGTCAGGGCGATGAAGAGGGCCAGCGCGCCGACCACGCAGACGCCGATCAGCCCGCCGTCGTTGTCGGGCAGCATCACCCACGCGACGATGGTCACGGCCAGCGAGAACAGCAGCGCGAGGGCCGGTGGCACGGCCGCCTTGGCATGGGGGCGGAGGTGGAGGACGACCTCTTCCTCCTCGGTCAGGACGTCGTCCGGGAAAGGCACGCGGTCAGCGTACGTGTCGCACGTCACCGGCCGAGACACGGTTCTCGGCGCCGTCAGCCGAACGGACCACCAACTGCCCGTCGGCGTCCACGTCCACCGCGGCGCCGACCAGGTCGCCCCCGGCCGGCCGGGACACCCGCACGTCCCGCCCGATCGTCGAACACCCTCGGCGGTACGCGGCCAGCAGCCCGCACATCTCGGCGTCGCCACCGGCCTCGCGCCAGCCCGAATACCACTGGGCCAGGCTCCGCAGCAGGGCCTTGAGCAGCGGATCGCGGTCGGCGCTCTTGGCCCCGGCGATCTGCAGGGAGGTGGCCGGCAGCCCGGTGACCGGCGGCAACTCGTCGACCCGGGTGGTCACGTTCAGCCCGAGGCCGACCACGACCGCGTCGCCGGCCACCTCGGCCAGGATCCCGGCGCACTTCGCATCATGCACCAGCAGGTCGTTCGGCCACTTCAGGTCGGCGTCCAGCTCGGTGATCCGGTGGACCGCCTCGCGCAGCGCGACCCCGGCCAGCAGCGGCAGCCAGCCCCAGCTGCGGCTGGGCACGTCGCCCGGGCGCAGCAGCACGCTGAGCGTGAGCCCGGCCCGCGGCGGTGAGACCCAGCCCCGGTCCCGCCGGCCACGCCCGGCGGTCTGCTCCTCGGCCACCACGACCAGGCCCTCCGGCTCGCCGGCCAGGGCGGCCTCGGTGGCGTCGGCGTTGGTCGACCCGGTCCGGGCCCGGATGTCCAGGCGGCGCCACAGGCCGCCGGGCACGACGAGCGCGCGCTCGAGGCTGCGCTGGCTGAGCGGCGGGCGCTCCAGATCCCGGTACGGCGAGGACATCCGCTCAGGCTAGCTCCGGGGCGTCGCCGGCTCAGCCCGGGTCGGCGGCGTGCCTGCTCCGGTAGACGTTGCTGCGCTCCGGCTGGGTGTTCGCCGACGGGCGGGGCCGGGGCCGCGGGCGGCTGCGTGGCGGGGTCTCCGGCTCGCCCGGCTCAGTTCCGGCCCGCCTTACCGCCCGGGGCTGGACGTTGTGCGTGGACCAGTGGCGCGGCAGCTCGATGCGACCGGCCGGTTGCGCCGGCGGCCACTGCGGCACGACCCTCGGCTGCTCCGGCTGGTCGACGGGGCCGAACCGCAGGCTTCCGGTCGGCTCCGGTTCGTCGATCGGGTCGAAACGGGACGGGTGCACCGGGGCCTGGGGCAGGCGCTCGACCGGGGTCGGCCAGCCGTACGACTCGTCCGGGATCGGCGTCCAGTAGTCGCCCGACGCCGGCTCCTCGTCCTGGTACTCCGGGCGCACCCAGCCCTCGATCCGGTCGCCCTCGCGGATCGGGCGCTGCTTCGGCGCCGATTGCTCGGCGGCGGGCATGGCTGCCAACGCGCTGGTCGGCTCGTCGACCACCCCGTTGCGCGGCCGGAAGCGGCCCTTGACGGCGTGGGTCGGTCCGTCCTTCCCCGGCCGCTTTCCCTCCCGCTTTCCCTCCCGCTTTGCCTCCCGCGGCAGCCCGGTCGGGACTCCCGGCCGCTTTCCCTCCCGCTTTCCCTCCCGCGGCAGCTCGATCGGGACTCTCGGCACGTCGATCGGGGCCGGCGGCGCTTCGATCGCGGCTCGGGTGGGCGCCGCGGGCAGGGCGGCCAGCACCTGCCGCCGGCGGCGGGCCCGGATCTGCGCCGGCACCGTGATCGTCGACCCGCCCCGTCGCCGCTCGCCCCGGGCCTCGACCCCGCCGCCACCCCAGAGGACGTGCCGGAACCCGATCAGGGTGGCGATTCCCCCGGCGATCAGGGCGAGGCCGGCCGTGGTCATCCAGTTCGTCACGGGTGGAGTAACGAATAGGGCATTCGGTACGAAACGCCACCGTCCCATCCTCCGAACGGTCTGGATACGATCACCTCGTGACCCTCCAGCAGGACGCCCCCACCCCGGGCGAGCAGCAGATCGACGTGCACACCACGGCCGGCAAGCTCGCCGACCTCGACCGGCGCATCCAGGAGGCGGCGAACGCCGGTTCGGAACGCGCGATCGAGAAACAGCACGCCCGCGGCAAGAAGACCGCCCGCGAACGCATCGCGCTGCTGCTCGACGAGGGTTCCTTCGTGGAACTGGACGAGCTGGCCCGGCACCGGTCGACCGCCTTCGGGCTCGAGCAGAACCGGCCGTACGGCGACGGCGTGGTCACCGGCCACGGCACCATCGACGGCCGGCAGGTGTGCGTGTTCTCCCAGGACTTCACGGTCTTCGGCGGCTCGCTCGGCGAGGTCTTCGGCGAGAAGATCGTCAAGGTGCTCGACCTGGCCATGAAGATCGGCTGCCCGATCATCGGGATCAACGACTCGGGCGGCGCGCGCATCCAGGAGGGGGTGGTCGCGCTCGGGCTGTACGCCGACATCTTCTTCCGCAACGTACGGGCCAGCGGTGTCATCCCGCAGATCTCCCTGATCATGGGCCCCTGCGCGGGCGGCGCGGTCTACTCGCCGGCGATCACCGACTTCACCGTGATGGTCGACCAGACCTCGCACATGTTCATCACCGGTCCCGACGTGATCCGCACGGTCACCGGCGAGGACGTCGGCATGGAGGAACTGGGCGGCGGGCGTACCCACAACAGCCGCAGCGGCAACGCGCACTATCTGGCGTCGGACGAAGAGGACGCCATCGACTACGTGCGCGCGCTCCTGTCGTACCTGCCCAGCAACAACCTGGACGAACCGACCACCTACCCCCTCGACGCCGACCTCGACCCGTCCCCCGCCGACCTCGCCCTCGACACCCTGATCCCCGACTCGGCCAACCAGCCCTACGAGATCAAGACCGTGATCGAGGCGGTGGTGGAAGACTTCCTCGAGGTGCAGCCGCTGTACGCGCAGAACATCGTGGTCGGCTTCGGGCGGGTCGAGGGGCGACCGGTCGGCGTCGTGGCCAACCAGCCCATGCACCTGGCCGGCACGCTGGACATCGCGGCGTCCGAGAAGGCGGCGCGGTTCGTGCGCACCTGCGACGCGTTCAACCTGCCCGTGCTGACCTTCGTGGACGTGCCCGGCTTCCTGCCCGGGACCGGCCAGGAGTGGGACGGCATCATCCGGCGCGGGGCCAAATTGATCTACGCGTATGCCGAGGCGACGGTCCCCAAGGTCACCGTCATCACCCGGAAGGCGTACGGCGGCGCGTACGACGTGATGGGTTCCAAGCACCTCGGTGCCGACATGAACTTCGCCTGGCCGACCGCGCAGATCGCCGTGATGGGCGCCCAGGGCGCGGTGAACATCCTCTACCGTTCCACGCTGGCCGCCGCCGACGACCCCGCCTCCCGGCGCGCCGAGCTCATCCAGGAGTACGAGGACACGCTGGCCAACCCCTACATCGCGGCCGAACGCGGCTATGTGGACGCGGTCATCGCCCCGGCCCGGACGCGCGCTCAGGTCACCCGGGCGCTGCGGGCCCTCCGGACCAAGCGCGAGACGCTACCGCCGAAGAAACATGGAAACATCCCACTGTGACCGACCATTCGGGCTAGTGACAATGCGTTAGGACGCGCGCACCCTATACCGCATGTCTTTGAGCTCGATGTCCCTGCTCACGGCCATCCTCGTGGGCATCGCGGTGTTCGGACTCGGCTACGTGTGGAGCGGCTTCCGCGCATCGCGTGTCCTCCTCAAGGGAGCGAAGGGTAGCGTCCCCAAGGCGCGCGCCCTCTACTGGGGAAACCTCGGCAAGCTGATCAAGTGGGGCGTCGTGGCCGCCGCGATCCTCTTCGTGCTGGTCACCTGGAGCGCCCGCGACGCGCCGGCATCGTCCGAGAGGCCGGCGCCGTCACCGTCCCCCTCAGCTCGCCGATAGCTCCGGCAACCACTGCCCGGCCAGCATGAACGCCCCGACCACCAGCACCGCGATCGTCACCAGATAGAAGAACCCGACCCACATGACCGCGGGTACGCGCGTGAGATGCGCCAGCTGATCGGCGTCGGACTCGGGCATCCGCCCCCGCCGCCGCAACTTCTGCAGCTCACCGACCGGCCGCACGCCCCCGACCAGCAGGAACCACACCCCCACGTAGGCGAACGCGGCCTGCACCTGGGGCGACGCGTACCAGGACACGGCGAACACGATCGCGCCGGTGACCAGCAGCGAGATCACGCCGAACACATTCCGGATGTTGATCAGCATGAGCAGCAGCAGCACGATGGCCAGCCACAGCAGCAGCGTGATCCGGTTCCCACCCAGGATCCAGGCGCCGGCCAGCCCCACCAGCGACGGCGCGATGTAACCGGCCAGCAGCGTGAAGATCATGCCCGGCCCGGTCGGCCGCCCCGCCGACAGCGTGAGGCCGGAGGTGTCGAACTCCAGCCGGATCCCCCGCAGCCGGCGCCCCGTGAGCAACGCGGCCAGCGCATGGCCGCCCTCGTGCGCGATGGTCACCGCGTTGCGGGCGATCCGCCACACCGGACGAATGGCCACCGCGGCCAACGCCACCAGCGCGGTGATCAGCGCCAGCAGGGCGGGCGGGTCGGGCTGGGCGCTGAACAGCTCGTCCCAGATGCTTGTCACACCGTCGATCGACACAGCCCGCGAGCGTAGTCGATCTGTCCAGGTCCCAGCTGTGCGACCTTCTGACCGCTATCCACTTTCTGACCGCTTCCCACCTTTTTGGGTGTCGGCTCCGACGCGGTGGGGTCAGGCTCGCCTCCGGGCCACGGCCCTCGCCGGTTCGCGGTTGCCGATCATCCGCATACCGGCTTCGCGACTGCCGATCAACCGCACGCCGGTCTCGCGACTGCCGATCAACCGCACGCTGGCTTCGCGATTGCCGATCAACCGCATAGCGGCGAAGCCGCCGGCCACGATCACCAGAGCGGCGATGACCAGGACGGTCACCAGCGGACTGGCAGCCGCGGCAAGCACTGCCACGTCGGCCACGGCGACGAGCATCCACAACGCGAGTGTGGGCATGCTGCCGTGTTTTCTGCGAACCATGGTGCACCTCCATCCGTGTCCGGACGGATCAGTACCCCGTGAATCGGACGTTCACTCGCATCACGCCGGCTTGAACCCCTTGTAGATCTGCTGGAGCACGGCCTTGTTGGCGTCCCAGTTGTCCGGCGACGTGTAGTACGAGATCCCGAACGCCTTCTTCGAGTTCACGATGATGCCGCGCTTCTGGGCGTGCTGCGGGTTCCCCGACGTGGTCGTGTACGTGAACTCCCAGTCGGCCGCCTTCTGGAAGTAGCCCGAGATCGCGCCCAGCCGGATCCGCTGGTAGTCGCGGTACTGGTTGCCGCGGCGGTCCTCCTCCTGCTCCTCCCAGTCCTTGACCGGGTCGGGCTTCGGCTGATCGGTCTGGTCGATGATCAGCAGGCGATGCTCGGTGTCGTCCTGGAAGTAGACCTCGGAGCCACGCTGCTGCGCCTTGAACCCCTTGGGCAACGCCACCGAGAATCCGTCGCCGTTGTAGACGGTCCAGCCCGCCGGCACCACGACCTGCGCCGACGGCTTGGTGGCGGGCGGTGTGCTCGGCTTCCCGGTGGCCGGCGGCGTCTTGTTCTCGGCGTCACCGTCGTTCCCGGCCGGCGGCGCCACGTTCCCCGTCGCCGCGGGCGGCTCCGGCGCTCCGGTCGGCTCCTCGTCACCAGCCATGGCAAGCGGCACGAGTACGACGACCAGCAGCAGAATCACGGCCAGAATGGCGATGCCGATCGCGGTCTGCTTCCGCGTCAACGTGGTGCCGAAGATCGTCACCCCTCGCGACCGCATCGTCGGCGGAACCAGCGGCTGCCAGGCCGGCCGGTTCGACCGCGGGAACGAGGGCGTGTCACTGGTCTGATCCGGCCGCACCCCGATGACGGCGGTGCCGGCGGCGGTCTTCGCGCTACCCGGCTCATCCGGAAGCCCGCTCAGATCACTACGCGTGGCGTTGGCCAGCGCGGCGGTGGTGACCCGGGCCGTCTTGTCCTCGGTGTTGGACACCGGCGTGCGGGCGGTCGCGTCATCGGCGCCCGACGCGGGCCCGCTGGTCGTCTTGCCATCAACGGCCGACCCGGGCTTGCCGGTCGTCTTGCCATCAACGGCCGACGCGGGCTTGCGGGCGGCGGGCACGGAGATCTCGGATTGGGCGCCACTCCGCTCGTTGATCTGAGCGGCGACCTCGGTGGCGGCCAGCCTGGCGTTGGTGTCGGCGGGCGCTTGAGGTTTGCTCGCCGTCCCGGGCTCGGCTTTCGTTTTGGCCTGGTCCGTGCCGGTCTGACCTGCCGTCGGACTTTCGGTCGTCGCGGCCGCTGCCACCGCTGGCCCGGCCGCTGAAGCGGCGTGCGTGGTCGGTTCGGTTTCGGCCGCCGCGCCGGACGTGTCGGCCAACGCCGTATCCGATTCGGCGTGATTTGCCTTGGTCTCCCCAGCGTTGGACTGCTGGGCCTTGGCCTGCGCCTTGTCGGACTGGTCGGCCTTGGTCTGCGCCGCGTCGGACAGGTCGGCATCGGTCTGCGCTGCGTCAGACTGGTCCGCCTTGGATTCGGCGGTCTCGAGCTCGGCGGCCGCTGATGCAGCGGCCGACGTCGCGTCGGTCTGCGCGGCTGCGGACGGCCTGGACTCCGCGGGGGCAGAAGCCTTCCCGCCCGCTTCGGCCGTCGGCGAGCCGTCACTGTCTGCCTTGGTCGCGGCAGCCTTCGCGGGATCGGCGGCGACCGTGCCCTGCTCGCCCGTCTGCGCCACGTCACTGTCGCTGGCGGGCGTTCTGGTCGCGTCGGATCCGGCCGCCCCGGCGGTGGCGGCAGCCTTCGCCGCGGCGGTGCGGCCACGCCCCTTCTTCGCCCGAGCGCCCTTGGCCGTCGTCGAGCCGGCCGTCGCCGTCTCGGGGACCTTCGCCGCCTGGGCGCCGCTGGTGACCTGCGATGAGTCGGCAGCACCGACGCCGCCCTCGTCAGCGCTCGTAGTCTCGGTCGCCTTGGCGCCGGTCGCCTTGGCACCGAGCTGCTCCGCGCCGGTCGTCTCAGCGTCGGTCGTCTCAGCGTCAGTCGTCGTGGGGGCGGTCGTCTCAGGGCCGGTCGTCTTGGCGTCAGTCGCCTTTGGGCCGGTCGTCTTGGCGTCGGCAGTCTTGGGGTCGATCGCAGCCTTGGCCGACAAGGCCTCATCCGTGGACTGAGCCTGACCCGCCAAGGCGGACCCGCCGCCCTGCGACCCAGCCACGTCCTGCGACGCTGCTTCAGTCACGCCCTCCGACCCAACAACACCCGCCGACGGGGCCTCCGTCGTTGAGCTAGCGCCCGCTGTCGCCTCAGATGTGTCCTTGGTCGGAGTGCCGGCCTTCGACGAGCCCTTCGCATCGACGACATCCGCCGCCGTCGCGGCCACCGGCTCGGCACTGGTCGCAGCAGCTGGCTCGGCGCTGGTCGCAGCAGCTGGCCCAGCCTTACCCGCCGCCTTGCCGCTGGTCTCGGTGAGCGCGTCGGCGTCCGACCTCGTGCTCGTCTCGGCCGCCGGCTGAGCGCTGGCTGTGGTCGCTTTTGCCCGATCGGCCTTGGTCGTCGCGGCGGGTTTCGCCTCTGCCTCGACGGCGGCCTCGACGGCAGAACCCGCCGACTTGACTCCGGGACCGTCCATCTCGGCGGCAGGAGCAGCCGACTCAACTCCGGGACTTTCCGTCCCGACGGTGGGAGCGACCCTATTGGCGGGAGCGGCCGTCTCGGCGGGAGCGGCCGGGGCGGCCGTGTCGGCAGCAGGAGCGGCGGATTTGGCTTCGGGCGTTGCGGCTCGGCCGGTCGACGGGTCGGGGTGGCCGGGCTTGTCCGCGGATTCGGGCTTGGTGGGCGTGGCGGCTTCTGAGGGCTGTGCCACGGGGGTGTTGGGCTCGTCGGCCAGAGGGCCGCCTGCGCCCCTCTCGGGAGTTTTGCGGGTGGGCGGCCTGCTGCTGACCGCCGCGGTGCGGTCGTCGGTGGGGGTCGCCTCGGGGCGGCGGCGCACCACTGAGGTGGCGCCGGTGTCGACTGATGCGCCGGCTGGCGACGTGGTCAGCGGCGGCTGGGCCGACGACGGGCGCTGCGGGGCCGCGGGGGCGCTCTGCGGGGCCGCGGGGGCCGTGGCAGCGCTCTGCGGGGTGGCCGGCGGGGACGGGGTGCGGTGGACGACCGTGGTCGGTTCGGCGGTCGGGCGCTGGCGGGACGGTGGGAGTCCGCGGGCGGCTCGGCGGGCCTCCTGGGCGGCCAGGTACTGCTGGGAGGCGGCGGCCAGGCGGGCCTCGGCCTCGGCCTCGGAGAGGGGTGGGCCGCTGCTGGTCTGGTCGGCGGGGTTCGGCGCGGGGGCGAAACCCTGGGCCGCCGGAGGCTGCGGGGAACCGGGGTGGGCGGGACTCTGCGGGCCGGGGACCGTGCCGTACGTGCCCCGGGTGCCGTGAGCAAGCGCGCCATTTGCGCTCGACGGGTCGGGACCCGGTGTCGCCGCAGAGCCATCTCGCCCCGTTGTTGCGCCTGTCGAGCCTCGTGAGCGCGTACCCCCGCCTGGAATTTGATCTTCTCTTACCGGCGGGGTGTCAAGGCGCGTGGGAGTTTCGGGCGTGGGGCGGCTGACCGAGGCCTTGCCGGGCGCGAAGACCGGGCGGCCCGTAGCCGGCGGCGGACCGGGAGTGACGGGAGGCGGCACGGGGCGGCCACGGGGCGGAGTGCCACCCGAGGCGGCCGGCGGCTGTTGCGGGCGGGAGACCGGCGGGCGCGGACCGGGGACGACCGGCGCCGCGCCGGTGGTGGGGCCGGGGACGACCGGCGGGCCGGAGCGCTCACGGCCGACGCCGGGGCGGCGCATCGTGGGGCTCATCGGGAACGACAGCTTCGAGCGGCGGCCGGTGGCCCGCTGGAGCAGGCGCTCGGCCTCGATGGCGTCGATGCGGTGGGCGGGATCTTTGCGCAGCAGACCGTTGAGCACCGGCTTGAGCGGGCCGGCGTTGCGGGCGGGCGGCGGGTTCTCGGTGGCCAGGGCGGCCAGCGTGGCGATCGCGGACGGCCGCGCGAACGGCGACGAGCCCTCCACCGCGGCGTACAGCGTGGCGCCCAGCGACCACAGGTCGGCGGCCGGGCCGGCGGTGCCGTCGCGGGCGCGCTCCGGAGCGATGTACGCCGGCGAGCCCAGCACCAGGCCGGTCCGGGTGACATCGGGGTTGCCGGGCAGCGTGGCCAGCCCGAAGTCGGTAAGCACGACCCGGCCGTCCAACCCGATCAGCACGTTGCCGGGCTTCACGTCGCGGTGCACGACGCCGTTGCGGTGCGCCGCGCGCAGGGCGTTGAGAACCCCAAGACCGATCTCAGCGGCGCGTACGGCCGGGTAGGGCCCGTCGGCGGCCAGCTTGTCCTGGAGCGAACGTGACGGGACGTACTCCATCACGATCCAGGGGTCGGCGTCGGTACGCAGCACGTCGAAGACGCGCACCACGTTGACGTTGTTGAGCCGGGCGATCGCACGCGCCTCACGCAGCGACCGCTCGCGCATCTCCTGCCGCTCGTCATGGGTCAACCCCGGCGGCGGCACGAGCTCCTTGATGGCGACCTCGCGGTGAAGCACCACGTCGTTCGCCCGCCAGACACGACCCATCCCGCCCTGACCGAGCGGCGCGATGAGCCGGTAACGGTCAGCGACAATGAGCGGGGGGGAAGTAGACATCACGCAGAAAATACCCGGTCATGTCTAGGCGCAGCTAATCGATCAGCCGAGTGTGGGATTCGTGTCACCGAGCCCTCCCCGAGATTGTCGTAGGCTCTGTCGATGGATGCGGAACCGCAGGTCAGCGTCGTCCGAGGCACACCGACCGAAGAAGAGCTGGCCGCGCTGCTCGCGGTGGTCGCCGCCCGGGCCTCAAGATCCTCCATGTACGCGGTCTCACATCCGCCCCGGTCGGAGTGGGCCCGCAGCGCCCGCCCGGTAAAAGGGCCCTCCTCCTGGCGCGCGTCGGGCTTTGTCCACAGGGCGTCCTGAGGGGCGCTCGGAGCCGCTACTCTCGCGGTGGATCCGAACACATCGACGTACGTGAACGGATCTTCACGGTGTTCCGTCCGGGGAGGGAGCGGCGATGCTGGCGGAGGAGGACCGCGGGCCAGGTTGGCTCCGCGACTACGGCTACACAGATTTCGGCACGATCGAGGCCGACATCGCGGCCATGGAGGAGTTCGCGAAAAAACTCCGAACCGACGTGGAGACCAACTACGTCCCCCACCTCACGAGCGTGACCGACAAGATGCTCACCGAGCTGCCCCCACCGGCGGCAACGTTCCCCGAGCTCGTCGGCTTCATGGAGGAGCACCTGAGGGTCCAGGACGCGACCCACATCAACGTCTACAACTTCGCCAACGGCACGAACACCTTCGCGACGGCGGCGCAGGAGATCAGCCGGGAGTACGACGGCAGCGACGCGTTCGCCCAGGCCCGCGTCAAGGACGTCGACAACGCCTTTCACAGCGCGGTGACCCCGATGGGCGAGGTGGCCCCCGATGCTTGATCCCGGCGGAGGCGGCGGCTACGGCGGCACGAACTGGGCCAACGCGTCAATGGTCGACATGTGGATGACCCTGCAGAACCAGGACACCACGCCGCATTGGCAGCTGGTCGACGGCTGGCGCAAGTCCTACGAGCTGACGTTGCAGCACATGTCGGCAGTCCGGAACTACCGGGAGAACCTCGCCACGGCGTGGCCGCCCGGCAAGAGCCCGGCGGCCGCCGCGTATGTCGCCCGGCTGGACGAGCTGCTGGGCCACCTTCAGGAAACCTACGACGCGGCGATCGCCAACCACAGCGCCCTGAGCAGCGCGACCCTGTCGATCAGCTCGACCCGCACCGAGCTGGAGCGGGTGGTCACCGAGTACCTGGCCAACGAGTCCAAGCTCGTCGACTACGAACACGCTAAAGAAGTCGCGGCCATGCCGGTCGGCGGCAAAGGCGCAATGCCGCGTCCCACGCCGAGGAACCCGGTGCCCACAGGCCGCCAGGCCGAACTGGAGACCCGCGCCCGCGGCCTAATGTCCAGCCTGAGCATCGACCTAATCGAAGCAAAGTCCCAACTCCGCCAGCCGAAGCCATATGACCCGTCCAAGAGCGTCAGTGACGACAAAGAGATTAGGAACGGCAGCGAATATTCCGCACCTCCGCTTCCTCCTGTCGTCCCGTTCGACCCTGACACAGGCGCGCAGTCGTCTCCGTCTCACCTCGCGAGACCTAGTCAGCAGTTTCCGGCCAGTGTGGGCAGCGTGACACCGACGGCACCCGGTCATCCTGGGCTTGTGCTCGGGGGGAACCAGCCGCCCCTTGTTGGACCACAGCCTCAGTCACCAATCGTAACGCCGTCACCGGGCCTCCCCGGTCCGACAATCGGCGCAGTACCTGGCTTGCCCGGTGCACCGATCCGGCCTATCGGGAAAGCCCCCGCAGGACCAGGTCCGATCGGTGGCGCGCAAGGCGGTGTTAGCTCTGGATTGTCACGTGCAGCGCCAGCGGGGCCGCGCGGCGCAATCCCGCCGGGCGGAGTCATTGGCGCACCTCAGGGGCCGGTCTCGCGGACTGCGCCGCAGCGCGTGAATCCCGTTGGGGGCGTAATTGGACAGAGTGCCGGGAACTCGGTTATGCCGATGGGATCACCCAACTCGGCCGATGATAATTCGGGCTCGCAGGGTCGGCGTTGGGATCCCGATAACCCATGGGCTACGGCCGAGGGAGTACCACCTGTCCTGATGCCTTCGAAAGAGCAGCCTGTCGATCCCGGCCCTGCAATCGGACTCGACTAGAAGTCATGCGAAAAGCTCTAACTATCGCCGCCATAGCCGCTCTGGCCGGCACGATCGCTTTACCATCAACACCCGCGCGGGCAGATGACATTCGCAAGTCGATGTGGCATCTCGGCTATCTCAACATTGCCCAAGCCAACGCGATCAGCACCGGCAAAGGTGTGACGGTTGGCGTCATTGACACGGGCGTCGCGCCTCACCCCGACCTGCGCCGTAACTTGCTGTCGGGCCACGATGTGGTATCCGGAGGCGACAGCACGGGCAGGACCGATACTGACGGACACGGAACAGAGATGGCTGGGCTAATCGCGGGACACGGCCGGTCCGGTGAAGCGGGCGTGGTCGGCATCGCGCCCGAAGCGAAAATCTTGCCCGTCAAGGAATCCAACGCGGAGGACAACGGTAACAGCGCGACGATCGCCAAGGGCCTCGATTGGCTTTCTTCCCAAGAGGTGCAGGTCATTAACATATCGTCAGCGGCCGGCCCTTCAATCGCGCTCGAAGACGCCGTCCAGAAGGCGCTCGCCAGTGATAAACTTATCGTCGCCGGCAGCGGGAATCGGCCGCGGATGGTCACCTTTGGAAATCCCGCATCCCTAGACGGCGTCTTAGCGGTCGGCGCGATCGACAAAAGCGGTAAACACGCCGCGATCTCAATGAAGGGATCGCCTGTCCAGATCTGTGCCCCAGGAATGGACATCACCAGCACTGAGCCCAAAGACCGCTATGCAACCTTCGACGGGACATCGCCTGCGACGGCAATCGTGTCAGGGGCTGCTGCGCTCGTTCGAGCGAAGTTCCCGGATCTGTCAGCGCAACAGGTCGTAGAGCGACTTACGTCAACTGCGACTGACATCGGTCCATCCGGGCGGGATGATGAGTGTGGGTTTGGGGTGCTCAATATCGTCAAAGCATTGACTGCCGACGCCCCCGCCACCGGTCAGGCCAGTGACGCTCCCCCGGCCACGTCCACCGCCGGCACCGGCACCGGCACCGGTCAAGCCTCGCCCGAGACGGACTCTTACGGGGTACCCGTCGGAGCAATTGCCGCCGTTGTCGGGGGCGGCGTGGTGCTCGTCGGAGGGCTGATCGCTCTGCTTGTCGCTCGGCGGCGGCGTGTGCGGTGAAGTTCGGAGACACATCGGTGCAGTGGGGGGTCACCGTGAGCTGTGGTCTGTAGCGTGCAGGCTGTGCTGACCGACATTTCGTACCGTCTTGTTCTCGCCTCTGCCAGCCCGGCCCGCCGCGCTCTGCTCAAGGCTGCCGGGATTGACGTTGATGTGCTGGTCAGCGGCGTGGACGAGTCTGTTGTCGAGGCCGAGGACGCGTACACGCTGAGTTTGGCTCTGGCTCGGATGAAGGCTCGCACCGTCGCCGCGCGGATGCAGGCTGACCCGGGGGTGCTGGTGCTGGGGTGTGACTCGGTGCTGGCGTTCGAAGGGCAGATTCTCGGCAAGCCGGCCGACGCGGGTGAGGCGGTTGAGCGGTGGCAGGCCATGCGGGGCAAGTCGGGGGTGCTGCACACGGGGCATCACCTGACCGACCTGGTCACGGGGCGGCAGGCCGAGGATGTCGGCACGACTGTGGTGCACTTCGCGGACATCACCGACGCGGAGATCGAGGCGTACGTGGCGACCGAGGAACCGTTGCACGTGGCCGGCTCATTCACGATCGACGGGCGTGGCGGGGCCTTCGTGGAGCGGATCGAAGGTGACCCGGGCAACGTGGTCGGGCTGTCGCTGCCGCTGATGCGCCGCCTGCTCGGCGAACTCAACGTGTCCATCACGCAGCTGTGGAGAGACTAAGAGTGACGTACGAACCGCTTCAGCTCACCCCGGACCTGCACGCCTACCTCCTGGCCCATTCGACGCCGCCCGACGCCATCACGGCCGATCTGATCGCCGAGACGCGGGCCAACCTGCCCGACGCGGCCGGCATGCAGGTCGCACCGGAGCAGGCCGCCTTCCTCAAGATCCTGGCCGCGGTCACGCAGGCACGGAACGCCGTCGAGATCGGCACCTTCACGGGGCTGTCGTCGCTGGCCATCGCCCGGGGAATGGCCGAGGGCGGCAAGCTGATCTGCTTCGACGTCTCCACCGAGTGGACCGACATCGCCCAGCGCTACTGGCGGCGGGCCGGCGTGCAGGACCGCATCGAGCTACGCATCGGGCCGGCGGCCGACGGGATCACCGCCTTGCCGGCCGAGGAACACCTGGACCTGGTGTTCATCGACGCTGACAAGGAGAACTACACGACCTATTGGAACGCGCTCGTGCCACGGATGCGCCGGGGCGGCCTTGTCCTGGTCGACAACGTCCTGTGGAGCGGCCGCGTGCTCGACCCGCGGGACCAGCGTGACCGGGGCGTCGTCGACTTCAACGCCGCGGCGGTGGCGGACACACGGGTCGAGCTGGTGATCGTCCCCATCGGAGACGGCATCACGATGGCCCGGAAGCTCTAGCGGAACCGGCCCGGAACCTCTAATTAGCGGACCGAGCGGGCGAACAGCCGCGCCGCCCAGGTCACGGCCAGCACCGCCAGCAGCGCCATGATGAGCAGCCCCTGCCACACGTCGGGTGAGCCCAGATCGCCTCGGAACAGCGCCCGCGTCCCGTCGACCGCCCAGGAGAACGGGTTCCAGTTCGCGATGCCCTGGAGCCAGCCGGGGGCGTACGTCAGCGGCAGCAGAATGCCGGACAGCAGCAGCACCGGCTGGGCCACCGTGTTCATCAGCGGCGCCAGCGCGTCCTCGCTCTTCACGGCCAATGCAACGCCATAGCTCACTGCCGACGTCATAAGTGATATGAGCGCGAGCATGAGGTACGCCAACAGCAGGTTCCCGATGAACACCCGCAGGTCGAAGGCCAACGCCAGCAGGGTGATGATCACCGCCTGGGCGATCAGCGACACGGTGTCCCGCAACGAGCGCCCGAGCAATAGGGCGAGCCGGCTGACGGGGGTGACCCGGGAGCGCTCGATCACCCCGGCCCGCAACTCGGCGATCAGGCCGAAGCCCTGAAACAGCCCGCCGAAGATGGCGAGCAGCACCAGCAGGCCGGGCACGAAGATCTCGTACGCCTCAGCGTTCGTGCGCACGCCCAGCGCCGGCTTGAGCAGCGGGGCGAACAGCAGCAGATACATCACCGGCTGGAAGAGCCCGACCGCGATCCACACCGGGTTCCGCAGCAGCAGCTGCATCTGACGGTTGAAGATCAGTGAGATGTCGCGCAGCAGTTTCATCGCTCAGCTCTCCCGCAGCGATCGGCCGGTCTTGGTCAGGAACACGTCGTCGAGGCTGGGCCGGTGCAGCTCGATGGTTCTGAGCTCGACCGACGCGGCGTCGAGGGCCCGGAGGATGAGCGGGATCGCGGCGGCCCCGTCGTCGACGTAGAGCCGCACGCTGTCGTCATGCGTCTCGATCTTGGTCACGAACGGGGCCGAGTCGAGGGCTTCGGCGGCCGCCGAGACGACCGGCGTGGACACCCGCACCACGTCGCCGGAAATGTCACGCTTCAGCGAGGCCGGTGACCCGGAGGCGACCACCACTCCGTGATCCATGATGGAGATCCGGTCACAGAGCGCGTCCGCCTCGTCGAGGTAGTGCGTGGTGATGAAGATGGTCATCCCCTCGTCCCGGAGCCGGCGCACCTCGTCCCACATGTGGGCCCGGCTCTGCGGGTCGAGCCCGGTCGTCGGCTCGTCGAGGAACACGACCTTCGGCTCGTGGATGATCCCGAGCGCGATGTCGACCCGGCGCCGCTGGCCGCCGGAGTACGTCTTGCACTTGCGGTCGGCGTACTCGGCGAGCTGGAAGCCGTCCAGCACCCGGGCCGCCCGTTCGAGGGCGGCGCTTTTCGAAACCCCGTACAGCCGCGCCTGAAGAACCAGCTCCTCGCGCGCGGTCGACTCGTCCCAGGTGCTGCCGCCCTGCGCGACGTACCCGATCCGCCGGCGCACCTCGCCCGGGTCCCGCAGCAGGTCGACGCCGTTGATCGTGGCGGAGCCGCCGTCCGGCTCGATGAGCGTGGCGAGCATCCGCAGGGTGGTGGTCTTGCCGGCGCCGTTCGGGCCGAGGAAGCCGAAGATCTCCCCCGCGGCGACCTCGAGATCGACGCCGCGGACGGCCTCGACCACCTTCTTCTCCCGGCCTTGCCGGGACGTGAACGACTTACGTAGCCCCTTCGTCTGGATCATACGAAGGAGGCTAGGCCTCTCAAGCTGGACTAGTCAAACTTGATTATTCGACCCAGCCCGCCGGCGCCTCGCCCGGCCGCTGCGGCGTGAAGGTCTCCGGCACGTACGGCGTCCCCTCCTCGATCAGCTTCGCCGTACGCTCGCACCAGCGAATTTCCGCCTCACCCATGTCGATCGACCGCTCCCACATCCAGCTCACGAAGACCGGCTTGGTCTTCACCCAGTCGGCCTCGTTGGCCGCCCGAAGCTGCTCGATCCCGGCCCGCAACTGAGTCGCCCGATTACGCAGCGCAGCCGCAGCCTCATCACGCGGCAGCGCCGGCAGAAACGAGAACGCCGCCATGAACGGATCGGCCGGCCCGGTCAGGTTCCACCACTCGTTCCGCAGCAACGCCTGAAACTCCGCCGCCCCCCGCTCCGTGATGCCATACGTGGTCCGAGCCGGCCGCGCCCCCACCTGCTCGGTGGCCACCTCATGCAGCAGCCCCTCATCAGCCAACTTGCGCAGAGCGTGATAAATCGACCCCGGCTGCACATTCGCCCACTTGTCGGCACTCCAGCTCAGCAGCTCCCGCCGCACGTCATAGCCGTGCACCGGCTGCATCCACTGCACCAGCCCGAGGATCATCATGCGAGTTGCCGACATGCCGACAAGTTTATTAGACAAGTTTGACCAAACACCAAGATCAAGGGCCGGTCGCAGCCGGGTGGGTGGTGCAGACCGCTGCTCCCGCCGAGGGTCGCTCCGCTCCACCTGCGTAAGCGGTCACCCTCCGGCCGCTGACGCGGCCCACCTCCGGCCGCTCGCGCGGCCCACCTCGCCGGGGGGTGGGTTGCGCTACGAGACGGGCCGCCGCCTCCCCCACCCCGGCACTGGGTGGGCGTCACGGTAGCCGTCGAATGTGACGTTCCTGTTGGCTGTCCACAGGCACGGCCCTGTTGGCCTGTCCACAGGCACAGCCACTGCCACGTCCACAGCCGCGGCGCACCGCGAGGAAAGCTCATCTAGGCTCGGCACGTGCGCAAGGTATTGGTCGCCAATCGGGGCGAGATCGCGGTCCGCGTCATTCGAGCCTGCCGGGATGCGGGGCTGGGCAGTGTCGCCGTCTATGCCGACAGTGATCGGGATTCGCCTCATGCCCGGCTGGCCGATGAGGCGTACTCGCTGGGGGGCGAGACCGCGGCCGACACCTACCTGCGCATCGACAAGCTTCTCGACGTGGCGGGTCGCAGCGGGGCCGATGCCGTTCACCCGGGCTACGGGTTCCTGTCGGAGAACGCCGACTTCGCTCAGGCCGTACTCGACGCGAATCTGATCTGGATCGGGCCGACGCCGCAGGCCATTCGCGATCTTGGGGACAAGGTGACCGCCCGGCACATCGCTCAGCGGGCCGGCGCGCCGCTGGTGCCGGGGACCGCCGAACCGGTGGATGGCGCCGCGGAGATCGTGGCGTTCGCCGAGGAGCACGGGCTGCCGGTGGCGATCAAGGCGGCGTTCGGCGGGGGCGGCCGGGGGCTCAAGGTGGCCCGGACGATCGAGGAGATCCCGGCGCTGTTCGAGTCGGCGACACGGGAGGCGGTCGCGGCGTTCGGGCGGGGTGAGTGCTTCGTCGAGCGCTACCTGGACCGGCCGCGGCACGTCGAGGCGCAGGTGCTGGCCGACACGCGGGGCAACGTCGTGGTGGTCGGGACCCGCGACTGCTCGTTGCAGCGCCGCCACCAGAAGCTGGTCGAGGAAGCGCCGGCGCCGTTCCTCAGCGACGAGCAGCGCGCCCAGATCCACGACAGCGCGAAGGCGATCTGCCGGGAGGCCGGCTACCACGGGGCCGGCACGGTGGAATACCTGGTCGGGCCGGACGGGACGATCTCGTTCCTCGAGGTCAACACCCGGCTCCAGGTGGAACACCCGGTCAGCGAGGAGACCACGGGGCTCGACCTGGTACGCGAGCAGTTCCGGATCGCCGACGGTCAGGAACTCACCATCACCGACGACCCGGAACCGCGCGGGCATGCGATCGAGTTCCGGATCAACGGCGAGGACGCGGGGCGCAACTTCCTGCCCGCCCCGGGCACGGTCACCGCGCTGAGCTGGCCGTCGGGTCCGGGCGTACGGGTGGACTCGGGGGTGGTGAACGGCAGTGTGATCGGCGGAAACTTCGACTCGATGCTGGCCAAGATCATCGTTGTCGGCGCGACGCGGCCGGAGGCGATCGAGCGGGCCCGCCGGGTGCTGGACGAGACCGTGGTCGAGGGCATCGCGACGGTGCTGCCGTTCCACCGGGCGGTGGTGCGCGACCCGGCCTTCGCCGACGAGTTCACCGTGCACACCCGCTGGATCGAGACCGAGTGGGCCAACGAGGTGCCGCCGTTCCAGGCCGCGCCGGCCGAAGGGGCCGATGAGCCGGAGCGCGAGACGATCGTGGTCGAGGTCGGCGGCAAGCGGCTCGAGGTGACACTGCCGGCCTTCACGAGCGGGGCGCCGGGCCCGGCGGCGGCCCGGAAGCCGGCCCGGCGGGCGGGCGCCGCGGCCGCGGCCGGCGCCGTCAGCAAAGCGGCGCTGACCGCCCCGATGCAGGGCACGATCGTCAAGGTCGCCGCCCAGAACGGCGACGAGGTGGCCGAGGGTGACGTCATCGTGGTCGTCGAGGCGATGAAGATGGAGCAGCCGCTGACCGCCCACAAGGCCGGCACGGTGAACGGCCTGTCGGTCGAGGTGGGAGCCACGATCACGGCCGGCGCCACGATCTGCACTATTGATTGAGCTGCCGCAGCACCCTGCGCGCCGCCTCCTCCGCCGCCGACGAAGCCGACGAAGCGGCCAAGGCTGATGGAGCGGCCGAGGCCGACGAAGCAGCTGAAGCCGATGGAGCGGCCGAAGCGGCTGAAGGGGACGGGCCGCCCATGGACGACACCACCGCGGGGTCGGAGGCGTGGTACAGGTCGGGCCGGAACATCACCTCGAAGTGCGCACGGTGGGTGACGGCGAACCGCACGTACGCGACCCCGCCGTCGAGGAAGCTCTCGGCCGCGCCGAGCTCGGCCGCCAGCCGGTGGTAGCCCTCGACGGCCAGCGCGGTGAGCAGCCCGGCCTTGTCGCCGAAGTGGTGCGTCGGCGCCGCGTGCGACACCCCGGCCCGGCGGGCCAGGTCACGCAGGCTGAGCTTGGCGACGCCGCTCTCCTCGATCGCGACGGCCGCCTCGGTCAGCAGCGCCCGCCGCAGGTCGCCGTGGTGGTAGGGCTTGGTGGTCACCGGAGTCAGCGTAGCCAGCGAAACAGAACCCGAGCCAACGTGACAGAACCCGAGCCGGCGTGGCCGGCGAGTCAGCGTAGGCGGGTGATGGTGACCTCGACGCCCTGCCCGGTGCTCTTCGGTCCGGCGTAGACACCCTTGAGGGGCGGTACGTCGCCGTACTCGCGACCGCGGCCGACCACCACGTGCCGTTCGCCGACCGGGACGCCGTTGGTCGGGTCGAACGCGGTCCACCGGCCGACCCACCACTGCACCCAGGCGTGACTCTGCCCGACCACGCTCTCGCCGATCGCCGCGCTGGGCCGCGGGTGCAGGTAGCCCGAGACGTACCGAGCCGGCATCCCCATCGAGCGCAGCAGCCCGATCGTGAGGTGGCTGATGTCCTGGCAGACGCCCTTGCGCTGGCGCCACGCGTGCATCGCGTCGGACTGCACGCCGGTCGACCCGGTCTCGTAGGTGACCTCGGCCCGGACGAACTCGCAGGCGGCCAGCGCGGCCGCGTGCGGGGTGGCGTGGGCCGCGCGGATGTCCGCGGCGATCTCGGTCAGCGACTGGTCGATGGTCGTCCGTGTGGTGGGCAGCAGTAGCTCGTACCAGCGGTCGACGACGTCCGGCACCGCGATGTCCTCCCAGGAGGAGCCGGTGTCGACCAGGTCGCCGGGCGGGAGGGTCTCGACCGTGGAGGTGGCGGTCACGGTCAGCGCCTCGTGCGGGGCGTGCACGTCGAACGCGGTGACCACGGTGCCCCAGTAGTCCTCGTACCGGTAGGTGCGCGCCGGCGGCCACACCTCGACCCGCGCGTCCAGGACGGCCTGCCGGGCGTCGTTGCGCGGCCACATCCGGGCCTCGTTGTACGACGACGACACCGGCCCGGCGTAGTCGTACCCGGTCTTGTGTTGCAGCCGGAGCCGCCAGCTGTCCATCAGGCCACCACTCCCCGGACCCAGTTGACCGCCGAGGTCTGCCGGAAGTAGCGCCGGGACACCGCCTCGTTGACCTGCGAGCAGGTGCGTTCCAGGCTGGTGAGCACCGGCGACAGGTCGTCGATGAGCTCGTCGGCGCCGCGGAACTCGAGGTTGGTGCGGGCCCGGCCGACGATCCGCTGGGCGTCGGTGGCCACGCCCGCGCGGCCGGGGTCGGGCTCGAGGTCGGTGAGGCAGCCCTCGGCGGTGGAGAGGGCGGCGAAGACCGAGCGGGGGAAGAGGCGGTCGAGCAGCAGGAACTCGGCCGCGTGTCGATCGTCGAGAGCGCCCCGATAGGTACGCAGGAAGGTTTCCCAGGCGCCGGATGATCGCAGCAGCGTCAGCCAGGACGGGATGCTGCCGCCGGCGCGCTCGTGCGTACGCAGCAGCCTTGCCGTCATGTCGACCCGCTCGACGCTGCGGCCGAGCACCAGGAAGAGCCACCCCTCGTCCCGGCTCATCGTGGCGTCGGTCAGCCCGGCCATCACCGCGCAGCGCTCGCGCACCCAGCGGAAGAACGAGTGCACCCCCTGCTGCTCGACCCGCCGGCGCGCGTTGGGCAGCCCGTGCCAGGTGGCGTTGAGGCACTCCCACATCTCCGACGACACCGTCTCGCGGGCGCCGCGGGCGTTCTCGCGGGCGGCGGCCAGCGAGCCCACCACCGAGCTGGCGTTCCGGTCGTCGAGGCCGAGCAGGTTGATCACCTCGGCCGAGGTGACCAGTCCGTCCGGGATGGGCTTGCCCATCACCCCGAGCAGCGACCGGCAGGCGGAGTCTTCCTGGGTCCACGGGTCGGCCAGCATGCGCTGGAGGTGCACGTCGAGGATGCGGGCGGTGTCCTCGGCCCGTTCGACGTACCGGCCGATCCAGTAGAGCGACTCGGCGATCCGGCTCAGCACGGCTCGGCCACCCCCTGCTGTTGCTGTTGCTGCTGCTCCTCGGCGGCCGTGGCGCCGGGGCCCAGGTCGGGGCTGGCCGCGGCGGGCAGCGGGGCCGGCTCGGCGGGCAGGTGGGGCGTCTCGTAGAAGGCGTCGGAGGCGTCGGCCAACACCCAGGTGTCCTTGGACCCGCCGCCCTGGCTGGAGTTGACCACCAGCGCGCCCTCGGGCAGCGCCACCCGGGTCAGCCCGCCCGGCAGCACCCAGATGTTCGAGCCGTCGTTCACCGCGAACGGCCGCAGGTCGACGTGCCGGCCGCGCAGCCGGTTCCCGATCAGCGTGGGCACCATCGACAGCTTGACCTCGCGCTGGGCGATCCAGCCCCGCGGATTCGCCTTGATCTCGGCGGCCACGGCGGCAAGTGAGGCGGACGTGGCCTGAGACCCGATCACGATGCCCGCGCCCCCGGCCCCGTCCACCGGCTTCAGCACCAGTTCGTCGAGGCGGGACAGGACATGATCGAGTACGCCGTCCTCGTCGAGCCGGTAGGTCTCCACGTTCGGCAGCAGCGGCTCCTCGTTCAGGTAGTACCGGATCAGGTCCGGCACGTACGTGTAGAGCAGCTTGTCGTCGGCGACCCCGTTGCCGACCGCGTTGGCGATCGTCACCCGACCGGCCCGCGCGGCGTTCAGCAGCCCGGCCACCCCGATCACCGAGTCGGCCCGGAAGTGCACCGGGTCGAGGAAGTCGTCGTCGATGCGCCGGTAGATCACGTCGACGCGTTGCTCGCCGGCCGTCGTACGCATGGCCACGTCGTTGCCCACGCACACCAGGTCGCGCCCCTCGACCAGCTCGACGCCCATCTCGCGGGCGATCAGCGCGTGTTCGAAGTAGGCCGAGTTGAAGACGCCGGGGCTCAGCACGACCACGGTCGGGTCGTTGACCCCGATCGGCGCGGCCGCCCGCAACGCCCGCAGCAGCATCGCCGGGTACGACTCGACCGGCAGGATCCGGGTCGCCGCGAACACCTCGGGCAGCACCTGGGCCATCGCCCGCCGGTTCTCCATCACGTAGCTCACCCCGGACGGGATGCGTACGTTGTCCTCGAGCACCCGGAAGGCGCCCTGCTCGTCGCGGATCAGGTCGACCCCGGAGACGTGGATGCGCACCCCGTTGGGCGGGTTGATGCCGGCCGCCTGGCGCAGGAAGTGGGCGCTGGTGGCGATGATGCGGCGCGGCACCACACCGTCGGCGAGCACCTGGCCGGCGCCGTACACGTCGGCCAGGAACGCCTCGAGCGCGCGGATCCGCTGGGCGACGCCGCGTTCGACGGCGCGCCACTCGGCCGCGGCGATGATCCGCGGCACGATGTCCAGCGGAAACGGACGCTCGACGCCCTTGAGGGCAAACGTGATGCCCTGGTCGAGGAAGGCGCGGGCCAGCACCTCGGCGCGTACGCCCAGCTCAGCGCTGGACAGCGGCTGAAGCGTGGCATGCAGCGCCTCGTAGCTCTCGCGCGGCATGCCCGGCTCACCGAACATCTCGTCCCAGCCGGGGCCGAGGCGGTACTCCTCGAATAGATCCGCCATGGAGTGAATCTATGCGCAGGGCGTTGCGCACGGGTAACAGAAGTCATCAGAAGACTTCGGAGGAGGGCCGTCGGCACGGGACCCGCCGACGGCCCAATCGCCGCCCGATGGTGCGGCGCGGCTTTCACGTTACGCCCACCGTGCGTATTCCGGATGACGAGGTTTACGAGGTGCGCGACACTCCGGTGAACCTGCCTGGCCAGCCCCCGTCTACACGTAGCGTGGCGGGCATCACCGTCACGAGTCGGGGTACTCGGCGCATGCTGAGACTCAGCGCCTTCACAGGGGTGCGGACGCAAAATGACGTGACGCCGATTGCCGTGAGGTGCATTTCCCGATGACCGATCTGTTGGCCGCCATGGCGACACCGGCATGGGTGTATCTCGCGCTCTTCGGTTTCCTGGCCGCCGACGCGGTGATCCCGGTGGTGCCGATCCAGGCCATCATGATCACCACGGGAGCACTCACCGTGTACGGCGGGCTCGAACTGCCCCTGGTGATCGCGGTGGGTGCGCTCGGCATGTTCACCGGCGACGTGATCGCGTTCGTGCTCGGACGCACAGCCGGTCACGTCGGAAACCACTGGCTCGGTGATCGGTTGTCCGCTTTGCGCGCCCGGTTCGGGCCCAAGCAGGACGAGGACGGCGAGGACCACCCGTCGCGGACCAAGCGGGCGGCCGAGCGGTTCACCCGGGGCCTGCGCCGGCCCGGGCCGCTGGTGCTGCTGCTCTGCCGGTTCGTGCCGGGCGGGCGGATGGCCGGCGGCTACCACGCCGGCCGCCGGGGCTACCCGATCAAGCTGTTCATCGCCTACGACGGCGCCGCCGCGGTGGCCTGGGCCACCTACGGCGGGCTGGTCGGTCACATCGGCGGCACCGCGGTGACCCAGTCGGCGTGGCGGCTGTTCGCGATCGCCGCCACCGCCGCTGTGATCTTCGGCACGGCCGGCTGGATCCTGGCCCTCTTCGGCGGGCGCAAGGAAGAGAAAGCTACTGCAGCTCGTGCTGCATCAGCTGGCGAGCCGCCTCGGCGATCGACCCCGACAGCGACGGGTAGATCGTGATGGTGTGCGCGAGCTGATCGACCGTCAGGTTGTTCTCGATCGCCATCGTGATCGGCAGGATCAGCTCGCTCGCCTTGGGCGCGACCACCACGCCGCCGACGATCTGGCCGGTCGCCGGCCGGCAGAAGAGCTTGACGAACCCGTCCCGCAGCCCGGCCATCTTGGCCCGGGCGTTGCCGGTCAGCGGCAACATCACCTGACGGGCCGGCACCCGGCCCGCGTCCACGTCGTTCTGGGTGACGCCGACCGTGGCCAGCTCGGGGTCGGTGAAGACGTTGGCCGAGACGGTACGCAGCCGCAACGGCGCCACCGCCTCGCCCATGGCGTGCCAGATCGCGATCCGGCCCTGCATCGCGGCCACGCTGGCCAGGGGCAGCACGCCGGTGCAGTCGCCGGCCGCGTAGATGCCGGGCACGTTGGCGCGGGACACCCGGTCGACGGTCACGTGGCCGCCGTCCGAGACCAGGACGCCGTACTCCGGCAGGCCCAGGTCGGCAGTGTTCGGGATCGCCCCGACGGCCATCAGCGCGTGTGAGCCCTCGACCACCCGCCCGTCGGACAGCGTGACCGTGACCCCGTCGCCGGAGTTGACGACCGACTCGGCCCGGGACTGGTTGAGGATCGTCATGCCGCGCTCACGGAAGACCCGCTCGATGGCCATCGCGGCGTCGGCGTCCTCGTGCGGCATCACCCGGTCGCGGGACGAGACCAGGGTGACCGGTACGCCCATCGCCAGGTAGGCGCTGGCGAACTCGGCGCCGGTCACCCCCGACCCGATGACGATCAGGTGTTCCGGCAGCTCAGCCAGGTCGTAGACCTGCCGCCAGTCGAGGATCCGCTCGCCGTCCGGCACCGCGCTGGGCAGCACGCGCGGGGTGGCGCCGGTGGCCAGCAGCACGGTCGAGGCATCCACCGCGTACGGCTCGCCGCCGGCCGGCGTGATCAGCACCTGGTGGGTGTGCCCGAGGGTGTCCTCGCCGAGCTTGGCCCGGCCGGTCACCACGTCGACCCCGGCCTTGATCAGCTTGGCCTGGATGTCGCCGGACTGGGCCAGGGCCAGCTTCTTGACCCGGGTGTTCACGGCCGCCGCGTCGACCGTGACACCGTCCAGACCCGGGCCGCTGACGCCGAAGCTCTCGTTGTTGCGGTAGCCGGTGACCACCTCGGAGCTGGCGATGAAGGTCTTGCTGGGGACACAGTCGGACAGAACGCAGGCGCCACCGGCCCCGTCGGCCTCGACGAGGGTCACGTCCGCGTCGAGTTGCGCGGCGACCAGGGCCGCCTCGTACCCGCCCGGCCCGCCGCCGATGATCACAATCCGGGTCACAGGGATCAAACCTCCAAAAAATACGTGGCATGCCTGCCGACACGCACCCCTCGTATTCTCCCCCACCCGCCTCTCCGGTTATCGTCATCGCCGTGCGTCATTACGCCGCGTATGGCTCGAACCTGGACCCTGCCCGCATGCGGGCCTACTGTCCGCACTCGCCGATGGTTGGCGTGGGGTGGATCGAAGGCTGGCGCCTCACCTTTGCCGGTGAGGGGGAAATGGGCTGGGAGGGGTCGGTCACGACGATCGTCGAGTCACCCGGCGATCGGGTCTTCGTGTCCGTCTACGACGTCCACCCGTGGGACGCGGCGCAACTCGACGAGGTCGAGGGGGTGACGGCGGGCAAGTACCAGAAGCTCACCGTCCGTGTCGCCTCGCTCGAGGGCGAGTTCACCGCGTGGGTCTACGTCTTCGACGGGTACGAGGGCGGCATGCCGACCGCCTGGTACCTCTCCGAGATCGCGAACGCGGCGGAGAAGGCGGGCGCGCCCGACGACTACGTCAGCGACCTCCGCCAGCGTCCGACTCGCACCGCCCCACCCGAGGCCTGACCCTCAGGCCAGGCGGCGGTAGATGTTGGCCTCGTACAGCGGGTGCATGCCGACCGCGCGGTAGAGGCGCGCCGCCCGGGTCGGGTTGGCCATGTCCACGCCGAGACCGGCCCGGGCCCGGCCGTGCGCGGCGTAGGTCGAGAAGGCTCGGCGCAGGAGCGCCTCACCCACACCCCTCCGCCGGTACGCCCGGAGCACGGCGAGCGACCTCACCCAGCCCTCGTCCTCGGCCGAACCGTCACCGTCGGCGGACTGCAACGCCCCGGCGATCTGCCCGTCGACCTCGGCCACGAACCACTCCGACCAGGTCACCGTCGACTGGGCCCGGACCTGCTGGATCCACACGCCGAACTCGGTGGCCTGGTGGTCGGAGTCGCGGAACGCCTCCTGGATGACCGCGTGGAACCGCCGCAGCTCGGCCTCGTCCTCGTGGTCGAGCACCCGCACGGTCACGCCCTCGGGCGGTTCCGGCGGGGTCGTGGACACGCCCCGCAGGGACATCGACATCCGGGCGTGCTGGGCGTGGAACTCGAAGCCGGCGTCGGTGAGCGCGGCGATGTACTCGTGCTCGGTCGGGATGGCGCCGGCCCGGACCTCGTACGGGTCGTGGCCGAACGCCGCGCCCCGCTCCGCCACCCGGGCCAGGATCAGGTCGAGCAGGTGCCGCTGGGACGGTTCGCCGCGCCCCGGCCAGGTGTAGACCTCGATGAAGTCGCGGCCGCCGCCGGTCGGATTGTGGGGGTACGCCCAGCCGACGATGGTGTCGTCCGGGTCGAGCGCGACCCAGCAGTCGACGGTCATGTCGGTGTTCGCGTCGGTCAGCGCCTCACGCACGTCGTCGGTGCCGAAGTCGGGCTCGCCGACCGCCGCCAGATCGCTGGCATGCGTCAGTTTGACCAGGTCGGGCACGTCGTCAAGGGTGGGCCGGCGGGTCGACCAGCCGGCGGGCAGCGCGTTCACCAGAGCATCCGACCACACGAGCGCCCTGGTCGGTAGGTGTTTACGAGGTGAGGCGATGGACCAGGGACTCGAGCAGGCCGCAGAGCTCGACCCGTTCCTCACGGTTCAGGACACCGAAGGCCTGCCCGGCGAGCGCGTCGGCCACCGACTCGGCCCACATGAGACGCCGCACGATCGGGCCGGCCGGCGGGTAGGGCGGCTGCCACCCGAACGCCACCGCGCCGGTCTCGCCCTCGGGCCCGGCGATGATCGCCTCCAGCGGGGTGAGGCCGCTGGCCCGGATCGCCACCACCTGCACACCCATGCGGTGCTCGTGCAACAGGTGCAACTGGACGGCCGCGAGCGCGCCGGGTGAGGAATCGGGGAGGGGCATGGCCCGCCAGGCCGCGAAGAGCGGCAGCCCGGCGGCGTCCACGGCGGACACCACCCGCCGCGACAGCTCGAGCAGCCGGCCCACCCGCGGGAAGCCGCCCAGCTCGTCGGCGCCCCAGCGGCACAGCTCGTGCAGGTGCCAGGTGGCCACCTCCATCGGTTCGGAGGTCTTCGCCGTCGCCTCCCAGCCGTCGGTGACCGCCTCGGGCGCGATGAACCCGATCGCCGCGGTCACCGTCTCGGGCCGCACGTCGCCGAGCGCGCCCGCGCGGGCCGACACGTGGTAGGCCCACCCGGACAACCCGAGCAGCCGGGCACGCCGCAGCGTCTGCGGCGACTCGGCGAACGCGCCCACGAGCTTCGCGAGTCCCGGTCGGGCGGTGGCGGCGGCCTGTTCGGGGGTCACGTGGCGATTCTGCTCTCTACGCGTGAATCCTGAAAATCACCCCAACAGCCCGTACCGAGATTTCCGGAACCCGTTCGGAAATGCGCACCATCAGTCCGGGGTGGAGGAATCCAGATCTTCCAGCGCCGCCTCGGCGTCACCGACCCGGCGCCGCGCGGCCGCGGCCTCCCGTTCCGCGGTCCGCCGGGCCAGTTTGCGGCGGCCCACCTCGGCCTGCGCCTCGGTCCGGCGACGCTCCAGTTCGGCCAGTTCGTTGTCCAGGTCCTCGACGGCATGACCCGCGTCACGCTCGGCCGACTCGGCCTTCTCGAGCTGGTCGTCGGCGCGTTTCTCGGCCGATCGGGCCGCGGTCAGCTCCTTCTTGACGTTCCGGCGGCGTTCCTCGTGCTCCCGGCGGCGGCGGTCGGCCAGGGCACGCTCCCGCGCGGAGATCGCCGGCTCGTCCTCGTCATCGTCCTCGGAGTCCTCGTCGGCGTCCGAAGAAGATTCCGAGGTGGACTCCTCGAGATCGGTGACCAGGCGCAGGCGGGGACGCGGAACCTCACCGAAGCCGGCGTACGAGGCCGCGCGCACCAGGCGCCCGGTGCGCACCTGCTCGGCGACGTCGGGCTCGGCCATCGCCGCGCTCAGCGTCGCCTCCACCTCGCCCAGCGGCAGCTTGCCGGCCAGCCCGCGGTCGCGCGCGACGGCCAGCTTGCGGGCCTCGCCGACCAGCGCCGACACGATCTGCCGGCGCTGGGTGGAGAGCTCACGCAGCTCGTCACCCTTCAGGGTGCGCTGGGCCACCCGCAACGCCTCGGCCAGCTCGACCAGCTGGTCGATCAGCTCCGGTTTGCGCAGCGCCAGGAGGTTCACCAGCCAGGCGGCCACGGTCGGTTTGCGCAGGGCGGTCAGCCGCTTCACGGCGGCGGTGTCACCGGCCTTCTTCGCCGCGGCGATCGCCGCGGACCGGGCCGCGACGAAGCCGTCCGGCGGGTCCTCGTACATCCGCCGGATCAGGGCGTCGGTCGCGGCCGCCATCAGCCGATGGTGCTGCCCGGCGCGAGGCGGGCGTACGTGGTGCCGGAGAGACGGTCCATGAGGCCCTGGTAGATGCCGAACCCGTTGTCGTTGAGCAGGCCGTCGTGCAGGGCGAAGGCGCGCTCCGGGCGTACCGTACGCACGAATTCGATCGTCTCGGACACCTTGGCCCACGGAGCCTGCAGCGGGACGAACAAGGTCTCCACCGTCGTGCCCTCGGGCACGTGGTACGAGTCGCCCGGGTGATAGAGGTTGGCCGTGCCGTCCGAGATCAGATAGCCGATGTTGGCGATCTGCGGGACGTCCGGATGGATCACCGCGTGCTGCCCGCCGAAGGCCCGCACGGTGAACCCGGCGGCCAGGAACTCGGCGCCCGGCTCGACCGTGGTGACCGCCGCCGCGAACGCTTCGGTCTTCGGGAGCACGTCGGGGTGCACGAACACCGTGAGGCCGGGCCGCTGCCGCACGGCCTCGGTGACCGCCTCGACGTCCAGGTGGTCGGGGTGCTCGTGGGTGATGAGGACGGCGTCGGCGCCGGCCAGGGCGGACCGCTCGCTGAAACCGCCGGGATCGACGACGAGCACCCCGTCGCCCTCGATGCGCAGGCAGGAATGCGTGAACTTCGTGATCTGCACGGGACCCCTCCGCAGCCGAATCGTGACTCCTCAACCCGCAGTCTGCCGGAACCGCACAGCGTGTGCCGCACGTCTGACCCGCGCTGACCGAAACGGGGTTCGGAGGATGCCATGCGTATCACACGACTGATCACGGCCGCGCTCGCGGCCGGATTCCTATTGACCACCACCGCTTGCGGCGCCGACTCGGCCGACAACGCCGCCTCAGAGAGCCGGGGCGACTCGGGCGGGGCGCCCGCGGTCGCGCCGGCCCAGCCGAACGAGCAGGCCGCGCCGGCTCAAGGGACCCAGGACCAGGCCCAGGTCGCGCCGGCCGAGGGCAAGAACGAGCCGGCCCAGGCGCCCGACCTGAGCGTCGACCAGCGCTCGATCATCTACACCGGGTCGATCACGCTGCGCGTCGAGAACGTCAACGAGGCCGCCGCCCGCACGGTCGGGATCGCGGCCGGGTCCGGCGGTTTCGTCGGCGGCGACAACCGCAACAGCGACAACGGCGGCGCCAACGCCACGCTCACCCTGCGCGTACCGGCCGGCAAGTTCAGCGGCGTGGTCGACCAGCTGGCCAAGCTGGGCAAGGACGGCAAGGAGGAGTCCCGGGAGATCAACACCCAGGACGTCACCGAGGAGACCGTCGACCTCGACGCCCGGATCAAGGTGCAGCAGGCCCGGGTGGACAGCGGCCGTCGGCTGCTCGGCCAGGCCAAGTCGCTGAACGACCTGGTGATGCTGGAGCGCGAGGTGGCCACCCGGGAGTCCGACCTGGCCTCGCTGGAGGCCAAGAAGCGCCGCCTGGCCGACCTGACCGCGCTCTCCACGATCACCGTGGTCCTGCTCAGCCCGGCCGCGCAGGTCGGGCCGCCCGGCGACGAGCCGCCCGGCTTCCTGGCCGGCCTGCGCGGCGGCTGGAACGCGCTGCTCGCCTCGCTCGGCGTGCTGGTGACCGTGCTCGGCGCGCTGCTGCCCTGGCTGATCGTGGTGGGCGTGCCGGTGTGGCTGCTGATCTGGGCGCTGCGCCGGCGCCGCCGGACCGTGGTGGCCCCGGCGACCGCGTCACCCCAGCCCGCGGTGGCCGCGGCGGCCGGAGACGACTAGAAGGCGCCGGTGGCCAGCGCGGCCAGGGCGGTGTGCACCATCACCCGGACGCCGTGGCCGATGCAGCGTTCGTCCACGTCGAAGTCGCTCCGGTGCAGGTCGTGGCGGATTTCGCTGCCCGGGGTGCCGGTGCCGAGCCGGATCATCGCCCCGGGCACGTGCTCCAGGTAGAACGAGAAGTCCTCGCCGCCCATGCTGATCTCGGCCTCGACGACGTGGTCGGCGCCCAGCGCGGCGCCGGCCGCACCGGCCACCACGGCCGAGGCCATCCGGTCGTTGATCACCGGCGGCACGCCACGGGTGTAGGTCACCTCGGCCTCGGCCCCGGTCGCCGCCACCACGTCCTTGATCAGCTTGGTGATCAGGTCGGGCGCCGCCCGCCAGGCCTCCCGGTTGAGGATCCGGACGGTGCCGCGGGCGTAGCCGGTGCCCGGGATCGCGTTGGCCGCCTCGCCGGCGTGCACCGCGCCCCACACCATCGACACCCCGGCACGCGGGTCGACCCGGCGGTCCAGCAGGGCCGGCACGTCCACCACGACGCGGCCCAGCGCGTGCACCAGGTCGGCGGTGAGGTGGGGCCGCGCGGTGTGCCCGCCCGGGCCGGTCAGCGTCACCTCGACCATGTCGGCGGCCGCGGTGAACGGGCCGGAGCGCACGCCGACCAGGCCGGCCGGCAGCTGCGGGTAGCAGTGCAGCGCGAAGATCGCGGCGACGTCCTTCATCGCGCCGGCGGCGATCACCTCGGGGGCGCCGGACGGGATGCTCTCCTCGCCCGGCTGGAAGATCAGCCGGATCCGGCCGGGGAGCGCGCCCTCCCGCTCCAGCTCGGCCAGTGCCAGGCCGAGGCCGAGGAGCACGGTGGTGTGCACGTCATGCCCGCAGGCGTGGGTGACATTGTCCACCGTGGAGCGGTACGGCACGTCCTTGATGTCGGGCAGCGGGAGCGCGTCGAGGTCGGCGCGGAAGGCGATCACCCGGTCGCCGGTCCCGATGTCACAGAGCACGCCGTTGCCCTTGGGCAGCAGCTCCGGCTTGAGCCCGGCGGCGGTCAGCTCGCGGACGATCAGCGCGGCGGTCTCGAACTCGTGGTGTGACGGTTCCGGGTGCGCATGCAGATGGCGACGGAACGTGACCAGATCGGCGCCTCGGGCGGCCAGCCAGTGGTCGAGCCGGCCCGGCAGCGGACCCGGTTGATCACCCACGGTTGTGCCCTCCGGCACGGTCAGCACAGTGGTCACAGTTCCCTCGGCAATAGTCCGTTGAGGCGCGACAGCCTAGACCACCCAACGGGTGATCCCCCTCCCAGGTGACGACCTTGTGCCCTTTTCCAAATTCGCCACCAGCCAAAACGCCCCGGAAGCGAACTTGGAAAAAGCATCAGAACCGCTCGACCGGCTGGTAGACCCCCCACACCCCGCGCAGCGAGTGGCAGACCTCCCCGACGGTCGCACGCCGCCGCAACGCCTCTTTCATGTACGGCAACACGTTCTCCGTACCCTCCGCGGCCTTCGCCATGTCGGCCAGCGCGCTCTCCACGGCCGGGCCGTCCCGTTCCGCACGCAGCGTAGCCAGCCGCTCGCCCTGACCCCGTTCGATCGCCGGGTCGACACGCAACGGCTCGTACCGCTCCTCGGTGTCGGCCACGAACCGGTTGACCCCGACCACCACCCGCTCGCCGCCGTCCACCTGGTTGGCGATGCGGTACGCGGAAGTCTCGATCTCCTGCTTCTGGAAACCCTGCTCGATCGCCTCGACCGCGGACCCGTACGAGAACACCTGCTCGATCAGCTCGTTGGCGATCCGCTCGACCTCGTCGGTCATCGCCTCGATCGCGTACGAGCCCGCGAACGGGTCGACGGTGCCGGTCAGCCCGCTCTCGTACGCCAGCACCTGCTGGGTCCGCAGCGCCAGCCGCGCCGACTTCTCGGTCGGCAGGGCCAGCGCCTCGTCGTACGCGTTGGTGTGCAGCGACTGCGTGCCGCCGGCCACCGCGCCGAGCGCCTGGATCGCCACCCGCACCAGGTTCACCTCGGGCTGCTGCGCGGTCAGCTGGACCCCGGCCGTCTGGGTGTGGAAGCGGAGCATCATCGACTTGGGGTTGGTCGCGCCGAAGTCGTCGCGCATGATCCGGGCCCACATCCGGCGGGCCGCGCGGAACTTGGCGATCTCTTCGAGCAGCGTCGTGCGGGCCACGAAGAAGAACGACAGGCGCGGCGCGAAGTCGTCCACGGCCAGGCCCGCGTTGATCGCCGCCTGGACGTACTCGATGCCGTTGGCCAGGGTGAACGCGATCTCCTGCGCGGGCGTCGCGCCGGCCTCGGCCATGTGGTAGCCGGAGATCGAGATCGTGTTCCACTTCGGAATCTCGGCGTGACAGTAGGCGAAGGTGTCGGAGACCAGGCGCAACGACGGCTTGGGCGGGAAGATGTACGTCCCCCGGGCGATGTACTCCTTCAGGATGTCGTTCTGGATCGTGCCGTTCAGGGCCGACCCGGGCACCCCCTGCTCCTCGGCCACCAGCTGGTAGAGCAGCAGCAGCACCGAGCCGGGCGCGTTGATCGTCATCGACGTGGAGACCTGGTCGAGCGGGATGCCGTCGAAGAGCCGGCGCATGTCGTCGAGCGAGTCGATGGCCACGCCGACCTTGCCGACCTCGCCGTGCGCGATCGCGTCGTCCGAGTCGTACCCCATCTGGGTGGGCAGGTCGAACGCGACGGACAGGCCCATCGTGCCGTTGGCCAGCAACTGGTGGTAGCGCGCGTTGGACTCGGCGGCCGTGCCGAAGCCCGCGTACTGCCGCATCGTCCATGGTCGCTGGGTGTACATGGTCGGATAGACACCGCGCGTGTACGGAAACTCGCCCGGCTCGCCGAGATCGCCGGAAACAAGCTCCTTATACACCGGTTTGATGGTGAATCCGGATTCAGCTTCCACGATCCGATACTAGTCGTCGACACTGCGCGACAACGCCTTTACGCCTCGTCATCAGGACCGTAACGAATGCCCCATCGACTTTCCGAAAAGGGGTACGAAGCGGCAAGATAGCGGGGTTCGGTCCCCCGGCCCCTAGATCCCTCGGTGGCATCTCTGTGACTCAGATTCCGACGTGGAGCGGCGGCAACGCTCCCACCAGCGGACGCGCAGCTCCAGGCACGCTCATCGGCGATCGGTACACCCTCAGGGCCGCGGTGGGCCACGGCGGCATGGGTACGGTGTGGCGCGCCGCCGACACCCTGCTGCGTCGCGACGTCGCCGTGAAAGAGGTCATCCTCCCGCCCGGCCTGGCGCCGAGCGACCGCGACTCGATGTACGAACGCACCATGCGCGAGGCCCGCGCCGCCGCCGCGCTGCAACACCCGGCCGTGGTCCAGGTCTACGACGTGGTGCACGAGGGCGGCCGGCCCTGGATCGTCATGGAGCTGCTCGAGGCCCGCAGCCTGGCCGACATGATCATCGAGGACGGCCCGATCCCGCCCCGCGTGGTCGCCAAGATCGGCATCGCGCTGCTGGGCGCGCTCGAGGTCGCCCACGCCCATGGCGTGCTGCACCGCGACGTGAAGCCGGCCAACGTCCTGATCTGCACCGACGGCCGCTGCGTGCTCACCGACTTCGGCGTGGCCAAGCTGCCGACCGACGTGCAGCTGACCACCCCGGGCATGGTGCTCGGCTCACCCCACTTCATCTCGCCCGAGCGCGCGATGGGCAACGACTTCGGCCCGCCCAGCGACCTGTTCTCCCTGGGTGTGACGCTCTACACGGCCGTCGAGGGCCGCCCGCCGTTCGACAAGGGCGACCCGATCGAGACCATGCACGCGGTCGTCGAAGACCCGCCGACCCCGTCGGTGCGGGCCGGTTCGCTCGACCCGATCCTGATGGGCCTGCTCGAGAAGGAGCCGTCCCGCCGGTTCGACGCGCAGACCGCGCGCACGATGCTCCGGCAGCAACTCGCCGGCCCGCTGGCCAGCAAGTCGCCGCCACACATGACGACCGACCCCTACTCGGTGGTGCCCAGCCAGCGGCCCCCGGCGCAGGAGACCCAGCCGATCCACGCGCCCCGGCCGAGCGGGCAGATCGGCGGCCGGGCGATGCTCCAGCCGGGCGACTCGCTGAGCGGCCACCTGGCCAAGGTCGACCAGAGCGATCGCACCCAGGCGATGCCTCCGGGTCCGCCGACCGCGGGTGGCGACACCACGGCGGTCGTGCCGCCCCGCCGCTCCTGGGACAACGGCGCCCCGGCCTCGACCGGCAACCAGTACGGCGGCGGGCGGATCGTGCAGAGCCCGTCGGCCAAGCGGCGCGCGATGGTCGACAACGCCGTCGCCACCGTCCGGACCACGGCCGACCGGGCCGTCACCACGGTCAAGGGCTGGTCGCCGAAGCAGCAGCTGATCGCCGGTGGCGGCGCGCTCGTCGTGCTCATCGCGCTGATCCTGGTCATCGCCATCCCCGGCGGCGACGACCCGGCGAAAACGCCGATCGCGGCCGGCCAGCAGAGCCAGGCGCCGCCGCCCGCGGCCTTCCCGACCCAGGAATACCACGACCGCGGCATCAACGTGAACGTGCCGAAGGGCTGGAGCCGCAAGTCCGGCGGCTCCTGGGTCGACTACGTCGATCCCAAGAACAGGCTGCGCAAGGTCCGCATCCTGGTCGAGACGTCCAAGGCCACGCCCGAGAAGTTCCTCGGCGTCGCCGAGAACACGCTCAGGACCAGGTCGACCAACTGCCCGAAGCCCTACAAGCAGGTCTCGCTCGAGCCGCAGAGCATCGCCGGCCGCGACGGCGCGGTGCTCGAATACACCTGCGGCAGTGGCCCCGAGGGGCGGCACGGCAAGTGGGGCGCGGTGATCCGGGACGGCAAGGCGTACTCGTTCTTCCTGACCACCACCGAGGCGACGTTCGCCGACAGCACCCCGATCTTCGACGAGATGCTCAGCTCCTACGCGCTCGCCTGACGGCGCCGTGATATGCACGGGGCATGTCAACTGACGACGTGCGGGAGCGGGCCGAGGCCTGGCTCGCCGATGACCCCGACCCGGTCGCGCGGGCCGAGATCCGGGCGCTGCTCGACGGGCTGCCGGGCAGCGCCGGTGAGCTGGCCGACCGGTTCGCCGGGCCACTGACCTTCGGCACGGCCGGGCTGCGCGGGCGGCTGCGGGCCGGGCCGAACGGGATGAACCTGGCCGTCGTCACGCGCGCCGCCGCCGGGCTGGTCGGCTGGCTGAGCGGCACGGGCGCGGACGGGCCGCTGGTCATCGGCTACGACGCCCGGCACGGGTCGCGGGCGTTCGCCGAACGCACGGCCGAGGTGGCGCAGGGCGCGGGCCGGGCGGCGCTGCTGCTGCCCCGGCCGCTGCCGACGCCGGTGCTGGCCTACGCGGTGCGAGCCCTGGACGCGGTGGCCGGCGTGATGGTCACCGCCAGCCACAACCCGCCGCAGGACAACGGCTACAAGGTCTACCTGGGCGCCGGGCTGGGCGGAACCTCGGGCGCGGGCGCACAGATCGTGCCGCCGGCCGACGTCGAGATCGAGGCGGCCATCCAGGCCGTCGACAAGCTGACGGCGGTCGAGCTGGGCGGTCCGGGCCGGGTCCTCGGCGAGGAGATCACCGACGGGTACGTCCGCCGCGCGGCCGCCACCCTTCCGGCCGGCCCCCGGGCGCTCACCGTGGCGTACACACCGCTTCATGGTGTTGGTGGTGACGTGCTCGCCGCGGCCTTCGAGCGCGCCGGCTTCCCCGCGCCGCACGTGGTGGCCGAGCAGGCCCTACCCGACCCCGACTTCCCCACCGTGGCCTTCCCCAACCCGGAGGAGAAGGGCGCGATGGACCGGCTGCTCGCCCTGGCCACGGCCACCGGCGCCGACCTGGCCATCGCCAACGATCCGGACGCCGACCGCTGCGCCGTCGCCGTGCCCGGGCCGGACGGGTCCTGGACCCCGCTGACCGGTGACCAGCTCGGGGCGGCGCTGGCCGACCAGCTGATCCGCCGCGGCGCCCCCGGCACGTACGCCACCACGATCGTCTCGTCGAGCCTGCTGCGGGCCATCTGCGCGGCCCGGGGCGTGCCCTACGGCGAGACGCTGACCGGCTTCAAGTGGATCGTGCGGGCCGACGACGACCTGGCCTACGGCTACGAGGAGGCGCTCGGCTACTGCGTCGCCCCGGGCCTGGTGCGGGACAAGGACGGCATCACCGCGGCCCTGCTGGTGGCCGAGCTGGCGGCGGGGCTGAAGGCCGAGGGGCGTACGCTCGCCGACCGGCTGGCCGAGCTCGACGTGGAGTTCGGCGTGCACCGCACCGATCAGGTCTCGGTGCGGGTGGACGACCTGGCCGACATCGGCCGGGCCATGTCCCACCTGCGCGGGGCGCCACCGGCCACCCTGCTCGGCGAACCGATGACGTTCGAGGACCTGCGGCCCGAGAACGACATCCTGCGGCTGAGCACGGCGTCGGCGCGGGTGGTGATCCGGCCGTCCGGCACCGAGCCGAAGCTCAAGGCGTACCTGGAAGTGGTCCGCCCGGCGACGGCCGCGACCCTGACCGGGGACCGCGCGGCCGCGAGCGAAGCCGTGGCCGCGTTGAAAGACGAGACGGCGAAAGCGCTAGGCCTCATTCCACATTCGGGCACAGTCTGAACGCCCCGGAAGCGAAGGTGAAATAAGGCCTAAACCTGCCGGGGGGTGCCTAGCGCGGCCTGGATGGCGCGGCCCAGGGTGGCGACGACCAGCGCGACGCTGGGCCGCACGATCGAGTCCTCCAGGTTGGCGGTGCCGCTGAACCCGGCGCCGCTGGCGATCGCCTCCAGCCGCGAGTGGGCCTGCGCCGCCTCCTCCGGGGGCAGCCGCAGCGCCGGCTCCATCCGCACCGCCACCAGCAGCGTGCACAGGGCCGCGGTCCGCTCGTCCGGCATGCCCTGGGTGATCAGCGCCTCGGCCAGGCGCTTGCGGATCTCGGCCTCCACCGCCGGGTCGGTCGTCGGGTAGCGGTGCACGTGGATGACGCCCATCTGGGTCTCGTCCACGTCTCGTACGACGCCGCGGGCGACCAGGTCGGCCAGCACCCGGGTGCGCAGCCCGTGGCGCAGCCGCTGAAGCCACTGGGCCGGGGTGTGCGGCTCGTCGGCCGCGGCCTTGGCCAGCACGGCGTCGGCGATCGGGTCCTCGACCGAGGTGTCGTCGATGACCTTGAGATACCCGTCCACGTACGCGACGCGGTTGGCCAGCGCCAGGTCGACCATCACGGCCGCGGCCATGCCGAGGTCGAGACCGATGCGGGAACCAGTCGCCTTGCCGGTCTGGTCGTCGTAAGCGAGGAGAAGCAGCTCCTCAGCCAGCGCGATGGAGGTCATGCCATGGAACGATAGTGGCCGCGGTCACGCTGATCACCCCCGAGGTCAGAGGTCGGACTCAACCGGGTGATCCGCCGGTCACGCTGTGTGCGACTGACGCCCGGTGACGGCCGTTGCGCGCACGCTTGCGAGGATGCGCGGATGGATTACTTCGTGCACGCGAGCGCGGACGTCGAGGAGGGCGCCCAGATCGGCGCCGGCACCAAGGTGTGGCACATCGCGCACATCCGGTCCTCGGCCTCCGTCGGCGCGGACTGCGTCATCGGGCGCAACGTCTACCTGGACTCGAACGCGGTGGTGGGCAGCCGCGTGAAGATTCAGAACAACGTCTCGGTCTACCAGGGCGTCACGATCGAGGACGACGTGTTCGTCGGCCCGTGCGCGGTCTTCACCAACGACCTGCGCCCGCGCGCCCACAACACCGACTGGAAGATCACCCCGACCCTGATCCGCCGGGGGGCCTCGATCGGCGCCAACGCCACCCTGATCTGCGGCATCGAGGTCGGCGAGGGCGCCATGATCGCCGCCGGTTCGGTGGTCACCAAGGATGTCCCGCCCTACCAGCTGGTCGCCGGCAACCCGGCCCGCCCGAAGGCCTGGGTGAACTGGTCCGGCGAGATCATCTCCCGTGACATGGAGAATCCCCCGCAGAGTTGACCGGCTCCGCTCCACGGCGATCGCCCCCAAAATGCCGCTGAGATGACTCGCGCTTTTCTGCCACCCGCAAACCCGGCGGGCGTGAGAAACCACGGGCCATCTCAACGACGGGGCGATCGCGGGGTCGGAGTCTCGCCCCGCGATCGTTCCGTGCCTAACCGCCGATGACGATGCGGCGGATGCCGACGAGCTTGTCGGGGTCCGTCGTCCGGCGACCGTCGACCAGCACCTTCACACCGGGCAGGTCGTCGCTGGTCAGGTTCTTGTACTCGGCGTGGTCGGCCTGCAGGATGGCCGCGCCCAGGTCCTGACCCTCGAACGGCGGCAGGCCGTGCGCGGTCAGCTCCTCCGACGAGTACATCGGGTCGGAGACGTAGGGCACCGCGCCCCGGCGCTTGAGCTCCTCGACCGTGCCGAAGACCCCGGAGAACGCGGTCTCCTTGACACCGCCCCGGTAGGACGCGCCGAGCACCAGCACGCCCAGCCCGGTCAGGTCGCCGACCGCGGCGGCGAGCAGGTCGACCGCGTACGCCGGCATGGCCGCGTTCGCCTCGCGGGCGGCCCGGACGACCGTCGCGTGCGGGTCGTTCCACAGGTAGAGCCGCGGGTAGACCGGGATGCAGTGCCCGCCGACCGCGATGCCGGGCCGGTGGATGTGGCTGTACGGCTGGGTGTTGCACGCCTCGATGACCAGGTTGACGTCGACGTCGATGGTGTCGGCGAACCGGGCGAACTGGTTGGCCAGCCCGATGTTGACGTCGCGGTAGGTGGTCTCGGCCAGCTTGGCGAGTTCGGCCGCCTCGGCCGAGCCCAGGTCCCAGACGCCGTTCGGCTTGTCCAGGTCGGGGCGGTCGTCGAAGTCGAGCACGGCCTGGTAGAACTCGATGCCGCGCTGGGCCGAGCCGGCGTCCACGCCACCGACCAGCTTCGGGTACTTGCGCAGGTCGGCGAAGACCCGCCCGGTGAGCACCCGCTCGGGGCTGAACACCAGGTGGAAGTCGCGGCCGGCGACCAGGCCGGAGCCCTCTTCGAGCAGCGGCGCCCAGCGGTTGCGGGTGGTGCCGACCGGCAGCGTGGTCTCGTAGCTGACCAGGGTGCCGGGCTTGAGGCCGCGGGCGATGTCCTTGGTCGCCGACTCCATCCAGCCGAAGTCGGGCTTGCCGTCGCCGTCGACGAACAGCGGCACGACGACCACGACCGCGTCGGACTGGGCGACCGCGGACGCGGTGTCGGTGGTGGCGGTCAGCAGGCCGGCGTCGACGGCCTCCTTCAGCTTGACGTCCAGGTCGGCCTCGCCGGGGAACGGCACGACACCCTCGGCCACCTTGCGGACGGTGGGCTCCGACACATCCGCACCGAGCACGGTGTGTCCCTTGGACGCGAACTGGACGGCGAGCGGCAGCCCGATCTTGCCCAGGGCGACGACACAGATCTTCATGCGGGGGTCTTTCCTCCTCGGGGCGGCGCGGTCGCGCCGGACAGAATTGGCCTAGCGCAGGCGAAGCCGACGCAGAACGGCGCCGGCGAACCGGCGCGGTGTCACAGGGTTGACCACGATGCGTAGCTGGCCGTCACGGTTCGTATCCGGCGCCACCGACCACATCCGCAGTCCACGACGGTGCAGAATACGCGCCAGGGGTTTGCCCCGGCCGCTCACGGTCACCGGAAGGCTGTGGAATTCGCCACCCACCGTACGCACGAAGCGCAACGCCCGGCGCTTGCGGTGGACGTCCTCGGCGAGCACGTTGTCGAGGATGAAGTCGGCGCGGATGGCGCCGCCCGGGCGGATCTCGGTCTTCGCGGCCACGTGATCGCCGGCGAAGACCCGGGGGCGCGGCTCGTCGGTGCGGTCCAGGTCGGTCAGCGAGCTCTGCCATTCGACCACGAGGGAGCGCCGCCCGTCGGCGTCGCGTCCCCACCGGACGGTGGCCGGGCCGGCCTGGTGGACGCGCGGGCCCAGGGTGGCGGTGGCGTCGTACCACTCGTCCGGGAAGTCGCGTTCCGGGTCGCGGAAGAACGGGTAGCCGAGGTAGTGCCGCTCGCCCTCGACGATCACCGGCTGGTTCTTGCTGGCCAGGTGGTGGGCCAGGACGGTGATCAGGTCGTCCAGGGAACCGAACTGGGCGACGCTGACCAGCAGCCGCCGGTGGGCCTCCAGGCTCTGGCGCACGTCGTCGGTCAGGTAGGTCTCGGCCAGCTTCTTGATGCCGTCCTGCACCCGGCTCTGCTCGGCCCGGATCGAGTCGAGGAACCGCTGGTTGAGGACCTTGCTGGCCTCCCAGGTGAAGTGCCGGTGGAGGACCCGGTGGCGGGCGGCCGCGTCGGGGATCAGGTCGGCGGCCAGGTCCATCAGGACGGCGGTGTCGGAGAGCAGGTCGTGCAGCGGGGTGCCGTACGTGATGTTGCTGGAGTCCTTCCGGCGTACCGCGTAGTAGAACTTGTAGTCCGAGCGCACCGCCACCCGCCGGGCCTTGACCACCGCCTGGATGGTGAACGGCTGGTCGCTCTGGGAGCGCAGCTGCTCGGGGTAGCGGATGTGGTGCTCCTCCAGCAGCGAGCGGCGGAAGAGCTTGGTGTTGGACAGCGCGAACGGCAGCGCCGAGTTGGTCAGCGTGACGTCGTCGCGGTCGCCGGGGTCGAAGATCTGCTGGCTGACCCAGCGGCCGCCGGCGCCGACGAGCCGGCCCAGCACGACGTCGGCCGACAGCTCGTCGGCCGCGCGCACCAGCCGTTCCAGCGCCTCGGCGCCGAGGTGGTCGTCGGCGCCGAGGAAGAACACGTACCGGCCGGTGGCCTGCTCCAGTGCACGGTTGCTGGGCGCGGCCGGACCACCCGAGTTGGCCTGGTGGATCACCGTGATGGTGTCCGGGTAGCGGCGCTGCCAGCGGTCGAGCTCGGCGCCGCTGTCGTCGGTGGAGCCGTCGTCCACGGCGATCACCTGGAGCCGGTCGAGCCCGATCGTCTGCCCGGCCAGCGAGGTCAGCGTCTCGCGGAGGTAGGGCATCGTGTTGTAGACGGCGACGATCGCCGTCACATCGGGCGCCGTTCCGGTCACGACTCGGCGCGCCCGGTCGGCAGCGGCTCGGGCAGGGACATGTCGGTGCCCACCACGATCGACGGGTTCTGGCGGGCCAGGCCCCAGCCGATGGTCACGCCGGCGATGCCGTAGACCACGATCCGCCGGGTGTGTCGCAGGTCGAGCTTCGGCAGCACCCGGCGCCGGGCGATCTTCCACATCACGCGCGGGCGCACCACCGAGTAGTACGGGTTGTAGATCCGCCCCTGGACGCGGTCGGCCACGTACTTGTGGCCGCGCTGCGCGGCGATCGCCAGGGCCTCCGGCATCGGGTCGCGGACGTCCTTGGCCCGCGCCCGCAGGTAGCCCAGCGCCCGGCGCGGGAAGCCCTTGACCACGATGTGTTCCAGCCGATGGGGGAACCGGTGTTCCTCGGCCTCGCCGACGCCGTAGACCTTGACGCCGTCGTCGTCGGCGAACCATTTGAAGCTGTCCGGCTTGGAGGCGATCACATCGACCGCGTAGCCGCGTTCACGCAGGTCGGAGATGAACCGGCGGGCCGTCCGGGGGGCCGGCGGGTCGATCGCGACCAGGGTGATCCGGTCGGTCTCGGCGGTGGTGACCGGCGGCGGCGCGGCCGGCTCGTCCACCGCGTCGGTCGTTCCGGCGGCCGGCCCGGCCAGCACCTCGCGGTAGATCTCACGCAGCTGGGCGCCGACCGCTTCGCGGCCGTAGCGCTCGCGGAGCTGACGGCGGGCCTCGGCCAGGTCGAGGCCGTCCCAGGCGTCGACCAGCTTCCGGTACGCCGTGACGATCTCGTCCGGGTCCTCGGTGACCTCGAACAGCTGCCCGGCGACGTGATCGAGCCCGTGCAGCGTCTCGGCCGGGCCCTGGCTGCGGGCGGCCAGCACCGGGGTCCCGGTGGCGATGGCCTCGACGATCGTCATCCCGAACGTCTCGGACGTGCTGGCGTGGGTCAGCACGTCGTGTTCGTGCAGCAGCCCGGTGACCTCCTCGGGCCGGACCGGGGGCAGCTGGGTGACCCGGGCGCCGAGGCCGAGCTCCTTGATCCGCTCGCGCAGCTGGGCCTCGAGCTTGCCGTTGCCGACCAGGGTCAGCGTCACCCGGTCGTCCTCGGCGGCCACCTTGGCGAAGGCTTCGAGCAGCGTGTGCACGCCCTTGTGCTCGAGCATCCGGCCGACGTAGAGCCAGCGCAGCGGGGCGGCGGGGGGTGCCGGCCGGACCGCGAACTGGTCGAAGTCGACCGGGTTGGGAACGATGGAGAGCTTCTTCTCGTGCTGCGGGAACTTCTCGACGATCTGGTCGAGCAGGGCCCGGCCGACGCAGAGCACCCGGTCGGCGCGGGCGAGCATCTCGCCGTACGCGTTGCGCGACGCGCGGTGCTCGAAGATCTGGTCGAGAAAGGTGGCGTGCTCGGTCACGATGATCTTGGCGTCGTCCCGGGCCAGCGCCGCGGCCACCACGCCCGCGTAGTGCCCGGTGTGCGCGTGCACCACCGGCGCCTCGATCCGGCCGGTGGGCAGCGCCTCGGCCAGCCGCTCGACCTGCTCCTGACCCCACGTCGCCCAGCTGCCGCTGGTCTGCTGGGGCACGACCGCCCGGACCAGCTCGCCCTCGGTGGTGTCCTCGACCACCAGGCCGGCGTCGCGCCGCAGCTCGCGCTCGATGGTGACGCCGATCAGCTTCCCGGTGACGCCCTTGGGCGAGTAGAACCAGTTCTCCGCGTGCAGGGTGGTGATCGTGCCGGCCTCCTTGCCGACAGCCTCGGTCGTGGCCCGCACGAAGGCGCCGGCGAAGGGGTCGTTCGGCGACGGGTACCAGGGTGTGACGACGGTCACGTCGGCCGCGGCGGGCTTGCGCCCGGGGTCGGTCACCACGTCGGTGCGTACCTCGAGACCCGGGAACTGCCGGTGGGCGGCGTCGGCGATCGGCGACGCCTCGGGGTCGCCCGCGATCAGCAGGCCCGCACCGGCCAGCGGCCCCCGCCGGGAGAGCAGGAGCTTGCGCGCCACCCGCAGCGCCTTGCCCGGATCGGCCGAGCCGACCTTACGGACAGTGACGCCGGGCACCTCAACGCCGGACCATTCGGGCAGATCGGCCACCACCAGAAGCACCGTCCGGCCGGTGGCCGCCAGTTCGGCGGCGAGCGTCCGTGCGGCCCGGATCCGGCGCGCACCCAACGCGACGTAGACGACCGGGGAAGTTGGGGTGGCCAACGGAACTCCTTCGCGTGAAGTCGCGGCGTGTGATCTGGCGGCCCACGCCAGGCGCCGCGGCGGCTAACAGTATGGTGCCCTCTCCAGCACGACGCCGCCCCCTCCAGGCGTGGGGACTGCGGCCGGACGACACGCCGGGCTCACGTATCGTGTGCTGCGGCCGAGACATCCTCCCATCCGAGCCGAGGAGCATATTCGTGAAGGTCCTGAGTGTCGTGGGCGCCCGCCCACAGCTCGTGAAGCTCGCGCCGATCGCGGCCGCTTTCGCCGAGACGGAACACGAGCACGTCATCGTGCACACCGGCCAGCACTACGACGCGGACCTGTCCGACGTGTTCTTCACCGGGCTCGGCATCCCCGACCCCGACGTGCACCTGGGCGTCGGCTCGGGCAGCCACGGCGTACAGACCGGTGCGGTGCTCAGCGCGATGGACCCGGTGCTCGAGCGTGAGCAGCCCGACTGGGTGCTGGTCTACGGCGACACCAACTCCACGCTGGCCGGCGCGGTGTCCGCGGTGAAGCAGCACATCCGGGTGGCCCACCTCGAGGCCGGGCTGCGCTCGTTCAACCGGCGGATGCCCGAGGAGCACAACCGGGTGCTCACCGACCACGCGGCCGACCTGCTGCTCTGCCCGACCGAGGAGGCCATGCGGCACGCCGCCGACGAGGGCCTGGCCGAGCGCTCGGTGCTGGTCGGCGACGTGATGGTCGACGTCTGCATGCGGGTCCGCGACGACGTGCTGGCCGGCGGCGGGATCAAGCCCGAGCTGCCCGCCGGCATCGATCCCGAGCAGCCCTACCTGCTGGCCACGCTGCACCGCGCCGAGAACACCGACGACCCCGAGCGGCTGGCCGCGCTGCTGGACGCGCTGGCCGGGCTGCCCGTGCCGGTCGCCCTGCTCGCCCACCCCCGGCTGGTCGCCCGGGCCGAGAAGTTCGGCCTCAAGCTCAACCAGGGCGCGCTGCACTCCGGCCGGCCGCTGCCGTACGCCGGGATGGTGGCCGGCGTGCTCGGCTCGGCCGGCGTGGTCAGCGACTCCGGTGGCCTGCAGAAAGAGGCCTACCTGCTGGCCCGGCCGTGCACCACGCTGCGGCCCGAGACCGAGTGGCCCGAGACACTGGCCAACGGCTGGAACCACCTGGTGCCCGACCCGTGGACGCTGGGCGCCGACTGGTCGTCGCTGGCCACCCGCCCGGCCCCCGACGCCGAGCGCGGCGCACCCTACGGTGACGGCCACGCCGCCCAGCGGGTCGTCGACGTGCTGCAACGCAGCTGACGAGGCATCCGTGACCACCCCATCACACCCCTCACCGGTCGCGGTCGTCACACCCTGGTACCCGGGCGCGGACCACGCGTTCCGCGGCGCCTTCGTGCGGGCCATGGTCGACGCCACCGGACCGGGCACCGACATGACCGTCTACCACTGCGAAGAGTGGGGACACCGGCTGGACGGCGGGCCGATCGAGGCCGCGTACCAGAGCCTGCTCAGCCGGACCCACCGCCCACCGCACGCGATCCCGACGGCCGGCGGCGCCCGGCTCATTCACACCCCGGTGCCGCTGACCGTGAGCCCGGGCTACGCGGCGATCGGCCGCCGCCATGCCGAGACGCTGAGCGCCGTGCTCGACGGCAAGCCGCTGCCCGCCCCGGTCGTGCACGCCCACGTCGGCCTCCAGGGCGGCTGGGGCGCGCTGCGGAACAAGGCGCCCGATGCCCGGCTCTTCGTCACCGAGCACGCCACCTTCCTCGGCGGGGTGCTGGCCCAGCCCGAGGCCAAGGAGATGTACGACGAACTGCTCACCCGGTGCGCCGGCTTCTTCGCGGTCGGCGCGGCGGTCAGCGACCCACTGATCAAGGCGTTCCCGCACCACCGCGACAAGATCCGGCTGATGCCCAACCCGGTGTCCTTCGACGTCCGGCGGCCGAAGCCGGTCACCGATCTGCGCCGCTGGCTCTACGTCGGCAGCCTGACCGAGCGCAAGGGCGTGCGGTGGGTGCTCGAGGCGTTCGCCCGATGCCGGGCCGAGGACGAGACGCTCGAGCTGACCCTGGTCGGCGACGGCGAGCTGCGCCGCCCGCTGGGCGCCAAGGTCCAGGAGCTCGGCCTGACCGACGCCGTGACGTTCCTCGGGCTCCAGCCGCCCGACCGGGCCCTCGACCTGATGCGCGAACACGACCTGCTGGTGCACAACAGCCGGTTCGAGACGTTCGGGATGACCATTGTGGAGGCGTCCGCCGCCGGGATGCCGGTGCTGGTCACCCGCTGCGGTGGTCCGGAGGAGACGCTCGCCGGCATCGAGGAGGACGCCGGCGAGATGATCGACGTCGAGGAGGCGAGCGACGCGCTGGTGGCCGGCTTCCGGCGGCTGCGCGACCGGTTCCCCGACAAGATCGACCTGGGCCGGGCCCGCCACCGGCTGGAGAGCCGGTACGGCTACGCCGCCACCGCCGAAGCCCACCATCGCGCCTGGTTCGGGGACACCGATGACTGAGCACGTGCTCTTCCTGGCCGAGGGCGGAACCCGCAAGCGAGCCGCCGCCATCGACGCCGTCCGGGTGCTCGACGCCGGCGGCGAAGCCACGCTCGTGGTCCGGGACTTCGCCGCATGGAAGAACGAGCGGCTGGACAAGCGGATACGCGTCATCGACGTGGACAAGCTGGAGAAGCGGTACGGCTGGATGCGGGCCGAGCAGGCGCTGCTCGTCCGGGGCCCACGGGCGGCGTTCCGTCTCGTAGGATTGGGCCCGGTCAAGCGCCTGTCCCAGCGCGCCGCCGGCGCCTGGGACCGGCGGGTCGCCACCCCGCTTCACCAGCGCACGTTCCTTCCCCTGCTGCGCCGGCGGCCGGCGGCCCGCCCGCCCGCGCTGATCCGGCAGCACCTCGGTTCCCGGGCCGGGGTCGACCTGCTGGTGGTCACCGACCCGGCGTCGATGCCGGCCGCGGTGACCTTCCTGCAGATCTTCGACGTGCCCCGCGTCGCGTACAACCTGGACACCGCCCCGGCGGCCTCGATGGGAGAGCGATGACCACCACGGATGGAAGCCGGCGTCCGCGAGTCCTCTACCTCTCGTTCTACTTCCCGCCGTCGCGGGCCAGCGGGGTCTACCGGGCCCGGGCCACCGCCAACCACCTGGTCGCCGACGGCTGGGACGTCACGGTCTTCGCCGCGCCGCTCAAGTTCCTGTACGAGGCGATCGGCTCGGTCGACGAAAAGCTGGCCGAGACCATCGACCCGCGGGTCCGGGTCGAGCGCCCGTGGCTGAGCCAGTTCGTCTGGGCCAGCGACATCCGCCGGTTCAGCCGGTTCCGCCGGAACTCGCCGATGCTCGCGCTGGCGCTCTACAACAAGACGCAGAAGTTCTTCCCCGAGCACTACCACTCGTGGGGCATGGCCGCGGTGGCCAAGGCGTTGCGGATGCACGCCAAGCAGAAGTTCGACGTGGTGGTGGCGACCGGCAACCCGTTCGCCGCCTTCGCCGCCGCCTACCTGATCAACAAGTTCACCGGCGCGCCGTACGTCGTGGACTACCGCGACGCCTGGACGCTCGACCTGTTCGAGGACAAGCCGCTCTACCCGGCCGGCCACGGCGCCTGGGCCTGGGAGAAGCGGGTGCTGCACAAGGCGTCCGCGGTCATCTTCGTCAACGAGGCGCTCCGGCACTGGCACGCCGAGCGGTACCCGGCCGACGCCGACAAGATGATGATCGTCCCCAACGGCTGGGACCAGGACGTCCTCGAGGAGGGTGTGGCGCCGCACAAGTCGGTGCGGCCGCTGCGGTTCTCGTACGTGGGCACGCTGACGCCGGCCCAGCCGGTGCAGGAGATGGTCGAGGCGTTCATCGAGGCGCGCAACCACCCGTCGCTGTCCGACGCCACCCTCAACCTCTACGGCCACCTCGGCTTCTTCCGGGCCGGGCACGTGCGGCTGATGCAGGTCCTCGGCATCGACGAGGAGAACCGGGTGGGTGGTGAGGACACCGGCATCATCTACCGGGGACCGGTCTCCAAGACCGAGGTCGCCCACACGTACGCCGAGAGCGACGTCCTGGTCTTCCTGGCCGGCGGGGCCAAGTACGTGACGTCCGGCAAGATCTTCGAGTACATGGCGAACGCCAAGCCGATCGTGTCGGTGCACGCCCCCGGCATCGCGGCGGCCGAGGTGCTGGCCGGCTATCCACTGTGGTTCAACGCCGACAGCCTCGACCCGGTCGACGTGGCCCAGGCCATGATCGCCGCCGGCAAGGCGGCCGAAGACCTGACGCCGGAGACCCGTGAGGCGGCCCTGAAGCACGCGCAGCAGTACACCCGCGACCGCGTGCTCATCCCGTTCGAACAGAAGCTGCGTTCGCTCATCAAGCGCAAGTGACGTGACCTCGGATTGGCTCCAGAACGCCAGGACGTCGTACGACACGGTCGCGGAGAGCTATGCCACGCTGCTCCGCGACCTCCTGGCCGACGCGCCCTATGAACGCGCGGCCCTGGCCGCCTTCGCCGAGCGCGCCTCGTCCCGGGGCCCGGTCGCGGATGTCGGCTGTGGCACCGGCCGCATCACCGCGCACCTGACGTCGCTGGGCGTCGACGCCTTCGGCCTGGACCTCTCACCGGGGATGATCGATCAGGCCCGCCGCGACCATCCCGCGCTGCGCTTCGCGGTCGCCTCGATGACCGACCTGCCGCTGCGCGATGACACGCTCGGCGGCCTGCTGGCCTGGTACTCCCTCATCCACGTCCCCGACGAGGCCCTGTCCGGCGTGCTGGCCCACTTCCACCGGACCCTACGACCGGGCGGGCCCCTGCTGCTGGCCTTCCACGCGGGCGATCAGACCCGCCTGAAGACCGAGGGCTACGGCGGCCACCCCATGAACGTGCACGTCCACCACCGCACAGCCTCGTCGGTCGCGGAGAGGTTGTCCGAGGCGGGCTTCGCCGTGGAGGCGACCACGGTGCTCTCCAGTCCGGAGAGCACCCACGGCGCGATCCTCCACGCCCGTCGAGCCGGTTAAACCAGGCCGAAGAAGTCGGCGAACGCGCGCGCCGTGCGGCGGCCGTCGTGGGTCTCGCGGGCGTAGTTGGCCGACTCCGCGCCGATCTTCGCCGTCCGGGACGGATCGTCCAGCAGCGACTCGAGCGCCGCGCCCAGCGTGTCGGGCGTGGCGTTGACGATCGGCGGCCGCACCCCGGCCGTGGTGTGCACCCGATCCTCCAGGTAGCCCATCACCGGCCGGCCCGCGGCCATCGCCTCGACCGCGAACGTGCCGTACGACCCGACCGCGAACTGGTCGACCACGATGTCGCAGGTCTTCACCATCTCGCGGATCTCGTCCCAGCTGACCCGCTCGGCCAGCACCAACTCGATGGCGCCCTTGTCGTGCAGCGTCTGCAGAGTCGGCAGGATCCGGTCGGTGCCCTTGGTCCAGCGCTGCGACGGCCCGTGCAGCACCCGGGGGCGGGAGCGTTCCATCACCGGCACGTCGCTGGTCCACGCGTCGACGTCGACGACCAGCGGCGCCCAGGTGGCGGTGGGCAGGTCGTCGAGCAGGTCGGGGGTGGTGACGAACAGCGGCTGCCCGCTGGCCTCGGCGATCTTCTTGTTCTTGTCGGCGCGGCCGGTGTAGCGCGGGACGATGCCGTCGGGCGCGTCCCGGAACAGGGAGAACTCGTGGCGCTTCAAGTGGCGGCCCGGGTGCCGGATCTCGCTGCCGTGCGCCAGCAGCGCCACCTTGATGCCGGCCCGCTTCAGCGCCGGCAGGTCGCCCTCGATGGTGTCGCCGTTCAGGTAGCCGAAGACCGGCAGGAACGCGTCCACGATCAGGTGGGTGTACCGCCCGATGATCCGCCGCATCTGTTCGAGCTGGACCTCGAACTCGCCCTGGCGGTCGGTCTCGACGTAGACGTCGGCCGGGAACAGGAACGTCTCCCGGTTGTGCCGCATCGTCACCTCGGCCGAGACCTCGGGATATTCACGGCAGATGGCCTGGGCGAAGGTGGCCATCTGGCCGGCGTAGTTGGCCGGGCCGAGGCCGAGCCGGATCGGTGTGGTCGGCGCCAGCGGCCGCCACGCGCCCAGCTCGCTCGGCTTGCTGGTCACCGGCTTGGGCGCGGTCGTCTCGTCCACCGCCCACGACACGTCGGGCCGCGGACCGGCCGGCTTCTTCGGCGAGATCTTGGCGTACAGGTCGGTGAGGCCGTCGATCTGGTGCTCCCAGGAGAGCTCCTCGAGCAGCGGCTCGGTGATGTGCGAGATCAGCTCGTCGCGACGGGCGAGCGCCTTGCGGACCGCCTCGGCGAAGGTGACCGGGTCGTCGGCGACGAACACCTCGCCGATGTCGTGCTTGCGCACGGCCGCGCCCAGCGTCTTCACGTCGCTGGCCACGATCGGGACACCGGCGTGCAGGTACTCGGCGAACTTGGTGGGCAGCGAGATCTCGTAGTTGAGGGTGCGCTGCGAGCAGATCAGGCCGAGATCGGCCGAGGAGAGATAGTCGGGTACGGCGTACTGCGGCACGTAGGGCACCACGTGCACGCGGTCCATGATGCCGAGCTGCTCGGCCCGCTCCAGCAGCTTCTCGCGCTCGGGGGTGTTGCGGCCGGAGACGATGGCCAGATGGACGCCGGGCAGGTCGGGCATGGCCGTGATGGCCGTGCCCAGGCCGCGCTCGGGCGCCAGCCAGCCGGAGTAGACCATCAGCGGAACGTCATCGGCCAGACCGGCGTTCTCGCGGACCGACGGCTTGGGATCGGTCCGGCCGACCCCCTCGCGGATCGGCGTGTTGCGCACCACCAACGGGGTCTCGGCCAGGCTGTAGTCCTTGCGCAGCAGGTCGGCGATCTCGGGCGACACCGTGACCACCGCGTCGGCCTGCTTGATGAACTCCTTCTCGACGTTCATGTAGGCCCGGGCCTCGGCCGGCTTCCACGAGTCGATGCCGGGCACGTACTCGTGGGCGTCGTAGAGCCAGGCGACCTTCTCGCCGCGCGCCCGCATCCGGGCCACGCTCAGCGCCGCCGTGTGGATCATCGTGATGTCGTTGGCGTGGATCAGGTCGGGCTTGAACTCCTCGATCACCGGCCCGAAGGTCAGGTCGAGGTCGACCAGCGACGGCCAGTCCCGGCGCCAGTTGCCGGTCGGCCGCAGGGTCTGGCCCTGCTCCCAGTAGAACGCCTTGACCCGCAGCTGGTGCCACAGCCGGCGGGCGCGGACCACGCCGCCCAGCGCCTTGGCCACCGGCTTGCCGGCCGGACCGGCGGCGCGCAGCCGGCCGATGCGGGCCGTGCTCTCGCGCAGCCAGGCCTGGTGGGCGGCGCGGACGCCGGCCAGGCCCTCCCGGTTGCGGATGTCGGTCTGGGTGACCAGACGGCGGACCGGGTGGCCCTTGCTGCGCGCGGCGAAGTTGGCCGTGACCGGCAGACGGACCACCTTGACGGAGCCCATCACCGACTCGAGCCGGCGGCCACGACGGCCGCCGGCGCCGAGCAAGGTCACGTCCCACCCGGCCCGGGCCGCGGCGATCGCGGTCTTCTGCACCCGGGAATCACCCGTGATGCCGTTGGCGACGATCACCAGCAGGCGCGGCGCCGGAGCGGGGGTAGTCATGGAGTTGCCTTTCGTGCCCGAAGCGTACGAACCGCCGGGACTCTACCGTGTCGGAACAGCGACCGTGACGCCGTCCACAGCGGACCGGAGGACGGCCTCGGCGACCTCAACCGTACGCGTGCCTTGACGCAGCGTGACGATATCGCTCTCCTTGCCCTCGACCGCGTCGCGGAAGCGCTCGTGCTCGACCAGCAGCGGCTCACGCTTCGGGATCGCGTACCGGACCATGTCGCCCTCGGCGACGCCCCGGAACGCCCGGATGGCCTCCCACTCGGTGGTGTTGGCACCGTTGGCGTAGAAGGTCAGGTCGGCGGTGAGCGTGTCGGCGATGAAGCTGCCGCGCTCGCCGGTGATCACGGTGGACCGCTCCTTGAACGGGCTGAGCCAGTTCACCAGGTGGGTCGCCATCAGGCCGTCGCCGAGCGAGGCGACCGCCGAGACCATGTCCTCGTGCGGACGGCCGCTGCGCGAGACGGTGCGGGCCGAGACGTTGGCGTAGTCACGCCCGGTGACCCACGCGGTCAGGTCGATGTCGTGCGTGGCCAGGTCCATCACCACGCCGACGTCGGCGATCCGGCCCGGGAACGGGCCCTGCCGCCGGGTGACCACCTGGTACATGTCGCCGAGCTCGCCCGCCTCCAGGCGGGACCGCAGGCTCTGCAGCGCCGGGTTGTACCGCTCGATGTGGCCGACGGCGCCGACCAGACCGGCCTTCTCGAAGGCCTCGGCCAGCTTGGTGGCCGCCTGCACCGAGGGGGCCAGCGGCTTCTCGATCAGCGCGTGCACACCCGCGGCGGCCAGCCGCAGACCGATCTCCTCGTGCAGACCGGTCGGGCAGGCCACCACCGCGTAGTCCAGCTTGAGAGCCAGCAGCTGGTCGAGGTCGGCCACCACCGGCACGCCGGCCGGGCCGGTCGCGTTCGGGGCCGGGTCGAGGATGCCGACCAGCTCCACGCCGTCCAGCAGGTTGAGCACCCGGGCGTGGTTCCGCCCCATCGCGCCGAGGCCGATCAGGCCGGCGCGGAGTCCCGCCGTCCCGCTCATGCCCGGGCCGCCACGGTGTTGACGCCCTCGACGACGCGGTCGAGCTGCTCCTGGGTCAGGCTGGGGTGGATCGGCAGCGAGACGACCTCGGCCGCGGCCCGCTCGGTCTCGGGCAGCTTCCAGTCGCCGACATTGCCGTCCTTGTCAAGGAACGGCTTCAACCGGTGGATCGGGATCGGGTAGTAGACCGCGTTGCCGATGCCCAGCTCCTTGAGCCCGGCCTGGAACGCGTCCCGGTCACCCTGCACCCGGATCGTGTACTGGTGGTAGACGTGCTTGGCGCCCGCGGCGACCGGAGGCACCACGACACCCTGGAGGTTGGCGTCCAGGTAGGCGGCGTTGGCGCGGCGCTTCTCGGTCCAGCCGGCCAGCTTGCCCAGCTGCACCCGGCCGATCGCGGCGGCCACGTCGGTGAGCCGCGTGTTGGTGCCGACGATCTCGTTCTGGTAGCGCGCCTCCATGCCCTGGTTGCGCAGCAGCCGCAGGGTACGGGCGATCTCCGCGTCGGGCGTGGTGATCATGCCGCCCTCGAGCGAGTGCATGTTCTTGGTCGGGTAGAAGCTGAAGCAGCCGGCGGCGCCGAAGCTGCCGACCTTCTGGCCGTTCAGCTCGGCGGCGTGGGCCTGCGCCGCGTCCTCGATGATGGCCAGGCCGTGCTGCTGGGCCAGCGGCACCAGGCGGTCCATGGCGGCCGGGTGGCCGTACAGGTGGACCGGCATGATCGCGACGGTGCGCGGGGTGATCGCGGCGGCGACCGCGTCGGGGTCGAGGTTGAACGATCCCGGCTCGATGTCGGCGAAGATCGGCTCGGCGCCGACCAGGCGCACCGCGTTGGCGGTGGCGGCGAACGAGAAGGACGGCACGATGATCTCGTCGCCCGGACCGAAGCCGAGCGCGAGCAGCGCCAGGTGCAGGGCGGACGTGCCGGAGTTCACGGCGACGCAGTGCACGTCGCCCGCGACGGGGCTGAACTCCTGCTCGAACGCGGCCACCTCGGGACCCTGCACGACCATGCCACTGCGGAGCACGCGTACGGCGGCCTCGATCTCGGCATCGCCGATCTCAGGCTTGGCGGGAGGGATGGCGTCCTGAGGCCCGGACATGGGCGTCCTCCAAATGACTGTCGGTATACGCAGGCGGCGGGAACAGTACCTCATCCCACCAGGCCCACGGCCCATGGTGACGACGGTGTGAGCCGTCCTGGCCACCGGGGGCCTTCTGTTGTCGCGAGATCGACGGAGCGTGGTGATGATGCTCGCCGGCGACGTCCACTTCGGCTATTACAACGGCCGGGGCGGCAAAGGGGAAATGGACGGGGACGTCAACGCGGTTCCGGGGGCGCGAATGTGACGAACTCGACTTCGCGCGGAAATCTCGCGTTACCGCAAAGTTCAGCGAATCAGAACCGCGGCATGCCGCCGAACTGACGGTCGCCGGCGTCACCGAGCCCCGGGACGATGTACTTCTTCTCGTTCAGTCCGTCGTCGATCGACGCGGTGACCAACCGCAGCGGCAGACCCGACGACTCCAGCTTGGCGATGCCCTCGGGCGCGGCCAGCACACAGCAGATGATGATGTCGTCGCAGCCGCGGTCGGCCAGCAGCCGGCAGCAGTGCACCAGCGAGCCGCCGGTGGCCAGCATCGGGTCGAGCACCAGGGCGGGCAGGCCGCTCATGTCGCCCGGCAGCGACTCCATGTAGGCCCGCGGCTCGAAGGTCTCCTCGTCGCGCGCCAGCCCCACGAACCCCATCGACGACTCGGGCAGCAGGGCCAGCGCCGAGTCGGCCATGCCCAGGCCGGCGCGCAGCACCGGGACGATCAGCGGCGGGCTCGCCAGCCGGACGCCCTCGGTCGGCGCCACCGGGGTGGAGATCGGGAACTTCTCGATCGCGAAGGAGCGCGCTGCTTCGTACACCAGCATGGTCGTGAGCTCGTGCAACGCGGCGCGGAAGGCGCCGCTGTCGGTCTCGGCGGCGCGCATCGCGGTGAGCCGGGAGAGGGCGAGCGGGTGATCGACCACGAGTACGTCCACGGCGATCAACCTACTGGTTCTTTACCGGATCAGCCCGCAGGCCCAGCGCGTAGCATCCGACTCATGACTGCCACGCTCCACCCGACCGCGTCGTTACGCTCAGTTCTGCACGGTTTGCCCGGCGTGGACAAGGTCGGCGTCGAGGCGCGGGCGGCGTCCCTGGGCACCCGGTCGATCAAGACCACCAGCAAGGCGGCGGCGATCGACCTGGCCATCCGGATGGTCGACCTGACCACGCTCGAGGGCGCCGACACCACCGGCAAGGTGCGCGCGCTGGCGGCCAAGGCGGTCCGGCCCGACCCGGCCGACCCGACCTGCCCGCCGGTCGCCGCGGTCTGTGTCTACCCGGCCATGGTCCCGCCGGTGGCCGAGGTGCTCCGCGGCTCCGGCGTCCACCTGGCCAGCGTGGCCACGGCGTTCCCGTCCGGCCAGGCGCCGCTCGAGGTCAAGCTGGCCGACACCCGCGACGCGGTGGCCGGTGGCGCCGACGAGATCGACATGGTGATCAGCCGGGGCGCCTTCCTGGCCGGCGACTACCGGCATGTCTACGACGAGATCGTGGCGGTCAAGGAAGCCTGCGGCCCGGCCCATCTCAAGGTCATTCTGGAGACCGGCGAGCTGGGCACGTACGACAGCGTCCGCCGCGCCTCCTGGCTGGCCATGTGGGCCGGCGCCGACTTCATCAAGACCTCGACCGGCAAGGTGCCGGTGGCCGCCACCCCGCCGGTCACGCTGATCATGCTCGAGGCGGTCCGCGACTTCCGGGAGCAGACCGGCCGCCAGGTCGGCGTCAAGCCCGCCGGCGGCATCCGGACCACCAAGGACGCGATCAAGTATCTGGTCATGGTGGCCGAGACCGCCGGCGACGACTGGCTCAGCCCGGACTGGTTCCGGTTCGGCGCGTCGTCGCTGCTCAACGACCTGCTCATGCAACGCACCAAGCTCACCACCGGCCACTACGCCGGCCCCGACTACTTCACGCTGGACTGATCATGTCCTTCCTGGATTACGCCCCCGCGCCCGAGTCCCGCTCGATCGTCACCATCGAGCCGTCGTACGGCCTGTTCATCGACGGCGAGTTCGGCCCCGGCAAGGCCAGCTTCAAGACCGTGAACCCGGCCTCCGAGGAGGTGCTGGCCGAGGTCGCGCTGGCCGGCCCGGAAGACGTCGACCGGGCCGTGGCCGCCGCCCGCCGAGCCTTCCCGGCCTGGTCCGACCGGCCCGGCGCCGAGCGGGCCAAATACCTCTTCCGGATCGCCCGGATCATCCAGGAGCGGTCCCGCGAGCTGGCCGTGCTCGAGTCGCTCGACAACGGCAAGCCGATCAAGGAGTCCCGCGACGTCGACCTCCCGCTGGTCGCGGCCCACTTCTTCTACTACGCGGGCTGGGCCGACAAACTCCACTACTCGGGTTTCGGGCCGTCGCCGCGCCCGCTCGGGGTGGCCGGCCAGGTCATCCCGTGGAACTTCCCGCTGCTCATGCTGGCCTGGAAGATCGCGCCCGCGCTGGCCACCGGCAACACCGTGGTGCTCAAGCCGGCCGAGACCACGCCGCTGTCGGCGCTGTTCTTCGCCGACGTCTGCCGCCAGGCCGACCTGCCGCCCGGCGTGGTGAACATCGTCACCGGCGCCGGCGACACCGGCCGCTACCTGGTCGAACACCCGGATGTGAACAAGGTCGCCTTCACCGGCTCGACCGAGGTGGGCCGCCAGATCGCCCGCTCGGTGGCCGGCACCGGCAAGCGGCTCACGCTGGAGCTGGGCGGCAAGGCGGCCAACATCGTCTTCGACGACGCGCCGGTCGACCAGGCCGTCGAGGGCATCGTCAACGGCATCTTCTTCAACCAGGGCCACGTCTGCTGCGCCGGGTCGCGGCTGCTGGTGCAGGAGTCGCTGTTCGACGAGCTGATGGTGTCGCTCAAGCGCCGGATGGCCGCCCTGCGCGTCGGCGACCCGCTGGACAAGAACACCGACGTCGGCGCGATCAACTCGGCCGCCCAGCTGGCCCGGATCACCGAGCTGGCCGAGGCCGGCGACGCCGAGGGCGCCGAGCGCTGGTCGCCGCCGTGTGAGCTGCCCGACCGGGGCTTCTGGTTCGCCCCGACGATCTTCACCGGCGTCACCCAGGCCCACCGGGTCGCCCGCGAGGAGATCTTCGGGCCGGTGCTCTCGGTGCTGACCTTCCGTACCCCGGCCGAGGCGATCGAGAAGGCCAACAACACGCCGTACGGGCTGTCGGCCGGCATCTGGACCGAGAAGGGGTCCCGGATCCTCGCCGTGGCCGACAAGTTGCGGGCCGGCGTGGTCTGGGCCAACACGTTCAACAAGTTCGACCCCGCCTCGCCGTTCGGCGGCTACAAGGAATCCGGCTACGGCCGGGAGGGCGGCCGGCACGGCCTGGAGGCGTACCTTGTCTGAGCGGTTGAAAGTTCGGAAGACGTACAAGCTCTTCATCGGCGGCAAGTTCCCGCGGAGCGAGTCAGGACGGACCGATCTCGTGGACGGCGACAACGTGGCCCGCGCCTCCCGCAAGGACGCTCGGGACGCGGTGGTCGCGGCCCGCAAGGCACAACCCGGCTGGGCCGGCGCGACCGCGTACAACCGCGGGCAGATCCTCTACCGCGCGGCCGAGATGCTGGAGGCCCGCCGGGGCGAGTTCAAGACCCTCGACGTACCCGGCCACGAGCTCAACGCGGCCATCGACCGGCTGGTCTGGTACGCGGGCTGGGCCGACAAGCTGGCCCAGGTGACCGGCAGCGCCAACCCGGTGTCCGGCCCGTTCTTCAACCTGTCCTCGCCCGAGCCCACCGGGGTGGTCGGCGTGGTCGCCCCGCCGTCGCTGCTCGGCCTGGTCAGCGTGGTCGCGCCGGCCGTCGTCACCGGCAACACCGCGGTCGTGGTCAGCACCGGCCCCCAGGTGGCGATCACCCTGGCCGAGACGCTGGCCACGTCCGATCTGCCCGGCGGCGTGGTGAACATTCTCACCGGCGACCCGGCCGAGGTGGCGCCCTGGCTGGCGTCGCACGACGACGTCAACGGGCTCGACCTGACCGGTGTCACCGACCCCGAGCTGGCGGCCGACCTGGAACGCTCGGCCGGGGGCACGCTCAAACGGGTGCTACGCCCGGCCGGTGAGCCCGACTTCACCGCCGACCCCGGGCTGCGGCCGATGACGGCTTTTCTCGAGACGAAGACGGTCTGGCACCCCAAGGGCTTCTGAGTACGGCTCGGCCAGATCGAAGTTCGCCGTTCGGCCGCGCATCCGGACGCCCTGTAAGCCGGTTTTGGAACCTCGACTAGGGTGTCTGTGCGCAGAGTCACCCTGATAGTCCGCCCGAAAATCACCCGGAGGTCACCGTGGCCACCCAGTCCGACGAGTCCGAGGCCACCGCCGGCCTGTCCGGACGTGAGCTGTGGGACGAGGTTCGCATCTCCCCGGTGGAGATCGCGATGCCCGGTGGCGTGGGTCTGACCCTGCGGGCGTACCGGAAGTCGTCCGAGCTGACGCCGACCGAGACCCAGATCGACGAGGACGACCCCTTTGAGGTCCGCGAGCGGGCCGCCGCGGCCCGCGCCGCCGAGGACGCCGAAGAAGAGGTCATCGTCGACGAAGAGTTCCAGGCCCTGCTGGCCGAGGACGACGACAAGACGAAAAAGGCCGATGGCAAGTCGGATGACGACGCCGAGGAGCCCGACCCGGCCGACTTCGAGGACGACGAGCCCGAGCCGGATGACGAGGAAGTTCCCATCTTCCTCAGCCACCGCGGCCGGTTGCTCACCTTCAAGACGCCGGAATCGCTGGTCAGCTTCATTCGTTCGGGTGCTCCGCACGATATGACCCAGTTGGACAGCTGGAGCACTGTCGCCGACCGGGTAGAGTCGACCGACATCGACCCGCTGCCCGAGGACCGGTACGAGCTGGACCTGGTCGTCGAGAACCTGCGCGGCGGACACGACACGTGGGACCTGCCGCTCCTGATCGCGGCGGGCGAGGTGGCGCGTGATCTGGGTCACGGCCTCCGGCTCAAGCCGGTGATCTTGGCATTGGCGCCTGGTTCACCGTTGGACGACCTCGATGAGTCTCTGCGCAAGGCGGAGACCGGCGGAATGGGCGGTTATCTCGGCCGCCGCCGATTGAAGAAAATCGGGGCACAACAGGCAAGTCTCGGCTGGCGCTCGATCATCGGGAAGATCTCTGCCGCTGTGGACTGGCGCGACTGACCCCTCAACAGGGACCATCAGTGTTTGGTCCTAGATGAGCAGAGTCCGGGGAGGAGGACGCGCCGTGGCGCTCGTGCGCGTGTACTGCGGTCTGGCGTCGGCAGATGAATCGGTGCGAGCGGGAACGACCGCGTCACTGACCATCGCCGTGGTGGACGACGCGGGACGGCTGCTCGGGCTTCACGAGATCAGCGACGACCCGTCGGGCTATGCCCAGCTGGGTTCGCTGCTCGTGGAGCGGACCAGTGGGTTCACCGATGCCGCCGTGGCTGCCGACAGTGACGACCACATGGTCACGTCCCTCCTCACCGCCGCCGGGCGTCCGCTGGTCGTGACCGACGACGACGCCACCGACGACTACGCCGAGCGGTTCGCCGACGACGACTCCGTGGAAGAGATGCAGGCGGCGCCGGCCGCCCGCCGGGCCGTCGGCCTGGCCCGCGCGCTCCAGGCCGGGGCGATCGCCGCCACCACGGTGCCCGCGCCCCGCGAGCTGACCAGCTACAAGCCGATACTGGCGGCTCACGTGGCGATGCTGAACGGCCGCCACGCCGCCGCGTCGGCGCTGCGTGAGGTGCTCCGCGAGCTCTACCCGGCGGCGCTCCGGGCGTACCCCGACCCGGCCCACCCGCTGGCCATGGCCGTGCTCGACGCCCTGCCCGAGCCCGGCCGCCTCGGTGGCCGTGGCGGCGAGGCCGAGCAGACCGCCTTCGAGGTCGCCACCGAGCTCACCCGGGCCGGCGCCGGCACCGACGACCAGGTCACCGCCGCGGTCACCGCGCTCGTGGTGGCCATCAACGAGTCACCGCGCCGGGGCGGCGTCAACAAGTCGCTGTCCCCCTCCGCGGCCGACACCGTGCGCCAGGCCATCGGCGCGGTCCGGTGCTCCGACAACGCCTGCGAGTCGCTGATCGGCACGCTCGCGGCCCGGGTCACCCCGCCCGCGACCAGCACCCGCCGGTCCGCCGGGGCCCGCCGCGCGCCCGAGCCCGCGGCCGCTCCGACCCGCCCGGCCGACACCGGCACCCGGATGACCCGGCCGTCCGACACCGGCACCCGCCTGCCGCGCCGTAACCGTCCCGAGCCCGCGCTCGGCAACGGCCTGGTCACGCCCCACCCGCTCACGGCGCCGCCGGTCGCGCCCGCCCCGATCACGCCGCCGCCGATGGCGCCCGCGCCGCTGTCCGGCCGCCCCACGGCGCCGATGCCGGCTGCCGCGAACCTGCCGACCCAACCGACCCCGGGCAACCGTCCGGTGTCCGTGCCCCCGCCTCCGCCCGGGATGACCCCGATCACACCCGGCGCCCGGCCGGTCTCCCCGGCCGAGTCCGGCCGCGAGTTCCGGCCCACGCTGACCGACGCGGCGATGAGCAAGGCGCGCGCCGAGCGGCAACGGGCCCGGCCCGCGGCCAACGGCGCCACCGACTACTCGCTGCCGATGCCGGCCCAGCCGCGCGCGGCCGACGCGCCTCCGCCCGGCTCCCGGGCCAACTGGCCGCTGATGAACACCAGCGACGACAACGCCGCGCAGCCGCCGGCCGCGTCGAACGGCAACGGCGCCACCGAGGGCCGGGTCCGTCCGCCGTGGCAGGACATGCCCAAGGAGCCGCCGGCGCTGCGCCTGGTCGAGTCGTCGCTGAGCGGGCTGGCCAACGTGCCCGCCGACGTCACCGCGGTCACCGAGCCGCCCCGGTTGAGCCTGGTCGACACCGCGCGGGCCAATGCCAATGGCAATGGCAACGGCCGCACCGCTCGGCGCACCACGCTGACCGCGCTCGACCGCAGCCTCACGCCGCCCGTCTCCGCCGAGGGCGACGGCGACCTGCTGATCTTCGCGGCGGCCCGGTCGGCCTGGTTCACCGGCCAGAGCGACGAGCCGGCCGACCTCGACTGGACCAACCCGAACGACACCGGCTGGAAGGCCGCGGCCAAGGCGGCGACGCCGGCGGTGGCCGCACAGACCACGGCTGGGCTGCCCAAGCGGGTGCCTCAGGCCAACCTGGTGCCGGGTTCGCCGCTGCGCGAGGAGCAGCCGCAGCGGATCGTCCGCGACGCGGCGTCCATCGCGGCCCACACCACCGGCTACTTCCGCGGCTGGCGTCGCGGGCAGGAGATCGGCGGCTACGCGATCGGCGGCCGGCCCGGCCGCGAGTCGGCCGGCGGCTGGGACTTCTCCCGCGACGGCCAGCCCGCCGACGACTACCGCAACAGCGCCGGCTACCGGAACTAAATGGCTGGCATGTGCCTCAGGGCACGTGCCAGCATTCCGGCCATGCGTACCGACCTGATGATGCGCCCCACCATGGGGCCTTTCGTCGTGCGCTGACACCGACCAGACCCCCGTCCGGGGGTCGGTCCGCTCCTCCGACGGGACTTCCTTCCGCGGAGGAGATCATGACCAGCCTCTATGTCACGACGGCCATTCCGTACGTCAACGCTCCGCCCCATCTGGGCCACGCCCTCGAACTGGTGCAGGCCGACGTGCTGGCCCGGCACGCCCGGTTGCGCGGCCGGCCGGCCCGCTTCCTGACCGGCACCGACGACAACGCGCTCAAGAACGTGACCGCCGCCCGCGCGGCCGGGGTGCCGGTCGCCGAGTTCGTGGACCGCAACGCCGCCCGATTCCGCGATCTGCGCGGACCCCTGTCGCTGTCGTTCGACGACTTCATCCGGACCAGCGCCGACGAGCGCCACCGTTCCGGCGTGACCGCCCTGTGGCGCGCCTGCGCCGCGCGGGGCGACTTCTACCTCCGCGAGTACCGCGGGCTCTACTGCGGCGGCTGTGAGCAGTTCTGGGCGGCTGCCGAGCTGGTTGACGGGCGCTGCCCCGAGCACGGGGTGGCACCGACGCCGGTGACCGAGCGGAACTGGTTCTTCCGGCTGTCCCGCTACCAGGAGCAGATCCTCGCCCTGCTGGAGTCCGGCGCCCTGTCGGTCGAGCCGGCGGCCCGCCGCGAGGAGGTGCTGGCCTTCGTCCGGGCCGGGCTGGCCGACCTCAGCGTCTCCCGGCCGGCGTCCCGGGCGGGCGGCTGGGGCATTCCCGTGCCGGACGACCCCGGCCAGATCATCTACGTGTGGTGGGACGCCCTGGCCAACTATCTGACCGCGCTGGAGGGCGCCGACTACGACCGCTGGTGGGCCGCCGGCTCGGTGGAGCGCACCCACGTCATCGGCAAGGGCATCACCCGCTTCCACGCGGTCTATTGGCCGGCGTTGCTGCTGTCGGCCGGCCGCCCGCGGCCCGACCGCATCCTGGTCCACGACTACCTGACCGTCGACGGCGCCAAGCTCTCGAAGTCGGCCGGCCACGCCGTCGATCCGGTTGACCTGGCCACCCGCTACGGCCCCGACGCCCTGCGCTGGTGGCTGCTGAGCGAGGTAGCGCCGCTGGGCGACACCGATTTCACCGAGTCCCGCCTGATCCGCCGGGCCGACCAGGACCTGGCCAACGGCCTCGGCAACCTGGTCAACCGCACCCTCACGCTGGCACACCGACACCGCCAAGGCCTTCTCCCCGGTACGCCCGAAGCACTCTCCCCCGACCTGCCGGCCACGATCGACCGAGCCGTGGCGGCCTTCGACCTGCGCGCCGCCACGGGCGCGATCCGCGAGGCCGTGACCACCGCCAACCGCTACCTCGACTACCGCCGCCCCTGGGAACTCCCGCCGTCCTTCGACACCACCCTGGCCACCGTCGTCGCCACCTGCCGCCGTATAGCCACCGAGCTGACCCCGTTCCTCCCCGACGCCGCCACCCGCCTCAAATCCCAGCTGGGCAGCGGCCCCCAGGTCGGAACCCCAACCCCCGCCTTCCGCAGACTTTCATGACCTCCGCCCGGAAAGCCCCCTAGAGCCGTCTCATGGTGAACAGCATGTCTCCGAACACCGGGTCCACCTCCACCCGCCCGGTCTCGGCGAACCCGATCTTGGCCAGCACCCGGCGAGAGGCGACGTTCCAATCCCGGACCGTGGCCCACAGACGTTCGTACCCGGCCGATCTCGCCCATTCCAGAACCGCCGACGAGGCCTCGGTCGCATACCCCTGACCCCAGACCCGGCGCAGAAACTCGAACGCCAGCTCCGGCTCCTCGCCCGTTCCGTGGCCGCCGTCGATCAACCCGCAGTAGCCGATGACGTCACGACCGGCCTTCCGCACGACGGCCGGCAACCCGAGCGACGACGTCCGGTCGCCGCGTATCCATTCCTCGATCTCCGCGACCGTAGGATGCCCATCCGCATCAATCCGCCGATGCGGCGGCACGCGTGGATCACGCTCGGCCCAGAGCTCACGCTGGACCACAGCCTCGTCCACCCGCCAGCGCCGCAGCACCAGCCGCTCCGTCTCGAGCACAACCTCACGCGCCACGCCAGCCCTCTCTACCCCCGCCTCCCGCAAGCTGGGCGCCCAAGCGCACCGAGTCCCACCCGGCCACACAACCGCAACCACCACGCATTTCGCCCGCCAGCTACTCGGGGCGAAATGCCGGAGGAGCGAAGCGACGACCAGCCAACTCAGCCCACGCGAAAACCCCGCTCGGCACCAGGGCCGAACGGGGTGATCACCAAGCCGATCAGGCCGGCGCGACCGCCCGCGAGCGGCGCATCGTCAGCACGTACTCGACGAGCGAGATCAGCACGTTCTTGGTCGACTCGCGGTTACGCGCGTCGCAGCTGACCACCGGCACATCGCTCGAGATGGCCAGCGCGTCGCGGACATCCTGGGCGTTGTGGTACTGCATACCGTCGAAGCAGTTTATGGCGACGAGGTACGGCAGCCGTCGATGCTCGAAGAAGTCGATCGCGGCGAAGCAGTCCGCCAACCGGCGGGTGTCCACCATGACGACCGCACCGATCGCACCGCGGACCAGCTCATCCCACATGAACCAGAACCGCGTCTGTCCGGGCGTGCCGAACAGATAGAGGATCAGGTCCCGGTCGATGCTGATCCGGCCGAAGTCCATCGCCACCGTGGTCGTCGTCTTACCCGGCACCTGCCGGTTGTCGTCGACACCCACGCCGGCTGAGGTCATGATCGCCTCGGTGGTCAGTGGGGTGATCTCGGAGACGGACCCCACCAGCGTCGTCTTACCGACGCCGAACCCACCGGCGATGACAATCTTCGCCGATGTGACGCGCCCTGAACTCGGGCGACGCGACGTGTCAGAGCCTGCGAAGTCCACTCAGCACCCTCTCCAGCAGTTCCGTGCCCACCGCATCGGTCTCGTCTTCCAATGACGTCGGCTCATACACCGCGACCAGGCCGTCCGAGGCCATGTCCGCGACGATCACCCGAGCCACGCCGAGCGGCAGTTGCATGCGTGCCGCGATCTCCGCCAGCGACTGAACTCTGCCGCCGTCACACATCGCTGCTATGTATTGGTGCTCGCTTCCGCCGCCGGATTGACGGCCACCACCCGAACGGCCTCGGACGGTGGTCTCCACGAGCGCTTCGAGCGCTATCTCGAGCTTGGGCCGGGTACGGCCACGGGTCACGGCGTACGGCCTTACCAGCGCGCCGGTTGGCTCATCGCGTTCGGCCATCGTCACCGCTCACCTCCACCCCATGCTCAGCCCTGTCAAAGTGTCTCTTGTCTTTCATCATTTGGACAACCGCCAACAGTTCCGGCGGCATGCCCTTTCAGCCGAGCACGCCGGCCGCGGACCGCGGAGCCGGTGTCAGGGCCTCGCCCACCCGGTCGACCAGAAGGGCCATCTCGTAGCCCACCTGACCGACGTCACAGCTGCGCGCCGCGAGTACCGCGAACGACGAACCGTCGGAGATCGACATCAGGAAAAGGAACCCGTTGTCCATCTCGACGACCGTCTGCAGCACGGCGCCGCCCTCGAAACACCGAGCCGCGCCCTGAGTCAGGCTGACCAGGCCGGAGGCGATCGCCGCCAGCTGATCCGCCCGGTCCCGCGGGAGGTCCCGCGAGGACGCCAGGAGCAGACCGTCGGCTGAGACCGCGATCGCGTGGGCGACCCCGGGAACGCGGTCGGCGAAGTTGGCCAGCAGCCAACCAAGATCCTGCGTTGATGTCATGCCTCATGCTCCTTGCCAGCCTGGAAAGACTGCTGCCCGCCCGGATTGCCCTCCGGGTTGGTCGGTTGTCCGTTGCTGCGACCACGCTGCACGCCGCGGTGGTACGCGGACAGCAGACCACGAACCGCCTCGGGAGTGCGACGCTGGGTGGAAGTCTCCGCCCGATCGACGCCGCCTGGGACCAGTTGTGCCATCGGCTTACGCTTCGGCAGTCCCGCCCCGGTGGTGGCCTCGACGGGAGTTTCGGAAGCGGCCCGGGCTGCTTGCCAGCCCTCGTCGGCCGCAGTTTGCCACGGGCTGTTCCCGCTGGCTGCCCCGTTGCCGGCGACCGCGCCGACCGGGTCGAGGTCGCGCGACTCGACCGGCGCCGGTTGGGGCTGCTGGGGCACCGTGCGGGTCGGTTCGCCGGTCGGGATCCGCTGCGACACGATCGTGTCGTTGGTGGGCTGAGCCGGCTGCTTGGCCGTGGTGAACCAGGCCGACTCGAGCTCCCGGAAGATCGGCAGCTCCATGGTCTCGTCGGCGTACTGGCCCTGGCCGTCGCCGGCCTGCTGCCGGGCCTGGGCCGCGGCGATCTGGGCCGCCGCGGTGGCCTGCGCCTCCGCCGCCTGGGCCGCGGCCGCCTCGTGAGCCGCGACCGCGCGCTCGGAGTCGGTCGGTGGCGCCGGGTTGGCGGTGCGGTTCTCGGGGCGGTAGCGCGGCAGTTCGGCCGTCATGTCGAGCGCGGCGGCCAGGCTCTCGGGCACGTGCGGGGGGTTGTCCCGCTCGGGCGCGACCGGCGGCCAGGCCGGTGGTGCTCCGGCGCCGTTGACCGGCTCCTGGATCGGCGGGTACGCGTTCGGGTCGGGCGTGTTCGGCGGGTTCGCCGGGCCACGGTCGAACGGGGGCGCCGACGGCACCGGCGGGGCCGAGGTCGGTGGCGCCGGTGGGCCGGAGGACGGCGGCGCGCCGAACCCGCCGAACCCACCCTGATTCTCCGGGTTGGCCGGCAGCTGGCGCGGGATCGTCGGCTGACCGAACCCGTTCATCGTGTCGGTGCCGTCCGCACCCGGACGGTAGCTCTCACCGTTGCGCCGCTGCGGCAGACCGTCCGGACCGGCGAAGCCCTGCGGGCCCGGGATCGGCGGGATCGGCTCGTTGCTGCGCGGACCGTGGTAGCCGTTGTTCCCGTTGGCGCCATTCGTCCCGTTGGCGCCGCTGTTGGCCGGCGGGCCGCTCATCGGCGCACCCATCGGCGGGCCGCCCGTCGGGGACGCACCGGTGAGGTCGGACCAGGCCGGCACGTTGCGGCCGGTGCCGAGCATGCCACCGTTGGACATCGGCGGGTTCGGGTCGAACGGGCGGCCGCCGGGGTAGCCACCCGAGCCGCGGCCGCTCTCCAGAGCCAGGGGCTCGGGGAAGGCCGGACGCGCCTGGGTGACGGCCGGGTCGCCGCCGAACGTCGGCTGCTGCGGGGGCTGCGGCTGGGCCGACGGGAGCCGACCGGCCCCGGACGACGAGATCAGCACGCTGACCGGCAGGCCCACCTCGGCCACGGTGCCGCGTTCGGCGCCGGCCGGGCGGAGCTCGACCTTGACGGTGTGCCGGCTGGCCAGCCGGGCGACCACGACGAGGCCCATCATCCGGGAGACGGCCACGTCCACCATCGGTGGGTTGGCCAGCCGCTCGTTCAGGTCGCGCAGTTGTTCGTGGCTGATGCCGATGCCGCGGTCTTCCACCGAGAGGATGGCGCCGTCGCCGAGGCGGCGGGCCTCGACCAGCACGGTCGAGTTCGGCGGGGAGAACGCGGTCGCGTTGTCGAACAGCTCGGCGACCAGGTGGACCATGTCGTTGACCGCGTGGGCGGCCACCTCGATGTCCCGGTCGACCGTGCCGAACTCGATGCGGGTGTAGTGCTCGACCTCGGACTGCGCGGCACGGAGCACGTCGATCAGGGCGGCCGGCTCGCGCTGGACCCGGGTCGAGTCGGCGCCGGCGAGGACCAGGAGGTTCTCGTCGTTCCGACGCATCCGGGTGGCCAGGTGGTCGAGCTGGAACAGCTCGGCCAGGCGGTCCGGGTCTTCCTCGCCACGCTCCAGCCGGTCGAGGTGACCGATGAGCCGGTCGACCAGGATCTGCGAACGGCGGGCGAGGTTGACGAACATGGTCGCGACGGACGACCGCAGGGCGGCCTGCTCGGCCGCGGTCCGCACCGCTTCCAGGTGGACCGCGTTGAACGCCTCGGTCACCTGCCCGAACTCGTCCCGGCTGCGGACCGGCAGCGGCTCGGCCACCTGGTCGGCGATCTGGGCCGGGGTCAGTGAGCTGGACAGCGACGGGTCACGCAGCCGGTTCACCGCGTGCGGGAGGCCGTACTGGGCCACCGACAGGGCGCCCTGGCGCAGCTCACGCAGCGAGCGGGCCATCGACCGGGCGACCAGCCAGGCGAACAGGATGGCCAGCAGCAGCATGCCGAGCAGCGCGCTGGTCTCGATGAACACCCGGCGCTGCACGTCGTCGCGCAGACCGGTCGCGGCGGTCACGATGTCGGCGTCGGACTTGGTCTCGACCTGGCGGAACAGGCCGTTGTAGCCCTGGAGCGCCTTCTCCCAGTTGTCGAGCGTGAAGTCGATCCGGTCGGCGTTCGCCCCCTGCAGGGCGCTCAGCGGCCCGATCAGGTTGGTCGCCTGGCGCTGGGCCGGGCCGCTCACCGTGCCGTTGTAGAACGCCTGCTCCTGGGGTGTGCCGACCTGCTCCAGGTTGCTGTAGGCGAGCAGCCGGCCGGTCTCGGCCAGGTCGAGCTGCCGGCGGAGCCCGACGGTCAGCCGCTTCTCGTCGACGATCTTGATGCCGACGTCGCGGGTCTGAGCGATGAATTCCTTCATCCGGGCCACCGCGGCGGCGGTGCGCATCTGGTCGCCCAGCGTCGTGTCCGACGCGAGCTGCGCGGAGACGTCGCGGACGTTCAGGAGGTCATTGATGATGTTGCCGTAGGTGTCGTCGACGTCCTTCTCGTTGCGGTTGAGGTTGACCACCTCACTGCGCACCACGGGAAGTTCGCTCAGGTTCCGGTCGAGCCGGGTGAGCAGGATGTTGACGTTGTCCTGGCCCTCCAGGTCGAGTGCGGCCTTCTGCTGCGCGTACGGCACCTTGGCCGCGTCGACCTTGGGGTGTTCGGCCTGGTAGAGCTGGACGCCCTTGAGCCGCACCGGGTCGTTCTTGTTGCTCTTGGTGTCGATGGTGCGGGCGATCATGACCGCGTAGGCCCGCTCGTTCTGGAGCTGGTCGACCAGTCCACCTGACGCCTGGGACAGGACGGCCAGGGTGCGCGCCTGCTCGGCGTTGCTCGCCTCTTCGATGTGGTCGACCAGACCGCTCACGCCGACGATGATCGTCGCGAGCGTGGGAACCAGCATGATCAGGCCGAGCTTCGACCAGATGGGAAGGTCCCGCAGCCGTCCGGCCGGCCGTCGAAGACGCGACATGACGCCGTTCGCCGGCTTGGGGCGCTTGCTCACGTCACCGTCCTCCTGATTCGGGCCCGTCGTCGGCTCGTCCGGACCCCACACACGGCCGACACGGGGGTCGGGCCCCCGAGATTCCATCACGACGAGTGTCAAAGAGAAAGAGCAGCCGGACCCGGACCGGCTGTGTGATGCGATGTTGCGCCCGAGTGGTTGCACATCGCCGGGTCCGTCGTCACTGCTCGTATATGTCTACGTCTCTTACTGTCACTCCGGACGACTGATGCGGCGCGGGGGATTACGCGCACCGGTCGTACTTGATCCTCTCGGATCGTGGCAGGACAGACGATTGCTCGGCGGCCGGGATACGGCAAGGTGAGTTGCCGCATTTTGCAGCTTTTGTAGACACCAGTCTGTCCGAAAGGTTGATTCCGATGACCGAAACGGTCAGTTTTCGGCAACCCCGGATCGCGCATTCCGCCATGCGCGAAAATTTCTCGGTTTCAGCCCAGCAACTTGGCGTAGGCGGGCTTGATCACATCGGTGATGATGGCGAGCCGCTCGTCGAACGGGATGAACGACGACTTGAGCGCGTTCACCGTCAGCCACTGCAGATCGGCCCAGCCCCAGCCGAACGCCTCGACGCACAGTGCCATCTCGCGGGAGAGGGTGGTGCCGCTCATCAGCCGGTTGTCGGTGTTCACGGTGACCCGGAACTGGAGGTCGCGCAGCAGCCCGATCGGGTGCTCGGCGATCGACGGCGCGGCGCCGGTCTGCACGTTCGACGACGGACAGAGCTCCAGCGGGATGCGCTTGTCGCGGACGTACGCGGACAGCCGGCCCAGGATCGGGTCGTTGCTCGTACCCGTGATGTCGTCGACGATGCGCACACCGTGACCGAGCCGGTCGGCGCCGCACCACTGGAGGGCCTGCCAGATCGACGGCAGGCCGAAGGCCTCGCCGGCGTGGATGGTGAAGTGGAAGTTCTCCCGCTGCAGGTACTCGAACGCGTCCAGGTGCCGGGTGGGCGGGTAACCGGCCTCGGCGCCGGCGATGTCGAAGCCGACCACGCCGCCGTCGCGGTAACGCACCGCCAGCTCGGCGATCTCCTGCGAGCGGGCGGCGTGGCGCATCGCGGTGAGCAGCGCGCCGACCCGGATCTGCCGGCCCTCGGCGGCCGCCTCGGCCGTGCCGTCCCGGAACCCGGCCAGCACCGCCTCGACCACCTGATCGAGGCTCAGGTCGCGCTCCAGGTGAAGTTCCGGGGCATAACGCACCTCGGCGTAGACCACCCCGTCGGCGGCCAGGTCGAGCGCGCACTCGCGGGCCACCCGGTGCAGCGCCTCCTCGGTCTGCATCACCGCGACGGTGTGCGCGAAGGTCTCCAGGTAGCGTTCCAGCGACCCCGAGTCGGCCGCGGCGGCGAACCACGCGCCCAGTCGTTCCGGGTCGGTCTCGGGCAGGGCGTGCCCGACGGCCCCGGCGAGCTCGACGATGGTCGCGGGACGCAGACCACCATCCAGGTGGTCGTGCAGCAGCGCCTTGGGTGCCTTGAGGATGTCGGCGTGCGAGATGGCCATCCGATGACTTTACGGGGGTGGGGCGAGTGTTGGACGGCGCATTGCCGTACCTGCGGTGCCCTGTGTGCGACGACACGTTGGGTCACGGCGCCGAGCGCACCCTGCGCTGTCCGCGGGGTCACGCTTTCGACATCGCCAAGCAGGGGTACGCCAACCTGACGCGTGGCCGGATGCCGCACGAGGGCGACTCCGCCCCGATGATCGAGGCCCGCGACGCCTTCCTGGCGGCCGGCCACTACGACTTCATCCGGGCGGCGCTCACCGACGCGGCTCCGGTGGTCGACGGCCTCGTCCTGGACGCCGGCGCCGGCACCGGCTGGTACCTCGCCGCCCTGCTGGACCGGCACCCGCAGGCCACCGGGCTGGCGGTCGACGTCTCGAAGCCGGCGCTGCGCCGCGCGGCCAGGGCGCACCCCCGCGCCGCCGCGGTGCTCGCCGACCTCTGGCAGCCGCTGCCGGTGGCCCGGGCCGATCTGATCGTGAACGTCTTCGCGCCGCGCAACGGCCCGGAGTTCGCCCGGCTGCTGCCGCCCGGCGGGATCCTGCTGGTGGTGACCCCGGCCGCCGACCATCTGCACGAGCTGGTCGCGGAGCATGGCCTGCTGTCGGTCGACCCGGCCAAACGGGAGCGGCTGGCCGAAACGCTGTCCGCCTTCGCGCCGGAATCCGTCACGACGGTCCGTCGCCGCCTCACCCTGACCGGCGCCGAGGTGCGCACGCTGATCGACATGACGCCGAGCGCCCGGCACGTGTCGGCCGACCCGGACGGCGGAACGGTGACCGCGGCCGTCGACGTCACCGTGTTCAGACGCTCAGATCGACCTCTTCCCAGTCCGGCGGCCGCTCGTGGAACGGACCGGTGAACACCACCGCCCATTCGAGAGCCCACCGCCGCTGCCCGATCGCGTTGCCGTTGATGTCGCCCGGCAGCGGCCGCCCGTTCTGTTCGGCGTCCTGGAACGCCCAGTCCAGGCAGTAGTAGAGATCGAGCAGCACGGCCGCCTCGATCGGGTCACGCGGCGACATCAGCGACCGCGACCGCCAGCTGTCGAAGGCCTCCCCGCTGGGCAGGTCGGGCATCTGCTGCATCAGCCGGTCCTCGGGCGGCGCCGTCGGGTCCAGGTGCCGGGCCAGGCCGAGCAGCCAGGACAGCGCGAACACCGCGTCGTGGTGCAGCACGAACGACCGGTGGTCGCCCTTGGCGCCGATCACGAACTCCCACTCCGGCGGGGTGACCTGTTCGACCAGGTGCGAGCCGAGCAGCCAGTGCATGGCGGCCTCGGTGGGCATCCCGAAGCAGCGGGCCACCACCACGTGCAGCACCGCCGCGCGGGCCTCGATCTCGGCGGTCGGGCGCAGCTCGACGGAGTCGCCGGGTTCCCAGACCAGGGGGAAGCCGGCCGGCGGTAGCTCGAGTCCGAGGCGGTCGACCTCGTCCAGGCTGGCCTTGCGTACCGCTCGGGGGTCGGGTGCGGCCTTGTTCATCGGTGGTCAGGCGATCCGATCGATCAGGAGCCATGAGGGTACGGGCGGAGCGCCATCGTCCACCACGATGGCCCCGGCCACCAGATCGCGGGCCGAGGCGAACCGATCCGGTTCGTCGGTACGCAGCTCGCAGAGCGGATCGCCGGCCCGCACGGTGGCGCCCGGCTTCACCCGGAGCACCACGCCGGCCCCGAAACTGACCGGATCCTCCTTGCGGGCCCGGCCCGCGCCGAGCCGCCAGGCCGCGACGCCGACCCCGTACGCGTCGATCGAACGCACCACCCCGTCGGCCGCCGCCCGCACCACCTCGGTCTCCCGCGCCTCGGGCAGCGGCGCCGACGGGTCACCGCCCTGGGCCCGGATCATCGACCGCCAGGAGTCCATCGCGGCCCCCGAGGCCAGCACCTCCGCCGGGTCGGCGTCGGTCAGCCCGGCCGCGTCGAGCATCTCCCGGGCCAGCGCCAGGGTCAGCTCGACCACGTCGGCCGGTCCCCCACCGGCCAGCACCTCGACCGACTCGGCCACCTCGACCGCGTTGCCGACGGCCAGCCCGAGCGGGGTGCTCATGTCGGTGAGCAGGGCGACGGTCCGCACGCCGGCGGCCGTGCCCAGGTCGACCATGGTCCGGGCCAGTTCGCCCGCGGTGACGGCGTCCTTCATGAACGCGCCGCTGCCCACCTTGACGTCCAAGACCAGCGCGCCGGTGCCCTCGGCGATCTTCTTGCTCATGATCGAGCTGGCGATCAGCGGGATCGACTCGACCGTCCCGGTGACGTCACGCAGGGCGTACAGCTTGCGGTCGGCCGGTGCGAGGTCGGCGCCGGCCGCGCAGATCACCGCGCCCACGTCGCGCAGCTGGTCGCGGAACTCGGCGCCGGTCAGCGACGCCCGCCAGCCCGGGATCGACTCCAGCTTGTCCAGCGTGCCGCCGGTGTGGCCGAGGCCCCGCCCGGAGAGCTGCGGCACGGCGGCGCCGCAGGCGGCCACCAGCGGGGTCAGCGGCAGCGTGATCTTGTCGCCGACGCCGCCGGTGGAGTGCTTGTCGGCGGTCGGCCGGCCCACGCCGCCCAGGTCCATCCGCTCGCCGCTGGCGATCATCGCGGCGGTCCACCGGGAGATCTCCCCCGGCGTCATCCCGCGCAGCAGGATCGCCATGGCCAGCGCGGCCATCTGCTCGTCGGCCACCACCCCCTGGGTGTACGCGTCCACCACCCAGTCGATCTGCGCGTCACTGAGCACCTGGCCGTCGCGCTTGGCCCGGATCACGTCCACCGCGGCGAAGGTCACGAGGGCTCCTCCTCCCAGCGGACGTCGATGCCCTCGGGCGGGGAGCCCTCACCGGCCCAGGACAGGCCGCCCGACGCGTCGACGACCACGATCCGAGGGGTACGCACGCGGCCCCACTCGACCGCGTCGGCGGTGGCCGGGAAGTTCGGGCCCTCCTCGAGCACGCCCTTCTCGGCGTCGACGGCGTCCGAACTGCCGGCCGAGCGCTCCCAGTACGCCGTCCACACCTGCTCGCCGCCGGCCAGGTCGGGGTGGACGAACACGGTCCCGCGACCGCGCCACTTGGCCAGCGCGGTCGGCACCTCGGGCACCGGCGTCGCGCCGGTCACCTTCTCGATGTCGGCCGGCCCGAACGCGTCCGGCAGCAGCTCGGACATGCGCAGCGGGCGCGGGGTGGCCTCGACCAGGCAGTCCGGCCCGCCGTGCTCGTACAGCAGCTGACGGCAGCGGCCGCACGGCATCAGCGGCGAGCCGGTGGCGTCGACGCAGGACACCGCGACCAGCCGGCCGCCGCCGGTGGCGTGCAGCGAGGTCACCAGGCCGCACTCGGCGCAGAGCCCGACACCGTACGACGCGTTCTCGACGTTGCAGCCGACCACCACCCGGCCGTCGTCGACCAGCCCCGCGACCCCCACCGGGAAGTCCGAGTACGGCGCGTACGCATGCCGCATGGCTTCGATCGCGGCTTCCCGCAACCCGGCCCAGTCGATCTCCATGCGGCTGATTCTGCCAGTCCCGGCTGTGCTCGTTGTCAGCTCTTGACGTATGGCACGCCGTCGGCCGCGGGCGCGCGGACCCGGCCGACCAGACCGGCCACCGCGATGATCGTCGCGACGTACGGCAGCATGCCCAGGAACTGGCTCGGCACCGGACTGTTGATCGAGCTCAGGAAGAACGTCAGGTTCTGGGCGAAGCCGAAGAACAGCGCCGCGGCCAGGGCGCCGAGCGGGGTCCACCGGCCGAAGATGAGCGCGGCCAGGGCGATGAAGCCCGCCCCGGAGGTCATGTTCTTGGTGAACGAGCCGGCCCCGATCAGCGTGAAGTAGGCGCCGCCGAAGCCCGCGATCACGCCGCCGACCAGCACGTTGAAGTAGCGCAGGCCACGGACCCGGATGCCGACCGTGTCGGCCGCGGTCGGGTGCTCGCCGACGGCTCGGGTGCGCAGGCCCCAGCGGGTGCGGGACAGGCCGAAGTGGATGGCCACGACCAGGATCAGCGCGATCCAGACCAGCACCGTGGTGTTGAACAGCACCGGCCCGATCACCGGGATGTCGGCCAGCCCGGGCACCCGCCAGGTCGGCATGTCCGGCGGCTCGTTGTACCGGGCCGCTTCCGGCTGCATCAGCCGCTCGTACAGGAAGCCCGTGACGCCGAGGGCGAGCAGGTTGAGCACGATGCCGACGACGACCTGGTCGACCAGGAAGCGGATGGCCAGCACGGCCAGCAGCGCCGCGATCAGCACCCCGCCCAGCGCCGCGCTGAACAGACCGGCCCAGACGCTGCCGGCCATGGTGCCGACCAGCGCGGCGAAGAACGCGCCCATCAGGAACTGGCCCTCGATGGCCACGTTGACCACGCCGGATCGCTCGCCGAGCACACCGGCCAACGAGCCGAGGATCAGCGGCAGGGCGAAGACCAGGGCGCCGTTCGCGGCGTCGACCAGCGACATGAACTGGCCGGCCACCTGCCAGCTCAGGAAGGACAGCACCAGCCCGGCGATGCCCAGGCCGAGGAACGCGGTCCGCCGGCGCTGGGCCACCCCGGCCAGCAGCAGGCCGCCGAAGACGACCGTGATCACGCCGAACAGGATCGCGCCGAGCTGGCCGTTGATGGAGAGGGCCGGGCCCTCGTTGCCGGGGCTGAGCGTGAACCGGGCGGTGGCCGACTTGGCGACCGCGCCGAACGCGATCGCGGCGGCCAGGCCGAGCAGCACCAGCGCGGCGCCCAGCCGGCGGTGCCGGTCCCAGAACCGAGGTGGGGCGGGCGCCTCGACCCCGGCCACATCTGCCGTTGCGGTCGACAACCCGCTCACCAGCCCTTCGCCATCGATGCGCCGAGCCGCGCGGAGCGGGCGGCGCGCAGGTGGAAGATCGTCTTCACCAGGGCGGGCGCGGCGATGAAGACCACGATCACCGCCTGGACCACGGTGACCAGCTCGATCGAGACGCCGCTGAACGACTGCATCCGGTTGCCGCCGGCGCGCAGCGCGCCGAACAGGATCGCGGCCAACAGCGTGCCCCACGGCCGGTTGCGCCCGAGCAGCGCGACCAGCAGGCCGTCGAAGCCGATGTTGCCGGCCACCGCCGGGGTCAGCGTGTGTGCCGTGCCCAGCACCTGGGTCGCGCCGCCGAGCCCGGCCAGGCCGCCGGCCACCACCATGAGCATCGTGTACGTCCGGGCCACGCTGATGCCGGCGGTCCGGGCCGCGGCCGGGTTGGCGCCGACCGCCCGCAGCTCGAAACCGAACGCCGACCGGTTGAGCAGCCAGGCGACGCCGGCGGTGACCAGCACGGCCAGCACGATGCCGAGGTGTACGCGGACCGGCCCGCCGATCGAGGCGAGCTGGGCCGAGGCGTCCACCGGTTTGCTGATCGCGTCGGTCCGGGCCGGGTTCTGCACGCCCTTCTGGATGATCAGCCAGCTCAGGAACAGCCCGGCGATGTAGTTGAGCATGATCGTGATGATCACCTCGTGGGCGCCGGTCCGGGCCTTGAGGATGCCCGGCAGGAAGCCCCAGGCGGCGCCGCCGATCAGGCCGGCCACCAGCGCCACCACGGCGTGGATGACGATCGGCATCGGGAACGCGAACCCGGCCACGGCCGCGGTCACGCAGCCGATGACCGCCTGGCCCTGACCACCGATGTTGAACAGGCCGCCGCGGAAGGCCAGCGCCACCGACAGGCCGGTGAAGACCAGCGGCGCGGCGTACGTGAGGGTCTCCGAGAGCGGGGTGATCGCGGCCTGCCAGGTGCCGCTGCCGTCGGCCCACGCGGAGATCGCGGCCGGGTCGAGGATCGCGCCCTTGAACAGATCGGCGTACGCCGTGCTGACCAGGTTCCAGCTGCCGGTGAGCGCGTCGCTCGGCCGGGCGGTGAGGTAGGCGAAGGTGGCCCGCACCTCCTCGTCCGAGACGATCATCAGGATCGCGCCGATGACCATGGCGAGCACGATCGACAGTACGGTCACGGTGACCGTGTTGGCCGACCAGAGGTTGCGCACGAAGTGGGCGACGAAGGACTCTTCCTTCGGCTCCCCGGTCTTCTCGGTCTTCTCGGTGACGTCGGTCATGCCGCGTCACCGACGATGCCGGCCATCAGCAGACCCAGCTCCTCACGCGGGGTGTCCGGCGGTACGACGGCGAGGATCTTGCCCCGGTACATGACCGCGATCCGATCGGCCAGCCCGACCACCTCGTCCAGCTCACTGGAGACGACCAGCACCGCGGTGCCGATGTCGCGCTCGTGCATGATCCGGCCGTGGATGAACTCGATCGAGCCGACGTCCACGCCCCGGGTCGGCTGCGCCGCGATGAACAGCCGCAGCGGCCGCGACATCTCCCGGGCCACCACGACCTTCTGCTGGTTGCCGCCGGAGAGCGTGCCGACGGTGGCGTCCGGTGACGAGGTGCGGATGTCGAACTGGTCGACCCGTTCCCGCGCCGCCCGGGCGATCGCGCCCGGGTTCAGACTGAGCGCGTTGCCGTAGGGCGGCCGGTCGTACATGTCGAGCACAAGGTTCTCGGCCACCGTGAACTCCTTGACCACGCCGTCGAGGCTGCGGTCCTCGGGGACGTAACCGACCCCGGAACGGAGGATCTGCTTCGTACCCATGCTGGTCAGGTCTTCGTGGTCGAGGGTGATCGACCCGGCGCGCGCCTCGCGCAGCCCCATGATCGCCTCGACGAGCTCAGTCTGTCCGTTGCCCTGCACGCCGGCCACGCCCAGCACCTCGCCGGCCCGGACCACCAGGTCGACCCCGTCCACCGCGCGGACGCCCCGGTCGTCCTCGACGACCAGGCCGGACACGGTCAGCACGTCCCGCCCGGCCTCGGCCGCGGTCTTGCTGACCTCGAGGCTCACCTGCCGGCCGACCATCAGCGTGGCCAGTTCGTCCTCGCGGGTGTCCGGGGTGGCGGTCCCGACCGTGCGCCCGCGCCGGATCACGGTGATCCGGTCGGCGATGGCCTTGACCTCCTTGAGCTTGTGCGTGATGAAGACGATCGACTTGCCCGAGTCGGAGAGCCCGCGCATCACCGCGAGCAGCTCCTCGGTCTCCTGCGGGGTCAGCACCGCGGTCGGCTCGTCCAGGATCAGCAGGTCGACGTCGCGGGTGAGCGCCTTGACGATCTCCACCCGCTGCTGGGCGCCGACCGGCAGGTCTTCGATCAGGGCGTCCGGGTCGACCGGCAGGCCGTACTTCTGGGAGGTCTCCAGCACGTCGCGCCGGTTGCGGCGGCGGTCGAGCCAGCCGAGCGGACCGCCGCGGGTCTCCTCGGAGCCGAGCGCGATGTTCTCGGCCACGCTGAACACCGGTACCAGCATGAAGTGTTGATGCACCATGCCGATGCCGGCCGCGATCGCGTCCCGGGGGCTGCGGAACACCTTGGGCTCGCCGTCGACCAGGATCTCGCCCTCGTCCGGTTGGAGCAGGCCGTAGAGCTGGTTCATCAGGGTGGACTTGCCGGCGCCGTTCTCGCCCAGCAGCGCGTGCACCTCGCCGGGCTCGACGGTGATGTCGATGTGATCGTTGGCCACCAGGTCGCCGAAGCGCTTGGTGATGCCGCGCAGTTCGAGTCTCAGCGGATTCTCCCGGTGGCGTAAACGGTGCAGAGCCGCCGCCCGGTCGTGAGCTGAGCTGGACTCACGTACCGTGCGGCGGCCTGGATGCTACCTATCGAGGTTTGTTCACGACCTGCCTGGACCGACGCCGATCCGTAGGCCGGCCACGCGGTCTCCACCGTCGTGAACAAATCTCACAGGGCTACTTGGGGGAGCTGGCCGACTCCACCTTCACCGTGCCGGCGATGATGTCCGCCTTGAGCTTGTCGACCTCGGCCTTGAGCCCGGCGTCGACCTTGCTGTCGAACTTGTTGTAGGGCGCGATCGAGACGCCGTTGTTCTCCAGCGTGCCCAGGTAGCCCGGGTCGGCGTTGAGCGGCTGGCCCGCGCCACCGGCCGCGACGGCCTGCTCCACGGCGTCGGTGATGTTCTTGACCACCGTCGTCAGGAAGACGTCGCAGTACTGCTCGGCGCTCTTGCAGCCGTCCTGGTCGACCCAGATGATCGCGGTCTTGCCGCCGCCCGCCTTGGCCACGTCGGCGCTGCCCAGCCCGGTGCCACCGGCCACCGGCATGATCACGTCGGCGCCCTGCGAGACGAAGTTGTTGGCGATCGCCTTGCCCTTGTTCTGGTCGGTGAAGGACTCGGCGAACGTGCCGTTCTGTGAGGCCTTCGTCCAGCCGAGCACCTGGACGTTCTTGCTCTTCTGCTTGTTGTAGTACGCCACGCCGTCGGCGAAGCCGTCCATGAAGACGGTCACCGGCGGGATCTTCAGGCCGCCGTAGGTGGCCACCTTGCCGGACTTCGAGTAGCCCGCCGCGACGTAGCCGGCCAGGAACGCGGCCTGGTCGGTGGCGAACTGCATCGGGTAGACGTTGCTGGCGCCCTCGATCGCGCTGTCCACGATGCCGAACTGCTGGCTCGTGCTCTCGGCCGCGACCTTCTTGGTGGCGTCGCCCATCAGGCCGCCGACCGCGAGGATGAAGTTGCACTTCTTGGTGACGTAGCCACGCAGGTTGGGCTCGTAGTCGGCCTCGGCGGTCGAGGCGACGTACTCCGGCGCGATGTTGCTCTGCGCGGTTTTGGCCGCCTGCACGCCGGCCCAGGCCGACGCGTTGAACGACTTGTCGTCGATGCCGCCGACGTCGGTGACCATGCAGGCCTTGTATGGGGCTCCGGCGCCGGCACTGCTGCCGGAACCGCTCGGGGTCTCAACGGGAGCGTCGCCACACGCGGCAGCAGCGAGCGTGAGCCCACCGGCCGCGAGAATCGCAACGATCCGCATCCCACGTACTGGGCGCAAAACGCCCTCCTTCCACAGCACACCGAAGACTCGTGGTGAGTTCTCGGCCGCGAGCGTACGCGCAGGCCAGAGCCGCGTCAGGAAATCCGGCCGGACTGTTGGCGCACCGTTACCTCCGGGCGACCGCCCGGCGGACAGGCTGCGGCTTTCGGTGGAATCGGCGGGGAATTGCCCGGTGGACCGCGAAACGTGCCGTTAATCTTTCGGCGACGCGCCCTGGTCGGCGACGGATCGTTCGGCCCGCCAGGCCCGGACCCCGAGCACTCCGACGACGGTTCCGATGGCCAGCGAGGCGCCGATCAGCAGGGCGTGGATCCACAGGAACGCGGTGGGCGAGCCGCCGTCGAACGCCCGGTCGTCCCGCCAGATCGCCAGCCCGAACCGCGGCCAGATCAGCCAGGTCCAGACGCCCACCAGCACCAGGAAGACCGCCCATTTCCGCGAGATCACCACGCGGAGAGTATGGGCGGTCTTCGGGGTCGGGCGCTCAGCGGGCCGGCGCCTTCTCGGTCGGCCCTCAGTGGGCCGGCGCGTGTTCCGGGTCGGGCGTGGCGACCGGCGCGGCCTCCGTCGTGGCCGGGGCGGTGCGGCGACGGCCGAGGGCGGTCAGGAGCAGACCCCCGATCGCGTACGACCCCAGCACGATCGCCGCGGTCAGCCCGCCGTGGCCATCGAAGTACGCGACCGACCGCAGCAGCGTCGCCCCGGCGCCGATCGGCAACGCCTGGCCGACCGCGCCCCACGGCTGGGGCAGCAGCTCGGGCGCCGCCGCGACCGCGCCGAGCGCGTTGCCGACCAGGAACATCGTGACCGCGCCGAGCCCCAGCCCGGGCCGGTCGAACATGGCGCCCAGACCGGTCATCGCGCCGGCCACGGCCAGGCCGAACAACCCGAGCACCCCGGCCACCGCGAGGTAGTCGCCAGGCAGCACGTCGAGCCACCCCTGCAGCACCGCCGCGCCGGCCAGACCGGCCGCGACCGCGTAGCCGAGCAGCGCGGTCAGCCGGGCGCCCCGGCGCCGGACGACGAAGAAGATCAGCAACCCGGCCAGCAGCGAGGTGATCGCGAGCGGCAGGAAGCCGGCACCGAATCCGGTGCCCCGCGGGTCACCGGCGTGCAGCGGAACCACGTCGACGACCTTGGCCTGCGGCCCGGCGGCCTGGCCGAGCAGGGCGGAGACGGTGGGACTGCCGGCCGACGCCACGTGCACCTCGGGCGCGGGGCCGGCCACGACGATCGCCCCGTAGACCGACCGGTCGCGGATCGCGGCGTCCGCGGCGGCGGCGTCCGGGAGCGTGGTGACCTCGAACGCGCCCGGGTGCTCAGCGGCCAGCTTCTGGGTGATCGCGGCGGTGGCCGGCGGCGGGCCGGCGACCGCGATCGGCAGGTCACGGGGCGCGAGGTTGGTGGCCGGGCCGGCGAAGAGCGGCACCAGCAGCGCCTGGAGCGCGACGACGACGAGGGCGATGAGCAGGCCCGCGGTCAGCGGAGTGCGGTGGGATCGCATCAGGGATCTCCTAAAACGAATGCTCGTTCTCTTTGACTTGCCCAGAATGCTCCCCGGCGTCGCCCGTAGTCAAGAACGAGCGTTCGTTTTACAGTGTGGGGCGTGCCACGCGTATCCGAGAACCACCTGACCGCCCGCCGCGAGCAGATCCTGGCCGCCGCCCGCGCCTGCTTCCTGCGCAACGGCCTGCATGCCACGTCGATGCAGGACCTGATCCGCGAGGCCGGCCTCTCGGTGGGCGCGGTCTACCGCTACTTCAAGTCCAAGAACGAGATCATCAGCGCGATCGCCGAGCAGGTCGCCGGCGGCATCGCCGCGCGCATCCAGGAGATCGCCGACCAGGAGCCGCCGGTGCCGCTGCCGGACGCCATGGAACAGGTGCTCGAGCTGGTCGACGCGCAGGTCGGCCCGGGCGGCAACTTCCCGCTGGGTGTGCAGGTCTGGGGCGAGGCGACGATCGACCCGGCGATCGGCGACATCGTGCGCGAGCGGTACGCGGCGATGCACGGCACCTTCACGCTCCTGGCCGAGCGCGCGGCCGAGCGTGGCGAGCTGCCCGCCGGCGTCGACCCCGAGGCAATGGCCGCGGTGCTGTTCAGCATGGTGCCCGGCTTCGCCCTGCAACGCATGATCATCGGCAAGCCTGACAAGGAGACGTTCGCCGCCGGAATGCGCGCGATCCTCACCCGCTGACCGCCGAGGTGACGCGTATAGGTGCGCAGAGCCCCGCCGTTCGCCCGGTTTGTCGCGCGAGTGACGCGTATAGGTGCGCAGAGCCCCGCCGTTCGCCCGGTTTGTCGCGCGGATGACGCGTATGAGTGCGCAGAGCCCCGCGGTTCGCCCGGTTTGTCACCGGGTGTTGCCTATACGCGCTCAGAGCAAAGGGGTCAGCCGGCCATGCCGGGGAGCTTGGCGGCCAGGCGGGCGAAGCCGGCCCGGACGTCGGTGGCGGTGGGCGCCGGCCCAGGCTCGACGGTCTCGATGTAGTCCGGCGGCTCGTCGTCGCCCGGCGGAAGTTCGGCGGCCGAACGCACCGCCTCGATCTCGTCGCGGATCGCCTCGGCGTCGACCCGTGGCAGCAGCGGCTCGACCACGGCGACCAGGTCGTCGTCGGCCACCACGGCCTGGGCCAGCGCCAGCGCGTGGGCCCGCTCGTACGGCCCGAACACCACCGGCTCCCAGCCCTCGGCGTCGTCCAGCGGGCTGACCGTGATCACCCACGGGAGGGCGGCCACCGGGGAGTCCGGCGGCAGGCTGAGCGTCACGAGACTGCCCACGGGCACATCATTACGGACTGTGGTGCCGAATCCAGGTATTTTGTCCTACCGGAGCAGTTTTATCGTCAGCTGCGAGGTCGACGACGCGGCCGTGCGGGCTGGTCGCCGCCCACGCCGCCCCGAACAGTAGGACCTGGTTGAAGAGGTACAGGTAGAAGAGCACGCCGACCGCGCTGGCAACCAGGCCGTAGGCCGGGTTCCGCTCGACCAGGCCGACCAGATACTTACCGACCGTGTTGAGCAACGTGATGCCGACACCGACCTGGAGCACCGGCGGAATCATCCGGCGCACGGTCATCCGCAGCCGGGGCACGGCGGCCAGCAGCGCCGCCGCCAGCAACATGTTGATCGCGATCATGGCGATCCAGCTGACCGTGGTCAGCAGCCAGCCCGCGTGCCCGTCGGAGAGCCAGGTGAGCAGCCGTTCCAGCAGGTTGACGGCGCCCACCGACAGGCCGACCAGGACCAGGATGCCGAGCAGCACGCCGAGGTCGACGAGCTGACGGATGCCGTAGAAGCCGGGGTGCTCGTTGACCCGCCAGATCAGGCGTTGTGAGGAGCGGATCGCGTCGACCCAGCCGAGGCCGGTCCAGACCAGGCCGACCAGGCCGATGATGCCGACCGCACGACCGCTGTCCAGCACCTGCTGGAGGTCGAGGAACGGCAGGTTCTGGGCGAGGAACTCGCGGACGATGTCGAACAGGTCGTCGTTGTTGCCGAGCAGGATGCCGAAGATCGAGTAGCCGATCAGCAGCAGCGCGAAGACCGCGAAGAAGCCGTAGTACGCGATGGCCGCGGCCAGCCGGCCGCCGTTGACCTCGTCGTAGCGCAGGATCGCCCGGCTGAAGTGGTCGAAGTACTTCGAGCGGTGCCGCCAGACCATGAGCCGCGCGACGATCGCGTCGTAGGCACGGTCGACGGCGCTCGCGGGCCGACCGTCAGCCAACGTCAGCCCCCGAGCGAGAAGTCACGACGCCGGCGCCAGGGGCCCTCGCCACCATGCGAGAACAGCGTGAACGACGCGACGCCGAACCGGCAGGAGAACGGGGCCAGATCGTCGAAGACGGCGTCGAGCGCGGCGGCGGGCACGTCCTGGGCGACGGTCACGTGTGGATGGTACGGAAATCGCGACTCCCGACGCAGCCCGTCGGCCGCCATGATCGCCTCGGCCAGCAGCTCGCACTCGCTGATGCCCTGGGCCAGGGTCACGAAGACCACCTCGGTGATCGGCCGGAACGTGCCGGTCCCGCGCAGGTGGATGGTGAACGGCGGTTGCCCGGACGCGACCGTGGCCAGGTGTTCCTCAACGGCCGGCAGCAGCCCGGTGTCCACCTCGGTCGGCCCGAGCAGCGTCACGTGGGCGGGCGTGAACGCGGCCTGCGGGTCGCCGGCCTCGCCGCGGCGCTTGGTGAGCTGCGAACCCCACGGCTCCGGGATGTCGATCGCGACGCCGATCGTGGTGGTCGGGGCCACGCGGTCAGGCTCCGCGCGCCGGGCTGAGGAAACCGATGTTCTGGTACGCCTGCGCGAGTGTCACCGCGGACACCGCCCGCGCCTTCTCCGCCCCCACGGCCAGCACCTTGTCGAGGTAGCCGGGGTCTTCGAGGTAGGCCCGGGTGCGCTCCTGGATCGGCTTGACGAACTCGACCACGACCTCGGCCAGGTCTTTCTTCAGGTCGCCGTAGCCGCGGCCGTCGTACTGCTCGAGCAGTTCGTCTATGGTCCGGCCGGTCAGCGCGGCGTAGATGGTCAGCAGGTTGCTGATGCCGGGCTTGGCCACCTCGTCGTAGAGGATCTCGCGGCCGGTGTCGGTGACCGCCGACTTGATCTTCTTGGCCGAGCGGGCCGGGTCTTCCAGCAGCTCGATGATGCCGTTCGGCGAGGACGCCGACTTGGACATCTTCGCGGTCGGCTCCTGCAGGTCGGTGATCTTCGCGGTGTCCTTGACGATGTACGCCGCGGGCACCGTGAAGGTCGGGCCGTACCGGGTGTTGAACCGCTGGGCCAGGTCGCGGGTGAGCTCGAGGTGCTGTCGCTGGTCCTCGCCCACCGGCACCTGGTCGGCCTGGTAGAGCAGGATGTCGGCGGCCTGCAGGATCGGATAGGTGAACAGGCCGACCGAGGTGGAATCTTGCCCGGCCTTGGCCGACTTGTCCTTGAACTGGACCATGCGCCCGGCCTCACCGAAACCGGTGATGCAGTTCAGCACCCAGGCCAGCTGGGCGTGCTCGGGGACGTGCGACTGCACGAACAGCGTGCATCGATCGGGGTCGAGGCCGACGGCGAGCAGCTGTGCGGCGGAGAGACGTGTGCGATTGCGGAGCGCCACCGGTTCGTGCCCGGCGGTGATCGCATGCAGATCGACCACGCAGTAGAACGCGTCATGTGAGTCCTGCAAGGCCACCCAGTTACGCACCGCGCCCAGATAGTTTCCGAGGTGGAACGAGTCGGCGGTGGGCTGGATCCCGGAGAGCACCCGCGGGCGAGGGGCGGCGTCGGACATGAGCGTCATTGTGACAGTCTCGGCCCACTTCCCGTAAACCGCCCGTGCGTGCGACCTATGTATGTTCGGTCGTGTTGACTCATGAGCGATATTGAGAGATTGTAGAGTGGCAAATCACCGACGGAAGGGCACACCGCCGTGAAACTGCTCGTCACCGGAGGCGCGGGGTACGTCGGCAGCGTGACCAGCCGGCTGCTGCTCGACGCCGGACATGACGTGACTGTCCTGGACAATCTCAGCACCGGATTCCGCGAGGCGGTAGCGCCCGACGCGACCTTCGTGGAGGCCGACATCGCCGATGCCGGCACCGTCCTGACGGCCGAGGCCGGCTTCGACGCGGTGCTGCACTTCGCCGGGCTGATCGCGGCCGGCGAGTCGATGGTGAAGCCGGAGCTCTACTGGGACCACAACGTGATCCGGTCGCTGCGTCTGCTCGCGGCGGTGCGCGCGGCGCGCGTACCCAAACTTGTCTTCTCCTCCACCGCGGCGGTCTATGGCAACCCGAGCGAGTTGCCGATCACCGAGGGCGCCGTCAAGGCGCCGACCAACACCTACGGCGCCACCAAGCTGACCTTCGACCACGCCCTCACCTCGGAGACCTTCGCGCACGGGCTGGCCGCGGTGTCGCTGCGCTACTTCAACGTGGCCGGGGCGCTGATCCGGCCGGACACCGAGCGTCTAAAGGCGGCCGAGATCGGCGAGCGGCACGACCCCGAGACCCACCTGATCCCGATCGCGCTCCAGGTGGCCGCGGGCAAGCGCGAGAAGCTCCAGCTGTTCGGCGACGACTACCCGACCGCCGACGGCACCTGCGTCCGCGACTACATCCACGTGGAAGACCTGGCCCGGGCCCACCTGCTGGCGCTGGACGCGGCGGTCGGCGGCGAACACCGGATCTACAACCTGGGCACCGGCAGCGGGTTCACCAACCGGCAGGTGGTCGAGGTGGCCCGCGAGGTGACCGGCCACGAGCTGCCGGTGGAGATCGCGCCGCGCCGCGAGGGCGACCCGGCCACGCTGGTCGCGTCGTCGGCCCTGGCCCGGGCCGAGCTCGGCTGGGTGCCCGAGAAGGCGACCCTGCACGACATGATCGGTGACGCCTGGGCGTTCTACCGGACCCACGTGGCGTGATCTGATCAGATCATGACTGAGCCTTCTTCGTCATGCCCTTCTGGCCCTCGACGCCGTTGGTCGGTGACGGCTGCTGCCGCTCGGTGCAGGCGGTCATGACAGACGTCGCTACTATTTTCCGCGATCACTACGGCGCCGAGCCCGAGGGACTCTGGGCGGCGCCCGGGCGGGTGAACCTGATCGGCGAGCACACCGACTACAACGACGGGTTCGTGCTCCCGTTCGCGTTGCCCGAGCGGGTGATCGCCGCGGCCGGGCGGGCCGACGCCGGCTGGGCGGTGTGCTCCGACCTGCAGGGCGAGCCGGTCAGCTTCGACGACCCCGGCGAGCCGGGAACGGTGACGGGCTGGGCCGCCTACGTCGCCGGGGTGGTGTGGGCGCTCCGCGACGCCGGGTACGAGCCCCCGCCCGCCCGCATAGCGCTCACCTCCGACGTCCCGCTCGGCGCCGGCGTCTCGTCGTCCGCCGCGCTGGAGTCGGCCGTGCTCACCGCGCTGATCGACCTCGGCGGCCTGGACATCCCGGCGCACGAACGGCCGGCCCTGGCCCAGCGTGGCGAGAACGTCTACGTCGGCGCGCCGACCGGGATCATGGACCAGTCGGCGTCGATCCGCTGCGAGGCCGGCCGCGCGCTGTTCCTCGACTGCCGGTCGCAGGAGGTCGAGCAGATCCCGTTCGACGTGGCCGCCGAGGGCCTGGCCGTGCTGGTGGTGAACAGCAACGCGCCCCACCGGCACGTGGACGGCGAGTACGGCGCCCGGCGCAAGTCGTGCGAGGAGGCGGCGCGGCTGCTGGGCGTACCCGCGTTGCGTGACGTCTCCACGGACGGCCTGGACCAGACCCTGAAGCAGCTCGACGACGAGGTGATGCGGCGCCGCGTGCGCCACGTGGTGACCGAGGACCAGCGCGTGCTCGACACCGTGGCGTTGCTGCGCTCGGGCCGGATCCGGGAGATCGGGCCACTGATGACCGCGTCGCACGCGTCGATGCGGGAAGACTTCGAGATCACCGTGGCCGAGGTGGACGTCGCGGTGGAGGCGGCGCTGATGGCCGGCGCGTACGGCGCCCGGATGACCGGCGGCGGTTTCGGCGGCTGCATCCTCGCCCTGATCGACGCCGACCGGGCCGACGCCACCGCCTCGGCGATCGCCGAGGCGTACGCGAAGCATGGTTTCACCGCGCCCACCCCCTTCGTCGCGGTCCCCAGCAAGGGCGCGACCCGCCTCTGAGGACAGTCCGGGGTCGTCCGCCAGGAGGACCCGGGCGGTCGTTCCCGCACGGTTCTGGGTCGCGGCGTTCAGTGACGCCGACGCGGTGACGGCGAGGTCGGCGCCCGACCTGCGCCGCCACCTGGTCGGCTGAGACCGGCCTCAGCGAGGCAGTGGCTGCGGGTCGGCGGTCGGTCCCTTCACCACGGGCTTGCCGTCGACCCAGTCCACTTTGTCCAGCCAGAGCTGGCGGCCGGGCGAGACGCTGCCGATCGCGTCCGGCGGCCACGCGTGGTAGAGCAGCCAGCTCTCCCCCGCCGGCGTGGTGACCAGGAAGCTGTGTCCCGGCCCGGCCGCCGCCGGTGACGTCTTGAGGATCGGGTTCTCCGCCGCCTTGCGACACGGGCCGAGCGGCGAGTCGCAGGTCGCGTAGCCCATCGCGTACACGTCCCGGTCGAAGGCGTTGGCCGAGTAGAAGAGAAAGAACGTTCCTTCTCTCTCGACCAATTGCGGCGCCTCGATGACGTGGTCCTCCCACGCGGCGTCGTTGACCAGCAGTTGCTTCGGTTCGCCGGCGAGGGCCCGCCCGTCCGCGCGAAGCTCGGCCCCGTAGAGGTAGGTCGGCTGCCGGATCGCGTTGCCGTCGTTCTTCCAGTAGAGGTAGCGCTTGCCGTCGGCGGCCGTGAACGGGCTGGCGTCGATCGACCCGCCCTCGTCGGCCTGGCAGATCAGCGGCCGGTCCGACTCGTCGACGAACGGCCCTTCCGGCTCGGCGCTGAACGCCACCCCGATGCACTGCCGATCGGTCGCCGTCGAGCGGGCGGTGTAGTAGAGCAGCCAGCCGCCGTCGCCCGCGATCACCTCGGGCGCCCAGGTGTTGCCCTTGGTGGCCCACGTGCCCACCTCGGGCATGGCGTCCCCCGCGCCGGTCCAGTGCACGAGATCCGGCGAGGAGAGCACCGGCACGTTCGCGGCGGCGTTGTTCGTCCCGTACGCGTACCAGGTGTTCTCGTGCCGGATCACCCCCGGGTCGGGGAAGTTCTCGGCGAAGACCGGGTTGCTGAACATCGGTGCCTCCTTCGCGGGCGCCGCCTCGCCGCCGCACCCGGCCAGGACCAGAACGGCCAGGACGTCCAGGACGAGAAAGTGGTAGCCCCTGGCGGTATTTCGCCGCTGGATGGCGCGCTGGGCTACCACTGGTGGGGTCACCACCGGCTGAACCTCAGATAGTCGAACGTCGCGGTGACGGCGGGCGCCGCTCCGCCGTGGGCGATCAGGCCGATGCGCGGTGTGGTGTTCGCCGGCATCGTCCACACGCCACCCCAGGTCCACTTCCGGCCGTCGCGGCTCACCCCGGCGCGGTACTCGTGCTCGCCGCCGGCGTCGGTCCGGTGCGCCAGCCGCAGCCAGGTGGTCTCCAGGCCGGGCGGGCCGGCGATGGTGCCGCCGTAGGACAGCGCGCCCGCGTACGGGATCTCGTAGCCGAACTCGACCTGCCGGGTGTTCCAGATCGCCACCGCCGACAGCCGCGCGAACCGGTCGTCGTCCACGTAGGCGATCAGCCCGGCCTGCTGGTAGTTGCGCACCGTGTCCTCGCCCAGCGGCAGCGTGAGCCTGGTCTCGGCGATCCAGTTGCCCTTCGGCGCGTCCCGCAGCAGCACCCCGGCGTCGTTGCCGGCGCCGGTCAGGTCGGCGCCCTCGACCGGCCAGCTCAGCCGCCCGCGGCCCACCGTCACGGCCGGCTCCCGGATCGCGGTCCAGCGGCGGTCGAGCGAGCGGCCGGCGAACTCGTCGGAGACCAGCAGGCGCCCCGGCGTCGGCGCCGACGCCACCCGGACCGGCGGCAGCGGACGGTTGGGCCGGTCGCGGAGCACGTCCGAGGCCCACGCACCGCCGCGTACGGTCGGCCAGCCCGAGATCCAGTCCAGCCGGTCGAGCAGCATCGGCCGCTCGTTGATCCCGAACGGCTCGTCCAGGTACGGGTCGTTCCGGTCGATCGCGTGGTAGACGAACCAGTCCTGGCCGAGCCGGTCGGTGATCAGTCCGTTGTGGCCGGTGCCGACCCAGCGGTTGCCGTTCGGCGCGATCACCGGCGTGCCACCGGCCCGCGAGACGTTGAGCGACTGGCCCAACTTGTCGGTGAACGGGCCGCGCGGGTCCCGCGAGCGCCCGACCGAGACCGAGTAGCCGGTGGTCGGGCCGGCGCAGCAGTTGGCCGACGACGCGAACAGGTAGTACCAGCCGTTACGCCGCACCACGTACGCGCCTTCGAACTTGTTGTCGACCGCGACCCGGGTGGCCGGGCCGGTCAGGTGCAGCCCGTCCGCGGTGAGCTCACTGACCCAGATGCCGCCGAAGTAGCTGCCGTAGTAGAGGAACTTCCGGCCGTCCGGGGTGGTGAGCTGGGCCGGGTCGAAGGTCCAGAGCCAGCCCCCGTCCCCGCTGGGCCGCGGCGCGACCACCGGGGTGTCCACGAACGTCCACGGCCCGGCCGGGGTCGGCGCGGTGGCGGCGCCGATGGCCGAGGCGCCGGGCGCGACGGTGGTCTCGGTGACGGTCACGTACATGATCCAGCGGTTGCCGATCTTCCGGACGTCCGGCGCCCAGTAGGCCGCGTCATCGGCGGCGAACGCGGGTTTTTGGCCGGCGCTGAACGCGTCGCCGACGTAGGACCAGGTGACCAGGTCGGCCGAGCGGGCGATCGGGATCCGGTGGGCGACCTTCTCGCCTTCGCGCAGCGGATCCGTCGTTCCGTACGCGTAGTAGAGATTGTCGTCGCCGCGGACGATGACCGGGTCGGCGAACGTGTCGGCGAAGGACGCCGAGATCGGGTTGGCGTGGGCTGCTGTCGGCGCCAGCACGAGCAGGACACCCAGGAGAGCGAGGAGCTTCTTCATGATCACCCCTTCAGGCCGCTACGGGAGACGCCCTCGATGATGTACCGCTGGCACACCACGAACAGGATCAGCACCGGGATGCTGGCCAGCGCCGCGCCCGCCATGATCACCGGATAGTCGGTGGTGTACGCGCCCTGGAGCGTGGCCAGGCCCGGCGGCAGGGTCAGCTTCTCGGGACTGAACAGCACGTACACCGGCCAGATGAAGTCGTTCCAGTTGGTCAGGAACGCGATCACGGTCAGCGTGGCCAGCGCCGGCCGGGACAGCGGCAGGATGACCTTGGTGAAGATCTGCCAGGCGTTGGCGCCCTCGATCAGCGCCGCCTCCTCCAGTTCGCGGGGCAGCGCGGAGAAGAACTGGCGCAGGAAGAACACGCCGAACGCGCTGGCCGCACCCGGGATGATCAGCGCCCAGACGCTGTCCAGCCAGCCCAGCCGGTCGATCATCAGGAAGTTCGGGATCAACATCACGAAGCCGGGTACGAACAATGTCCCGACGATCACCGCGAAGATCACGTTCTTACCGCGGAAGGTCATCCGGGCCAGCGCGTACGCGGCCATCGACGCGACCACCAGCACCAGGATCGCCTGACCGACCGCGGCCACCATGCTGTTGAGGAACCAGCGCAGCACCGGCGTCTGGGTGTTGCCGGCGAACAGCGTCTCGTAGGCGCGGGTGGTCGGCTCCCGCGGCAGCCAGGCCGGCGGGATCGCGGTGGCCTCGCTGGTGGTCTTGAACGAGGTCAGCAGCATCCACACCAGCGGCGCGACGAACACGACGCTGATCCCGATCAGCACGGTGTACCAGGCGATGCCGCGTACCCGGGTCATGTGTCCTTCTCTCGGAACAGCCGGAAGACGATCACGCTGACCAGCAGCAGGGCCAGGGTGAGGAAGTAGCTCATCGCGGCCGCGCTGCCCATCCGGTAGCTGCGCAGGCCCTCGTCGGCGATGTACATGATCGCCGTCCGCGTCTCCACCCCCGGGGCGCCCTGCGTGATCAGGTACGCCTGCCCGAACATGTTGGCCGAGGCCAGGATCGTGTTGATCACGACGAAGGCGAGCACCGGCCGGAGCCCGGGGAGGGTCACGTGCCGGAACTCGGCCCAGCGCCCGGCGCCGTCCACCCGCGCCGCGTCGTACAGGTCACGCGGGATGTCCTGCAGGCCGGCCAGGTAGATCACCGCGTTGAAGCCGATCGTCCACCACACCGTGACACCGACCAGCGAGATCCACGCCCAGGGCAGACCGGTGGTCCACGGCGTGTCCGCGGGCAGCCCGACCGCGCCGAGCGCCGCGTTGACCATGCCCAGGTTGGGGTCGAGCAGGAAGCGCCAGAGCAGGCCGATCACCGCCACGCCCAGCACGTACGGCGCGAAGTAGACGGCCCGGAACAGCGTGCGGCCCGGGAAGGCCCGGTTCAGCAGCAGCGCCACGCCCAGCGGCACCACGATCAGCAGCGGCACGCTGAACACCGTGAAGATCCCGGTGGCCTGCATGCTCTGCCAGAAGAAGTCGAACACCGGCGACGCCCAGTCGAACAGCGCCGCGTAGTTGGCCAGGCCGACGAACGGCTTCCCGGGCAGCAGGTAGTCCCAGTCGTGCAGGCTGATCCAGATCCCGTAGACCGCCGGCACCAGGGTGAAGGTCGCGAAGATCAGCGCGTACGGCAGCAGGAAGAGATAGGGCGTCGCTCCCCGATGGCTGCGCGCCTTCTTCCTGCCGGTCGCCGCGGCAACCGCCGGCGGCCGCACCGCTTCCTTGACGGCCATGCTCAGCCGCCGTACTTCTTCTTGTTCTGCTCCAGGATCTGACCCGCCTTGCCGGCCGCGTCGGCCAGCGCCTTGGCCGGCTCCTTCCGCAGCAGGATCGCCTCGTTGACCGCGACGTCCATGGTGGCCATGGCGTCCGCGATGCCCGGCACCGACGGCGGGAAGTGCAGGTCGTCGATCTGCGAGCCGATCGCCGACTGCTCCTTCAGCGCCTTGAAGTCGGTGCCCTCGCGCACCTCCTTGCGGGCCGGGACCTGGCCGCCCTTGGCCCACTCGAGCGACTGCTGGCTGATGTAGTTGATGAACACCTTGCCCGCGGTCAACTTGTTCTGGTCGTTGGCCTTCTGCTTGAACTGCACGAAGTTGTGCGACCCGGCCCAGGCCGCCTTCTGGGTGCCGATCTGCGGCAGCGCGCTGACGCCCCACTCCAGGCCCTTGACGCCGTTGAGTGTGTTGATGTTCCAGATGCCGTTCCAGTTGAAGGCGGCCTTGCCGTTCTGCAGCGCGATCGCGTCCGCGTCCTGGGCCACGTTCTTCGGGCTGTAGCCCTTCTTGACCAGGTCGACCAGCCAGGTCAGGGCCTTGACGCCGGGCTCCTCGGCGAACAGCGGCTTCCCCGCCGCCTCGTCGAACAACTGGCCGCCGAACTGCCAGGTCAGCGACTCGAACTGGTGCACGCCGGTGAACGGGAACGGGCTGGCCCAATGGCCCTGGATGCCCTTGGCCTTCAACGCGTCCAGCGCGGCCAGGTACTCCTCGTTGGTGGTCGGCGGCTTCTCCGGGTCGAGGCCGGCGGTCCGCAGAACCTTCTTGTTGTAGAACATGCCCTGCGGGTGTACGTCCAGCGGGATCGCGTACCGCTTGCTGTTGTAGACCCCGGCCCGCCACACCGGCGGCGAGAAGTCCTCCTCCTTGAGCTGGAGGGAGGCGGCCACGTCGTCGAGCGGCAGGACCACGCCGCGGGCCGCGTTGGTGGCGACCTGCTCGACGTGCATGATGCCCAGGTCAGGCCCGTTGCCGGTGGACACCGCGGCCGGCACCTTCTGGTAGTAGTCGGCCCACTCGTACACGTTCATCGTGACCTTGATGTTGGGGTTGGCCGCGTTGAACTTGTCCACCAGGGACTTCATCACCGGGCCGTCGCCGCCGGTGAAGCCGTTCCAGAAGGTCAGGGTCACGTTCGGGCCGGAGTAGGTGGTCGCGGCGGGCTGGGCGTCGGAACCGCCGCCGTTCACGACCGGGTTGGGTCCGTCGTCGCCGCAGGCGCCGAGCAGGACGGCGCCACTCGCGCCGACACCGAGGCCGAGCAGGCCGCGGCGGGTCAGGTTGTTGTTCACTTCGACTCCTCGAAGGTCAGGGCGTGCCAGGAGAGCGGAGGAAGGGCGACGGTGCTGCCGCCGGTCTGGGTGAGCGGCTCATTGATCCCGTCGGCGATCCACAGGTGGTCGCCGGGGCGGTGGTTGGGGAAGGCGCGCAGGTCGAGGTCGAGCCGGACCTGCTCGGTGCCGCGGTTCACGACGAACACGGACAGCGCGCCGGTCTCCGGGTCGTGGGTGGCGATGGCGTCGACCACGGGTACGTCGCCGTATCGGCCGGTGGCCATCGTGGGCGCGGTCACGGCGGTGCGGAGCACGGTGCCGCGGGCCAGGCGGGCGGTGTGCGCGAACGGGTGGAAGATGGTCTGCCGCCAGGCCGGGCCGCCGGGCCGGGTCCGGATCGGCGCGATCACGTTCACCAGCTGCGCCTGGCAGCCGATGCTCAGCCGGTCGGCGTGCCGCAGCATGCTGATCAGCAGGTTGCCGACCACCATGGCGTCGGTGACGGTGTAGTCGTCCTCGATCAGCGCCGGCGTCTCCTCGATGCCGCGGTCCTCGGGCTCGGTGAACCGGCCCTGGTACCAGACGTTCCACTCGTCCAGGGCCAGGTTGACGCGCTTGCGCCGGCGGAGTTTGGCCCGCACGTGGTCGGCGGTGGCGATCACGTCCTCGATGAAGCCGTCCAGCCCGTACGCGGAGGCCCGGAAGCTGGCCGGGTCGTCCTTCTCCGGGTCGTAGTACTGGTGCAGCGACACGTAGTCGACCTGGTCGTACGCCTCCTCGAGGACGGTGGCCTCCCAGCCCGCGAAGGTCGGCATGTCGGCGTTCGAGCTGCCGCACGCGACCAGCTCGATGCCCGGGTCGACCTTCTTCATCGCCGCGCCGGCCCGGGACGCGAGGCGGCCGTACTCACGGGCGGTCATCCGGCCGACCTGCCACGGGCCGTCCATCTCGTTGCCGAGACACCAGAGGCGTACGTCGTGCGGCTTGGCCACGCCGTGCTCCCGCCGCCGGTCGCTGATCGCGGTGCCCTCGGCGAGGTTGCAGTACTCGACCAGCGCGGCCGCGTCGTCCACCCCGCGAGTGCCCAGGTTGACCGCCATCATCGGCTCGACCCCGGCCGCCGTGGCCCAGCGCATGAACTCGTTCAGCCCGAACGCGTTGCTCTCCAGCGACCGCCAGGCCAGGTCGAGCCGCCGCGGGCGCTCGGCGACCGGCCCGACGCCGTCCTCCCAGCGGTAGTTCGAGACGAAGTTCCCGCCCGGGTAGCGGACCGTGGTGACCCCAAGCTCGCGGACCAGTTCGAGCACGTCGGTGCGGAGACCGTCGGCGTCCGCCTCGGGGTGCCCGGGCTCGAACACGCCGGTGTAGACACACCGGCCCATGTGCTCGACGAAGGAGCCGAAGAGCCGGGGATCGACCGGCGCGATCGTGTACGCGGGGTCGAGAGTGAGCTGCGCCACTGACATGCAAGTCTTTTTACAACGTTGGAACCAACGTTGTAAATAGCCTGAGGTGATTCTGTCACGTGCGGATTTCCTGAGGTCAGGCCGTGCTTTCGCGCACCACGAGGCGGTGCGGCACACGCACTTCCCGGGGCGGCTCGGCGGTCTGCCCGATTCGTTCCGCGAGCAGGTCCACCGCGATCTCGGCGATCCGGGCGGTGTCCGGCGCCACCGTGGTCAGCGTCGGCGTGCTGAAGCGCCCGTCCTCGATGTCGTCGAAGCCGGCCACCGCCACGTCGTCGGGCACCTTGTGGCCCCGGCGCAGCAGGGTGCGGAGGGCGCCCAGGGCCAGCAGGTCGTTGAAGCAGAACACCGCGTCCGGCGGCTCCGGCAGGTCGAGCAGCCGTTCCATCGCGGCCGCCCCGTCAGCCCGGTGGAACTGCTCGGCCGGCGCCACCAGCGTCTCGTCGACCGGCAGACCGGCCTCGGCCAGCGCCCGCCGATAGCCGGCCAGCCGCAGGTGGGCGGTCACCGCCGAGGGCTGGTCCTGGGCGCCGATCGCCGCGATCCGGCGCCGGCCCAGCGCGGCCAGGTGGCCGGTCGCCTCCGCGGCCGCGGCCAGGTTGTCGATCGCCACGTGGTCGGCCGGTCCGTGCGACACCCGCTCGCCCAGCAGCACCATCGGGCTGCCGTCGGACCGCACCAGTTCGTCGCCGGTCAGCGCCAGCGGACTGAAGATCACCCCGTCGATCGCGTGCCGGCGCAGCCCCGCGACCAGGTTGCGCTCGCGGTCGGCCTGGCCGTCGGTCTGGTCGATCAGCACGGTCCACGACCGGCGCTCGGCCGCCTGCACGATCAGCCCGGCCATCTCGGCGAAGTAGGGCGACTGCAACTCGGGCAGCGCCAGCGCGATCACCCCGGACCGGCCGCTGCGCAACTGGCGGGCCGCGACGTTGGGGATGTACCCGAGCCGATCGATCGCGTCCTGCACCCGGGATCGGGTGTCCGGCGCCACGTGCACATAGCCGTTGACCACGTTTGACACGGTCTTGATGGACACGCCGGCCAGCGCGGCAACATCCTTCAAGCCCGGAGGCACCGGCCTCGCCCCCTCGTCAACCGCCAACCCCCGGACTATAACAACGTTCCCGGCCATGCAACCCCGGAGGCGGGTGCGGCGGTCAGGGGGGCGTGAGACTTCAGGAGGCTCGTGATGAACGAGCGTGATGAGCAGTTCCACGATTTCGTGCTGGCCCGGCGGGCCGGCCTGGTGCGTACCGCGACGCTGTTGACGGCGGGCGACGCGCACCTGGCGGAAGATCTGGTGCAGTCGACGCTGACCAAGCTCTATGTCGGCTGGCCGTCCTTCCTCCGGGCCGAGAACCCCGAGGGGTACGTACGCCGTTCCCTGGTCAACGCGCTGACCGACGAGCGGCGCCGGCTGTGGCGGCGGCGCGAGCGACCGGTGGCCGAACTGCCCGACCAGCCACACTTCCCCGGCACGCCCGACGTGCCCGGCGGTGACCAGCTGCGCCAGGCACTGAAGCAGCTGCCACCGCGGATGCGGGCCGCCCTCGTCTTCCGGTACTTCTACGACCTCGGCATCGCCGAGACCGCGGACGCTCTGGACTGCTCCGAGGGCACCGTCAAGAGCCAGACCGCCCGCGCGCTGGACAAGCTGCGCGCCGCCCTCGAGCCCCGTGGCTCGTTTCTTCAGCAAGGAGTGAATTAGCCATGGACCTTCGTGACGCTTTTCAGGATCTGGCCGGACGCCCGGTCGCGCCGACCATCCAGCAGGCCGACGCCGACCTGGCCCGCGGCCGGGACAAGCTGCGCAAGCGGCGGCTGATCCAGACCGCCGGCGGCTCGATCTTCGCCATCGCCGCCGGGGTGGCCGCCTTCGCGGTCGCCACGTCCGGCACGGTGACCGGGCCGGCCGCCATCGACGCGAAAGCGCCGCCGGCCGCGACGGCCGCCAAGATCAACCTGGTTGCCTACAAGGGTGAGCAGCCCAAGGGCTTCACCGTCGACACCGTGCCGGACGGCTGGTTCGTCCAGGCCATCGACACCTACTCGCTGGTGATCGCCCCGAACAAGGCCAAGAACCCGGGCCCGGACGTCGACCCGTCCAAGGCGCCGATCTACGACCCGAACAACTTCCGCGGAAAGATCGCCGTCTTCCTGCAGAGCAAGGACGAGAAAGCTCCCACGGGCAAGACGACCACGGTCAACGGGCGCGAGATGATCCTGCGCAAGAGCCCGCGCGGCGACGTGTCCGACGCCAAGGGCTTCCCGACCCCCGAGCCCGAGCGCGCCGACGGCGACTACGGCTCGACGATCTTCGTGAAGCAGGACAACGGCATCTACGTGCTCGTGCAGTTCTGGGGCGGCCTCAGCTTCACCCAGCAGCAGATGTTCGAGCTGGCCTCCGGCGTGCACGCCGACGAGAGCGCCGTGCAGGGCGTCGGCTGATCTTCGATCACCTGACGGGAAAGGGCGGGCCCATCCGGGCCCGCCCTTTCCATCTGCTCACTTCGAACAAAACGCCCGATCCGCGAAGCTCTGCGCACTCATACGCAACAGCTACGACGCCTCGATGATCATGCCGGCGCCGACCGTGCGGTTGGTCGACTCGTCGATCAGCACGAAGCCGCCGGTCGTGCGGTTGCGGCGGTACTCATCGGCCAGCAACGGCATGGCCGTGCGCAGCTTCACCCGGCCGATCTCGTTCAGCCCCAGCGAATCGGCCGACTCGTCCCGGTGCAGGGTGTTCACGTCGAGCCGGTACTGCAGGCCGCGCACCACCGTCTTGGCCGTACGCGTGGTGTGCTTGATCAGGTATTTGCTCCCGACCGAGAGCGGCGCGGTCTCGTCCATCCAGCAGATCATCGCCTCGACGTCCTGGGCGACCGCCGGCGCGTTGTTCGGCCGGCAGATCATGTCGCCACGGGAGATGTCGATCTCGTCGGTCAGCCGCACCGTCACCGACATCGGCGGGAACGCCTCGTCGAGCGGGCCGTCGGCGGTGTCGATCGAGGCGATCGTGCTGGTCAGACCGGACGGCAGCACCATGACCTCGTCGCCCGGCTTGAGCACGCCGGAGGCCACCTGACCGGCGTAGCCGCGGTAGTCGGTGACCGTGGTCGACTGCGGGCGGATCACGTATTGCACCGGGAAGCGCACGTCGACCAGGTTGCGGTCCGAGGCGATGTGTACGTGTTCCAGGTGGTGGAGCAGGGACGGACCCTCGTACCAGGGGCTCTTGTCGGACCGTGAGGCGATGTTGTCGCCGTTGAGCGCCGAGATCGGGATGACCGTGAGGTCGGGGGCGTCGAGCTTGGCCGCGAACGAGGTGAACTCGTCGGCGATGCGCTCGTAGACCGCCTGGTCCCAGTCGACCAGGTCCATCTTGTTCACGCAGAGCACCAGGTGGGGCACGCGCAGCAACGAGGTGAGGAAGGCGTGCCGGCGCGACTGCTCGACCAGACCCTTACGGGCGTCGACCAGGATCAGCGCCAGGTCGGCGGTGGACGCCCCGGTCACCATGTTCCGGGTGTACTGGATGTGTCCCGGGGTGTCGGCGATGATGAACTTCCGCCGTGGCGTCGCGAAGTAGCGGTAGGCCACGTCGATCGTGATGCCCTGCTCGCGCTCGGCGCGCAGGCCGTCGGTGAGCAGGGCGAGGTTGGTGTACTCGTCGCCACGGGCCGCGCTGACCGCCTCGACCGACTCGAGCTGGTCCTCGAAGATCGTCTTGGTGTCGAACAGCAGCCGCCCGATCAGCGTCGACTTACCGTCGTCGACGCTGCCGGCGGTGGCGAACCGGAGCAGGTCCATGCCACGGGCCGACGCGGATTCCGGCTCCAGAACAGCCTGGGACATCAGAAGTAACCCTCTCGCTTGCGGTCTTCCATCGCGGCCTCGCTGACCTTGTCGTCGCCGCGGGTAGCGCCGCGCTCGGTGATCCGGGTCGCCGCGACCTCCTCGATCACCTTTTCCACCGTGTCGGCGTCGGAGCGGACCGCGGCGGTCTGGGAGGCGTCACCGACCGTCCGGTAGCGCACCCGCATCGTGGCCGAGGTCTCGCCGTCCCGGAGCCGGATGAACTCGTTGACCGCGTAGAACATGCCGTTGCGCTCGACCACCTCGCGGTCGTGCGCGTAGTAGATGTCCGGCAGCGGCACCCGCTCCTTGGCGATGTAGTGCCAGATGTCCAGCTCGGTCCAGTTGGACAGCGGGAACACCCGGATCGACTCGCCCGGGTGGTGCTTGCCGTTGTAGAGCGACCAGAGCTCGGGCCGCTGGTTCTTCGGGTCCCACTGGCCGAACTCGTCGCGGAAGCTGAACACCCGCTCCTTGGCCCGCGCCTTCTCCTCGTCGCGGCGGGCGCCGCCGAACAGCGCGTCGAAGCGGTACTTCTCGACCGCGGCCAGCAGCACCGGGGTCTGGATCCGGTTGCGGGTTCCGTCGGGCAGCTCGCGCACCTTGCCGGTGTCGATCGCCTCCTGCACGCTGGCCACGACCAGGTTGAGGCCCAGCGCGGCCACCCGGGTGTCGCGGTATTCCAGGACCTCGGGGAAGTTGTGCCCGGTGTCCACATGCATGACCGGGAATGGGATCTTTCCCGGCGCGAAGGCCTTCTCGGCCAGGCGGAGCATCACGATCGAGTCCTTGCCGCCGGAGAACAGCAGCACCGGGCGCTCGAACTCGGCCATCACCTCGCGCATCACGAAGATGCTCTCGGCCTCCAGGGCATCGAGGTGTGACACACGGTAGGGCTTCGTCTGACTCATCGTTATCTTTCTGGCTCGCGCTGGGCTGTTGGTCAGGTTACCGGGAGATGACGCTGCAGCGCTGCGAGCAGTCGGGGAGCAAGATCCTTACGGCACACGACGAGGTCGGGCAGCTTCGGGTCGGGCTGGTTGTATTTCAGCTCAGATCCGTCGATCCGGCTAGCGTGCAGGCCGGTGGCCGTCGCCACAGCGACCGGCGCCGCCGAGTCCCACTCGTACTGGCCACCCGCGTGCACGTAGGCGTCGGCGTCGCCGTTGATCACCGCGGCGATCTTCACGCCGGCCGAGCCCATCGGGACCAGCTCGGCGCCGATGTCGTCGGCCAGGGCGGTGACGAAGGCGGGCGGGCGGGTCCGGCTGGCCGCGATCCGGATCGGCCCGCCGGTCGCCGCGGACAACGGCATCGGCGGGTATGCCGGCGGGTGGTCGGTCGCGATCGTGCGGTGTTGAGCCGGCATCGCCACCGCGCCGGCCGCCAGGCAGTTCGGGCTGTGGCAGTCGGCGGTCCAGAGCGCCACGTGCACGGCCCAGTCGGTGCGGCCCTCCTCGGAGAACTCCCGGGTGCCGTCCAGCGGGTCGACGACCCAGACCCGGGACGCGTCCAGCCGGTCCGGGCGCATCGCGTTCTTCTCGCCGGTCCAGGCCAGCCGGGACTGGTCGTCCTCCTCCGACAGCACGGCGTCGGCCGGGCGCCACCGGGCCAGCTCGGTGCGCAGCAGGTCGTGCGCGGCCTTGTCGCCGGCCGCCTTCAGCGCCTTGCCGTCCGCGTACCCCATGTCTTCCCGCACCTGGAGCAGCAGCTGCCCGGCCCGGTCGGCGAGCCAGCGCGCGAACGCCGCGTCGATCACCGGCGGGGTGCCACTCTCGCCGAGCGGCTCACGCTGACCGGTGATGTGCGCAGACGCCTTCGTCTCGCTCATGGTGCTCCCATCTCAGTAGGCTCCCGAGGACCGAACCACGGCCGTCATGGTCCGCAACAGGATCACCAGGTCCAAACTGAGGGACCAGTTCTCCACATAGCGAAGGTCCAGTCTGACCGCCTCCTCCCAGGAGAGGTCCGATCGGCCGGAAACTTGCCAGAGACCTGTCATGCCCGGTTTGACGGCCAGCCGGCGGCGTACGTCGTCGGCATAGGCGGCCACCTCCGACGGGAGCGGCGGTCGCGGCCCGACCAGCGACATCTGCCCGGTCAGCACGTTCAGCAGCTGCGGAAGCTCGTCGACCGAGAACCGGCGCAACCATCGACCGATCGGGGTGACGCGCGGGTCGTCACGCATTTTGAAGAGCACACCGTCGTGCTCGTTGAGGTGTCTCAGCTCGGCCAGCCGCGCCTCGGCATCGACATACATGCTGCGGAACTTGAAGATCCGGAACTCGCGGCCGTCGCGGCCGACGCGAACCTGCCGGAAGAGTACCGGTCCCCGGCTCGTGGCCCGGACGCACAGGGCGACCCCCAGCAGCACCGGGCTGAACAGGCCGAGCAGGAACAGCGCCCCGAGCCGGTCGACGAGTTCCTTGACCAGCCGGATGCCGCCGTGCAGCCGGGGGTGCTCGACGTGCAACATCGGCAGCCCGTCGAACGGACGGATGGTGGTCCGGGCGCCGGCCACGTCGATCAGGGCGCTGGCCACCACCAGGTCGACCTCGTCGCGTTCCAGCCGCCAGGCCAGCCGGCGCAGCACCACGCCGTCCAGTTCCGGGCAGCTCAGCACGACCACGGTGTCGGCGTCGGCGGCGTCGACCGCGGTGGCCACGTCGTCGAAGGTTCCGTACACCGGCAGATCCACCACACCGTCGTGCTGCGGTGGCAGACAGCAACCGACCACCTCGAGCCCGTGATACCGCTCACGCCGGAGCTGCCGGGTGATGCCGATGACGCTGAGTTCGTGGCCGACCACGATCACCCGGCGCAGCCGCTCGCCCCGGGACCGGGCGTGGTGCAGCCGCTTGCGCAGTCCGAACCGGAGCAGGCCGGCCGTGGCGATCGCCGTCGGGATGGCGGCCAGGACATAGCTACGAGCAAGATCGAGATCGAGCGCGTACGAGAGGACGGCCGCCCCCGCGATCAGGCCGACCCCGCCCCGGAACACCCGCTGGTACTCGTCCGTGCCGACGAACAGGAACCGCCGCTCGTAGGCCCGGCTCACCGCCAGCACCACCAGCAGGACCACCGGCAGCAGCGCGGAGAGCAGCAGGTACCACCGGTTGTACTGGGTCACCACGTCGCCGAAGCGCACCCCGAACGTGGCCGCGCCGGCCGCCACCCCGGCGAACAGGTCGCAGACGACCAGGGCGCGGACGTAACTACGTTCCCAGCGCTGCCGCCGGGACATCGCGGCGTGCCGGCCCCGCACCCGGACGAACGGCCGGGTCGGCGGGCGCACCGCCATCGACCGGCTCGGCTCCGGCGACCAGTGCCGCTCGACGGCCCGGTTGCGCGCGCGGCCGACCGGGTGGCGGCCACCCTCGCCGGCCAGCGGCAGCTGGTTGAGGTCGCCGGAGCCGGCGGGCGGCGGGCTGGTCGGGACGGCCGGCGCCGGGATCTTGTTGCGGCTGCGCGGCGACGGCCGGCGCGGACGGGGGCCGTGATTGGCCGGCGGGTGGTTGGCCGGCGCGTAGTTCTCCGGGATCGGCGTCGGATCCGGGTCGTCGTGGTCGCGGCGCTGCGGCCCCGGCATCCGCCGGGGGGCGATCGTCGGCAGCGTCACGGTCGGACCGTCGAGGGCGTCCGTCCCGCGGTCCTCGGACAGGTCTCGCACCCCGAACCTCCCCGCGTTGCCGACCATCCCGCACCGTGCGATGCGTTCACGTGACCAACGCGCGGAACCCGACAATCGTCACGGCATGGATAGACCGACAAAAAGGTCTAAACGATCTATCCGTTCGGAGCGGGTCCGGTCAGGTGGCGTGGTATTTGTTCTGGGCCCACTCCACGCCCTCGAGCACGATCGCCTCCACCGCGTCGGCCGCCCGATCGACGAGAAACTCCAGCTCCTTGCGCTCGGCCGAGGGGAAGTCGGAGAGCACGTAATCGGCCGGGTCCTGCCGGCCGGGCGGGCGTCCGATGCCGAACCGGACCCGCGCGTACTCCTTGGTGGACAGTGACTTCGACATCGAGCGCAGGCCGTTGTGACCGCCCTCACCACCACCGCGCTTCGCGCGCACCTGTCCGTACGGCAGATCCAGCTCGTCGTGCACGGCCAGCACGTTCTCCACCGGGATCTTGAAGAACTGGGCGAGCTGGCTGACCGGGCCGCCGGAGAGGTTCATGTAGGTCAGCGGCTTGGCCAGGACCAGCTTCGGGCCGCCGAACCCCAGGTGCCCCTCGGCCACGTCGGCCTGGGCCCGCCTGGACCGGCCGAACTTGGCGCCGACCCGGGACGCGAGCAGGTCGGCGACCATGAAGCCGACGTTGTGCCGGTTGCCCGCGTACTCCTTGCCCGGGTTGCCCAGACCGACCACGAGCCAGGGCTCGCTCATCGCCTCTCCTCAACGACAGCTCAGGGGAAGCGCCCCGAAAGGCGCTTCCCCTGAAAAGAACTGAGATGGTGCAGCGTCAGGAAGCGGATGCCTCGGTGGCCGACTCGCCCTCCGAAGCGCCCTCGGCGTCGCCACCCTCGGCGTCACCGGTGTCGCCCTCCATCTGCTCGGCGGTCTGCGCCTGGCTGATCTGCGCGAGCACGAAGTCGGGCTCGACCGCCAGCTCGGTGCCCTGCGGCAGCTGCACGTCGGCCGCGGTGACCTGAGCACCGGCCTCCAGGCCCTCGATCGAGACATCGAAGCCGTTGGGCAGGTGCATGGCCTCGGCGACGACGGCCAGCGTGGTCGACTCGGAGACGACCAGGGTGTTGCGGGCGGCCTCGCCGACCAGCGTCACCGGGACGTCGACCTGGACCTTCTCGCCACGCTTGACGATGATCAGGTCCACGTGCTCGTAGGTGTCCTTGATCGGGTCACGCTGGATCGCCTTGGGCAGCGCGAGCGTGGTGCCTGACGCGCCGTTGATGTCGATGGTGAAAACCTGGTTGAGACCGCCGTGCCGGATCGCGGCCGCGAACTCGCGCGCGGGCAGGGCGATGTGCTGGGGCTTCTCGCCGTGTCCGTAGAGCACGGCGGGCACCTTGCCGGCCCGGCGCGTGCGGCGGGCACCACCCTTGCCGAACTCGGTGCGGGGCTCGGCGGTGATCTTTACCTCGGACACGGGGAAACTCCTGAAACTCTTTGAATCGGCGGCGTCATGTCGGCGGGCTGCGGGCGTCGGCTGTGCCGAGGCGAGAGGGGCGCGCTGGGCACAGGCCCGGAGCACCGCGTCGATAACGGCGCCTCCACCAGGACTGCGGACCTCAGCAGTCCACGGGGCACCCTCGCCGTGGCAACCGCACCAGCCTACCTGCCCATGTCACACATCGAGGAACCGGTCCCCGTCCTGAGCGAAATCGCGACACCAACGGTGCAACTTGCACAGCATTTAGCTCAGGCCACCGAAGAGGGTCGTGACGCTTCCGTCGTCGAAGACCTCGCGGATGGCGCGGGCCAGCAGCGGGGCGATCGACAGCACGGTGATCTTGTCGAGCCTCTTCTCGGGCGTGAGCGGCAGCGTGTTGGTCACCACGAGCTCGCTGATCCGGCTGTTCTTCAGGCGCTCGGTGGCCGGGTCGGAGAGCAGCGCGTGGGTGGCCGCCACCACGACGTCGGCGGCGCCCGAGTCGAACAGGATGTCGGCCGCCTTGGCGATCGTGCCGCCGGTGTCGATCATGTCGTCGACCACCAGGCAGACCCGGCCCTCGACCTCGCCGACCACCCGGTTGGCGACGACCTGGTTGGGCTTGAGCGGGTCGCGGGTCTTGTGGATGAAGGCCAGCGGGCAGCCGCCCAGCCGGTCGGTCCAGCGCTCGGCGACCCGCACCCGGCCCGAGTCGGGCGCGACCACGGTCATCGGCCGGCCCTCGAACTTGCGCTGCACGTGTTCGGCCAGGATGTCCATCGCGAACAGGTGGTCGACCGGCCCGTCGAAGAAGCCCTGGATCTGTGCCGTGTGCAGGTCGACCGTGAGGATCCGGTTGGCGCCGGCGCTCTTGAGCAGGTCGGCGACCAGGCGGGCCGAGATCGGCTCGCGGCCGCGGTGCTTCTTGTCCTGGCGCGAGTAGGGATAGAACGGCAGGACGACCGTGATCCGCTTGGCCGAGCCGCGCTTCAACGCGTCGACCATGATCAGCGTCTCCATGACCCAGGTGTTGATCCCGGCGGTCATGGACTGCACGACGAACGAGTCCGACCCGCGGACCGAGTCCTTGAACCGGACGAAGATCTCGCCGTTCGCGAACTCGTACGAATCCGAGCGGGTCGGCTCGATACCGAGCACCTGGCCGATCTCCTCGGCCAGCTCCGGGAAGCCGCGTCCGGAGAAAAGCATCAAACTCTTGCGGTTCTCCGCGACGATGCTGCCCATCGGTTTGTCTGCTCCCGTGGGTCGAGGGGGATTGTTCGCTTGCAGTATCCCTCTCGACCGCCCGGAAGCCACCCGCTCAGGTAACCGGGGTGTGCCTGCTCACTTCTCCTCGGTCGCCCGGCGGGCCGCATCAGCCGAAACTGTGCCCGGCCGCTTACGCTCCGTCCACCCCTCGATGTTCCGCTGCGCGGCGCGGGTCACGCCCAGGTGACCGGCCGGCACATTGCTGACCGCGCTGCCCGCGGCGACGTAGGCCCCGGGACCGATCTCGGCCGGCGCGATCAGCACGGTGTCGCTGCCCACGAACGCGGCCTCGCCGACCGTGGTGTGGTGCTTGTTGACCCCGTCGTAGTTGGCGAAGATCGTGCCCGCCCCGATGTTGGCCTTGGCGCCGATCGTGGCGTCACCCACATAGGTGAGGTGTGGCACCTTGGCGCCGTCGCCCAGCTCGGCGTTCTTGGCCTCGACGAAGCCGCCGATCTTGGACTTGCGCCCGAGCCGGGTGCCCGGCCGCAGGTAGGAGAACGGCCCCACGGTCGCCTCCGGCCCGATCTCGGCGCCGATCGAGTGCGTACGCAGCACCGACGCCCCTTCGCCGACGGTGGTGTCGGTCAGCGTGGTGTCCGGCCCGATGACCGCCCCGGCGCCGACCGTGGTCCGGCCGGTGAGCCGGCAGTTCTGCTCGATCTGGGCGTCCCGCTCCACGGTCACGGTCACGTCGATCCAGGTCGTGGCCGGGTCGAGCATGGTCACCCCGGCCCGCATCCAGCCGGTGTTGACCCGGTTGCGCAGCCGCAGGCCGAGCCCGGCCAGTTCGGCCCGGTCGTTGCAGCCCAGCGTCTCCTCGGCGTCCGGCGCGACGAACACCCCGACCGGGTGACCGACCGAGGTGAGCAGCTCGAACACGTCGGTGAGGTATTCCTCGCCCTGGTCGTTGTCGGTGGAGATCTTGCTCAGCGCCTCGCGCAGCCGGGCCGCGTCGAAGGCGTAGATGCCGGCGTTCACCTCGCGGACGGCGCGCACCTCGGGCGAGGCGTCACGCTCCTCGACGATGCGCTCGAGCCGGCCGGCCGGGTCACGGACCACCCGGCCCAGCCCGGCCGGGTCGTCGACCTCGGCGGCCAGCACGGTGCCCGCCGAGCCCGCCTGCTCGTGCGCGGCGACCAGCGCCTCCACCGTCTCGGGCCGGAGCAGCGGGACGTCGCCGTTGAGCACGACGACGGTGCCGGCCGCGTCGGGGGCGGCCTCCAGGGCGATGCGTACGGCGTGCCCGGTCCCGTTCTGCTGGGCCTGGAGCACCGGCGTCGCCCCGGGGGCGATCTCGTCGAGGTGGGCGCGGACCTGGTCGGCCTGGTGACCGACGACGACGATGGTGTGCTCGGCGCGGGCCGCGGCGGCCGCGCTCAGCACGTGACCGAGCAGGGTGCGGCCGAGCAGCGGGTGCAGCACCTTCGGCGTGGCGGACTTCATCCGCTTGCCCTCACCGGCGGCGAGTACGACGACGGTTCGCTGAGTCTGGCTCACGCGAGAACTCCAGAGGTGGGTTGGGGTGGGGGTTGGCGGTGATCAGTTCAGCACGCCGGAGGGATCAGTGCTCCCGGAAGAGGATTCGAACCCCTATAAACGGCACCAAAAGCCGCGGTCCTACCATTAGACGATCCGGGACCCACATCGGGCGCAGCCGTTCCGAGCGCCGCCCGCGTGCCACATATTAGCGGCCCCCCACGACCGGATTCTCGCCAGATCCGCCCCTGGCGGAGGCAACCCTCAGCGTTGACGCGGGCCCGCCGAACGGGCAGGTGGTGGGTGGGCAGGTTACGGTTGCGTAGGTTACGGTGACGTAGCCGTAAGTTAATGATCGTCGACCACCCCTGTGAGGTGCCATGACATCCGCTGTTGCCGAGTCCACCCCGAAGACCGGGCCGAAGCCGCTGACCGAGGGCCCGCAGTCCAAGGGGATCCTGTTCGCGCTCTACCTGTTCGTGGCCATCCCCTTCGTGGCGGTCCTGGTGGCGGTTCCGGTGGCCTGGGGCGGCTGGCTGTCCTGGACCGACGTCGCCATCGGCGCGGTGTTCTACGTGATCTCCGGGCTGGGCATCACGGTCGGCTTCCACCGGTACTTCACGCACGGCTCGTTCAAGGCCAAGCCGTGGCTGCGGGTGACCCTGGCCGTGGCCGGCTCGCTGGCGATCGAGGGCGAGATCATCCAGTGGGTGGCCGACCACCGCCGGCACCACGCGTTCAGCGACCAGGAGGGTGACCCGCACTCGCCGTGGCGGTTCGGCACCGGCTTCTGGGCCCTGACCAAGGGTCTCTGGTACGCGCACATGGGCTGGCTGTTCAAGCGTGAGCTCACCAACCGCGCCCGGTTCGCCCCCGACCTGATGGCCGACAAGGCGATCGCCCGGGTCGACGCGCTGTTCCCGCTGATCGTGGTCGTCTCCACGCTCGGGCCCGCGCTGGCCGGCGGCCTGATCACCCAGTCCTGGCAGGGCGCGGCGACCGCGTTCTTCTGGGCCGGCCTGGTCCGCATCGGCCTGCTGCACCACATCACCTGGTCGATCAACTCGGTGTGCCATGTGTACGGTGAGCGCCCGTTCGAGGTCCGCAACGGCGACAAGGCGGCCAACTTCTGGCCGCTGGCGATCGTCTCCTTCGGTGAGAGCTGGCACAACCTGCACCACGCCGACCCGACCTGCGCCCGGCACGGCGTCCTGAAGGGTCAGGTCGACATCTCGGCCCGCGTCATCTGGCTGTTCGAGAAGGCCGGCGCCGCGTCCGAGGTGAGATGGCCCAAGCCGGAGCGCCTCGCGGCCAAGATGGTGAAGGCCACCAGTTGACGGTCTCCTGGCAGGATGACCGGGTGACCGAGTCGAACGAGAGTCCCGTCCCGCCGCGAGCACGACGCACTCGTGTCGTGGCGGGCGGGGCTCCGGCGACATCGCGCGTGCGCATGTCGGCCGCGCAGCGCCGCGAGCAATTGATCTCCATCGGACGCCAGCTCTTCGCCGAGCGCGGCCTGGACGGCACCAGCGTGGAAGAGGTCGCCGCCCGGGCCAAGGTCTCCAAGCCGATGGTCTACGAGCACTTCGGCGGCAAGGAAGGCCTGTACGCGGTGGTGGTGGACCGGGAGGTCCGGGCCCTGCTCGACCGGATCGCCACCGCGCTCACCGCCGGCCATCCCCGCGAGCTGCTGGAACAGGCCGCGCTGGCCCTGCTCGACTACATCGACGAGGAGCCGCACGGCTTCCGGGTGCTGGTCCGCGAGTCGCCGGTGCTGTCACCGACCGGCAACTTCTCCAGCGTGATGAACGACGTGGCCCACCAGGTCGAACACATCCTGGGCGCCGAGTTCAAGCAGCGGAACCTCGACCCGAAGTTCGCCGAGCTCTACTCCCAGGCGCTGGTCGGCATGGTGGCGCTGGTCGGCCAGTGGTGGCAGCAGGCGCGCAAGCCGAAGAAGGAGATGGTGGCGGCCCACCTGGTCAACCTGGCCTGGAACGGCCTGTCCCACCTCGAGGCCAAGCCGAGCCTGCTCACCCGCAAGACCAAGTGAGGCCGGGTCAGGCCCGCTCGATCTTGCCGTAGAGGCCGGCCAGCAACGCGGCCAGGCCGACGATGGTCAGCGCGATGACGTTGATCATCGAGGCGTGCACCACGTTGACGTCGGTCTGCATCGCCGCCAGCACGAACATGGCGATGCCGAGCACGCCCCAGCCGACGACCATGCTCAGGTGGTGGTGCACGTTGCCGCCGATCACGGCGCCGGCCAGGATCAGCAGGCCGAGCAGCACGAGCAGCCACGAGCCGGCCGGGTTGACCCGGAGCCCGAGGGACCAGGCGCCGCCGGAGCGGTCGAAGAAGGGCGCCCCGGCGGTCTGAATGACGCCGATCACGCCGGCCACCAGGAGGTAGAGGCCGGCGAGGGCGGCGACGAAGCGGTAGGTCTGACGCAGGTGATGGTTGAGGGGGAAATGCGCCATCAGGCCGTGCGACCCTCCCTTACCTGTCGCGGCGCGCCGGCGTCGGCCTGGCGCGCGGTCTTGATGTACAGCCCCGACAGGATAAGCATCAGGCCGACGAGATAGGTCACGACGACGGTGCCGATCGTGAAGTCGAGGAAGTTGGCGTCGGTGCGGCTGGCGGCCAGCTCGTAGCTGCCGACCACGAGCAGACCCCAGCCGAGCACCCGGTTGATCTCGGTGTCGACGTTGCGGCCGAGCAGCGTCGCGACCAGCACGACCGCGCCGACCAGCAGCGACAGGATCGACCAGAAGAGGTTGCCGCCCTGGCCCAGGATCCGCTCGTCGGGGTGCCCGAACAGGCCGTCGTCGCTCACCGTGATGAGCCCGACGATGCCGTAGAGGACCAGGTAGAGGCCGGCCAGCGCGGCGAGCGCACGGTAGAGCGGTCGCAGCGGGTGGTTGACCGGGTAGTGCGCCATGTGTCCGTCTCCAGAGTCGGGCCGGTGTCTCGCCGACGATTCTCGCTCATCGTGATCCGGCGCCGCAGGAGCACCCCCGGATCATCCCTCGGGTACCCGCTCGGCCAGCTCCAACCACGCTTCCTCGGTGTCCGAGCGTTCCGCCTCCACGGCCTTGAGCTGGGTGTCCAGCTCGACGACCCGCTCGTAGTCGTGCCCGTGCTCGGCCAGTCCCTCGTTGATCTTCGCCACCCGCTCGTCGAGCTTGGCGAGCTGCCGCTCCAGCCGGGCCAGGTCTTTCTTGGCCGCGCGCGCCTCGGCGGCCGACATCCCGCTGCTCGGCGGGGCCGGCCGGCCCTCCGCCATCGTCGTGAACGAGCCGTCCGGCGTCTGCACCCGGGCCAGGAACTCGTCCACGCCGCCGGGGAGGTGCACCAGGCGCCCGTCGCCGAAGATGCCGTACGCCGTGTCGGTCACCCGCTCGACCAGGTAGCGGTCGTGGCTGGCCACGATCATCGTGCCCGGCCAGGTGTCGAGCAGGTCTTCCAGCGAGGCCAGCGTGTCGGTGTCGAGGTCGTTGGTGGGCTCGTCGAGCAGCAGCACGTTCGGCTCGCCGGCCAGCAGGCGCAACATCTGCAACCGGCGCCGCTCGCCGCCGGACAGGTCGCTCACCGGCGTCCACAGCCGCTTGTCGGTGAAGCCGAACACCTCGGCGAGCTGGGACGCGGACAGCTCCCGGTCGCCGAGCCGCACCCGGCGGGCGACGTCTTCCACCGCCTCCAGCAGCCGCAGGTGGCCGGGCAGCTCCCGCAGCTCCTGGGAGAGGAAGGCGGGCCGCACGGTCGAGCCGCGCACGATCCGCCCGCCGTCCGGCTCGGTGATCCCGGCCAGCAGGCGCAGCAGCGTGGTCTTGCCGGCGCCGTTCGCGCCGAGCAGCGCGATCCGGTCGCCCGGGCCGACCTGCCAGGTCAGGTCGTCGAGGATGGGCTTGGGCCCGGCCTTGAGCGTGACCTTCTCGAGGTCGTAGACCTGCTTGCCGAGCCGCGAGGTGGCCAGCCGCTTAAGGCTGACCTGGTCGCGCACCGGCGGCACGTCGGCGATCAGCGCGTTCGCGGCGTCGATCCGGAACTGCGGCTTGGACGTCCGGGCCGGCGGGCCGCGGCGCAGCCAGGCGATCTCCTTGCGCAGCAGGTTCTGCCGCCGGGACTCGACCACCGCGGCCACCCGCTGACGCTCGGCGCGGGCCAGGGTCCAGGCCGCATAACCGCCGACGTACGTGTGCACGGCCTCGTCCGCCACCTCCCAGGTGGCGGTGCACACCGCGTCCAGGAACCACCGGTCGTGGGTGACCACGACCAGCGCCCCGCGCCGGGTGAGCAGGTGTTTGGCCAGCCAGTCGACCCCGGACACGTCCAGGTGGTTGGTCGGCTCGTCGAGGATCAGCAGCTCGGCGTCGCGCACCAGCAGCGCGGCCAGCGCCACCCGGCGCCGCTCGCCCCCGGACATCGTGCCGACCGGGGAGTCGAGACCGAGGTGGCCCATGCCCAGGCCGGCCAGGATCGTACGCACGCCGGCGTCGCCCGCCCACTCGTGCTCGGCGCCCATGCCCTGCGGCAGCCAGGCCGAACCGAGCACGACGTCGCGCACGGTCAGCCCCGGCGCCAGGTCGAGATTCTGGGGCAGGGTGGCGACCTTGAGGTCGCGACGGTGGGTGACCCGGCCGGAGTCGGGTTCCTCGGTCTTGGCGAGCAGGCGCAGGAGGGTGGACTTGCCGGCGCCGTTGAGGCCGACGATGCCCAGCCGGGCGTCGTCGTCGAGCCCCAGGGAGACGTCGGTGAGCAGTTGACCGGCGGCGCCATATCCCTTGCCGACCCGGTCCAGATTCACAATGTTGGCCACGATGGGCTCTAGGTTATCCGGGCCCCCGGCATCGGGCCGCGCGCGGTGCGGGCCTCGCGGCACACCCCGGCCGAGGTCAGCGCCGTGGCCAGGCGCTCGGCGTGACCCGAATCAGTGGCCAGGAACACCACGGTCGGCCCCGAACCGGAGACCAGACCGGTGACCGCGCCCGCGTCCGAACCCGCCTTGAGCACGTCGGCCAGCTCGGGTCGCAGCGACACCGCCGCCGCCTGCAGGTCGTTGCCCAGCGCCTCGGCCAGCACCTTCGGGTCACGCTGGCGCAGGGCCGACATCAGCCCGTCCGCGCTGTCCAGGGCGGCCGGCGCCGAGCCGCGGGCCCGCAGCCGGTCGAGTTCGCGGTAGACCTCGGGGGTGCTCAGGCCGTCCCCGGCGATCGCCAGCACCCAGTGCCAGGAGGTCGGCCGGGCCAGGATCGGGCTGACCACCTCGCCACGACCGGTGCCCAGGGCGGTGCCGCCGTGCAGCAGGAACGGGATGTCGGACCCCAGCGGGGCGCCGATCTCGGCCAGCTCGTCGCGGGACAGGCCGGTCCCCCACAGCGCGTCGCAGGCCAGCAGCGTGGCCGCGGCGTCCGCGCTGCCGCCGGCCAGGCCACCGGCCAGCGGGATCGACTTGCGCAGGTGCAGGCGGGCGTACGCGGGCACGCGGGCATGCGCGGCCAGGGCGCGGGCGGCCCGGATGACCAGGTTGGTCTCGTCCAGGGCGAGCTCGCCCTGGCCCTCGCCCTCCATGGTCAGCGCGAGCGTGTCGCCGTGGCTGGCGCGCAGCTCGTCGAAGAGACCGACGGCGTGATAGACGGTGGTCAGCTCATGGAAGCCGTCCGGGCGCAGCGGGCCCACGCCGAGATGCAGGTTGATCTTGGCGGGAACCCGGATCCGGACCGGTCCCGGCCGTCGCCCGCCATCCTCCGGACCCCAGGCCTCCGTCACGCGGCGCTGCTCACGGGCAGCTCACCGCTCGGGCACCGGGTCACTGGTCGACCTCCTCGGGCACTTCGCCGGACGCGGTGAGCTTACCCGCGTACCCGTCGGAATCCGCGGCGGCCGCGATCGCGGTGAACTCGCCCACGGAGAGCGACTCCCCTCTCGCCTGTGGGTTGATGCCGGCCTTGACCAGCACCTCCTCGGCCCGGACCGGGCTGCCGGCCCATCCGGCCAGGGCCGCGCGGAGGGTCTTGCGGCGCTGCGCGAAGGCGGCGTCGACCACCGCGAAGACCTTCTTACGCTCGACCGCCGGTAAGTCACGCCCAGGCTCGGCCGCCGGTGAGTCGCGCTTGGTGAACGCGACCAGGCCCGAGTCCACGTTGGGCACGGGCCAGAAGACCGCCGGGGGTACGCGGCCCGCGGCGCGCGCCTCGGCATACCAGGCGAGCTTGACCGACGGGACGCCGTACACCTTCGATCCGGGCCCCGCGACCAGCCGATCGGCGACCTCCTTCTGCACCATCACCAGCCCCCCGCGCAGCGTCGGAAGCTCGGCGAGCAGGCTCAGCACGACCGGGACGGCCACGTTGTAGGGCAGGTTGGCGACCAGCATGGTGGGCGGCGGGTCGAACTCGGCCGCCCGCACCCGCAGCGCGTCTCGCGGGTGCACGGTCAGCCGCTCGGAGCTCACGGTCTCGGGCAGGGCCGCGGCCAGCACCGGGTCGATCTCCACCGCGTGCACATGCGCCGCCGCGCCGACCAGGCCCAGCGTGAGCGAGCCCAGCCCCGGACCCACCTCGATCACCACGTCGTCCGGCCGCAGCCCGGCCGCCGCCACGATCCGGCGCACCGTGTTGGGGTCGTGCACGAAGTTCTGGCCGAGCTTCTTGGTCGGCGCCACGCCCAGCCGGGCGGCGAGTTCCCGGATCTCGGCCGGGCCGAGCAGTGCGTCAGCCATGGAGGCAGAGCTTACGGGTGCCCTGATACAACGGAACGCATGAGTGAGCTGCTGGCCCTGCACGGCGTCGTCGAGGCCCCGCCCGACGCCGTCGCCGACCTGCTGCTCGACGTGCGCCCCGGCGGCCGTTCCCCGCTGGCCGCGACCGGCGACGCCGAGCCGGCCGAGGGCGACGAGTTCACCGTGACCAAGGACGGCAGCCGGATCACCATGGTGGTCGACCGGCCCGCGCGCTCGGTCAGCCAGCAGGGCGAGTGGTGGTACCGGGGAGTGACCAGCGTGGAGCCCGACCCGCGCGGCGCCCGGGTGATCCACCGCATCTACAACGTGGCCCCCGGCCGGCGCTGGGCGGTCCGCTTCGTGTCGCGCGGACCGCTCAACGCCGCGCCGGCCGCCTTCGCCGCTCACCTGGAGGCGATCGGCCGCGAGCTGAACGCCAAGGCCTGGGTCGAGGACTGAACCCAGCCGATCAACCGGCCACGCCCGGCCCCGAGCTGAACACCAAGGCTTCGGTCGAGGACTGAACCCACCGCTCGACCGCGGCGCCGAGCCGGGCCGCGTCATCGCCGGCCCAGACGATCACCCCGTCCGGCCGCATCAGCACCGATGGGCCGTCGCCGGCGGGGTCGAGCACCGCGGTGATCCGCCCGCCCAGGTGACGGACCGCCCCGCCGAACCGCCCGTCCGGTGAGCGGTCGACCAGGACGAACCGGCCGTCGTGGGCGTGGTCGGCGATGCGGCCGCCGGCGCCGAGCTCGATGTCGCCGGCCAGGGTGCCGACCGGGGCGGCGGCGTCCTCGGCGACGTCGTAGCGCTGCTCGATCCCGGAGGACAGCGCGACCATCCGGTTCAGCACCCCCGGCACGGCGTACAGCTCGTCGCCGAGAACGTTGCGCAGCTGAGCGGTGTGCTCGTCGCCCCGGAGCAGGGCAACCTGGGCCCGGGTCCAGTTCAGCACCCAGGCCGCGATCGGCTGCCGCTCGGACTCGTAGGTGTCGAGCAACCCGGCCGGCGCCCGGCCGGTGATCGTGGCGGCCAGCTTCCAGCCCAGGTTCACCGCGTCGCCGAAGCCGAGGTTCAGGCCCTGGGCGCTGAACGGCGAGTGCACATGGGCGGCGTCGCCGGCCAGCAGCACCCGGCCGAGCCGGTACGACCGCGCCAGCCGGGCGTTGTCGGACCACCGGGTCGCGCGCCCGTGCAGGCCGGTCAGCGTCACCGGCACGCCGGTGACCTCACGGACCACGGCCTGAAGCTCGTCGAGGGACACCGGGGCGTCGCGGTCGGCCGGCTGCGGCCCGAACCGGGCCGCCAGGATCCGCCCGGGGATCGGCCCGTGGGCGTAGACGCCCCGCGGGGTCCAGGTCCAGCCGCGGCCCAGCCCGCTCGCGTCGTCGAAGTCGGCGATGGCCTGGTAGCCGACCATCTGCGGCTCGGTGCCGTCGAACGGGATGTCGAGCTGCTTGCGGATCACGCTCCGGCCGCCGTCGGCCGCGACGACCCACCCGGCCGTCAGCTCACCTTCGCCGGTCTCGACGATCACGCCCTCGCCGGCCGTCGTCCGTACACCCCGCACCTCGACCCCGCGGCGGATCTCGACGCCGAGCCGGAGGCAGTGCCCGGCCAGCAACACCTCGAGGTCGTGCTGGGGAACGCCCACGCCGCCGGCCACCGCGGTGTGCGCGGCCAGCACCGGGTCGTCCTGGTCGATCAGGCCGGGCCGGAACATCAGCCCGGCGAAGTGACCCAGCACCGGGAACCGGCGCGTGGCCTGGTTGATGCCGGTCAGCAGCCCCCGCGTCGTGCGGGTGGTGCCACCGGCCGCGAACCGCCCGGTCGCCTCGAGCAGGCGCCGCTGCACCCGCTCGGCCGCGGGCAGCAGGCCGCGCCGGTCGAGGATCTCGGCGCTGGCCACGTTGATCGAACCGGCCTTGACCGTCTGGTCGGGCTCGGCCAGCCGCTCCAGCACGGTCACGCCAACCCCGCCGAGGGCCAGTTCACCGGCGAGCAGCAAACCGGTCGGCCCGGCGCCGACCACGATCACGTCCACGTCCCCATCCATGGCTGCCTCCTCTCAATACCTTTACCGGGTAAGCTAACTCAATAAGTTTACCCGGACAATGTAGGGTGAGTCACATGCCGAATCGAGGGGACCGCGGTGGATCGCAGACCCGGAACCGCATCTCCGAGGTCGCGACCGAGCTGTTCCTGCGGCGCGGCTTCGAAGACGTGACGATCGCCGAGGTCGCCGAGGTGGCCGGCGTGTCCAAGGTGACGGTGTTCGCCCACTTCCAGCGCAAGGAAGACCTGCTGCTCGACCGCCTGCCCGACGCCATCGGCCTGGTCCGGCGGGTGGTCCGGGAGAGGGCCGACGACGTCGGCGTCGTCGCGGCGTTCCGCGCGGTGGCTCTCGACCTGGTCGACCAGAGACATCCGCTGTCCGGCCTGAGCGCCGAGGCCGAGCCGTTCGTCCGGACGGTGCTGGCGTCGCCCGCGCTGATCGCCCGGCTACGCGGGTTCGCCTCCGAGATCGAGGCGCGGCTGGCCGCCGAGTTGCGCGACGACGCCCGGTTCACCGGCGACAGCGACCTGGTCGCCGGGCTGCTCGTCACCGCATACCGGGTGGTCGCCGTCGAGACGACCCGGCGCCTGCTCGCCCACGACGACCCCGGCGACCTCGCCGGCGACCACCGCCGGCGCCTGGTGGAGTCGTTCGACCTGCTGGAAAGCGGCCTGCCCTAGGCCGTGTCCCAAACCCGGCCTAGTTCTTCCAGGAGCCGAAGACGCGCTCGCCGTTGGCCGAGACCGCCGCGCACAACTCGTCCAGGTCGTGCCCGGTGCTTTCGGCCAGCGCGCGCATCGTGTGCGGGATCAGGAAGGACGCGTTGGGCCGGCCCCGGTGCGGCTTCGGGGTCAGGTACGGCGCGTCGGTCTCCACCAGCAGCTGCTCCGGCGGCGTGATCCGGGCGGCCGCGCGAAGGTTATCCGCGCTACCGAACGTTACCGTTCCGGCGAAACTGAGGTAGTAGCCCCGCTTCACACATTCCCGCGCGAAGGCCTCGTCGCCGGAGAAACAGTGCAGCACGACGGTGTCGGGCGCGCCTTCTTCGTCGAGCACCCGGAGCACGTCGGCATGGGCGTCGCGGTCGTGGATGATCAACGCTCGGTGATGTCTTTTGGCGATCGCGATGTGCGCGCGGAAGCTCGCCTCCTGGGCCGGGCGACCGTCGGCGCCCGTACGGAAAGTGTCCAGCCCGGTCTCGCCGACGCCCCGGACCCGCGGCCGTGCGGCGAGCGCCTCGATCTCGCGGAGGGCCTCGTCGAGGTCGTCGAGCAGCGGCGCGTCGTTGGGGTGGATGGCGACCGCGGCCAGGACCCGCTCGTCCCGGTCGGCCAGATCGACGCCCCATCGCGAGGAGGCCACATCCACTCCGACTTGGACAAGTCGGTCCACTCCCGCGCGGGCGGCGGCGTCGATCAGCTCGGCGACCCCCGGCCCCTCGGTCTCCTGCACCGTGATGTCCAGGTGGGTGTGACTGTCGAAGACCGGCACCACCAGCGGTTCCGGCGGCGGCGGGAATTCGCCCGCCCGGCGTGCGGCCCGCTCCTCGCGCGTACTCATCGAGGTCAACTCTGCCACACGCTCGGTCAAGGGAGTGATCCTGCATACACGCAGGCTGGGGTAACCCATAGTTCACCTTGAATACACCCAGCGCGATTACTTTCCGCACGTGACCGTGACCCGTGAGGTCGATCTGGAGCCGTTGGAGCCACCCTTGATGGCGCCGCTCCACCGCGATCTGGGCTGGGCCGATGTGCAACGGATGAGCCAGTCGGCCGCCCATCGGGACGATCCGACCCTGCGCCGCATCCGCGAGACCGCCGCCGTCAGGCGTGGCACCCGGATGATGAAGGTGCTCTCGGCCGCGCAGGTCGCCGGTCATCTGGGCGGCTGGCTGCCGTACGGCTTCTGCTACCGCGCCTGCGACATCGGGCACCTGCGGCAGCCCGAGCAGCTGGCGCTGCTGCGCACCGACGGCGCGATGGACACCGAGGTGGCGTACGCGCTGCGCTGGCGCGCGGTCGACCCGATCGACTACGAGATCCCCGGCGGCCCGGGTCAGCCCGGCCTGGCCGGCCTCCCGGCCCATCAGCGGATCGGCGCCCTGGTCCTCGGCACCGGATTCACCCCGAGCACCGACGACCTGATCCCGGAATACATCACCGCCAACTTCGCCGACCTGCCCATCCCGGCGAACGCCCAGCTGCTCGGCTACTCGCCCCTCGGTGAGGAGGTCGTGCTCTACACCTACCAGCCGGAACAGCACGGCTGGCTCCGGCTGGCCGGCCCGAAGTGGCGCCGCCTGCTCGAGGGGCTGCCCGGCGTCACCCCCGACCGCGAGTACGTTCCGTGCACCGACACACCCACGGCCCAGTTGGTCGGCCGGATCAACCAGCACGAGTACCAGGCGGTGGCCGACCCGCCCGAGGAGTTCCGGGTCCGCGCGCTGACCCGCGCCGCCCGATACCCGGTGCAGACCCTGAGCCGCCGGGCCGAGCAGGCCATCTGGCGCGGCACGGCGTGCTGGGTGCTCCAGCGTGACGAGCGCTGGGCCCGGCTGCGGCTGCTCCGGCCCGATCCGGAGACCCTGCACACCACCGGGGCGCGATGCTACGAGCGGGGTGTCTACGAGGCGTGGGCGCCGATCGGCGAGCTGTCCGACCACCACATCATGGACATGCCGTACGAGCTGCCGGCCCAGCCGTCCCGCTACCAGGAGACCGGTCCCGCATAATTTGCGGTAAATGCCCAATAGGCGAAGATTGCTACTTTTCGGTGGTATCCCTAGAGTATGGAAGCTCCGCGCCCCAGTAACGAGACCGACCGGCTCGCCGCCCTCTACGCCCTGGGCGTGCTGGACACCGAGGCGGAGAAGGACTTCGACGACATCGTCGCGCTGGCGTCGCATGTCTGCGACGTACCCATGTCGCTGGTGTCTCTGATCGACACCGACCGGCAGTGGTTCAAGGCCCGGACCGGCACCGACCTCACCGAGACGTCGCGTGAGTTGTCCTTCTGCTCGCACGCCATCCTCGGCAAGGACCTGTTGGTGGTGCCGGACGCCCAGGAGGACGCCCGGTTCTCGGACAACCCGATGGTGCGGCAGACCGGCGGTGTCCGGTTCTACGCCGGCGCGCCGCTGGTCACCACGGACGGCTTCGGGCTGGGCACGCTGTGCGTGATCGACTCGAAGCCGCGCCGTCTGGACGTCGAGCAGCTCCAGGCGTTGCGGGCGCTGGCCGGGCAGGTGACCGCCCAGCTCGAGCTGCGGCGGTACGCCGTGACGCTGGCCAACACCACGGCCCGGCTTCAGGAGCTGGAACGCCGCAAGGACGAGTTGACCGCCCTGGTCGGCGGTGAGCTCAGGGGGTCGCTGCGGCTGATGGACACCTACCTCGACGGGCTGGGCCACACCGGGTACCACGACGTCGAGATGGCCGATCTGGTCGGCCACGCGGCCTCCGCCCACGTACGCGGGCTCCGCGAGCTGCTCGACCACCTGCTGCGACTGGCCGACGCCGGGTTGGGCAACGAAAGCCTGCACATGCGTCAGATCGACCTCACCCGCCTCACCCAGCGCGCGGTCGAGGCGGTCCGCCCGATCGCCGCGACCAAGCAGATCTGGATCCTGAACCAGGCCGGCGGTCCGGCGCTGCCGATCGTCGCCGACCCGGTGCGGCTGGAACAGGTGCTGATGCAGCTGCTGTTCGCGGCGGTGAAGTACACACCGAGCGGCGGCCGGATGCGGGTCGGCACCGAGATCGAGTCCGGGCCGGCCGTACGGCTGGACGACATGGACATGCCCGACGGCGAGCGACCCGACCTCTTCCCGCATCTCTACTACGGCACGATCGCCAACCCGGCCGATGGGCCCGGACCGGACCGCGGTCTGGCCGTGGCCAAGCGCGTCCTGGACGCCCACCACGCCACGGTCGCCCTCTCCGACCGGCCGGGCGACGGCACCTCGCTGCACGTGGTGTTCCCGTTCGCCGTCCACGAGGCCGACCGCCAGCTCATCCTCGCCTGAGGCGCGGACAAGCCCCGCACCGCCCGGCTGCAGTTCGGGCGGTGCGGGGCCCATCTCACCCGGTGCGCACCGGGCCCGAGCCGCCAGCCGGGGGCGAGCCGGCGGACGGCATGTCATCGGCGGCCGAGGACTGCGAAGGCACCCAGGGCCGTGCGGGCGCCCGGCCGGACGCCGGGTGCGGGTTGAGCGGGATCTCGTGCAGCGTCGGCGGCCAGGAGTCGAGCTCCGGGGCCACGGCCGAGTCGTAGGCGGGCGTCGGCCCGCCGGACACCAGGCCGGCCCGGCGCAGCTTGTGCCAGCCCAGCCGCCCACCGGTCAACGCCGTCGTGGCCGACTGGATCAGGACCAGATACATCAGCTGGCGGTACGCGAACTGCTGCAGCGGAAGCCGCCAGAGCGGACCCATCGCCTCCCGGTCGAGCCGGAACGCGATCGCCGCCGTGACCAGCTGGAGCAGCAGCATCCCGAACCAGGCGACGACCGTCTCCTCCAGCTCCCAGAACACCAGCCCGTACACCAGCATGATGTCCACCACGGGCGCGAGCAGCGGCAACGCGACCCCGAAGAGGGCCAGGAACGGGAGCCCGCGACGGCCGAACCGGCCGGACGCGCCACGCTCGGTGAGCGCCTCGCGGTGCTTCCACATCGCCTGCATGGTCCCGTAGCTCCACCGGTAGCGCTGGCGGTAGAGCTGCTCCAGGGTGGCCGGCGCCTCGGTCCAGGCACGGGCCCGCTCCTCGTAGACCACCCGCCACCCGGCCCGGCACAGCGCCATCGTGATGTCGGTGTCCTCGGCCAGCGTCTCGTCGCTGAAGCCGCCCGCCTCGTCGAGGGCCCGCCGGCGGAAGGCGCCGATCGCGCCGGGCACCGTGGGCATGCAGTTGAGCACCTCGTACAGCCGGCGGTCGAGGTTGAACCCGATCACGTACTCGATGTGCTGCCACAGGGCGACCAGGCTGCGCCGGTTGCCGATCTTGACGTTGCCGGCCACCGCGCCGACCGTCCGCTTGCCGAACGGCTGCACCAGCCGCCGGATCGAGTCCGGCTCGAAGATGGTGTCGCCGTCCACGGTGACGATCAGGTCGTGCTTGGCCAGGGCGACGCCGGTGTTCAGCGCGTTCGACTTGCCGCCGTTGGGCACCCGGACCACGCGGACGTTCGGCAGCCGCATCCGCTCGACCAGGGCCGCCGTGCCGTCGGTCGACCCGTCGTCGACGACCACCACCTCGATCTCCGGGTAGTCGCCGCCGGCCAAGGACCGGACCGCGGCCTCGATGCCCTCCTTCTCGTTGTAGGCGGGCACGATCACCGACACCGGCTCGGTCACCTCGGCCCCCCAGCGAAAGCCGGGCCGGCGCCGCTGCCGGGCGTGCCGGCCGGCCAGCAGCAGGAGCAGGCCGGTACGCCCGATCGTCAGCGCCCCGATCAGCAGGAACAGCCCGGCGATGACGTACACCAGACCGTCCGCGAGCCCGACCGTCCACATCAGCGCCTGGCCCCGCCAGCGGTCGGCGTCCGGCGCCGGCTGGTTGTAGGCCAGCGGCGGCGGCGTGTTCCCGGCCTCCTTGCGGGCCTCCTTGAGGCCGACGTTGAGGCCCTCGGTGACCGTGGTGAACCGGTACCCGCGCGCCTTCATCCTCGGGATGAAGGCCCGCAGCGCCTCGACCGTCTGCCGGCGGTTGCCACCGGCGTCGTGGAACAGCAGCACCGCCGACTCGCCGGCCTTCGGCGTGGCGTTGAGCAGGATCCGGGGCACCCCCGGCCGCTGCCAGTCCTGGCTGTCCAGGTCGTTGACCACGACCAGGAAGCCCTGCTCACCGGCGTCCTGGACCAGGGCCCAGTTCGTCTCGTCGATGGCCTGCGGCTTGGACGAGTACGGGAACCGCACCAGGTTCGTGTGCACCCCGGCGGCCCGGGCGATCGCCACCTGGGTCTGTGACAGCTCGAGCTTGCGCCGCCACGGCGCGAGCAGCTGCATGTTCGGGTGGGTGAAGGTGTGCAGCCCCATCTCGTGCCCGCCGCCGGCGATCTGCCGGGCGACCTCCGGATGGCGGACCACCTCGGAGCCGACCACGAAGAACGTGCCGTGCGCGTCGTTCTCGGCGAGCACCTTCAGGATCTGCGGCGTCCACGTCGGGTCGGGGCCGTCGTCGAAGGTCAGCGCGATCGTCTTCGGCGGCAGGCGGTTGGAGCTGACCTGGCCGCCGGTGGTGTTGATGACCGGGCCGCCGTCCTTGATCCCGGCCGGGACACCGGACTGGTCGCCCACCTCGGTCTCGACGTGGTCGGCCTTGAACTCGGAGTTGATGTACGCCTGCACGACCAGCACCGCGACGAACAGCACCAGCACCAGCGTGCCGAGCAGGATGCGGGGGCGGGGCAGCAGCCGCCGCCGGGCCCGGACCCGGGTGCGGCCGCGCCGGGTCACGCGTCCTCCTCGGCGGCCGGCAGCTCTTCGTCCGGCTCACCCGGTCCGGTCGGCTCGCTCTTGCCGCTCGGCTCGCTCCCCGACGCCGTGGGCTCGGGCGCCGGGTCCTCGCGCACCGTCGGCGTGGGCGCCGGGGGCAGCTTGGGCGGCGCCGGAGGCAGCTTCGGCGGCGCCGGAGGCAGCTTCGGCGGCGCCGGCGGCGGGGTGTTCACGCTGCCGCCGCCACCGGAACCGCCGGTACCGGCCCCGGAATCGCCGCTCGTGGCGCCGCCCCCCGTGCCGCCGGGTACCGGCGGGTTGGGTGGGACCGGCGGCGTCGTGGACGTCGTTTCCGGGGCCGGGGTCGTGGGGCCCGGCGTGACCGGGCTCCTGGAGGGTTTCGGCGTCGTGCTGGCGCTCCCGGACTCCAGCGGGCGTGCGGTCTTCGTGACCGTCGGCGTGATCCGGACCGGCGCCTTCGTCGCGGTCGCCCGGGTGGTCGCGGTGGCTCGCGGCGCCTCCGCACGCCGCGTGTCCCGGATGGACCGGGCGTCCGGCCGGCGCAGCGACTCGGTGAGCAGCCGTGGCGGCTGCGACCCCGGGGGCGGGGTGAGCATCGGCGGCGCCGGCGCCGGGCCGGCGATCGTGTCGTCGGAGTCGTCGCCGCCCAGCTCGGGCAGCGGCAGCACCGCGCTCGAGCTGACCGGGCCGCCGGCCAGGCTCACGCTGACCAGGCCGCCGTAGAGCATGCACAGCGCTCCGAAGCCGTAGGCGACGCGGCGGAGCAGCTTGCTCCGGCGCCCGGACTCGTCGACGAACACCGGCGCCGCGGAGGGCACCGCGAGCACCTCGGTGTCGGGGATGCCGGAGTCGGCGGAATGCGGGGTTTCAGGCTCCTGCGAAGTCACCCGGCGAGCTTAGGAACATCTTTTGAGATCTTGATCGGCGTCACTCCAACAGGGGACGGCGAATTCCGGCCGAGAATCAGCCAGATTGGTGACCGTCAGCATTTGACCTGATGGCAGGACGTCTGATCGGCCTTCGGAGAGATCGCGCTGAGCTGCACCGAATTGCGCGGGCAAAATAGGTTACGCGAATTCAAGAACAATTTCAGTGTCGCTTTCCTGACACCATTCCCGAACAATTCTCGCCATTGCCCGCGTCGCTATTAATGACAATAGAGGCGTATGTCCGGATTGTCGCAAACGGACCGAGCGGACCAAGAAGATCGTGCGCCCGAGACCGAATTTTGCCCGATCTCCTGATGATTGAGTATGGACAGCCGTTGTGGACAGCGGTCCCCATGGCTAAGCTTCGTGGTGCGCGCTCCTATCGCCCGCTTCCCCCGTGGCAGGCGATCGGAGCGCGCTTTTCTGTCCCCGGAGCTCCGGCGTGAGCCAGACCTAGATCCAGCGCGACCCGAGCCACATGCGGGCCTGCCAGGACTGATAGGGGATCGTCTCGCCCACGAAGATCGGGTAGAAGTAGGCGAAACAGAGCGCCACGATCGCCACGAAGGCGCCCACGATCACGGTCCCGACCAGTTGCCGGTCGGAGCGTCTCTCCCCCGACTCGATCCCGCCCGGCGGCGTCATGATCGCGCCCAGCGCGTAGGTCACCGCCAGGATCAGGAACGGCAGCGCCGGCAGCACGTAGAAGACGAACATCGTCCGGCTGTCGGCGACCGCGTAGTAGAACCACGGCAGCAGGCCACCGGCCAGGCCCGCGCCGATCGCGTAGGCCCGCCAGTCGCGCCGCGCGACGCCGAACCAGATCAGCGCGCCGATCGCGGGCAGGAACGACCACCACAGGATCGGCGTGCCCAGCAGCAGGATCTCGGTCGCGCAGCTGCTCGCCCCGCAGCTGCCGGTGCCGTTCCAGTGGAAGGCGACCGGCCGGCCCAGCAGCAGCCACTGCCACGGCCAGGACTGGTACGGATGCTTGTCGGTCAGGCCGCTGTGGAACGTGTACGCCTGGTGGTGGTAGTGGGCCAGGTTGAGCAGGGCGCCCAGGATCGGCGGCTCGCTCATCCCGTTCGCCTCCCGGTAGTGCCGGAAGTAGCCCGAGTTGGTGACGAACCAGCCGGTCCAGGTGGCCAGATAGAAGATCACCGTCAGGGTGAAGCTGACCACCAGCCAGCCGAGGTCGCCGAGCAGCCGGACCGCGATCGGCCGGCGGATCCCGGCCGAGCGCCGCGCCCCGACCCGCCAGGCCACCACCAGCAGCGCGAACAGCGGCGCGAAGAACAGCGCGCTCCACTTCACGCCACAGGCCAGCCCGAACATCACCCCGCCGACGAACAACCACCACGGCACGAAATGGGGCAGCCGGGAGGTCTCCGGGTCGAAGCCGTTCTCCAGGGCGCGCAGCCAGCGCCGCCGGTAGGCGTCCCGGTCGATCAGCAGCGCCGCGAAGGTGGCCAGGATGAACAGCCCCAGGAAGATGTCCAGCAGCGACGTCCGGGACAGCACGAGATGGAAGCCGTCCAGCGTCATCAACAGGCCGGCCACGCCGGCCAGCACGATCGAGCGGAACATCCGGTACGCCACCCGGATCAGGATCAGCACCATCAGCGTGCCGGCGACCGCGGTCGGCACCCGCCACCCCACCGGGGTGTTGCCGAACGCCATCTCGCCCAGCGCGATCAGCCATTTGCCCAACGGCGGATGCACCACGTAGGCCGGGCCGTTGGTCCTCTCGTCCCACTCCACGCCGTGGTGCAACATGTCCCAGGCGTCGGTCGGGTAGTAGACCTCGTCGAAGACCAGGACCTTGGGCTTGCTGAGGCCGACCAGCCGGAGGATCGCCGCGATCGCGACGATCACGGCGGTGACCAGCCAGGAGTACGGGTTGAGCCAGTTGTCGAGCGTCGACAACCGGCGGCGCACGGCGTCGGGCACCCGCCGCTTCCCGAAGGGAGCCATGTCGGCCTCGACGGGTACGGGCGCGATGTCGGTCGCCACACTCACCCCGCGATGGTAGGCCGCGCGGCCATGGCCGTGCTCGTCCAGCCCTCGTGGCGCGGTGTGATGGACTTCCTCCCGTGACTGAGCCAGGTGCAATCGGGGGCAACGGACGGGTGGTGCTCCTCGGCGCGCCGCTGGGCAACGTCGGCGACGCGTCGCAGCGGCTGCGCGACATCCTGTCGACCGCGGACGTCGTCGCGGCCGAGGACACCCGCCGCCTGACCCGGCTGGCCCGCGACCTCGGGGTGACGGTCGGCGGGAAGATCGTGTCCTACTTCGAGGGCAACGAGGAGCGGCGTACGCCCGACCTGGTCGAGGCCCTTCGCGCCGGACAGACCGTCGCGGTGGTGACCGACGGCGGCATGCCGAGCGTCTCCGACCCCGGGTACCGGCTGGTCCGCGCCGCCCTGGACGCCGGCTTCCCGGTGACCGCCGCGCCCGGGCCCAGCGCCGTGACCACCGCGCTGGCGCTGTCCGGCCTGCCCAGCGACCGGTTCGTCTTCGAGGGCTTCCTGCCCCGCTCCGGCTCGGGCCGCCGCTCCCGGCTGCGTGAGCTGGCCGCCGAGCCGCGCACGCTGGTCCTCTTCGAGGCGCCGCACCGGATCGGCGACGCGCTGGCCGACCTGGTCGCCACGTTCGGCGGGGAGCGGCCCGCGGCGGTCTGCCGCGAGCTGACCAAGACGTACGAGGAGATCCGCCGCGGGACGCTGACCGAGCTCAGCGATTGGGCCGCCGCCACGCCCCCACGCGGGGAGATCACGCTGGTGCTGGGCGGCGCCCCGGTGGTCGCGGCCGAGCGCCCGCCGGACGAGGACCTCCGGGCCGCGGTGGCGTCGCGCGAGGCGGCCGGCGACTCGCGGCGGGACGCGATCACCGCGGTCGCCACCGAGTTCGGGCTCCGCCGCCGCGAGGTCTACGCGCTCGTCCACCAGGACCAATAGCCAGTGGTAGCCCAGGGCGGGTTCAGTAGGCGGCGGCGAGGAAGCCGAGCAGCAGCAGGACCGGTCCGGCCAGGCTGATCAGCACCGCGCCGCGCCGGCTGCGGGCGGTCTCCAGCCGCCGCGCCCCGGTCATCCCCGCGATGCCGTAGCCGCACAGGAGCACCAGCACGAACCCCAGCGTCCAGCGCAGGTGCAACATCAGACCGGGCCCGCCCACGTACGCCTGCCGGCTCTCCGGGCTGACCATCCGGGCCGGCGTGATCGCCCCGGTGTCGCGTGAGTTCGCGTCCACCCCGAGCAGCGTGACCCGCTCGACCGGGAAGCCGCCGTCGGCCGCCGCGAACGAGCCCTGACAGCGCTGCGTGACGCCGCTGCCGGTGCACCGCGAGACGGTCGCGACGCCCTGGTCACCGTGGCCCACGGCCAACCAGAACGGTTCCGCGCTGACCCACGAGAAGAACGCCGCCACCAGCGCGAGCAGCACCAGACCGAGCAGTCCGGCCACCGGGCCACGCGGTGACCGCGGCTTACGGGCCGGCGGCAGACCCCGTCGTTCGTCGGCCGGGCCGGGCGAGGCGGCCAGCCGCTGCCGCGTCTCCGGCGACGGCCAGGCGTTGCCGGCGGCCGCCCGCTCCTCCTCGCTCAGCCAGAACGGGTGGTTCTCCAGCCGCTCCCGCTTCGCCTCGTCGGCCACCTGGCCGAGCCGGGAGACCCCCTGCCCGGGCAGGACCGGCACCCGGTCCTTGGGCTCGGGCAGGACCATCACCTCGGGTTCGGGGTCCGGGGTGGCGGGTGCTTCGGCCTGGGCCTCGTCGGCGCTGCTCACGGCGTACCCCTCATCGGTCTTGTCCGGCGGGTTGTAACGGTCCTTGGGCCGGCGGTGGTGGTCGCGCTCGACCGGCTCGGGCTCCGGGGTCGCGTCCTCGACGGCCTGCGCGGCCGCGATGGCCTCGACCAGCTCGATCCGCTCCTCCTGCTCGGCCTCGACCAGCGCGGCGGGCGTGGCCGGCCCGGCCTCGACCAGCGCCGTGGTCCGCTCCGCTTCGACCGGCGGGGCGGGCTCGAGCGCGCCGGCCAGGTCGTGGGCGCCGGCCGCGTGGGCGTCCAGGGCCTCCGGGGCGAAGGCGGGCTCGGTGCCGCCATAGGCGGCGGGCAGGGCGTTGGCCGGGGCGCTCGACACCGGACGGCGTCGTGGATGCCGGGGCCGGGCGGCGGCCGCCTCGGCGAGCGCCTCCGCGCGGTCGCGTTCCTCCTCGACCCGCCACCATGCCGTGTTGGGGTCGGGAAAAGACCACGTCTCGCTCTCGGTCCGCGGCGTTTCCCCTGGCTGCGGCGCGTCTCCGGTCACCGCCTCAGTAGACTGCACATCTTCCCGACGATCACCCATATAAGGGGCGTGTCTACCTTTTTCGGTACGGCACCATGGCGCTCGCAGGCGTACCTCAGGTGTCACTACGCTGGGGAACCATGAGTCACGTTCTCGCCGCGGTCGCCTGGCCCTACGCCAACGGCCCGCGCCACATCGGTCATGTCTCCGGCTTCGGAGTGCCCTCCGACGTGTTCAGCCGGTACATGCGGATGGCCGGCCACGACGTGCTCATGGTCTCCGGCACCGACGAGCACGGCACCCCGATCCAGGTGCAGGCCGACGCCGACGGGGTGACGCCCCGCGAGCTGGCCGACCGCTACAACCGGGTGATCGTGGAAGACCTGCACGGGCTGGGGCTGTCGTACGACCTCTTCACGCGCACCACCACGCGCAACCATTACGCGGTCACCCAGGAGCTGTTCACCGGCCTGCTGGCCAACAACTACATCGTCCGCAAGACCACGCTCGGCGCGAAGTCCCCGTCGACCGGCCGCACCCTGCCCGACCGGTACATCGAGGGCACCTGCCCGATCTGCGGCTACGACAGCGCCCGCGGCGACCAGTGCGACAACTGCGGCAACCAGCTCGACCCCGAGCAGCTGATCAACCCGCGCTCCAAGATCAACGGCGAGACGCCCGAGTTCGTCGAGACCGAACACTTCTTCCTCGACCTGCCGGCCTTCGCCCAGGCCATCGGCGCGTGGCTCGACCAGCGGGAGAACTGGCGGCCCAACGTCCTGAAGTTCAGCCGCAACCTGCTCGACGACCTCCAGCCCCGGGCGATCACCCGCGACCTCGAGTGGGGCGTGCCGATCCCGCTCGACGGCTGGAGCGACCGCAACGACAAGCGCATCTACGTGTGGTTCGACGCGGTCATCGGCTACCTGTCGGCGTCGGTCGAGTGGGCCCGCCGCACCGGCGATCCCGAGGCGTGGCGCAAGTGGTGGTCGGCCGACAGCGAGGGCAAGGACGCGCTGGCCTACTACTTCATGGGCAAGGACAACATCGTCTTCCACTCGGTGATCTGGCCGGCCATCCTGCTCGGCTACTCCGGCGAGGGCGACAAGGGCGGCGAGCCCGGCCGGCTGGGCCGGCTCAACCTGCCCACCGAGGTGGTCAGCTCGGAATACCTGACCATGGAGGGCAAGAAGTTCTCCTCGTCCCGCCGCGTGGTCATCTATGTACGCGACTTCCTGTCCCGGTACGACGCCGACGCCCTGCGCTACTTCATCGCCGCGGCCGGCCCCGAGGCCAACGACACCGACTTCACCTGGGCCGAGTTCGTCCGCCGCAACAACGACGAGCTGGTCGCCGGCTGGGGCAACCTGGTCAACCGCTCGATCTCGATGGCCGCGAAGAACTTCGGCCAGATCCCCCCGCTGCTCGATCCCACCGCCGACGACCTCCGCCTGCTCGAGGTGTCCCGGGCCGGTTTCGCCGGGGTCGGCGACCTGATCGGCAAGCACCGCCAGAAGGCGGCCATCGGCGAGGCCATGCGCGTGGTCGCCGAGGCCAACAAGTACCTGTCCGACCAGGCGCCGTGGAAGCTCAAGGACCCGTCGTCGAAAGACCGGATGGGCACCATCCTGCACGTCGCCCTCCAGGTCGTCAGCGACGCGAACACGCTGCTCAGCCCGTTCCTGCCGCACTCCGCCCAGAAGGTTCACGAGCTGCTCGGCAACACCGGCGTCCACCAGCCGATGCCGGCCATCGTCGAGGTCGACGACCTGGACGGCGGCCCGTCGTACCCGATCCTGACCGGCGACTACACCGTGGGCGCCCGCTGGGAGTCGGTGCCGCTGCCGGCCGGCACCGCGCTGCAGGCCCCGAAGCCGGTCTTCAAGAAGCTCGACATCGCGGTCATCGACGAGGAACTGGCCCGCCTCAGCGGCGACTCAGCCTGACCGCCCGCCTCGGACCCGCCGCCGTTCGGTGAGGCGGCGGGACTTGGCCTGGGCGCCGCAGTCGTCCATGGAGCACCACCGGCGGGTCAGGTTGCGGCTGCGGTCGAGGAAGAGGAAACCGCAGCCGCCCTCGTCCGGCGGGCAGGCGCGCAGCCGGCTCAGGTCGGCGGTGCGCAGCAGGTCGACCAGCGCGTCGGCCAGGCGGTCGCCGATCATCCACGCCGGGTCGGTGCCGACCAGCAGCGAGACGGGCGAGGTGGGCGCCAGCGCCGACCGGTCCATCGCCGCGGCCCATCGGCGGCTCAGCCGGTCGAGATCCTGTCCGGCCAGGGTCAGGTCGACCAGGGACCGCAACTCGAGCACGTCGGCCAGGGCGGCCTCCGGCGACCAGGACCGCTCGACGCGCTCGATGTCGGCGCCGGTCACGATGCCGATCCTCGGCGCCCACGCGAGCAGGGCGGCCGGGTCGGACAGGAACTCGATCTGATCGTCGCCGGTCTGCCGGGGCGCGACCGTGTTGGCGAGGTCGAGCGCCGGGTGCCCGCCGACGATGCGCAGATCCATGTCTCCACCATAGCGGGGTTTTGATGGTAGCGTGCCTTCAAGTCGCTACCACCAAAACATGGTTATGGGGGAAGCATGCGTGCCTGGACCATCGTCGCGGCGTTGACCGCGTCGACCTTCCTGTTCGTCACCACCGAGACCCTGCCGATCGGGTTGCTGCCCCAGATCGCCGGCGAGCTCGGCACCCCGGCCTCGAGAATCGGCCTGCTCGTGACCGTGTACGGGCTGATCGTGGTCGTCTCGACCATTCCGCTGACCCGGCTCACGCACCGCTGGCCGCGGCGGCGGCTGCTGAGCACGTTGCTGCTGATCTCCGCCGCGGCCATGACGCTGTCGGCGCTCGCCCCGACCTATCCGGTCCTGGTCGCCGGCCGCATCGTGACGGCGCTCAGCCAGGCCGTGTTCTGGGCCGTGGTCACCCCGGCGGCGGCCGCGCTGTTCCCGCCGGCCGTGCGAGCCCGTGCCATCGCCGTCCTGGTCGCCGGCACCTCGGCGGCGCCCCTGCTCGGCGTGCCGGGCGGCACATGGCTGGGCCAGCGGCTGGACTGGCGGGCGCCGTTCCTCGTCCTCGCCGTGCTCGCCGTCGCCGCCTCCGCCGTGATCCTGGCACTGATGCCGGAGCAACCGCCCGGCGGTGACGCCGGCCGAGGGCGGAACCCGGACGCCCGACGGTATTTCAGCCTGATCGTCACCACCACGGTGACGGTGACCGCCGCGTTCACCGCGTTCACCTGCATCACGCCGTTCCTCACCGACGTGACCGGCCTCCCCGGTTCGGCGGTCGGCCCGGTCCTGCTGCTCCGCGGGCTGGCCGGCCTGCTCGGCGCGATCGCCGTGGGTTTTCTGATCAGCCGGTACGCCTGGCCGGCCATGACCGGCCTGATCGGCCTCCAGGCGGTGGCCCTGGCCGCGCAGTACGTGTGGAGCGGGAACCCGGCGGCCACCGTGATCGCCACCGCGGCGACCGGCCTGGTCCTGTCCGGCCTGACCGTCGTCCTCTCCGCCCGCGTCCTCGACCTGGCGCCGGGCGACACCGATCTCGCCTCGGCCGGCTCGTCCACCGCCTTCAACGTGGGCATCACCGCGGGCGCTCTGATCGGCAGCGGCCTGCTGGACGGCCCCGGGCTTCGCGACTCGGCCCTGATCGCGGCCCTGATCTCGGTGGCGGCGGTGATCAGCGCCCTGGCCGAGCCGCGCCGGCGGGGCGAGCGGTCAGGCGAGGCCGGCGCGTTCCAGGGCGGCTCGGCGCATCGGCGGGACGCGGTACTCGGACGGCATCGCGGCCAGGGCGCCCTGCAGCAGTAGGCGCATGGCGCGGGCCGAGAGGCTGGCCGTGACGTCGGTGGTGGGCCAGCCCAGCCCGCCGTAGATCTTGCGGGCCCAGGGCGGCAGCAGGGCGACCGCGGTCGAGGCGACGCCCAGGTAGCCCCAGCGCGCCGGGCCCAGGGTGAGCGCCAGGCGGAAGGCCCGGCCGCCCCAGCCGGACGGGATGGGCGGCACGGTCAGGAAGGCGGCCGTCTCCACGCCATCCTTGGTCAGGCCCAGCTCCGGCCGCATCGCCTCGTAGTAGGCGTCGACCTCGGCCGCGGTGCCGGGTACGGACGACGGGTCGAGGCCGACCAGTTCGGCCGCCCGGCGCTGCTCGGTGTAGTACTCGTCGACCTCGCCGTCGGTGAGTTGCAGGCCGGCCCGGCGGGCGGTGGTCACGAAGGACTCGACCTCGGTCACGTGCACCCAGCGGAGCAGGTCGGGCTCGTCGATGCGGAAGGTCTCGCCGGTTCGCGGGTCGGTCGCCGTCATCCTCGAATGGAGGCGGCGCAACCGGCTGGACGCGAGGGTGACCTCGGCCGTGGTGCCGTAGAGCACCGTGCCGACGTACTCGGAGGTGCGGTTGAACCGGCCCCAGGGGTCGCTCTTGTACGACGAGTTCTGCGCCACCCCGGCGACCGCGCGCGGATGCAACGCCTGGAGGTAGAGGCTGCGCAGGCCGCCCAGCGTGACGATCGGCTCGCTGTGCACCTTCCACGTCACCGAGTGCGGGCCGAAGAGGCCGAAGTCAGGGTCCACGCCATCCAGCGTGCCACAAGTTGAACTCGTTCAGGATTCTCGCGTCAGGGCCTGGCACGACGGGCAGAGCCCCCAGAACGTCACCTCGGCCTCGTCGACCGCGAACCCGTGCGGCGAGGACGGCGCCAGGCAGGGCTTCTCGCCGACCGCGCAGTCGACGTCCTCGATCGCGCCACAGCCGCGGCAGACGATGTGGTGGTGGTTGTCGCCGACCCGGGCCTCGTAGAGCGCGGGGCTGCCGGCCGGCTCGATGCGGCGGGCCAGCCCGGCCCGGGACAGCGCGCCGAGCACGTCGTACACCGCCTGGGTCGAGACCGAGTCGAGCCGGGCCCGGACGTGCCGGGTGATCTCGTCGACCTCGAGGTGTCCGCCCCGGGTCAGCACCTCGAGAACAGCCAGGCGCTGGCGGGTGACGCGCAGGCCGCTAGCGCGCAACATTTCGGCACCGGTCGACATCACACCATGACAGCACGCGCCGCCCCCCACCCTCAACCTGACGTACGGTATGCCAAGATCCTTGAAGTTTTGACTTAATCGGTGAACCGAATCGTCCGGTCAGAGGTACTCGCGAGCGCGGGGTGTCCGTGACTGTCGCTGTACCGAGGCTGTCAGCCCCGCCCGAATCGAGGAGGCGTCCGTGTTCGATCAGATAAATGGCCTGCCCGTGCACGCGCTGGTGATCCACGCCGTGGTCATCTTCGTACCCCTGCTGGCGCTCGGCGCGATCGTGTACGCCCTGTTCGCCCGGCTCCGCCCGCGCATCGGCTGGGCCGTCGGCCTGCTCGCCATCGTCGCCCCGATCTCCGCCCTGGTGGCCATGCTGTCCGGCAACGAGCTGCGCCAGCGGCTGCTCGACCAGGGGCTCAAGGGCCGCGGCGCCGAGATCATCGCCGACCACCAGGGCTTCGGCACGCTGACCTTCTGGTCCTCGCTGGCCCTGGGCGTCATCACGCTGGTCATGCTCGCGGTCACCCTGCGCCGGTCGGCGGCGCTGCCCGCGGCGGCCAACATCGGCCTGACCGTGGTGATGGTCGCGCTCGCCGCGGTGTCCGGTTACTACTGCTTCCGCACCGGCGACTCGGGCGCCACCGCGGTGTGGGGCCAGTACTGAGTCGTTGAGCAACGGCCCCGACCGGGAAGGTCGGGGCCGTTTCGCGTGGAAAGCGTGGTCAGAAAACCAGCCGGCCGCAGAGCAGGCACATCAGGATCAGCACGATCGCGCCGGCCACCAGGCCCACGCCGTACGTCACCGTGCGCGCCGACCCCTCCGCGTCGTCCAGCGCGTCGATGTCCTGAGCGGGCATCTCGCGTGGCGGCGGCGGGTGGGCCACGGTCGGCGGCCGCCACAACGGGTTGGGCGCCTCGGTGCGCGGCGGTCCGGCGTACGGCGGCTCAGCAGGCGTTCCGGGCTCGGCGGGACGGGCCGCATCGTAGGCCGCGTCCGGCCGACGCCAGTATTCGTCATCGCCACCGGTGGGGGTGCTCACGTTCACCGACGGTACAGCGGGCGGGGGACGACGACGGAGCCGACGCGGCCTTACCCTGAATGCCGTGGACATCCTGGATCAGCCCGAGCGTGATGCGGACGGCGAGCGCATCGTCGACTTCGAGGCGGAAGAAGCGCCGTTGCTCCCGGAACAGACCCGCGACGACACCGAGCGCGGCTGGGGCGAGACCGACCGGACGAACGACGACCGCCTCCTCGAGGACCGCCCGCCGCACTGGGGCTAGCTCGTCGAGGAGCTCGATGAACTCGATGAGGTCGACGACGTGGCCGCGGGCTTGCTGTCCGTCTTGGTGGTGCTGCCGGAATCCGACGACTTGGTGTCCGCCGACTTCGACTCGGACGACTTCGACTCGGACGACTTGGACTCGGACGGCGACTCGGCCGTGGTCGGGGCCTTGCGGGAGTCGTTCCGGTAGAACCCGGAGCCCTTGAAGACGACGCCCACCGAGTTGAACACCTTGCGCAGCCGGCCCTGGCAGGCCGGACACACGGTCAGCGGTTCGTCGGAGAACGACTGCACCATCTCGAGGTGCTCACCGCACTCGGTGCAGGCGTACTGATAGGTCGGCACTGGTCCTCCGGAGAGATCGGGCTGGCACTCGTGTTCCGTGAGTGCCAATGCTGCGTCACCGGAGTTTATTTCGTCCAGCCGGACGACTCGATAAGGCCTCCCGACGGTGTGATGACGGCGCCCACCCGCTGGTCGTGCGGCTCGGCCGGCACCGAGTCGAGCAGCTCGCCGTCGTGCAGCAGCGCGACCGTCCGGGCCGGCCGGGCGCGGCTCAGCGCCCGGTCGTAGGAGCCGCCGCCCCGGCCCATCCGGACGCCGTCCCGGGACACCGCCAGCGCCGGCACCACGATCACCGGGACCCGGGCGATCGCCTCGGGGCCGAGCCGCGGTCCGCCGGGTTCGAGCAGGCCCCGAGGGGTACGCCGGGCCGCGCCGTCGTACTCGGCCCAGTCCAGGTCGCCGTCCGGCAGCAGCACCGGCAGCAGCACCGTGCACACCTCGGCGAGCCGATCGGGCAGGTCGCGGCCGCCCGGCTCGCCGCCGACCGGCGCGTACGCCGCACAGACAGTCGGTTGCTGTGCCCGTACCCATGTGATGGTCGAAGCCTGGACCGACGCGTCGGCCGACCGGCGAACCGCCTCGGACAATGATTGGCGCGCAGTAAGCAATCGATTGCGCAGCGCAACCTTCGCGGCTTTCAATCGTTCCGCGTCACGGGCGAAATCGGACATGCAACACCCCTTTCCAAAACCGACAAACGGTGCACACCATGTCAGCATCGCCCCACAACGCCCATCACGACCGGGCCTGCCCGATGGAGGACGCGTGACGCTACGTGGCCGGCTGACCAGCGCCTTCCTGGCCGTGGTGCTCGGCCCGGTGCTGCTCGGATCGTTCTTCGTCGGCGTCGCCGTGACCACCGTCAACGCCGACCGCGCCGAGGAGCGGCTCGATCACGCCGCGACCACCGTACGCACCGCGATCGGCGCCGTCTGCCGGCAGCTCCAGGCCACCGCCGACGCCGTGGCCGTGCTGTCCGCCGGCGACCGCGCCGCTGCCGCCCGCCAGCTCGTCAAACGGGGTCTGGCCAGCGAGATCACCGACCGGACGGACCCGCGCTGGCGGGACTGCGCCCGACCGGCCGGGGGCGTGGACGCGATCTCCGCCGCCAGCACCGCCGAGGACGGCACCCAGGTCGTCGCCGCCCAGCGCCTGGACGCCGGCTTCGTGGACCGGCTGGCCGCCTCCAGCGGCGCCGACGTGCTGCTGCGGGCCCACGACGGCGCCGGCGCGGCCACCGTGCGGGGCACCCAGGCGCGGGGTCCCGGCGCGAGCCCGACCGGCACGGTCCGCCGCGTGGCCGTCGGCCCCGGACAGCCGCTGCCGCTGGCCGTCAGCGTTCCCGAGGACGACCCGCGCGGCCTGTACGCGCTGATGACCATGGGCGTGCTCGCGGTCGCGGCCGGCGCCGTGCTGGTGGCCCGCTGGCTGGCCCGCTCGACCACCCGCCCACTGGCCGAGCTGGCCCGGGCCGCCGACCGGGTAGCCGGCGGCGAGCTGGACACCCGGGTGCCGCTGACCCGGGACGACGAGCTCGGCCGGCTGGCCGGCGCGTTCAACCGGATGACCCGCGAGCTCCAGGCGTACGTGCAGGCCCTGACCGCGAGCCGGGACCAGCTCCGCGGCCATCTGGCGATCCTCGGCGACACCCTCTCCAGCACCCACGACCTGCACCGGATACTCCAGGTGATCCTGCGGACCGCCCTCTCCGCGACCGGCGCCCGGGGCGGCGTGGTGCTGCTCATCGACCCCAAGGACGGCCGGCTGGTGGCCCGCTGCACCATCGGGCTGAGCGGCCGCTGGGCGGTCCCCGAGACCGAGCTGGCCGGGCTGCGGGTGCCGGTCGGGCGGGGTGTGCTGGGCGCGGTCGCGGCCACCGGGAAGCCCCGGCGCGGCGTCTGCGGGCTGGGCGGCGAGGCGCTGGACGAGCCGGCCTGCCGTACCTATGTCGCGGTTCCGATCTGCCCGCCGCCCGACCCCGACGAATCGGACCTGACGCCCACCCCGCTCGGAGTCCTGGCCCTCTACGACCGGCTCGGCTCGGACGAGTTCGACGACAACGACCTGGCCACCCTGGGCACCTTCGCCGGGCAGGCCGGGGTGGCCGTGCACAACGTGCGGATGCACGAGGAGGCGCAGCGGCTCTCGCTCACCGACCCGCTCACCGGACTGTGGAACTACCGGTGCCTGCGGGACTCGCTGCGACGCGAGGTGGAGCGGGCGAACCGGTTCGGGCGGATGCTCACCGTGCTCGTGCTCGACCTCGATCACTTCAAGGAGGTGAACGACACATACGGCCACGCGGCCGGCGACGCGGTGCTCGGCGAGTTCGCCCGCCGGCTGCGGATCGGGCTGCGCGAGGTGGATGCCGCGTTCCGGCAGGGCGGCGAGGAATTCGTCGTGCTTCTGCCGGAGACCGACGCGTACGGCGGGATCATCGTCGCCGAGCGTTTGGGGGCGGCGATCCGGGATATACCCATACCGATCGACGCGAGAAGGGTCGACGCCGCCACCGGCCGAGCCGTCGACCGCATCCCGATCAGCGTGTCCATCGGCATCGCCGTCTATCCCGAACACGGCGCCGACGCCAAGCAGGTGCTGGAAGCGGCGGATGACGCGCTCTACGCCGCAAAGCACGCCGGACGTGACACGTATCGCTTGGCCGAGGTGGTTTCCGGCCGGGTACAGGATGGGCACTTCGGGCAAGCCGACGCCTCTCCCGGCGGGCCGCAGCCTCCGCGTCAAGCTCGCGGCCGATAGTCTCGCGGCATGTCCGGGCACGATCCGAACGAAGGTGCGGTGACCTCTCTGATGACGACATCAGCCCCCGACGCGAACCGCCGGGCGGTCAAGGCCGTGATTCCCGCCGCCGGGCTCGCCACCCGGTTCCTGCCGGCCACCAAGGCCGTGCCCAAGGAACTGCTGCCGGTGGTGGACCGACCGGTCCTGCAGTACATCGTCGAGGAGGCGGCCGCGGCCGGCATCACCGACGTGCTGCTCGTCACCGGCCGGGGCAAGACGTCGATGGTCGACCACTTCGACCGCCGCCCCGACGTCGAGGCCCGGCTCGAGGAGAAGGGCGACCTGGAGCGCCTCGCCGAGGTCCGCCGCACCAGCGAGATCGCCGACATCTACACCTGCCGCCAGGGCGAGCCGCTCGGCCTCGGCCACGCCATCGGCACCGCCGCCTCACACGTGGGCGACCAGCCGTTCGCCGTACTGCTCGGCGACGAGTTCTGCGACGTGGACGAGCCGCTGCTCCCCGGCATGCTCGACCTGCAGGCCCGCACCGGCGGCATCGTGCTCGCGTTCATCGAGGTCGACCCGTCGGAGACCTCCCGCTACGGCATCGCCTCGGTCGAGCCCGCCGCGGCCGAACTCGGCGGAGGAGCTGACGTGGTCAAGGTGACCGGCCTGGTGGAGAAGCCCTCACCGGCCGAGGCGCCCAGCAACCTGGCCGTGCTCGGCCGCTACGTGCTGCCCCCGACGATCTTCGACGTCATCGACGACACCAAGCCCGGCAGCGGCGGCGAGATCCAGCTCACCGACGCGATGGCCACGCTGCTCGCGGCGGGCACCCCGGTGCACGGCGTCATCTACCGCGGTCACCGGTACGACACCGGCATGCCGCTCGGCTACCTCCAGGCCGTCGTCCAGCTCGCGGTCAAGCGCCCCGACCTCGGCGAGGAGTTCCGCCGCTGGCTGGGCGAGTTCGTGGGGAGCGGCAAGGGATGACCGCGACGGCCGATGCCGAGGCGGCCGCCAACGAGCTGATGCCTCTCGCGGAATACCTGGGCAGCGCGCTGCGCAGGCTCCGTGCGCTGCCCCCGCTCGACCTCGACCTCACCCAGGCGCACGGCAACGTCCTCTCCGGCGCCGTGCTCGCCCCGCACCCGTTCCCGGCCTTCGACCAGGCGGCCATCGACGGGTACGCGGCGCGCTGGGAAGACCTCGCGGCCGCCGGCCGCATCGGGTCGCACCCGTCCTTCGGCCGGCTCGAGGGCGGTCCACGCCCGGTGCGGCTCAATGTGGTCGGCGACCTCGGCGCGGCGAGCTGGCGACCGGTACGCCTGACGCCCGGCACCTGCTTCTCGGTGGCGGCGGGCTCGCCCCTGCCGATCGGCGCCGACGTCGTGGTGCCGGTGCACTGGACCGACCAGGGCATGGCCGCGGTGGAGATCCTGCACGCGCCCAAGCGCGGCTCCGGCGTCCGGCGGGCCGGCGACGAGATCCAGGTCGGGCAGGCGCTCGCCGCCGACGGGGCCTACGTCACGCCGGCCATGGTCGCCGTGTTCGCCGCCGCCGGCATCGGCCACGTGGTGGTCCGGCCCAGCCCGCGGGTCGTCGTGGTGGCGACCGGGGACGAGTTGGTCGACGTGGGCCGGCCCAGCCAGCCCGGCCAGGTGGTCGACGCCAACTCCCATGCGCTGACCGCGGCCGCCGTCGAGGCCGGCGCGCTGGCGTACCGGATCGGCATCTGCGACGACGACCCCGAGGGCCTGCGCGGCCTGCTGGAAGACCAGACGCTGCGCGCCGACCTGATCATCACCACCGGCGGCACCGGCACCGGGCCCGGCGACATGCTCCGCCGGGTGCTGTCCCGGCGCGACAACGGGCGGGGCGTCGTCGAGTTCACCAACGTCGCGCTCTGCCCCGGCACCGCGCTCGGCTTCGGCACGGTCGGCGGCGAAGAGGTGCCGGTGGTCTGCCTGCCCGGCGAGCCCGGCGCCGCGCTGATCGGCTTCGAGGTGCTCGCCCGCCCGGTCATCCAGCTTCTGGCCGGGGCCGAGCCGGTGTTCCGCCCCAGCGTGAAGGCCCATCTGCTGGAGACCGTGTCGTCGCCCGGCGGGCTGCGCGAGTTCCGGCCGGCCCACGTCGCGGAACGGCGCGGCGGCGGCCATACGGTGCAACCTCTCTCCGGAGGGCCGTACACTCTGTCCGGCCTTGCCGAAGCCAACGGTCTGCTGGTCCTCGGTGAGCGGGTCACCTCGGCCGCGGCCGGGTCGACCGTCGATGTGTTGTTGCTCGACCGGAGGCGATAGATGCTGGGGTCCGCGCCCGGCTGGCCGGCCGTCCTGGCGGACGGGGCGGTGACGCTGCGCCCGTACCGGCGCGGGGACGCCCGCGCGTGGTCAGAAGTGCGCATCGCCAACCAGAAATGGCTGGCCCCCTGGGAGTCGTCGCCACCCGGGCCGTGGGTCGAGATGAACTCCCCGCGCGCCTACCTCTACGTCTACCGCGACATGCGACGGGCCGCCCGGCGGGGCGAGAGCATGCCGTTCGCCGTCTGGTACCGCGACGACGACGGCGACCGCCTGGTCGGCCACCTCAACCTCGGCAACATCGTGCGGCGGGCGTTCAGTTCGGCCTACGCCGGCTACTGGGTCGACTCCCGGGTGGCCGGGCACGGCGTCATCCCGACCGCGCTGGCCCTGGCCGTCGACCACGCGTTCAACGTCGGCGGGCTGCACCGCATCGAGGTCAACATCCGCCCCGAGAACATGCCCAGCCGCCGCGTGGTCGAGAAACTCGGCTTCCGGGAAGAGGCCTACCACCCGCGCTACATGCACATCGACGGGCAATGGCGAGACCACCTCGGGTACGCGATGACGAGCGAAGAAGTCGCCGGCGAGGGCGGCCTCCTGGCCCGCTGGCGCCGCCTCCGTACCACGACAAAATGATCAACTCACTGTGACGCGCCCGGCGCGGCGTCGTTATTTCCGCAGGTCCCGGCCTTAATCTCGAAATGATTGAGATTTCACGAGGTTGACGGGAGGCGTGAGGTGCCCACCTCGGTGCTCCTCGCTGTCCTCGCCGCGGCCGGGCTGCTCGCACTCGCACCGGCACTCGTGCGCCGGTACGACGCCACCGAGCGCCTCGCCGCGGAGCGGGCGCTGTCGACGGCACGGGTGCTCTCCCGTGACCGCCGGCGCCGCACCGTGCCCGGACGCCGTCCGGTCGCCCTCCCCCGCCAGGTCAAGGCCACCGTCCCGGCGACCCCGACCCGCCCGCTGAAACTGGTCACCCGGCGCCCCGCCCGGGTCGTCCTGCCGCGCCGGCACACCCCCGCGGTGGTCCGCCGCCGCCGGGTCTTCGCCGCGCTGCTCCTGCTCAACGTGATCGAACTGGTCGGCGTGCTGGCCGTCGGCCCCGGCTTCTGGATCGGCTGCGCGGTGACCGGCTCCCTGCTCGGCTGGTACCTGGTGCACCTGCGCAACCGGGCCCTGGCCGACCGCCGGCGCCGCCGCATCGAGGCCCGCGAGGCGGCGTGGCTGGCCGCCCGGCAGGCCGAAGTGCGTCGCGAACAGGCCCGGCGGGCGGCGGCCCGGCGCGAGGCGCAACGCCGGCTGGCGGCCCAGAAAGAGGCCGTCCGGCGTACGGCCATGGGCCTCGACGGCACCTCCGACCTGCCCGCGGTGGCCAGCGGCGGCTCGGTGTCCTACCGACCGGCGCGCGGCCTCCGCGGCCGCCCCTACGAGGCCGGCGGCCGCTCCTTCTCGGCGTGACCCGCGTCTTTCTCCGCGGCCCCGCCCGCGTGACCCGCCGTCGGGGGTATCCGGTTCGCGGCGGAACCGGGCGACCTGTTAGCCTTGCTGCGGCTCTTCGGGGCCATGGGGCTGTGGCGCAGACTGGTAGCGCACCTCGTTCGCATCGAGGGGGTCAGGGGTTCAAATCCCCTCAGCTCCACGCATTTAAGGCTCTGACCAGCGAGAACGCCGGTCAGGGCCTTAAAGTTTGTCTATGCGATTTTGAATCACCCACACACAAATGTCTGCGGCGACCACGTTCGGCGGGGGTGGTCCTGTCCGCGCTGCGGGGTGTCAGGCGTTCGACGATCGACGTCCGCCCACCACACGACCAAGACCTCGCCGATGCGGACGCCGGTGGCGAGCATGAGGTCGACGACGTCGGCCAAAGTCGCCGGTTTGCCGAGGTCCCGGCTTGCCAGGAGTGGGCTGCTGCCACTGGCGGATCGCCGAACGGACACCTTCGAGGTGTTCGGCTTCGAGCGGGCACACGGTTCGGCGGGGCTTGCGAAGGCGACCGGTCTCACGAACAGGGTTCGTCCCAGCGCGCCACGGCGCACCGCCAAGGCGAATATCAGCCCGAGGGCAACCTTCGCGTTCTTGGCCGCTGCCGGGCGGTCCTTCGCCACCTCGTGCAGGAACTTGTCGAGGCGTCCGGTGTCAGGGCAGCAGGCGTCCGACGGAGGTCGGGGACCATTCGGCGAGCAGCAAAGTGGCGTCGTCAGCGGCGGGGCCGTCGTGGTGGCCGGCGACGGCGTGCGCGAGCCGGCGCAAGGTTTCCGGGGCGGGCAGCCCGGCGGCGGCGTCGCGTTCGGCCTGGTCGATCAGCCGGTGGACGCCGAACTGTTCGCCGCTGGCGTCGCGGGCTTCGGTGACGCCGTCGGTGTAAAGCAACAGCCGGTCGCCGGGTTCCATGGTCTCCTCGCCGATCTGGACGGAGGCGTGGTCGAGGCCGAGCGGCATCCGCCTGCCGCCGGGCAGCTCCCGCACGACTCTTCCAGCGCGTAATAGCAGCGGGGCGGGGTGCCGTGCCCGGCGGACCTGGAACAAGAAGTCGCCCTTCGGGGCGGTCACCGTGACCAGGTGCCCGATCAGCCCGGCCATCGTCTCGCACCGCTGCCGGACGAGGTCATTGTCCTCGGCGATGCCGCCGGTGACAGTGAACTCGATGACGCCGAGGCGGTCGGTGCCGTTGACAATCGGTATCCACCACCCGCTGCTCTGGGCGGTGGGCATGCTCAGCACCAGGGTGAACACCCGTCCGGGAAGGGAACCTTCCAGGTCGATCGGCTCGGCTGCCGGCCGGCCGTCGGTCAGGACGGGTCGTAACGCCCGCTGCTCGTCGTCGACGAGGTAGATCGCGGCGTGAAGGCCCAGCGGTCTCAGCACAGCGGTGACCGCCGGGGCCAGGCCGTCGGCCTGGAACAAGTGCGAGCGGTCCAGCAGATCGGTGAACGCGGCAAGCCACAGGTGCTCGGCGGATGGGATGGTCATGACTAGGTCGGCTCCTGCCGCATGGGTCAAAATCACGCGTCAACTGGTGCGGGCCACGGCGCGTTCGAGGACCCGGGTACATCGTTGGCCGGGCACCCTCGGTAAGCCTGTGACCGCGAGTCCGATCCGGCTCTCCGCCAAGCTGTCGGCGGTTCGGAATTGTCTGGGCTCAGGGCTTCGGAGTGGTAGCGCGCTCCACCAGGGCGCCGGCGACGTCGCGGAGTTTGCGGTTGGTGTCCTGCGACAGCTTGGTCAGAATGGTGAAGGCCTCGTCGGCGCTGCACCGCCGGCCGCCCATGATGATGCCCTTGGCCTGCTCAATCACTGCGCGGCTGCGCATCGCGATCTCCATATGCTGGGCTAGGGTCGTCTGGGCGTTGTAGAGGTAGGCGTTGGCCATGGCCACCGCGGCATAGCTCGCGAACGTCTGCGCGACAGCGAGGGCGTCCTCGTCGAAGGCGTCAGGCTTGGTGGCGTAGATGTTGAGTGCCCCGGTGACTGCCTCCTGCACGGGCAACCCGATCGACACGGAGCTGCAAGCTCCTGCTTCGTGCGCCCGGACGGTCCAATCCGGCCAGCGGCGCTCGGTGATCATGTCGGCGATGTGCTGGGTACTGGTGGAGACTGCTGCGTCGAGGCAGGGGCCGTGGCCGAGTTTGTACTGTGCCTCGTCGAGGGCCAGGGCGAGCTCACCGGTGAGGGCGGGAGTGTGTGCATCCTGGTTCTCGACCAGGGTGACGGACACCTCGCTGGCGCCGGGGATGGTGCGTTTGGCGAGGTCGGCGATCTTCGCGAAGACGCCGTCGAGGTCCGTTTCGCTGAGTTTGATCCGGCCGAGCAGCGCGAAGGCGTCCGCGGGTTCCATGTCCTGGGCATGCGCCATGAGGGTGTGTCCCTTGCGATGGGCACATCACCGCACCCCTGATGGGCGCGGGCGTGCGCGGATCCGCTGTAGGACACTCGTTGCCATGGGGCAAGGCCCTGGACCGCGCCGTCAGTTGGCGCTGGTTCGACCAACATTGTAAGGATGTCGATCCCAGGACACGAGCGTACCTCGGAGCGTCCCTCGGGCACGGTCAACAGGTCGTTCCCGTGGCGATCCGCTGGGCAGTACCCCTCGAACTGGGCGAGTTCGCCGTGTGCAACCTGCCGGTCGCGGTCATCCAAGATGGAGCGATGCTCCAACCCGATAGAGGGGCGGCGCAGGGTCTGCAGCCTTGCTGGCGTAGCGCGCCGCTGAGGTATCGCCGCCAACGCTGACGCAGACAACGTCGAACGGTCAGACCGGCCACCCGGACCGCCGTCAGCCCGGCACGCGCGACGCTGGCCAGGTTGCGGTTCCTTGCGGGCCTGCCCCGGGTGAGGTGCTCGATACGCTCGCCTCCACAGCCGACCTGAGCCGAACCGAGCGCACCCAGCTCGCCGGTCTTCAGTACGTCGTACGCATCGCCGACCGGTAGGAAGGACTTCAGGTGCCAGAAGACGCCGAGGCAATCGCCGCCTTCGGATACGAACTCGGTCTGTTGAAGCGCGTCCGCCGCACCGGCTGGTGGCATGCCGGAGTTCGAGACCCGGAGTCAGTCGCCGAACACACCATGCGCACCGCCCAGCTTGCCGCCCTGATCGCGGCTGAGGAGGGGGCCGACCCAGCCCGGGCAGCGTTCCTTGCCCTGTGGCACGACACCCAGGAAGCCCGCACCGGCGACCTGCCACACACCGCCACCGCGTACCTGAACAAGCCGGATCCGCGCCAGATCACCGCAGACCAGACCGAACGACTTCCGACTCGGCACGGAAGGACCTCCGAACCGAGACCAGCCGCCGAATCGCCGAAGCCGCAGAGGCCTTGTCTCCCCTGGCGTGGCGCGAACGGTGACGCCCGTCTTGGTCCAGGGACTCGTGGTTTCATGTCCGGGTGGATCTGACGGTTGTCGACGTGCCCGAGCGCGAGCGGTTCGAAGCCCGGGAGGCCGGCGGTGCGGTCGCCGGTGTGCTGACCTACCAGGTGACCGGCCCGATCATCGTCCTCACGCATACCGACGTCGGCGACCGGCCGGACGGCCGTGAGGTCGAGGACGCCCTGCTCCGGGCGGCCATGGAAGACGCGCGCGACAAGGAGCGGACGGTCGTGCCGATGAGCCCGGCGGTGACCGCGTGGCTCGACTCGCACCGGGAGTTCGAGAAAATCGTGGCCCGATCCACCAAGAAGATCCGGAAGTAGATCGTCCGGTACGCCCTCTAGGCTGCCCGGATGATCCTTCTGTTTCACCACGCCCAAGGCCTGACCGACGGCGTCCGCGCCTTCGCCGACGGGTTGCGCCAGGCCGGGCACACCGTGCACACGCCCGACCTCTACGACGGCAAGGTCTTCGCGACCCTGGACGAGGGCGTCGCGTACGCCCAGCAGGTCGGCATGGACGCCTTCATCGAGCGCGGGGCGGCCGCGGCCGAATCCCTGCCCGAGGCGCTGGTCTACATCGGCATCTCGCTCGGTGTCCCGGCGGCCCAGCGGCTGGCGCAGACCCGTCCCGGCGCCCGCGGCGCCGTCCTGCTCGAGGCGTGCATCCCGCCGACCGAGTTCGGCGAGGCCTGGCCGGCCGGCGTGCCCGTGCAGGTCCATGGCATGGACGCCGACCCCTTCTTCGCCGAGGAGGGCGACATCGACGCGGCGCGCGCCCTGGTCGAGCAGGCCGACCACGGTGAGCTGTTCGTCTACCCCGGCAACCGCCACCTCTTCACCGACCGCTCCCTGCCGTCCTACGACCCGGCGGCCGCGGCGCTCGTCACGGAGCGGGTGCTCGCCTTCCTCGCCTGACCCGGCGTCACGCCTCGACGGCCGTCCAGGGCTGCTTCTCGGGGGCGTTCATGCCGGCCGGGCAGGAGCGGCGGAAGTCGCACCACGAGCACAGCGAACCCGGCCGGACCGGGAACTCTTCGTCGGGGTCGGCGCCGGCGGCCACGGCCTTCTCGGCGGCGAGGATGTCACGGGCGGTGTCCTCGGCGCGGGACATGTGGCGGGCCAGGGACTCGGTGGTGTGGTCGTGGGCGGCCACCGAGCCGGTCGGCAGGTGGTGGAGCTCGACGCGGCGGCACGGGCGGCGGAACATGCGCTCGGCGGCGTACGCGTAGAGGGCCAGGGCTCGCGAGCCGCGGGCGTCGTCGGCGTCCATGCCCTGGCGGCCGGTCTTGTAGTCGACGATCACCGCCTCGGGCCCGTCGGCGCCGCGGCGGGAGTCGATGCGGTCGGCCCGGCCGTTGAAGGCGATCACGGCGGTCTTGGTGGCCACCACGCGCTCGACGCCCAGCGGTTCGTCGTCAGGATCGAGACCCGAGGTGTACGCCTCCAGCCACCCCAGCGCACGGCGGTAGACCGCCCGCTCCTGGTCGACGTCGCGGTAACCCTCGCGTACCCAGGTGGCCTTGAGAAGAGCGGGCAACGCACCCGCCTCGCGCCGGTCGACGGACAGCGCGTACCAGTTCTTCAACGCCGTGTGCACGCTCGCGCCGAGCGAGTTGTGTGCCCACGGCGGGCCCTTGATCGGGGCCGGCCGGTCGACATAGGAATAGCGGTAGCGCCGGGGGCAGTCTTCGAAAGCCCCCAGCTTGCTGGGCGTGCAGACGAAGAGACGCTCGGGCATGCCGGCGAAACCAAGCTGCTCTGAAACGACGGGCACGACCCAATCCTGCCAGCCGGGTACGACAGGTTCTCATCCACCGGAGGTGTAGAGCCGGACGAAGGCCGCGACGGCGTCGGCGATCAGCTGCACCGCGATCGCCGCCAGCAGCAGGCCGGCGATGCGGGTGAGCACCTCGATGCCGCCCGGCCGCAGCAGCCGCACGATCAGGCCGGAGAAGCGCAGCACCAGCCAGACCAGGAACATGACCAGGACGATCCCGAGGGCGATCACCAGGTAGTCGCCGGTGCCCTCGGCCCGGCGGACGAACAGCATCGTGGCGACGATCGCGCCGGGCCCGGCCAGCAGCGGCGTGCCCAGCGGGACCAGGGCCACGTTGGACGTGCCGACCTGGTCGTCGGGCTCGTCGGTCTTGCCGGTGAGCAGCTGCAACGCGACCAGCACGAGCAGCAGGCCACCCGCGCCCTGCAGGGCCGGCAGCTGGACGTGCAGGTAGTCGAGCAGCGTCTGCCCGGCCACCGCGAAGATCACGATCACGCCGAGCGCCAGCAGCACCGCCTGGGTGCCGGCCTTGATCCGCTGCTTGACCGGCAGCGCGCCGGTGAGGGCGAGGAAGACCGGCACCATGCCCGGCGGGTCGACGATCACGAGCAGGGTGACGAACACCTCACCCAGAAGTTTCAGATTCACGCGCTCACTCCAGGACGGGAACGCCGGTCGCGGCGGACATGATCTTCTCGTACGCCTCCGGGGAGGTCTGGAACGCACCCAGCTGAACGGTCTTGTGCGTGCCGTGGAAGTCTGACGAACCGGTCACCACCAGCCCGAGCCGATCGGCCAGCGCTCGCATCTCGGCCCGTTCGGCCGGCGAGTGGTCCTCGTGGTCGGCCTCCACCCCGAACAATCCGGCCTCGGCCAGTTCCTCGACCAGGCTGTCCGGCACCACCGGACCCCGCCTGGTCGCCCGCGGATGCGCGAACACCGGCACCCCACCGGCCGCCCGCACCGCCCGCACACCCTCGAAAACATCAAGATCCGATTTGGGTACGAAGTAACGACCGCCCAGCCACCCGGACTGGAAGGCCTCCGTCGTGGTGGCCACCAGACCGGCCCTGATCAGGGCCTGAGCGATGTGCGGGCGGCCCACCGACCCGCCCGCGGCATAGTCGTGCACCTCGGCCCAGGAGATCGGCACGCCGTCCGCCCGGAGCAGGTCGACGATCTGCTCGGCGCGTTGTTCCCGGTCGTCGCGCAGCCGGGCCAGGTCGGCGGCGAACCGCGGCTCGGCCGGGTCGAAGAGGTAGGCGAGCAGGTGCAGCGCGATCGGCCAGCGTGGGCCACCACGCCAACGGCAGGACAGCTCGGCCCCGCGTACCAGGGTCAGACCCTCGGGCCGCGCCTCGGCCGCCTCGGCCCAGCCACCGGTGGTGTCGTGATCGGTGATCGCCATCACGTCCAGACCCGCCGCGGCGCCGGCCCGCACCAGCTCGGCCGGCGTGAGCGTGCCGTCGCTGGCGGTCGAGTGGCAATGCAGGTCGATTCTGGTCACCCGAAGACGTTACAACCGGCCGGGTCCGACATCCCCCGTTTGAATGTCGGAACCGGCCGCGGCACCCACCTTGCTGACCGCGCCGCGACCGGTCAACGTCCACCGGCTCCGGCCCGGCAAAGTTGCGGGATACGGAAACGCGCGGGTGCGGGATACCGCAGTCGCCGGCCGCATCCATCGACGAGCAAACCGGTTTGTGGTTGCATTCGCGCCACCGCCACCTGTTCACTGTTGGAGCTTCACCGTGCCGAAGATCACCCTGACCGGACGCGAGCGCGAGTTGATCGCGCTGCTCGCCGAGGGCCACACCGATGTGAGCGCGGCGGAGCAGCTGAGAATCAGCCCCCGGTCGGTTACGAATATCCTTCGTAACCTGATGGACCGCCTCGGCGTGGAGAACCGGTTCCAGCTCGGTCTGGCGCTGGGGTTCCTGCGCAAGGCACAGGTTCCACCCCCGACCCTGGAGAAGGACGTCTGATGGCCCGCCGCGTACCCAAGCCCCTTGTTCCGCTCCTGGTCGTCGTCTCGGCGATCGGGTTCGCCACGGCGGCCGCCCTGCCCAGTTCCGCGGGTCCGATCATCACGCCGGGCCAGGACGGCAGCGCGACCACCGCGCCCGCTCCGGCGCCCGCCCCGACGACTCCGGCCGCGACCACCCCGCCGGCCCCGGCTCCGACCACCCCACCGACCGCGCCGACGCCGCCGGGGCCGAAGGACGGTCCCTCGCCGGGTCCGAAGGACTGCGCGGGCTGCGCCCAGCCGAGCCAGGGCCCGTCCCAGGACTGACCCGGCCATGACGCTCACCACGACCGTCCCGGTCGGCGCCCTCATCCCGTCGCTGGCCCGGTGGGGGCTGAGCAGCGACGCCGACCTGGTGTTCCGCACGCTCGCCACGTTCGGCCGGCACGACGCCCGCACGCTGGCCACCGATCTCGGCCTGACCCGGCATCGGGTCGAGAGCGCGCTCGCCGAGCTGCACGAGTGCGGCGCGGTGGTGATCGAGGCGGGCTCCGGGCGGCAGGTGACCTGGGTCAACCGGCCGCCCGACGAGGTGGTGAACCGGCTGCGGCGGCGGCTGCTGAACCCGGCCGACCCGCGTCGCGCCGCCCGCCGCCACCAGGCGGTCGTCAACATGATCAACGAGCGGCTGGCCGGCGTCGGCCTCCCGCTCGATCCCGCGATCGCCGGTCCGGTCGGTGACCAGGTGCGTTACCTGCCCACCCGGGCCCTCGCCCGGCAGCGGATCGCCCAGGCCTGGAACCGCGAGCGCCACGAACACCTCGTGATCAACAACGAGGAGGTGGAGACGGCCGACGTCAGCCGGGTGCAGCCGATCACCGAGGAGCTGTTCAACGGCACGATCTCCTACCGCATCCTCGGCCAGCCGCCCAGCGACGGCGACACCGTGTCGGTCGAGCGAGAACAGAAGCTTCCCGGGTACGCGTTCCGCGAGACGCCGGACACACCGCTGAAGCTGTTCATCTGCGACCGGCAGACCGCGTTCCTGCCCGCCGACCCGGCCAACCTGGAGCGTGGCTACCTCGAGATCACCCACCGCGGGGTGATCGGCCTGCTCGTGGAGCTCTTCGAGGCACGGTGGACGGCCGCGGTCGACCCCGACGCGTACGGGGTGCCGATGATCCTGCTGTCCACCCGGGAGCGCGCCCTGGTCGACCTGCTGGCGGCCGGGCACACCGACGTGACCGCGGCCGAGGAGCTGCGGATCAGCGCCCGCTCGGTGACCAACGCGCTGCGCGCGCTGATGGACCGGCTGGGTGTGGACAACCGCTTCCAGCTCGGGCTGGCGCTGGGCGCGATGGACGTCGCCGCCCCGCCGTCTCTGCGCTGAGCCTTGGGCGTTGCTGCCCGCCGTCTCTGCGCTGAGCCTTGGGCGTCGCTGCCCGCCTTCCCTGCGCTGAGCCGGGTCAGGCGTCGTCGCCCTCGCTGTCCTTTCCGAGGCGCGCCTCGACCGCCTGCGGCTCGTACATCTCCTCGACCACGCGCAGGTAGAGCTCGTTGGGGTTGGGCAGGTGCTTGACCTCGCGGAGCGCCTGGTCCTGGCCCGCCGACTCGAGCACGAACGTGCCGTAGTTGAGCATCCGGCCGAGCGCGCTCTGCTCGTACTTCATGTCGGTGACCCGCAGCAGCGGCATCATGGCGACCTTCCGGGTGATGATCCCGTTGACCACCATGACCCGCTTGTTGGTCAGGATGAAGCGGTCGAAATACCAGTCGAAGACCTTCCAGGCCACCCAGCCGATCACCGCGAGCCAGATCAGCACGGCCGCGGTCACCAGCCCGTCGATGTTCTGTTTGGTCAGGAAGCCGGCCAGGTATCCGAGCAGGAGGGTGGCGCCGGCGCCGATGCCGAGCGGTCCGGAGAGGTGGATCCAGTGCCGCTTCCACTCGCCGCGGTAACGCTCGGTCGGGAACAGGTATCGGCTGACCAGAGTGGTCGGTTCGTCCTCGAGCGGGAGCACCCGCCGGGAACCGCCGCCACCACCACCGCCGCCTCCGCCACCACCGCCGCCGAGGCCCTCGAGCTCTTCCTCGGTGATGACCGGCCGCTGGTACTCGTATTCCGCGGTGTCGTCGTCCATGGCATAGCCGGCGTCGGGGTTGAAGCCCGCGTCGGGGTTGAAGCCGGGACCGTCCCCCCGGCCGGAACGGCGGGGGTAGTCGGGGTCGTCGAACGCCGGATCGTTGTATCCGAACGTCGCGTCGTCCTCCTGAGGGCGGCGCGCGCCCTCATCACGTGGTTCGCGCGGCTCACCAGGACCCATAGGGCGATGTTATGCGACGAGGTTCGTGAAGAACGTTCCAAAACCCTGCGCGATGTCCCCGATCGTGCTACCCAGGGATGAGAACACCTGAGCGGCGGAGTTCGGGTTGAACGCGATGAAGAAGATCAGGAAAGCGATGCCAAGCCAGGTGAGAACCTTCTTGATCATGGCGGGCCTTCTCCTCCGTGGCGGGTGACGGCTCATCCCGCGGTGTACTGACGGTATCAGCAACGCTGCTGTGTGTGAACGTTGTCCCAGAAAGATCCACTCGACCCTAATGGTCTACTAGGAACCGATCAGGTACGGGGACGGCGCTCCATACACGAGTTCGGGCGGAATCCCGTCGTTCAAGTCGTGCAGGACGACATGCTCGGCCAGGAAGTAGCCCGCGCTCGCGGGCCACGCTACCGCATAGAGCCAGATCCCCTTCGCCTCCGACACGTACGCCGATCGATCTTCCGGACTTTTCACCGACCACAGCGGGATGCGGTGACCGCCGGCCTTGATCTTCGCGTGTGGACCGCCATGTCCACTCATGTCACTGAGGCATTCGGTGATCAGGTAACCCGGGTCGATGCCCGGGATACCGCCGAAGCGGTTGCCCAGACCGACACCGGGTTGCTCGGCGATGAGCACCACGTCGGCGGGTCCGCCGCCGAGCGGGTCGGGTCCGCTGCACGCGAGCGCCGTCGCTCGTACGCCCAGCCGGTCGTCGCCGGCCCAGCCGACACCGGTGACCATCCAGCCCGGGGGAAGCGGCCAGGGGCACCAGAGTGGCATGTGGTCGACGGTGGGCCGAGGCTGCCGCAGAACGCTCTCCACGATCTCCGGGCCGATGTGCTTGGCGACCCGGAACGGAGGAACCTCCCCGCAGCCGTCACAGCGCCACTCGCTGTGCATCAGGTCCGGCGGCCGGACCTGTGCTGCACATCGGGGGCAACTGACCGTGACACCCACCCCCTAACCGTGGATCCCGGCCGCTCCCCCGTCAAGCGGATCGGGCATTCCCACCTGCCCTCATGGCTGTTCACTCATTTCCCGCGGGCAGCGGTCCGGCGTGTGCGGTGATCCAGGCGTGCATGGCGATGCCGCTGGCCACGCCTGCGTTGATCGAGCGCGTCGAGCCGTACTGGGCGATCGAGAAGAGCTGGGCGCACGCCGCCCGCGCCGGCTCGGAGAGGCCGGGACCCTCCTGGCCGAAGAGGAGTACGCAGCGGCGCGGCAGGGTGACCGTCTCGAGCGGCCGCGACCCGGGCAGGTTGTCGATCCCGACCACCGGCAGCCGCTCGCCCTCGGCCCAGGCCACGAAGTCGTCGATGGCCGGATGGTGCCGGACGTGCTGATAGCGATCGGTGACCATGGCGCCGCGGCGGTTCCACCGGCGGAGGCCGACGATGTGCACCTCACGGGCGAGGAACGCGTTGGCGTTGCGGACGACCGTGCCGATGTTGAAATCGTGCTGCCAATTCTCGATCGCGACGTGGAAATCGTGCCGGCGGGTGTCGAGATCGGCGACCACGGCCTCGCGGGTCCAGTACCGATAGCGATCCACGACGTTGCGGCGATCGCCGTGCGCGAGAAGCTCGGGGTCGTATTGTTTGCCGGTGGGCCACTCGCCGGGCCACGGGCCGACACCGATCTCGACCTCGTCGGGTTCAACAGCCGGGGGCTCAGTCACCGGGCTCACGCTAAACAACCTGCGGACGCAATGAGCGGCGGGGCCCTCCCCGGCACCCGCCGCCCACGCTCTGTTGGATTTACAGTGTGCCTCACCCTGCGTATCGATGTGAAGAGTTTTATAAAGTGACCCAGGTCACATTAAACTTTGTTTTCAGTTGAATACGGCATTCACGGCACCGGCTGCGATCTGCGACAGCGTGTATCTGCCAGATATCTTGCCCGGTCGCAAACTGCCAGCTAGCAGGTCGATTTGCCGGAAGCGGTTCCATCACTTTCCGTCATAATGCCCTGGTGAGCGCGGTAACTCGAAAGGTGCCGTAGCACACGTGTCGGCCACTCGGTGTCCGGGAATTGTCTACGGTGACGAGGGGTTTCACGTCAGGTAAGCCATTTCCCGTGGACGGAGAGATCATGGCCACCGTTGCGTTGACCGCAGAGAACTTCGACGAGGTCACCAAGAAGGACGGGATCGTCCTGGTCGACTTCTGGGCCAGCTGGTGCGGGCCGTGTGTGCGCTTCGCCCCCACCTACGAGCGGTCCTCGGAGAAGCACACCGAGATCACCTTCGGCAAGGTCGACACCGAGGCCGAGCAGCTGCTGGCGGCCAAGTTCGACATCCGCTCGATCCCGACCATCATGGCCATCCGCGACGGCGTGCTCGTCTTCTCACAGCCGGGCGCGCTGCCGGAATCGGCCCTCGAGTCGCTGATCGAGCAGGTTGAGAAGCTCGACATGGAGGACGTGAAGAAGCAGCTGGCCTCGCAGGCCGGCTGAGCACCTCGCACGGCTTCACCACAGGCGCCGCGGCCCCTCCGGGACCGCGGCGCTTCTCCTTGTCCACACCCGGGTGAAGCGGGTGGACAGGTGATCGAACATGTGTTCGAATCTTCGGCATGCGATGGTCCCACCTGTCGGCCGAAGCCGACTCCTCGCTCCTCGACAGGGCGGCGCCGGCGGCACCACCCCTGCCGCTGGCGCTGCCCGGCGCCACCGTGCGCACGTTCGACACGCCCGCGTTCCGGGGCATGACGTTCTACGAGGTGCGGGCGAAATCGGTGATCAACCGGGTGCCCGGCGCCTCCCGGGTGCCGTTCGAGTGGACGATCAACCCCTATCGCGGTTGCTCGCATGCGTGCTCGTACTGCCTGGCCGGCGACACCCCGGTGCTGATGGCCGACGGCAGCACGCGCCCGATCGCCGACCTGCGCCCCGGTGACGCCGTGCTCGGCACCATGGGCGCCGGCCCACACCGGCGTTACGTGCCGACCACCGTGCTCGACCACTGGAGCACCAGCAAGCCGGCCTGGCGCGTGACGCTGGCCGACGGCACCCGCATCGTCTCCGGCGGCGAACACCGGTTCCTCACCGACCGCGGCTGGCGACACGTCTCGCCGGTCCGGGCCGAGTGCCCGGCGCTGGCGGTGGGCGACCGGCTGCCCGGCGTCGGCCGGTTCGCCGACCCACCCAAGGAGACCCCCGACTACCAGGCCGGCTTCCTGTGCGGGCTGATCCGGGGCGACGGCGGCCGGGCGCGCGAGGGTGACGCCTGGGTCCGGGCCGACGGCTACCTCGACGAGATGCCGCTGCATGACGCGCTGCGCTGGCCCGAGGCGCCGGGCGACGACTGGCACCGGGGCTTCCTGGCCGGCGCCTACGGCTCGACCGGCCGCACCGACCGCCTGGCCGTGGTCTTCACCAGCCACGACGCCATGTTCCTGCGCCACGTGACCGACGCGCTGACCCATCTCGGGCTGGCCAGCCGCCGACCGGCCGCCCGCCCGCCTGGCGCCGCGACCGTCGAGACGCCCCGCGACCTGTGGGCGGCGCTGCGGTTCCGCCACATGACCGGGGTGACCGGCGCGCGGCTCGACGCCTCCGGGGTGGGCGTGCGCAGCGACACCCAGCTGACCGTGGTCGACATCGAGCCGCTCGGGCTGACCCTGCCGCTGTTCGACATCACCACCGGCACAGGCGACTTCGTGGCCGACGGGACGGTGAGTCACAACTGCTTCGCCCGCAACACCCACCGCTACCTCGACCTCGACGCCGGCCATGACTTCGACACCCAGATCGTGGTCAAGGTCAACGCGGGCGAGGTGGTGCGCCGCGAGCTGGGCGCGCCGCGCTGGTCCGGGGCCCACATCGCGATGGGCACCAACGTCGACGTCTATCAGCGGGCCGAGGGCCGCTACCGGTTGATGCCGCCGATCCTCGAGGCGCTGCGCGACTTCGCCAACCCGTTCTCCATCCTGACCAAGGGCACGCTGATCCTGCGCGACCTCGAGCTGCTCAAGCAGGCGGCCGAGGTGACCCGGGTCGGTATCTCGTTCTCGATCGGGTTCCTCGACGAAGAGGTCTGGCGGTCGGTCGAGGCCGGCACCCCCAGCCCGCGCCGCCGGCTCGACGCCGTTCGCACGCTGACCGACGCGGGGTTCGCGGTCGGCGTGCTGATGGCGCCGATCTTGCCCGGGCTCACCGACACCGACGAGTCGATCGAGGCGACGGTGGCGGCGATCGCCGCGGCCGGGGCGAGCAGCGTGACGCCCCTGCCGCTCCATCTGCGGCCCGGCGCCAAGGAGTGGTATGCCGCCTGGCTGCGGAGCAACCATCCTGAGCTGGCCCCGCACTACCGCCGGCTCTACGGTCGCGGGTCCTACCTGCCCCAGCCGTTCCAGGACGAGATCACGGCACGGGTGCGGATGGCGGCGCGGCGACACGGGTTGCACCGGTCCGGGCCGAGCGAGGCACGGTCGCTGCCGATCGAGCCGGCCGAGGCCGACGAGCCCACCCAGCTCACGCTCCTGTGACGTTGTGACGTTCCGCTCACCGGGGGGATGCGCGGCGTCGCTAGAGTCGAGGCATGCGTACTGCCGAGCAGATCCTGCGGGACGCCGAGGTCATCGCGGTGGTCGGGGCCTCGCGCGAGTCGTGGAAGCCGTCCCATTCGGTGCCGTTGCAGATGATGCGGCACGGGTGGCGGATCATCCCGGTCAACCCGTTCGCCGACGAGGTCTTCGGGGTGCCGACCGTGCCCACGCTGGCCGACATCGGGGAACCGGTCGATCTGGTCGACATCTTCCGGCCGGCGGCCGATGCCGTCGAGATCGTGCGTCAGGCCGTTGCGATAAAGGCGCCGGCGGTCTGGCTGCAATCCGGGATCGTGTCGGCCGAGGCGCGGAAGATCGCCACCGAGGCCGGTCTGGACTACGTCGAGGACCGTTGCGTGGCCGTCGAAAGGGCCGTCGCCGGTCTCAGCCGGCTGCACTGATCTGTCCCAAGAGCGTCACAGCTGCGGAACACACCTCGAACGGGGTGTCCCGCCACCACCCCGGACCAGTACGGTGCCCGGTGAACGAGGAGGACCGACATGACTTATCCGCCGCCAGGCGGCTCGCCCGACCCTTATCAGCCGCAGCAGCCTTACGGGCAGTACGAGCAGCCGTCGTACTCGCAACAAGACCCGTATTCGTCGCCGCCTTCGAGCGGTGCGCCGTCCAGCGGCCAGCCCTACCCGCCGCCGGCGTACGGGCAGCAACAGCAGGGGTACGGGCAGCCGGGTTACCCGCCGCCGTATGGCGGCCCGCAGGTGGCGACCACGAACACGCTGGCGATCCTGGCCCTCGTGTTCGCGTTCGTCTTCGCGCCGGCCGCGATCGTCCTGGGCCACCTCGCGAAGAAGCAGATCCGGGAGACCGGCGAGCAGGGCGATGGCCTGGCCACCGCCGGCCTCTGGCTCGGCTACATCTTCACCGGGCTCTCGGTGATCGGGTGTGGCATCTACGTCATCGCGATCGTCGGGCTGGCCAGCAGCAGCTCCGGCAGCTTCTGATCGGTCACCGCGCCGGTCCGGGGCTCACCCGGCCGGCGCGGCGCCCGCTCTCAGCGGGAACTCCGCCTCGCGGACGCCGTTGCCGCCGTCCGCCTCCAGCATCGGGCCCCGCTCTCAGCGGAACCCGGCCTCGCGGACGCCGTCGACCACCAGCATCGGGCCCCGCTCTCAGCGGAACTCGGCCTCGCGGACGCTGTTGCCGCCGTCGACCACCAGCATCTGGCCGGTGATGTAGGAGGCGGCGGGTGAGCAGAGGAAGGCGATCGCCGCGGCGACCTCGTCCGGGGTGCCCGGGCGGCCGATCGGTGTGCCCAAGCCCTGTTTGATCTCGGTGACCGTGGACGCGGCGGTGTAGATCGTGCCCGGCGCGACGCAGTTGACGTTCACGCCGTCGGCGACCAGCTCCATCGCCAGCGCCCGGGTCAGGCCCACCACACCGGCCTTCGCGGCGGCGTAGGCGGCCTCGGTCGGCAGCGCGTTCACCGCGCCGGCGGTGGCGGCCAGATTGACGATGCGGCCCCAGCCCTGCTCGGCCATGCCGCCCACGAAGGCGCGGCTGACCAGGAACGCGGTGCTCAGGTTGCGGTCGATCTCGGAACGCCACTCGTCGTAGGTGAGCTGCGCCACCGGCCGCAGCACCTCGGGGCTGGCCCGGCTGGCCAGGCCGGCGTTGTTCACCAGCACCTCGACGTCGCCCAGCGAGTCGGCGACCGCGTCGGCCAGCGCGCCGACCTCGGAATCGTCGGTCAGATCGGCGACGAAACCGGTGACGCCCAGCTCGGAGGCGCGCTCGTGGATGCGCCGGGTGGTCGACACGATCGCCACCCGGGCGCCCAGGTCGCGGAGGCGGCGCGCGGTGGCGTACCCGATGCCGTCCGGGCTGCCGGCGCCGGTGACCAGCGCGACCTTGCCGTCCAGGCGCAAGGTGACCGGCGCTTCCTCCGTGTCGTTGTCAGGCACGTCCACAGCCATCTCGGCCTCCGGCAAATCGGTGCTGCTCGCGTAGGTGGTGCGTGGCCGACGACCGGCCGCGGGGCGCGTGGTGTCGCGCCTCGGCGGGCTGCCACCGCGCGAACGGGCGTCGTCGACCATGCGGCGATCCTGCCCGGTCGGCCCGGTCGGGGCAAACATGGGGTCCGCGTGCCGTGTCGTCCGATCGCGCGAAACGGGGCCACCGCTGATGACAGCCCTGTCTATCCTTGCGGACAACCAGCGCGGCCGGACGGAGAACGCGATGACCTACCCCCCACCGCCGCCCAGCTCGGACGGGCAGTACCCGCCGCCCGACCCGGTCCAGCCCTACCAGCCGCCGCAGCCGTACTCGCCGGAAACGCCGGCGGCCTACCCGCAGTTGCCGTATGCGACGCCGGAACAGCAGTCGCCCTACGGGACGCCGAACCAGGCGGCCTACCCGCAGTTGCCCTACGCCACGCCGGAACAGCAGTCGCCCTACGGGGCGGCCTATCAGCCTCCGCCGTACACGCCCTATGCCTCGCCGCAGCCCTACGACTATGGGTACGGCAGTCCGTACAGCCAGGGCTACGGTCCGGCGTTGAAGCCGCCGGCCGAGGGGCTGGCGATCGCCTCGCTGGTCATCTCGTGCATCGCCGTGGCCGCGGTCTGCGCCTCGGGCGTGGGCGGCTTCCTCGGCGTCGTCGGCGCGATCATGGGCCACGTCGCCCAGCGCAGGATCCGCACCAACGGCCTGAGCGGCAACGGCATGGCCCTGGCCGGCGTGATCATCGGCTGGGTGGCCACCGCGCTGGCCCTCGCGACGGTGGCCCTCATCATCTTCGCGATCGTCAGCGACACGGGCAGCACCTCCCCCTACGACGACTTCTGACCCGCCCTTCGGCGCAGGGCCGGCCCACGCTGACAACGGCGCCGGCGGCTCAGCATGCCGGGGTCGATCGGTGTCTCGCCAAGGACGCCGAGCGCGGTGGGAGGCCCGGATTGTCGCGGGTCAAAGGATTGGGTCGGCGGTTTCGGTTAGCGAGGCTTTGGCCGGGCGGGGTTGGGTGGGGCGGCGGGAGCCGAGGATGACCACGGCTACGCCGGAGAGGATCAGGGCCAGGCCCGGGAGGGCGGCCGGTCTTGGGTGCTGGCCCAGCCACGACCAGGCCAGCAAGGCCGCGCCGGGGGTTTCCAGGAGGATCAGGACGCTCACCGTGGTGGCGGAGATGTGCTGCAAGGCGTAGTTGAACATGGAATGGCCCAGGAGCTGGGCGCCGGCCACGATGGCCAGGATGGCTAGCCAGGTGCTCACGGCGTACCCGTGCAGTGGGGCTCTGAGGGTGAGGCAGACGATCAGCAGGACCACCGCGCAGGTGCCGTAGCAGGCCCAGGTGTAGGTGGTGGTGCTGGTGCGGGCCCGGACGCGCTCGCCCAGCGCGGTGTAGACGGCGGCCGCCATGCCGCCGATCAGCGCGAGGATGTCGGCCAGGACGGCCTGGGTGGAGACCGTGAGGTCGGCGCCGGTGGCCCAGGCGGCGCCCGCGACGGCCAGGCCGATGCCGACCCACGCGGCGGCGGACGGGCGACGGCCCTGCGCGGCGGCGATCAGGCCCTGCCACACCGGCTGGGTCGCCACCAGGGCGGTCGCCGTCGCCACCGAGCCCAGCTGCACGCTCGGCATCCACGTCGCGAAATGCACGGCCAGGGCGACCCCGGCCAGCACGCACAACAGGCCGTCCCGCCGGCCGCCGCGGAGCAGGCCACGGAACTCGGCGCGGCGCGGACCCAGCGTGATCGGCGTGAGCGCGGCGGCGGAGAGCGCGTTGCGCCAGAAGGCGATGGCCAGGGCCGGCGCGGCCGCGAACGCGATCAGCGGCGCCGACGAAGAGACGGCGAGAACCGCGATCGCCAGCGCCGCTCCGGTGAGCAAAGCGCGGTTTGAACGCATATTCATCCCTCGGCGTCGCTTCTTGCATAGCTGCACGTCACAGTTTGTTGACCTCAGTTGAGCGGAAAGTGAAGGCCTGGTTACGCTCCCCTCCGCTCATATACATCGATGCCTTGGAGGCTGGTGCTCTGTGTCCGCATTACGTGCGGTCATCTTCGACTTCTTCGGCACGCTGACCCGCAGCGTCAGGCGCGGGCCTCAGCACGCCGAGATCGCCCGGGCTCTCGGCTGCGATCCGGAAGTCGTCCGCGGCGTCCTGGATCGCACGTTCCACTCCCGCGCGAAGGGCGCGTTCGGGTCCGCCGAGGCCACCCTACGATGGGTGTCCGAGCAGGCCGGCGGCCGCCCGCGGCCCGCCCAGCTCCGTGCCGCGGTGCCGGCCCGGGTCGACGCGCTCAAGGCCGATACGCAGCTGCGGCTCGACGCGGTGAGCGCTCTCACCGAGATCCGGGGGCGCGGCCTGGCCACCGCGTTGATCAGCGACTGCACCCACGAGCTGCCGGCCTTCCTGCCCAGCCTGCCGGTGGCCGGGCTGCTCGACGCCAGCGTCTTCTCGGTCGAGGTCGGCTTCTGCAAACCCGACCCCCGGATCTATCTGACGGCGTGCGAGAGGCTGGGGGTACGCCCGGAAGAATGCGTGTACGTCGGCGACGGCGGCAGCCACGAGCTGACCGGCGCCGAGGCGGTCGGCATGACCGCGGTCCGGCTGGCCGCGCCCGACTTGGCCGATCACCTGGTCTTCGGGCGGGACACCAGGTTCCGCGGGGCGGCGGTCGACTCGCTGACCGAGTTGCTCACCCTGATCGACCGCCGGCCGGTCCTGGTCTGAGCGAGGGGCGCGGGAGTGCACGGAGCAGGGACGGGAGAGGTGGCGCGGCGTGGGAGGATGGCGGCGTGGGTTCGGCTGTGCTTGACGAGGCGCTGAAGAAGGCCGCCATCGCCTGGGTCTCGGTGGATGGCGGGGCGGCGCGTGGGCTGTGGTGCGTGCCGCTGGACGGGTCGCTGATCATGGTCAGTGGGCCCGGCGAGCAGGCGGCGCCGGGGCTCGGCGAGGCGTCGCGGGTCAGCGTGCGGCTGCGCGGGGACACCGGCGGGCTGATCGTGCTGTGGGAGGCCGTCGTCGAGCGGCTCCAGCCCGGCACCGAGAAGTGGGACGCCGTCACCCCGCAGCTGGCCGCCAAGCGCCTGAACGCCTCGGGAACGGCCGACGCGCAGATCGCCCGCTGGGCCGAGGAGGGCTGCGCCGTGGTGCGGCTCACCCCGGCCGAGGAGGCGCCCACGACCTCGCCCGACCTGCCCGACACCTCCGGCGCCGCCGTCGTGCGCGAGACGCCGGCCCGGGTCGAGACCAAACGCCCGTTCCGCCTGCACCGCGTCCGCCGCCGCTGACCAGCGAAAACACGCGCGGCCCGGTCGGGCAGGCAGGCCAGAACCGGCAGGCCAGGCCCGGTAGGCAGACAGGCGGGCCCGACAGGGCGGGGCGGGCTGAGCCGAGCAAGGCAGGCGGCCCGACCAGAAGAAGGTAAGCGCGGCGACGGTGAGGTCAGCCGATGAAGGGCGGGACGGCGATCTCACCCTTGGCGATCGGGACCACGTGGCCGCGGACCGTCGCGGTCGTCACGGCCCCGGCGTCGGCCGTCACCGTGCAGCGCAGCAGGGACGGGCGGCCCATCTCCACACCCTGGTGGACCGTGTAGGCGCTGCTCCCGGTGGCCGGCAGCCAGCCCGACGCGGTCAGGTAGACGCCGAGTCCGAGGGCCGCCGAACCGGTCGCCGGGTCTTCGGGGACCGACACGCCGGGGCAGAAGACCCGCGCGTACGCCGTCGGGGACGACCACGCGAAGACGCTCAGCATCGGGACGTCGGGGTTCAGCGGCACCATGGCCCGGGACAGGGCTTCCCGGCGTACCGGAAGGTAGGTGAACTCGAGCCCGCACCCGGCGCGACGTGGGGCCGGGCCCGCGTGATCGTCGGCCGACAGGCCGACCAGGGCCAGCAGCGGCGCGGCGTCGAGCGGATCGCCCAGCGTGGCCGGCCCGCCGGTCAGGGTCGCCTCGCCGGCCGCGGCCACGGTGATCGGCAGCAGGCCGGCGCCGCACTCCTGCACCACCTGCCCCTCGGGGAACAGGCCGCGGCGCACGCCGGTGACCGCCGCGCCGACGCTGGGGTGGCCGGCGAACGGGAGTTCCGACTCGGGCGTGAAGATGCGCGCCCGGTAGGTGGCCCCGGGCGTCGTCGCGGGCAGCAGGAACACCGTCTCGGAGAGGTTGAACTCCCTGGCCAGGGCCTGCATCTGATCGCCGGCGAGCGACGCGGCGCCGAAGACGACGGCGAGCGGGTTGCCGGCGAAGGGGCGGTCGGTGAAGACGTCGACGATCTCGTACGCCACGGTGGACATGCCCGGGACCCTAACCCAGCGCCTAGGCTGGAGCCCGTGACACTGGGGACGAGGGTTTATCTGGCGCGGCTGGCGGCGCTTCCCGTCTTCGATCCCAACGGCGACCGGGTCGGCCGGGTGCGCGATGCCGTGGTGCGGCTGCGGACCACGAACCGGCCGCCGCAGGTGGTGGGGCTGGTGGCCGAGATGGCGCTGCGCCGGCGGATCTTCCTGCCGATCGGGCGGGTCACGAGCATGGACGCCGAGGCGGTCGTGCTCTCCACCGGCATGCTCAACCTGCGCCGGTTCGAGAAGCGGCCGAACGAGCTGCTCGTCATCGAGGACCTGCTCGACCGGCGGGTCACGGTCGAGCCCGAGAAGACCGCGGGCAGCGTGGTCGACCTGGGCATGGAGCTGAACCGCAACAACGAGTACCTGATCACCCGGGTGGCGGTGCGCGAGCACACCGGGCGGCTGACCCGGCGCGGGCACGTGTTCCAGGCCGAGTACGACCGGGTGCGCGGGCTGGTCGGCCCGACCGACACCCAGGGGTCGGCCAACCTGGTGGCGCTGCTCGAGCAGATGCGCCCGGCCGACATGGCGAACGCCTTGCAGGAGCTGCCGGACGCGCGGCGGGACGAGGTGGCGGCGGCGCTGAGCGACCGTACGCTCGCCGACGTGCTCGAGGAGCTGCCCGAGCACGACCAGGTCGAGATCCTGATCAAGCTGGATCGCGAACGGGCCGCGGACGTGCTGGAACGGATGGAGCCGGACGACGCCGCCGACCTGCTGGCCGAACTGCCGCAGGCCGAGCAGACGTTGCTGCTCGACCTGATGGAGCCGGACGAGGCGGCCCCGGTCCGGCAGCTGATGAACTACTCGCCGGGCACGGCGGGCTCGGTGATGACCTCCGAGCCGGTGATCATGACGCCGGACGCGACGGTGGCCGAGGCGCTGGCCCGGATCCGCGAGCCCGAGCTGCCGCCGGTGGTTGCCGCGCAGGTGTTCGTGGCGCGGGCGCCGAGCGCGACGCCGAGCGGGAAGTATCTGGGCATGGTCCACTTCCAGCGTCTGCTCCGGGAGCCGCCGGCCTCGCTGCTCGGCGGCCTGGTGATCAACGACATCGACCCGCTGCACCCGGACCACGACCTGAAGGACATCACCCGGCGGATGGCGACCTACGACATGGTGGCGATGCCGGTGGTGGACAACACCAACCGGCTGGTCGGCGCCGTGACCGTCGACGACGTTCTCGACCACTCGCTGCCGCGCGACTGGCGCGACCGTGACGCGGAAGAGGCCGGGCAGGGAATCCTCCCGGGAGCTGAGGCATGACCGAACCGCGCAAGGACCGGCTGGACCAGCCGGTCGAGCCGGGCCGGGTCCACCTGCCCCGGTTCGACGCGGAGGCGTTCGGCCGCTGGTCGGAGAGCATCGCCCGGTACATGGGCACAGCCAACTTCATCGTGATCATGACGCTGGTCATCGCCGCCTGGTTCCTCTGGAACACACTGGCCCCGGCGGGCCTGCGCTTCGACCCGTACACCTTCACGTTCCTGACCCTGGTCCTGTCCTTGCAGGCCTCCTACGCGGCGCCGCTGATCCTGCTCGCGCAGAACCGGCAGACCGACCGGGACCGGCTGGGCATGGAGGAGGATCGGCGCCGGGCCGCGCAGCAGAAGGCCGACACCGAATACCTGGCCCGTGAGATCGCCTCGCTGCGAATCGCGCTGGGCGAGGTGGCGACCCGCGACTTCCTGCGGTCGGAGCTGGCCCGGCTGGCCGACGAACTGGACGAGGCGGCGATGCGGCGGTCGAAGCTGGACCGGAAGGAGTGGGACGAGGACCGCAAGGAGTGGGACGCCGACCACACCTGACGCCGACGTAAGCTCAAAACCATGTCTGCACCCGCCCCCACCGTCGAGGAAGCGATCCAGGCCGCCCTGGCCACCGTCGACGATCCCGAGATCCGCCGGCCGATCACCGAGCTCGGCATGGTCAAGGGATTCACCGTCGCGGACGCGCTGGTCAAGGTCGAGCTGCTGCTCACCGTGGCCGGCTGCCCGCTGCGGGACAAGCTGACCAACGACATCACCGCCGCGCTCACCACGATCCCCGGGATCACCACCGTCAGCATCGACTTCGGCGTGATGAGCGAGGAACAGCGCAAGTCGCTGCAGCAGCAGCTGCGCGGTGGCGGCGCCGCCGAACCGGTCATCCCGTTCGCCCAGCCCGGTTCCCGGACCAGGGTGTACGCGGTGGCCAGCGGCAAGGGCGGCGTCGGCAAGTCGAGCGTCACCGTCAACCTGGCCGCCGCCCTGGCCAAACGGGGCCTGTCGGTGGGCGTGGTCGACGCGGACATCTACGGCCACTCGGTGCCGCGGATGCTCGGCGTGGAGGGCCGGCCGACCCGGGTGGAAGACATGATCATGCCGCCGCAGTCGCACGGCGTGAAGGTGATCTCGATCGGCATGTTCACCGCGGGCAACGCCGCCGTGGTGTGGCGCGGGCCGATGCTGCACCGCGCGCTCCAGCAGTTCCTGGCCGACGTCTACTGGGGCGACCTCGACGTCCTGCTGCTCGACCTGCCGCCGGGCACCGGCGATGTAGCGATCTCGCTGGCCCAGCTGCTGCCCAACGCCGAGATCCTGGTGGTGACCACCCCACAGACGGCCGCGGCCGAGGTGGCCGAGCGGGCCGGGGCGATCGCCATGCAGACCCACCAGCGCCTGGTCGGCGTGGTCGAGAACATGTCGTGGCTCGAGCTGCCGGACGGCTCGCGGATGGAGGTCTTCGGCGCGGGCGGTGGCCAGACCGTGGCCGACTCGCTGACCCGGACGGTCGGCGCCTCGGTGCCGTTGCTGGGCCAGGTGCCGCTGGACACCCGGGTGCGGGAGGCGGGCGACGCCGGCCGGCCGATCGTGCTGGAGGCGCCGGACTCGCCCGCGGCTCAGGCCCTGGACGCGGTGGCCGACAAGCTCGCCCTGCGGCGCGAGTCGCTGGTCGGCAAGCCGCTCGGCCTGAGCGTGACGACTAGGTAGCGTCGACGTCGAAGGAACGGCGCGCCGGCGGCTTGGGAGCTGCCGGCGCGGGGGTGGCGGGCGCCTTGTTGATGTCGGCCGCGTTCTTCACGTCGTTGAGATCCGACTTCACGTCTTCGAAGAGGCCCTGCAGCGGCTTACGCAGGTTCTGCTCGTCTTCCTCGCTGAGCAGGTGCTTGCGGATGAACGCCTTCGGGTGCAGGTCTTGCAGCTGGATGTCGGTGCCCAGCTCGCGGCTCAGGTCACTGGTCGCGTTCTGAGCCATCGCCCGCAGGCCGCGCAGCATCTTCAGGCCGTCACCCAGCACCTTGGGCAGCCGTTCCCCGAAGATCAGCAACGCCAGCATCAGCAGCGCGCCGATCTCCCACCAGTTCAGGTTCTCGAACACCGGGCCTCCCCAGAACGATCCCGCGCGCCAGCCTAACCACGAAAGCTGTGCGTCGGCTATTTCGCGTCTGCGGCCAACGTCACCGAAGCCGTTTCGGCCTTGCCGCCGCGGCGGAACTCCACCGCGACCGTGGCGCCCGGCGCGTACTTGCGGACCAGGGCGATCAGGTCGGTGCCGTCTTCCAGCACGTGCCCGTCGAGCTTGGTGACCACGTCGCCCGCCTTGAGGCCGGCGGCCGCCGCGGGACCGGCCGCGTTCACCGTGCGCAGCCGGGCGCCCACGCCGCCGGAGCCGGTGCCGCTCGCGTTGCCGGTGTTGACCTCGGCGCCGATCACCGTACGCCGGGCCTTGCCGGTGTCGATGATGTCTTCGGCGACCCGGCGGGCCTGGTTGATCGGGATGGCGAAGGCGAGACCGATGTTGCCGGCCTCGGTGTCGGTGGCGCCGACCGAGCGGATCACCGAGTTCACGCCGATCACCCGGCCGGCCCCGTCGACCAGCGGGCCGCCGGAGTTGCCCTGGTTGACCGCGGCGTCGGTCTGGATCGCCGCGTAGTAGCGCGTCGTGCCGCCCGGCTCGCCGGCCTGGATGGTGCGGTCGAGGGCGCTGACGATGCCCGAGGTGACGGTGTTGGCCAGGGCCAGCGGGGAGCCGAAGGCGAGGACCGGGTCGCCGACCGCGATCTCGTCGGAGTTGCCGAACTTGATCGGCGGCAGGCCGGACTTGTCGACCTTGATGACCGCGATGTCCGACTCGGGGTCGCGGCCGACCAGGCTCGCGGTGGCGGTCGAGCCGTCCGAGAAGGCGACCGACATGGCGCCGTTGCCGCCGCCCTCGACGACGTGGTCGTTGGTGATCACGTAACCGTCGGCCGAGACCACGAAGCCGGAGCCGATCGCGCCGGTGACCCGCACGGTGACCACGCTGGGCGCGACCTCCTTGGCCACCCCGGCCAGGGACTCGGGGGCGCGCTGGGCGGCGCCGGGCGCGGCCTGTTGCGGAGCGCCGAGGGTGGTGCCGCTGCCGACGCCGGAGCGGGTGGCGAACACGTACCCCAGGGTGCCGCCCAGGCCGCCCGCGAGCAGCGCGGTGACCAGGCAGATCAGCAGGGTCGGCCCGAGGCCACGACGCGGGGCGTCGGGATCGGGGACCTTTTCCGGCGCCGGTCCGGTGCTGACCGGAGCGCTGGGGATCACCACGGCCGACGGAGCGTACGGGTCCCGCCAAGGATCATGCCTGGCGTCACCGTTCCACCACGGTGATGAGCCGTCGGTCACGTCGATGCCTCCACTCGTTCCGGGAGCCATCCCGGCGCCCCCACGCTCCAGGATGACACGGATCGGCCGGACCGTTCAGCCATCGACGGCCCGGTGCGCGCTCCGCGGACATCACTTCTACTCTCTTACCCGATGTGCGCCGGTCCCGGGTCGCACATCCCGCACCAAGGGGGTCCCCATCGTCAGCGCAGCGCGTTCGTCCGATTTGCCGGATCAGAGCCGGATGTTCGCCGAGGCCTATGCCGCCGAGGACGTCGTCCTGCAGACCGCCCGCGCCCTGGCCGCGGAGCTCGCCCTCGACCCGGTCTCGCCGGGCGCGGGCTCGGTGTTGCGCCTGCTGGCGGCCGCGGGGAGCGCCAAGGCGGTGGTGGAGATCGGCACGGGTACGGGCGTGAGCGGCACCTGGCTCCTCCGGGGTATGCGCGCCGACGGCGTGCTGACCACCATCGACGTGGAGAACGAGCACCAGCGCATCGCCCGCCGCATCTTCGTCGAGGCCGGTTTCACCCCGTCGCGGACCAGGATCATCGCCGGCCGGGCCCTGGACGTGCTCCCCCGGCTGGCCGACGGCGTCTACGACCTGGTCTTCGTCGACTCCGACCCGGCCGAGTTCAGCTCGTGCGCGGAGGCGGCGCTGCGGCTGCTCCGCCCCGGCGGCACGCTGATCATCAACGGGGCGCACGCCGGCGGCCGGATCTCCGACCCGTCGGCCCGGGACGCGGTGACGGTCACCATCCGCGACCTGCTCAAGACGATGCGCGAGGCCGAGGAGTGGATCCCGGCCGTGCTGCCGGTCGGGGCCGGCCTGCTGACCGCGGTGCGCCGTTAGGCCGGATTTTGAAACGGGGCCCAGAGCCGTCAGGACAGCGCGGCCAGGTAGCGGACCAGGGTGCGGACGCCCCAGCCGGTGGCGCCCTTGACCAGGTCGCCCGACGTGCGGTCGGACCAGGACGGCGCCGACATGTCGAAGTGGGCCCAGTTGGCGGCCTTGTCGCCGAGGAACTCGCGCAGGTAGAGCGCGGCGACCACCGAGCCGGCGCCCTGGGCCGGGGAGCTGTGCCGGTCGGCGATGTCCGAGCGGAGGTACTCGACGTAGTCGTCGGGCAGCGGCAGCCGCCACATGCCCTCGCCGGCCGCTGAGCCCGCCGCCACCAGCGCCGCCGCCAGATCATCGTCGTGGGTGTACATCGCGGCCAGGCCCTTGCCCAGGGCGACCGCGTTGGCGCCGGTCAGGGTGGCCAGGTCGATCACCACGTCGGGGTCGAGCCGGCTCACCGCGTAACCCAGCGCGTCGGCCAGGACCAGCCGGCCCTCGGCGTCCGAGTTGGTGGTCTCGCTGGTCGTGCCGTCGTAGTGGGTGATCACGTCGCCGGGCCGGTAGGCGTTGTCACCGACCGCGTTCTCGGCCAGCGGGGCCAGCGTGGTCACGCGGACCGGAAGATTCAGGTCGGCCGCGGCCAGCGTGGCCGCGATCACCGAGGCCGCGCCGCCCATGTCCTTCTTCATCAGCTTCATGCCGTCGCGGGTCTTGATCGAGATGCCGCCGGTGTCGAAGGTGATGCCCTTGCCGACCAGCACCACGTGGCGGGTCGCGCCGGCCGGCGCCCAGCGCAGCTCGACCAGCCGGGGCGGGGTGGCCGACGCGCCGCCGACCGCCAGGATGCCGCCGAAGCCCTCCTCGGCCAGCTGCTCGGGCTCGCGGACGATCACCTCGAGGCCGGGCCGGGTCGCGGCCGCGGCCACCACCTGACCGGCGAACCAGGCCGGGTTCTTGGTCGACGAGGGCATGTTGGTGAGGTCGCGGGCCAGCCAGACCGCCTCGGCCACGGCGCGGGCGGCGGCGATCGCGGCGGCGTACCCGTCATCGGTCGTGACCAGGTCGACCGCCGCGGTCCGCGGGCCGGTCGGCGCCTCGCGGAACCGGTAACCGGCGAACCACGCGCCCTCGGCCAGGTCGCGCACCTGCTCGGCGGTGGCGCCGTCGGGCACGACGATCTGGATCTCCTCGTCGCCCGGCACGGCGCCGACGGCTGCCGCGCCCGCCGCGCGGTAGTCACCGTCGCCGAGACCGGCCAGGATCACCTTCGCCGGCGTACGCAGCGGCCGCGGCAGCACCTCGACCCGGCCGGCCGCGCCCGGATCGTCGGCGATCCGGCACCAGGCCGCGACCTCGTCGTCGCCGCCCAGCGGTGTGCCCGCCGCGTCCACCAGGACCACCCGCGTCGGTTGTCCCGCGTCGCTTGCCAACCTGATGGCGAACAAAGCCGCCGCCTCCCCTTACCGACATGGAAGCCCGGCCGGCGGGGGAAAGCCCGCCGATCCGGACACGGAAAGCCCGCCGATGCGCCAGACGCATCGGCGGGCTCGCGTTCTTATCAGCCGACGATCGACTTCAACGCGTCACCGAGGGCATTGGCCTCGTCCGGAGTCATCTCAACGACGAGACGGCCACCGCCCTCCAGCGGGACGCGCATGACGATGCCCCGCCCTTCCTTGGTGACCTCCAGCGGACCGTCGCCCGTCCGCGGCTTCATCGCCGCCATCTTGTCTCCCCTCAGACCTACATCAGGGTCGGTGGGTTGCCCCACAGCCACTACTCAACGCCATGTGCTCAGCCCCACATGACGCCGTTATTTCGTTCTCCGACCGGCGGCCGTGCAGACCCGTCGCGTGCCACCGCGACCCTGGCCCACCGTGCCGATCAAACATTTTCCCTGATGAACACCGGCGAACCCAAACCCAGCCCGGGCGGATGTGACAGCGTCTAGCATATCGCCTTTGCGACTGTCACAATGTGCGCTCATGCGGGCGCGGCCGGCACTCTTCGAGGTCTACGGCGATTACCTGCGTCCCCGCGGCGGTCGCGCACCGGTCTCGGCGCTGGTCAAACTGCTCGCTCCGCTCGACATCGCGGCCCCGGCGGTGCGTACCGCCGTCTCCCGGATGGTCCGCCAGGGCTGGTTGCGCCCGCTGCGGCTGGCCTCCGGACCAGGCTATTCGCTGACGCCGCAGGCGGCGCGCAGACTCGATGAGACGTCGGCGCGGATCGCGCGGAGCGGCCGGTCCGGGTGGGACGGCCGGTTCGACCTGATTCTTCCGTACGCACCGGTCGGTCGCGCCGAGGCGACCCGGCTGACCGCCCTGGGGTACGGCCGGCTGAGCGAACACGCCTGGGTCGCCCCGCGCCCGGCCGACGAGGCGCTGGCCCTCCTGGAGGCCGCTCAGGTCCGGTACGAGCGGTTCAGCGCCGGGCACCCGGCCGGCACCAGCGGCGCCGCCGACGTGGTCCGCCGTGCCTGGGACCTGGCCGGCATCGGCCGCGCCTACGAGGACTTCGTCACCGAACAGCGCCCGATCGTCGGCGCGATCAACGCGCGCAGCAGCGACGAGGAGGCGTACACCGCCCGCGTCGGCCTGGTCCACCACTGGCGCCGCTCCCTGGCCCGCGACCCGCAGCTGCCCACGGCCCTGCTCCCGCCACGCTGGCCGGGCGTCGGCGCGGCCGGCTTCGTCGACCGGCACGCCACCCGGCTCCGGCCCGCCGCGGAGCGCTACGTCGAGCGATGCCTCGGGGGGATCAGTAGAGGCGCTCGTGTGGGATTCTCTGAGTCATGACCGACTCCCTTCTCGTCGACCGCACCGACGCCGTCGTCACGCTCACCCTGAACCGGCCGGCCTCGATGAACTCGCTCGACGTGGACCTGAAGGAGGCGCTGCGGGACACGCTGGCCCAGCTGGAGACCGACCGGTCCTGCCGGGCGATCGTGCTGGCCGGCGCGGGGCGGGCCTTCTGCGTCGGGCAAGACCTGCGTGAGCACGCCGAGCTGCTGAAGCAGGGTCACACCGAGATCGACACGGTCCGCAAGCACTACAACCCGATCGCCCAGCGGCTGGCGAACATGCCCAAGCCGGTCGTGGCCGCGATCCGGGGTTCGGCGGCCGGTGCGGGCGCCGGCATCAGCCTGCTCTGCGACTTCCGGATCGGCGGGCCGTCCACCTCGATCCTGATGGCGTTCGCCAATGTCGGCCTGGCCGGGGACACCGGCGTGTCGTGGTCGCTGCCGCGCATCGTCGGGCATGCCCGGGCCCTGGAACTGCTGCTGCTGGCCGAGCCGGTGCGCGCCGAGGCGGCGTACCAGATGGGTCTGCTCTCCCGCCTCGTCGAGGACGACGAGCAGGTGCTGACGGCGGCGCAGGAGCTCGGCGCCCGGCTGGCCGCGGGACCCACGGTGGCCTACGGCGCGATCAAGCGGGAGCTGTCCATCGGGGACGCCGGGACGCTCTCCGACGCGCTCGCGGCCGAGGCCCAGGCCCAGGCGATCTGTGGCGGCACCGACGACCACCAGAACGCCGTCACGTCCTTCCTGTCAAAGGCGAAGCCGACCTTCAGCGGCAGGTGATATGACCCGCCTGAGATGGCCATATCCACCTGAATGAATGTTTAGGTTCTCCCATCGACTACTCGTTGATGTGGAGGAACCGGATGGCAAGGTGGCGCAATCTTCTGGCCGTGGCGGCGGCCGCGGTCACGGCGGCGACGATGTTCTCCTCACCGGCCGCGGCGGCGCCGCCGGACCCGGGTGGCGGCGTGGTCACCCCTCAGGTCGTCGGCGGCACCCGCGCGGCGCAGGGTGAGTTCCCGTTCATGGTGCGGTTGTCGATGGGCTGCGGCGGCGCGCTCTACAGCCCGAGGCTGGTCCTCACCGCGGCGCACTGCGTCGGGGCGACCGGCGCGAACACCAGCATCACGGCCACCCTCGGCGTGGTCGACCTGCAGAACACGTCGGGCCGCATCCAGGTCCGCTCGAACTACGTCTACCGGGCGCCCGGCTACAACGGCAACGGCAAGGACTGGGCGCTGATCCGGCTGGCCAGCCCGGTCACCACCCTGCCCACGCTGAAGATCGCGACCACCTCGGCGTACGACACCGGCACGTTCACCATCGCCGGCTGGGGCTCGGCCAGCGAGGGCGGCGCCCAGCAGCGCTACCTGCTCAAGGCCACCGTGCCGTTCGTCAGCGACACGACCTGCAACTCCCGCACGATGTACAACGGCTCGGTCATCGCGACCGACGAGATCTGCGCCGGGTACACCCAGGGCGGCGTGGACACCTGCCAGGGCGACTCCGGCGGGCCGATGTTCCGCCGCGACTCCGCCAACGCCTGGATCCAGGTCGGCATCGTCAGCTGGGGCGAGGGCTGTGCCCGCCCGAACAAGCCGGGCGTCTACTCGCAGGTGAGCTACTTCGCCGCGAACATCGCCTCGGCGGCCGGCTCACTGGGCGGCTGACCGGACCGATCGAGAAACGGCCCCCGCCGCGGCGGGGGCCGTTTTCAGTCGTCGTCCTCGTCTTCCTCTTCCGGGTCTTGATTCGCCTCGACGCCGAGGACGAAGGCCTGCATGGCCAGGTCGTCGCCGGAGGGCCAGACGAATGCCGGCAGCTCGGCCGGACCGAGCTCGGCCACGTAGGTCCAGAACTGGCGCACCGCCTCGGCCGGGGTGGCCGCCTCGATCGGCATGGCCACGCTGACCAGCCACGGTGTGCGGGCGACGGGCCGGCCGATGCGGGTCGCGACGCGGTCGAACGACTCGGCGTCGAGGGCCGTGACCGGTTCGGTGAGCTTGAGGTCGTCGGCCGGCACCGGCTCGTCGAAGGCGCGGCGGGTGTAGCTGATCTCGCCGGGCGCGGTGAACCGGCCCAGCGCGACCGCGTGGTGTTGATCGTCGTCGCCGGTGAGGAGGATCGCCTCGTCACCCGGGGAGGCGCCGGCCGCAGGGCCGGCGGCGTCAACGGGCAGGATGTCTCGCTCGTACAACCTCTCGGTCGCCCACCGGTCTGCCGGAATGATCACCGCCCACTGCGCCATGCGCACCATCGAACCACGCGCTCGTCAGGGCGCCGCCGGTGGGACGCAGCACCCGGCGATGTGGTCGTCGACCATGCCGGTGGCCTGCATCAACGCGTACGCCGTGGTGGGTCCGACGAACTTGAAACCCCGCTTTTTGAGCGCCTTGGCCATCGCGGTGGACTCGGGCGTCAGGGCCGGCACCTCGGCGCGGGAGGCCGGGCGCGGACGCGGTGGCGGCGCGAACGACCAGACGAACGCGGCCAGCCCCTCGTCGAGGTCGGCGGCCACCCGGGCGTTGTGCAGGGCGGCGTCGACCTTCATCCGGTTACGCACGATGCCGGTGTCGGCCATCAGCCGGGTGGCGTCGGCCTCGCCGAACGCCGCCACCTTGACGATCTCGAAACCGGCGAAGGCCGCGCGGAAGGCCGGGCGCTTGCGCAGGATGGTGATCCAGGCCAGGCCGGACTGGAACGCCTCGAGGGTCATCCGCTCGAAGAGCCCGTCGTCGGTGCGCACCGGGCGGCCCCACTCGGTGTCGTGATAAGCCACGTAGTCGGGGGTGCTCACACCCCAGAAGCAGCGCAGGCGCCCGTCCTCGCCGGCCACCAGACCCGTCTCCGTCATGGCGACAACCGTAGGGCCGGGGTACGACAGAACGGTCAGGCGCCGAGCCGGCCCTGCTCGACCATCCGCCCGAAGCGGCGCAGCGCCCCGGTGAAGCCGATCTTCGACCCGGGCCACAGCACCGGCCAGGCGAGCTTCCCGGCCGTGCCGCCGGGCAGGTGGAACCACTCGTGCATGACCATCTGGGTGCGGTTGCCGGTCATCGGCGTACACCTCATCGAGCCCGGGCCCCGCAGCACCTTGCCCTCGTGCACGACCCGCACCTCGTACGGCCGATCGACCCGGACCACCCGGAGCTCGTCCCGCAGCACCGCGGGGCCGAGCGCGGTGACCGCCTCGACCAGGCTGCCCTCGAGCCCGTCGCCCTCGACCACCCGCACCTTGGTGAACGGGATCCACTCGGACTGGCTGGGCCAGTCGATGAAGGCGTTGAACACCCGTTCCACCGGCGCGTTCACGATGACCGTGGCGGTGATCTCACCCGAGCCGGGCTGGGCGGCGTCGTCGCTCACGCGTTCTCCTCGGCGGTCCTGGCGTCCTGCAGGACGTCGGCCGGCCGGTCGGGTGGCGGCACGTCGGCCGCGGGGAGGGTGGCCGGCGCCGCGGGCGGGGCGATGGCCGCCTCACGGGCCCGGCGCAGCGTGTCGGCGTCGGCCAGGCGCCCCTCGCGCAGTGCGGTCACCTCGGCCTCGAGGACGCTGATCAGCTCGCCCTTGTAGCCGATGTCGTACGCCGCCCGCTGCAGCGCCTGGTCGACCTGCGCCATCCGGTAACCGCGGAACGCGGTGTCGAACCGGGTGCCCACCACGTCCTCCTCGCCCAGCGGACGGTCGCCGGGCAGCGGCAACGCCCGGCCGTCCGGCTCGGTCGGGGTCAGCCCCGAGTCGCCACCGCCGATCATCACGGTCACACCGAAGATGATCGCGGCGACCACCAGCGCCACGACCAGGAAGAGCAGAACCTGACCCATGGATCAGATCGTGGCACGACGGACGCCGGGCCGCGAATGCGCCACCCCTCTCACGTCCAGGACAGGATGCGCTTGCGCCACGCGTAGAGGATGCCCAGCGCCAGCACGGCCACGAAGATGCCCATCTCGGCCACCGTGACCAGGCCGAACCCGGGCCGGTCGAAGACCACCGCCCAGGGGAACAGGAACACCGCCTCGACGGCGAAAAGGACATAAAGGTACGCGTACACGTAATAGCGAATCTGGGCCTGAGCCCAGTCGCCACCGACCGGATCCATGCCACTTTCGTAGGCGATTCGCTTGCCGGACGGCTCGGCCGGCGAGGACGGGCTCAGCAGCCGGTTGGCCCCGAACGCGCCGACGAACACCAGCACCCCAGCGAGAAGGACGAGGCCGAGTGTGGCGTACGTACCCAGGTAGCCCTGCACGTCTGTCAGCCTAGCCATCCGTCTGCCGAGACACGATTGGGACACCGTGCCGCGCCTGGCTACTGTGGTCAACGGTCTTTGATCGGACAGGCTCCTCGACCAACGGTGGTAAGGACTGGCGACGTAGGCTGGAACTGACGCACGGGAGGGTGACGAAAGTGGCCGAGGTCGATGGGATTTCGCATCCCACGAAACTGGTCGAGCAGCTGGACCGCGTGGTCATCCGGTTCGCCGGCGACTCCGGCGACGGCATGCAGCTCACCGGGGACCGATTCACGTCCGAGACCGCACAGCTGGGCAACGACATCTCCACGTTGCCGAACTTCCCCGCCGAGATCCGCGCACCGGCCGGGACGCTGCCCGGGGTCTCCAGTTTCCAGGTGCACTTCGCCGACTACGACATCCTGACCCCCGGCGACGCGCCCAACGTGCTGGTCGCGATGAACCCGGCCGCGCTCAAGGCCAACCTCTCCGACCTGCCGTCCGGCGCCGACATCATCGTCAACACCGACGAGTTCACCAAGCGCAACCTGGCCAAGGTGGGCTACGCGGTGAGCCCGCTCGAAGACGGCTCGCTGTCCGGCTACGTCCTGCACCCGGTCGCGCTGACCTCGATGACGATCGGGGCGCTGGCCGACCTCAACATCGCCAAGAAGGACGCCGAGCGGGCCAAGAACATGTTCGCCCTCGGCCTGCTGAGCTGGATGTACTCGCGGCCGTTCGAGTCCACGCTGCGGTTCCTGGAGCGCAAGTTCGCCAAGCGGCCCGACCTCGTGGCGGCCAACAAGGCGGCGTTCCAGGCCGGCTGGAACTTCGGCGAGACGACCGAGGACTTCTCGGTGCGGTACGAGGTGAAGCCGGCCAAGATGCGCCCGGGCACCTACCGGAACATCACCGGCAACGCCGCCCTGGCACTCGGGCTGGTGGCCGCGAGCGTGCGGGCCAAGCTCCCGATGTTCCTGGGCGCCTACCCGATCACCCCGGCCTCCGACATCCTGCACGAGCTGTCCAAGCACAAGCGGTTCGGCATCACCACGATGCAGGCGGAAGACGAGATCGCGGCGATCGGCGCGGCGCTGGGCGCGTCGTACGGCGGCGCGATCGGCGTGACCACCACCTCGGGCCCGGGTGTGGCGCTCAAGGGCGAGACCATCTCGCTGGCCATCGCGCTGGAACTGCCGCTGGTCATCGTCGACGTGCAACGGGCCGGCCCGTCCACCGGCATGCCGACCAAGACCGAGCAGGCCGACCTCAACATGGCCCTGTACGGCCGGCACGGCGAGGCGCCGCTCGCGGTAATCGCGCCCAAGTCGCCGTCCGACTGCTTCCACGCGGCGCTCGAGGCGGTCCGCATCGCGTTGACCTACCGCACCCCGGTCATCCTGCTCAGCGACAACTACGTGGCGAACGGGTCCGAGCCGTGGCTGCTGCCCGAGATCGGCGAGCTGCCCGATCTCACCGTCGACTTCGCCCGCGAGCCGAACGCCGACGACGGGCGCTTCCTGCCCTACCTGCGCGACCCCGAGACGCTGGCCCGGCCGTGGGCGATCCCGGGCACGCCCGGCCTGCAACACCGCATCGGTGGCCTGGAGAAGGCCGACAAGACCGGCGACATCTCGTACGACCCGGCCAACCACGAGTTCATGGTGCGGATCCGGGCCGAGCGGATCGAGTCGATCCCGGTGCCGGACGTCGAGGTGGAAGACCCGGACGACGACTCCCGGGTGCTGGTGCTGGGCTGGGGCTCGACGTACGGTCCGATCGGCGCCGCCTGCCGGGCGCTGCGCCAGCGTGGCCTGCCGATCGCCCAGGCCCACCTGCGCCACCTGAACCCGATGCCGGCCAACCTCGGCGAGGTGCTCAAGGCGTACGACAAGGTGGTGATCCCCGAGATGAACCTGGGTCAGCTGGCCCACGTCATCCGCGCGAGATACCTCGTCGACGCGATTCCCTTCAACCAGGTCAGCGGTCTTCCCTTCACGGCCGCGACGCTGGAGAACATGCTCGAGGACGTGGTCAAGAATGGTTAGCACCTCCATCCCGTTGACGCCGGTGAAGTTGACCGCGAAGGACTTCAAGTCCGACCAGGAGGTCCGCTGGTGCCCCGGCTGCGGTGACTACGCCATCCTGGCCGCGGTCCAGCAGTTCATGCCCGAGCTGGGCATCGCCCGGGAGAACACCGTCTTCGTGTCCGGGATCGGCTGCTCGTCGCGCTTCCCGTACTACATGAACACGTACGGTCTGCACTCGATCCACGGGCGCGCGCCGGCGATCGCGACCGGTCTGTCGGCGTCCCGCCCCGACCTGTCGGTCTGGGTCGTCACCGGCGACGGCGACGCGCTGTCGATCGGCGGCAACCACCTGATCCACGCCCTGCGCCGCAACGTCAACCTGAAGATCCTGCTGTTCAACAACCGGATCTACGGTCTGACCAAGGGGCAGTACTCGCCGACGTCGGAGATCGGGAAGATCACCAAGTCGACGCCGTCCGGGTCGGCCGACTCGCCGTTCAATCCACTGTCGCTGGCGCTGGGCGCCGAGGCGACCTTCGTGGCCCGCACCATCGACTCGGACCGCAAGCACCTCCAGTCGGTGCTGCGCGCGGCGGCCGAGCACGAGGGTTCGGCGTTCGTGGAGATCTACCAGAACTGCAACATCTTCAACGACAACGCGTTCGAGCTGATCAAGGACCCGGGCACCCGTGACGACCACCTGATCCGCCTGGAGCAGGGCCAGCCGATCACGTTCGGGCCCGAGGGCCGCTTCTCCGTCGTGCACCCCGAGGGCAGCTTCGGGCTCCAGGTGCAGGAAGGCGGCGACGCGATCGTCCACGACCCGACCGTCGACGACCCGGCCTACGCGTTCGCGCTCAGCCGGCTCTCCGGCTCCGACCTGAACACCACGCCGATCGGGGTGTTCCGTTCGGTGCGGCGGCCGTCCTACGACGAGATCGTGCAGAAGCAGTTGCTCGACGCCCGGTCGCAGGCCACCGGCACCCCCGAGGGCATGCTCTCCGAGCTGCTGACCTCGGGCGACACCTGGACAATCCTCTAGAACGTCAGATGGAGAGGCCGGCGACGGACGCGTTCTCGTCGCGGATGTAGACGAGCATGTCGCCGGTCTCGATCGTCATCGGATCGGGCCCGCCCAGCGGCACCACCTTGCCGCGGCGGATCAGCGCCACCACCAGGGTGTCCAGCTGGCGCGGGTTGCGACCGACCTCGGCCCGCTCGGCCGACCGCATCGCCAGCGCCATGCCCTGACCCGGGGTGAGCAGGTCTTCCACCACGTCGATGAGCGGCGGCGCGGTGGTGGTCAGGCCCAGCAGCCGGCCCGCGGTCGCGGAGCTGACGATCACGTGGTGGGCGCCGCTCTGCTTGAGCAGGGCGGCGTTCTCCTGCTCGCGGACCGAGGCGATGATCCGCACCTGACCTGCGGTGAGCTGGCGGACGGTCAACGTGATCAGCACCGACGCCTCGTCGCTGTCGGTCGCGATGATCACCGCCTTGCAGTTCTGCACGTCCGCCTGCTTGAGCACCGACGAGCGGGTGGCGTTGCCCTCGATGATGGCCAGACCGTTGGCCGTGGCCTGCCGGATCGCCTCGGGACGGGTCTCGACCAGCACGATGCGCCGCTTGTCGTAGCCGGTCTCGAGCAGCGCGCTGACCGCGGCGGCGCCCTTGGTGCCGTACCCGCAGATGATGATGTGGTCCTTCAACTTGTGCCTCCAGCGCGCGACACGCAGGCCCTTGCGGTACTGCTCGGTCAGGACCTCGAGGGTCGTGCCGACCAGGATGATCAGGAAGAGGACGCGGGCCGGCGTGATGAACAGGACGTTGATGAGCCGCGCGTGCGGGGTGGCCGGCGTGATGTCGCCGTACCCGGTCGTGGAGAGCGACACGACCGCGTAGTAGAAGCAGTCGAGCAGGGTCAGGCCGTCCTCGTTGACGTCCCGGTAGCCGTCCCGGCCGGTGTAGACGATCGCCACGGTGACCAGCACCAGGCCGACCGCAATGGCCAGCCGCGAGGTGAGAGCCCGCAGTGGTCCTTGGCGGACCAGCGGTAAGTGGATCATCGGGCGCCTCTGTGCACGTGCTCACGATAGCCGCCAGGGCGAGGCCCGTTGGACCAGGACAGCACAAGACACGCAGTGACGGAACACCCATCAATCAGTTACTTCATCGTTCGAACAAAAGAAATCGACCGGCTTGTATATCGCAAGCTCCGGATCGAAGACTGGCCTTCCTCGGCCCTCACGAGGGGCCCGTTGTTGCTGGAAGGTCGACGATGACTCGTTACATCCGCCGTACGCTCGTGGTCCTCACCGCCGTGCTCGCCGTGCTCGCGCCGAGCGTCGCCGCCCAGGCCGCCGCCAGCAAGGCCGACGTCATCAGGAGCTGGACCCAGACGTCCGCCTCGAGCTACAACGCCTGGAACGCGGCACGCCTGAACCACGGCCCGTGGGCGTCCTACAACTTCGACTGGTCCACCGACTCGTGCTCGAGCAGCCCCGACAACCCGCTCGGCTTCCACTTCGACCTCTCCTGCCGGCGCCACGACTTCGGGTACCGCAACTACAAGGCCATCGGCGCCTTCGACGCCAACAAGGCGCGGGTCGACTCGGCGTTCCACGCCGACCTCCAGCGCGTCTGCGACACCTACAACAGGCTGCTCCAGCCGCCGTGCGACGCCCTGGCCTGGATCTACTACCAGGCCGTGAAGAACTTCGGGTCGCTCGCCGCGGTCAAGCAGGCCGACATCGACCACGCGCGCGAGCTGATGCCGGCCGCGCACTGAACGGACCGGCCGGATGCGGGGTCGCCGGATCGGCGGCCCCGCGTCGTCGCAGGGCGGAGTCATCGCAGGGTCGGAGTCATCGCAGGGTCGGGGCGAATCGGACCGAGCCGTACTCCAGATCGGGGTGCTCGACCGCCAGCGCGGCCGCGATGATCCGGTCGAAGCCCTGATCGGCGCCGTTCGCGTAGGCCGCGTCGAACGCCGCGTCGCCGATCGCGCCACGGGACTTGGCCTGCTGCTCGGCCCAGAACGCCCCGAACATCTCGGTCCGGCGCACCCCGCGCACACCCTCCGAGCCGCCGAACAGCATCGCCGCCGTGGTGTGGTCGCCACCCATCGCGCAGCGCACGGCCAGCGCGGCGACGGCGTCCGCAGTGCCGCCCCGGAACCCGTGCCGCAGCCGCGACCGCAGCGCCACCACCACGTGATCGTGGGCCGCCACCAGGTCACCGCGGCGCAGGGCGATCAGACCCAGAAGCCAGTCGACGGTACGCCGTCCGCGATCCGACGGGCGGCCGGCCTCGGCCTGGCGCGCGCCCCCGAGCAGCTCCGCCGCCTCGTCGAGCGCGTCCCTCCGCCACAGCAGCTCGGCCAGCGCCACCACGGTCGGCAGGGCGGCGGCCGGGACACCGGTTCGCTCGGCGCGCGCGATCACGTCGCGGCAGACCCGCTCGGCCTCGGCCGCGCCCAACCCGATCCGGCGACCGGCCAGCGCCCGCACGAGCAGGCCCGGGTGATCGGCGCGGCGGGCGACATCCTCGGCCCGGTCCAGGAAACGGACCCGCTCGTCCCGGTCGTCGGCCAGGCCGGCGTGCACCAGATAGGCCGACGCCAGCTCGGCCGGGGCGATGTGCCGGCCGCCCAGCCGGCCGTACAACCGGTAGAGCAGGTCGCGGCCCTCCCGGGCGCCGCCGTGCTCACGCCACCACGGGTCCAGGGCGCCGGCCAGCCGCAGACCGGCCCGCACGCTGCCCTCGGCGGCGGACCAGCGCAGGGCCGCCTGCCACTCGTCCACGTAGGGCGCGCCCTCGGCCAGCGACACGGTGCGCGGCTGGCCGTCGGTGTCCACCGCGACACCGTCCAGGGTGTGCAGTGCCCAGGCGGTGTGCCGGTTGCGGGCGGCCGACTCGTCACCGGCGGCGGCCAGCTTGCGGGTGGCGTACCCCCGGATGGTCCGGGAAAGCCGGTAGCGCGACCCCGGCAGAATCTCGATCAGAGACTTGTCGGCCAGCTCGGTCAGCCCGGCCAGCGCGTCGTCGCCGCACCACTCCACGGCGGACAGATTCACCGGGCCGGTGAAGACGGCAAGCCGCCGCAGCAGTCCCGAGGCGCCGTCGCCGAGCGTCCGGTACGACCAGTCCAGGCTGGCGGTCAGGCTCCGGTGCCGCTGGTCCGGGTCGCCCGGGTCGCCCGCCCGCATGGTGTCGAGCGCCCACGCCGGATCGTCCAGGCGACCGGCCAGCTCGGCCGCGGTCAGCAGGCGCAGCCGGGTCGCGGCCAGCTCCAGGGCCAGCGGGGAACCGTCCAGGCCGGACGCCACCCGGGCCAGGTCACCGGACTCGTCCCGGGTGATCGGACGGCCGCCACGGGCCGCCGTGGTGCGGGTGCTCAGCAGCGCGTACGCGTCGGCCGGAGCCATCGGCGGCACCCGCCACACCAGCTCGCCGTGCACGTCGAGCGGCTCCCGGCCGGCGGCCAGCACGTCCACCTCGGGGCATTCGGCGATCAGCCGGCGAACCACCGAGGCCACCGTCCGGGGCGCGGCGTCGACCGTGTCGATCAGCAGCAGCAACCGTCGTTCGGCGCAGGCCTCGAGCACCGTGTCCAGCAGCGGGCGGCCGGGTTCGCGGCGCAGGCTCAGGGCGCGGGCGATCGCGCCGGGCAGGCCGGTCGGGCCGGTCGCGCTCGCCGCGTCCACGATCCAGACCCCGTCCGGGTACGCGATCAGCAGCTCGGCCGCGGCCGCCAGCGCCAGCCGGGTCTTGCCGATGCCACCGGGACCGGCCACGGTGACCAGCCGGTGCCGGGCGACCAGCGCGGTCAGCTCGTCCCGCTCGGGCCGCCGCCCCACGAGCGGGGTCAGCGCGGCCGGCAGGTTGTTCGTCGGGGCGCCCGGGGTGCGGGGCCTCGGGAACTCGCGGTCGAGCCCGTTCGCGACGAGCTGGAACAGCCGCTCGGCGTCGTCGAAGCCACGGAGCTTGTGCGGGCCCAGGTCGAGCAGGTCGACCCCGGTCATCGCCGCCTTGACCGCGGCGCCGCCTCGTTCGGCGGGCCAGGTGGTGACGGCCATCGCGGTCGCCTCCGAGCAGAGCACTTGGCTGCCGTGCGCGGCCGAGGCCACCCGGGCGGCCCGGTGCACCTCGGCGCTGACGTACTCGCCGTTGGCCGGCAGGGCCCAGCCGGTGTGCAGGCCCATCCGGACCCGGGGCTGAGCCTCCGGGGTCGGCCAGGCATGTGCGGCGAGTGCACGCTGCGCAGCGACGCACGCGGCCACGGCGGCCGGCGCCTCGTCGAAGGCGACGAAAAAGGAGTCACCCTCAGTGAAGAGCTCGTAGCCGCCAAAGTTACTCAGCGCAGCGCGAAGCACACTCCTGTGTGCGCCGAGCACGGCTGCATACGACTCACCGAGCATCTGGGCCAGACGCGTCGAGCCCTCGATGTCGGTGAACATAAAGGTCACCAGCCCACTCGGCAGCTCGGTCCGACCCGACACGGTAAGAACCTCCGCCCCTAGGGAAGTCGCGTTTCATGCTGCCGCACAGTTATGGGGTAGCACATCGTAGAAACGGTCGGTAACCATCTTCCCGTCACGGCCGACCCTGGACGGGCGACGCGCGCGGGTCATCGACGATTACTCACAGCACTACGCGTGACGTAACGAAGCGGTTCACGTCCAGTTGCGCCGGCAAGTGGATCGATCTCACCGGCTGTTCGGACGGCCCCTCAGGGAGTAACGCGCCTCAACACCATTACTGACGGACAGCCGGGGCGTCGGCCGCGATCAGCAGCCGCAGGCGCCGCCACAACAGCCGCCACCGGCGGACGGCGCGGGCGCCCCGGCGCCGCCCTTGCCCAGGGCGACTGTGGACAGAAGCTTGACAGTGTCGGCGTGGCCCTGAGGGCAGGACGCGGGGGCGGTGGCCTCGGCCATCGGGCGGCTGACCTCGAAGGTGTCACCGCAGGCCCGGCAGCGGTAGTCATAACGCGGCATGACGGTCAGGGTAGGCCGCCGGTGCGACAAACGCGGTCCCGTGCGGGTCGCGTTCGCCGGGTAGTGTCGTGGCCGTGGCGGAGCGGCACGAGAAACCATCGAACCGGCCCGGGAAAGACGACGCGCCGGGTCCTGACGTGCGTCCGCCGGCGCCACACCGGGGTGGGCCGCTCGGCAGTTCCGGGGCGGCCCCGGGGTCCTCCTCCTCGCCGGAAGTTCTGCCCGAAGCCACCCCGTCCGAGGGGTCCGAGCGGGCAACCGCCGAAGACGCTGCCCCTGCGGTGAGTGAGAAGGAAAGCGCGGAGAGTACGTCCAAGGTCGAGAGTGCGGACGCCTCCTCCTCGTCCTCCGAGCCGCCCGCGCCCGCTAAGGCCGAGGAGGAGGCGTCCGAGGCGCCCGCGCCCGCTAAGCCCGCCGCGGCCGCGGCTCCTGCCGCCGCTGCCGTTCCCTCAAAGCCTGCCGAGGCCAAGGCGGCCGAGGCGCCCGCGCCTGTCGGAGGCGCCGGGACGGTCGCGCCGGCCAAGGTTGAAGCCGACGGCGAGAAGACGGATGCAGGCAAGCCCGACGCGGCGAAGGACGGTGACAGCAAGGACGGCGGCAGCGCCGACAAGAAGGACAGCGGCGGCCCGGAGAAGAAGGACGGCGGCGACGGCAAGAAAGATGTCGCCGACATCGACCTCGACAAGCCGGTCGTCGTCACCACGGGCACCGCGTCCGGCAAGCGGGTCACCCGGGTGCTGCGGCGGGCCAACCCGATCAAGGCCGCCCGCACGGCGACCCGCAGCACGTCGGCGTGGGCCAAGAAGCCGTCCGGGCGTCTGCTCATCCCGGCGGTCGCGGCCGCCCTGCTGATCGGTGCGGCCGGCGCCGCGGGTGCTTACCTCGTACCCAAGGCCCTGGAAGCCGGCGCCGCACCCAGCCGCAGCCCGGGCTTCCCGCTCGACCAGGCCGCCCCCGGCCCGCTCGGGGCCAGCAACGGCGCCCTCCCACCGATCGACCCCAACGTCGGCGGCTTCAGCGCCGACCCGGTGCTTCCCCCGGTCACCGGCGGCGGCCGCCCCGCCGACTCGTTGCAGGGCTGGGCCCAGGGCGTCGGCACCCGGGTCGGCATCCCGGTGGTGGCGGTCCAGGCCTACGGGTACGCCGAACTGATCGCGGCCAAGATGACCCCGAACTGCCACCTCAGCTGGACCACGCTCGCCGCCATCGCCAAGGTCGAGTCGGGCCACGGCAGCGCCAACGGCTCGGTGCTCAACGCCGACGGCACCGTGGTGCCCCCGATCTACGGCCTGCCGCTGGACGGCAAGGGCGGCCGGCAGTCGATCCCGGACACCGACAAGGGCGTGCTCGACGCCGACACCTCCTTCGACCGGGCGATCGGGCCGCTCCAGTTCATCCCGGCCACCTGGACGCTGATGACGGCGCGCAAGGAGGTGGACGCCGACAACAGCGGCGCCGCCGACCCCAACGACATCGACGACGCGTCCATGGCCGCGGCCTTCTACCTGTGTCAGAGTGGGCGCGACCTGTCCAAGGCGGACGCCTGGTGGGATGCGATCCTGACCTACAACGCGGTGCGCCCGTACGCGCAGAAGGTCTTCGACGCGGCAAATGAGTATGGCCAGCGCAGTCGGGTTTGACAACTCAGCGTGAGCAGATCGGCACGAATGACTCCCCGGCACTTCCCGTTCTTGCCCGCATTCGGCAAGCTGTACGGGTGAGGGTGCGCGAATGGGATCCGCGGGCGGCGTCGGACGGTGAGATCGAAGCGCTCGTGGTGACGGTCAACGCGGTCCTGGCACAGGACCTGCCCGATGACCCGCCATGGCGTGAGGTCCAGGTCAGGGACTATCTGGCCGAGACCATGCCGGGCGAACGCCGGATCAGCTGGGTGGCCGAGGACGACCGGCTCGCCGAGGGCGAGAGCCAGATCTATGCCCATGTGAACCTGCTGCTCCTGGGCAACATCGGCGTGCTCGAGGTGCTGGTGCACCCACGGCTGCGCCGACGGGGGCTGGGTCGCCAGCTGGTGGCGGTCGCGGCGCGGCGCGCGTACCTCGAAGGCTTCTCGTCCTTGGGGGTCGAGGCCATCGGGCGGACGCCGGCGATCGCGTTCTACGAGGCGCTGGGCTTCGAGAAGGAGTACGTCGAGACGAGAAGCGTGCTCCACCTGTCCAAGGTGGACTGGGTGACGCTGGGCGAGATGGCGAACGGCATCAGCGAGGGCTACCGGCTCGAGTACCACCCCGGCGGCCCGCCCGACGAGCTGATGGAGGCGTACGCCCAGGCGAAGACCGAGGCCGAGGACAGCGACCTGGAGATGCAGCCGCGCAGCTCCGACCCGCAGCGCCTGAAGGACAGCCTGCTGACCCTGCACCGGCGCGGCCTGAAGCCGTACATCGTGCTGGCCATCCACGAGGCGACCGGCGCGGTGGCCGGCCTGACCGAGGTCGTCGTCCCGGCCCAACACCCCGAACGCGCCGACCAGTACGACACGATCGTCGTCCGCGACCACCGCGGCTACGGCATCGACCGCGCCATCAAGGCCAAGATGCTCTTCGAGCTCCGCAGCGCCGAGCCCGGCCTGCACGAGGTACAGACCTGGAACGCCCAGCACAACGAGTCCATGCTGAAGGTCAACGCCGAACTGGGCTTCCAGCCCGACCGCGACTGGTGCGAATACGGCGCCGACGTCTCCGGCCTCGTCGAGTCCTTCGCCCCCACCGAGTGACCTCTCAACTCGCCCGCTGAATCCGCCACCAGAGATCGAGATCCGGCGGCGGCGGCATGTGCCGGTACTTCGACACCCGGACCTCCCATTGGCTGCGCATGCGCATCACATCCCGCCGCTCCCGGTCCCGGTGGAAGGTTTCGGGCGGCCTTGCCAACCCGTAGCGGTCTCCCCACCACTCCCCGGGCTCCGGGTCGAGAACCATGTCCAGATGGCTCGGATAGCGCCGCTCCGCTCCGTCCCTCGTGTCATCCCAGTCCTCCATGGGCTGCACCAGCCGCCCCTCCTCGTCGATGACCGTCAGCCATAACTCCGCCGGCCGTAGAAGCCGCGACATCACCGCCAGGCTGGGAATTCGAACACCCGCCTCGATCCGGCTCACCACGGAATGCGACAGGCCGCTGGCCTTGGCGATCTCACGCTGACTGAGATCGGCCAACCGGCGCGCGCGCCGAACGAGCCCGGCCGCGGGAAATTCGTCGTCCTTTGCTGCTGTCACGAGCGAAATGGTGGCAGTTGCCGGCCGCTCGCTCCGCGCCCCTGTGGACAACGCCTCCCCACGCCTTTTGCTCTGAGCGCGTATAGGCAACACCCTGACCAAGGGAGCGGCGGCCGAACCCGAGAATTGACGTAGCCAGCAGGTGCATATGCCCCGAATCGGGCCGTCATCGTCGAGTCAGAGCCGGAATATCGCTCTGCGTGGCCACCGACCTCTCCCCGCACCCATCGCCTGGATGCCGGAAGTGCAGCTCATGCCCGGTGTTGCCTATACGCGCTCAGAGCAAAAGGGCGGAGGAGGGTGGTGGCGGGTTGGAGCTACTGACTGCGGAGAGTGTCCGTCAGGAAAGGGGAACTCCGCTGCGGCAGACGCTGAGGACGGTCGGTGCGACGGTCGGAACGTCGGCCGGGCGGGCAGCCGGGCGGGCGGGCGTGAGCTGCGGGTTTGGGTCAGTAGCGGGCGCGGAGGAGCTGGGCGGCTTCGGTGGCCCAGTAGGTCAGGATGATCTGGGCGCCGGCTCGCTTGATGGAGGTGAGGGACTCGAGGATGGCGCGCTCGCGGTCGATCCAGTTGTTGGCGGCGGCGGCCTCGATCATCGCGTACTCGCCGCTCACCTGGTAGGCGGCGATGGGGATGTCGACCCGGTCGCGGAGGCGGGTGATGATGTCGAGGTAGGGCATCGCGGGCTTGACCATGACGACGTCGGCGCCCTCGGCGATGTCGAGATCGGTCTCGCGGAGGGCCTCGCGGGCGTTGCCGGGGTCCTGCTGGTACTGGCGGCGGTCGCCCTGGAGGGAGCTCTCGACGGCCTCGCGGAACGGGCCGTAGAAGGCGCCGGCGTACTTGGCGGCGTACGCCAGGATGCTGGTGTCCTGGAAATTCGCCGCGTCGAGGGCCTTGCGGACGGCGCCGACCTGGCCGTCCATCATGCCGGACGTGCCGACCATGTGGGCGCCGGCGGTGGCCTGCGCGACGCCCATCCGGGCGTAGAGGGCCAGGGTGGCGTCGTTGTCCACCGAGCCGTCGTCGGCCAGCACGCCGCAGTGGCCGTGTGAGGTGAACTCGTCCAGGCACAGGTCGCTCATCACGACCGTGCTGTCGCCCACCTCGGCGATGACGTCGCTGATGGCCACGTTCAGGATGCCGTCGGGGGCGAGGCCCTGGCTGCCGGTCTCGTCCTTGTGGTCGTCGGTGGGCACGCCGTAGAGCATCAGGCCGCCGACCCCGGCCCGGACCGCCTCGTGGGCCGCCTTGCGCAGGCTCTCCCGCGAGTGCTGGACCGCGCCGGGCATCGACGAGATCGCGCGCGGCTCGGTCAGGCCCTCCTTGACGAAGAGCGGCAGCACCAGTTCGGCCGGCGCCACCCGCGTCTCCTCGACCAGGCGACGAATGGCGGCGCTGCGGCGAAGACGACGTAGGCGGACGTCCGGGTACGACATGAGGATCTCCTAGCGGAAGCGGAGCGCCGTGGGTCCCTGCACCTTCGAGCCACGCCGCTGCTTGGCCGGCATGGCGGCGAGCTTCTCGCGCAGCTCGATCGCGTACTCGGCCAGCGCCTCGACCAGGTCGGGCACCGACGCGTGCTGCGGCTGCACGTCGACCCGGAGGCCGAACTCGATGGCAGTCTCGGCCGTCTTCGGGCCGATCACCGCGACCACCGTGCGGGCGTGCGGCTTGCCGGCGATGCCGACCAGGTTGCGGACCGTCGACGAGCTGGTGAAGAGCACCGCGTCGAAGCCACCGGACTTGATGGCGTCGCGGATGTCGGCCGGCGGCGGCGCGGCACGCACCGTGCGGTAGGCGGTCACGTCGTCGACCTCCCAGCCGCGCTCGATCAGCCCGGCGGCGAGCGTCTCGGTGGCGATGTCGGCGCGCGGCAGCAGCACCCGGCCGACCGGGTCGAGGATCTCGTCGTGCGGCGAGAACTCGGCCAGCAGGCCGTCGCTGGACTGGTCGCCGGCGGGCACCATCTCGGGCTGGATGCCGAACGCCCGCACGGCCTCGGCGGTCGCCTCACCGATGCAGGCGATCTTCACGCCGCCGAAGTGGCGGGCGTCCAGGCCGTGCTCGGCGAACTTCTCCCAGACCGCGCGGACCGCGTTGACCGAGGTGAAGACGACCCAGGCGTACCGGCCGTCGACCAGGCCCTTGACCGCGCGCTCCATCTGGGCGGGGGTGCGGGGCGGCTCGACCGCGATGGTCGGCACCTCGCACGGGATGGCGCCGTACGCCCGTAGCCGCGCGCTCATCGCGCCCGCCTGCTCCTTGGTGCGCGGCACCAGCACCTTCCACCCGTACAGCGGGCGGTTCTCCCACCAGCTCATCTTGTCGCGGTGGGCGACCTCGCCGCCGACGGTGAGGACGACCCGGCCGGTGAAGCCGAGCGCCGCCGCGACGAAGCTGTCCACGCTGGAGGTGGTCGTGTACTGCGTCTCGCCGGTGCCGTCGCCGGTCACCGCGACCGCGGTGCCGGGCTCGATGCCCGCGGCGAGCAGGCCGTCGCGAACCGCGGCCAGGTCACCGGCGTCCACGGCGACCGCGAACGTGCCCTTGCGCGCGGCGTTGGCGAGGCTCTCGAAGTCGAGTGCGGCCACGTCGTCGACGTCGGCCACGGTGCGTACGCCCGGCAGCGGCACACCGGCGTAGGTGGCCACACCCTCGGCCTGCCCGAGACCGGGCACCACCTCGAAGTGCACCGCAGTACGCGCGACCGCCTGGACCTCGCGCACCACCGTCTCGTGCCCGAACGGGTCGCCGGCCACCAGGTGGACCGCGTTGAGCCCGGAGCGGGCCGCGGAGATCAGCACCTTGGCCACGTCGCCGGACGCGCCCTCGGCCGGGCTGAACTGGGCGTCCGCCTTGGCCTCGGCCCTGATCGCGGCGAGCAGCGTGTCGGGTACGCCGCTGTCGTAGACCACCTGGTCGGCCTCGACCAGAGCGTCGTGCGCCCGGCGTGTCAACAGCTCGGGGTCGCCGGGTCCAGCGCCGACGAACGCGATGCGTCCGGCGGGCTTGCGGGCGGTGCGGGTGGTCATGCTGTGCTCCCCATCAGGGTGTCGGCGCCGGCGTCGAGGAGATCGGCGGCGAGTGCCTTGCCGATCTCCGCCGCGTCGGCGGGCGTTCCGGTGCGCGACAACCGGACGTCTCGGCCCCCGTCCGGGCTGATCACGGCACCGCGCAGGTAGATCTCGTCGCCGTCCTCGCCTTCAGCGAGCTCGGCATATGCGGCGACCGGGGCGGAGCACCCGGCCTCCAGCGTGGCGAGCATCGCCCGTTCCGCCGTGACGGTGGAACGGGACGGTGCATGATCGAGCGTGGCCAGCAGTTCGACCAGGTCGGTGTCGCCGGACCGGCACTCGACCGCCAGCGCGCCCTGGGCCGGGGCGGGCAGCATGAGCATCGGATCCAGCGTTTCGGTGACCTCGGCCGTGCGGCCGAGACGCGCCACTCCGGCCCGGGCCAGGACGACCGCGTCGAGGTCGGCCTGAGGGCCGAGCACCCGAGCGATCCGGCTGTCGACGTTGCCCCGGATCGGAGTGATCCGCAACTGTAGGCCCAAAGCGTGCAGTTGCGCGATTCGGCGCACCGCGCCCGTCCCGATCTGCGAGCCCGCGGGCAGCTCGGTCAGGGTCAGCCGGTCGCGTGCGATCAGCACGTCGCGCGGGTCGGCACGCTCGGGAACTGCGGCGATGTGCAGGCTGGGCTGGTCGCCGGTGGGCAGGTCCTTGTACGAGTGCACGGCGAAGTCGATCTCGTCGGCCAGCAATGCATCCCGCAGTGCGGACACGAAGACCCCGACGCCGAGCTGGGCGACCGGCGCGGCCGACTTGTCGCCCGCGGTGGCGATGCGCACCAACTCGACCGGGTGACCGGTGACCGCCATCAGGGCATCCGCGACCTGCCGCGACTGGGCCAGGGCCAGTTGCGAGCCGCGGGTCCCGAGGCGCAGTGGCGTCCTCATGCGTTACCCCCGATCTCCGGTACGGCGTCGGCCTGCGTGGCCAGTGGAACGTCCAGGTCGAACAGCTCGCGCAGCAGGGTGGCGTACTGATCACCACCGGGCTCGGCGGCCAGCTGCCGGACCCGGACGGTCGGCGAGTGCAGCAGCTGCTGGACGACCCGGTGCAGCGTACGGGAAACGTCGGCCCGCTGCTCCTCGGTGAATTCCGGCCGTCGCGCGTGCAGCTTGCGCAGCTCGCCGGCCACCACGTCGTCGGCCCGGGTCCGTAGCGCCGCCACCGTCGGAGCGATGTCGGCGCCGCGCAGCCAGGCCAGGAAGTGCTCGACCTCGGCGGCCACGATCTGCTCGACCGCCGCCGTCTCGGCCGCCGCGGGCAGGGCCCGCCGGCTGTCGGCCAGGCCCTCGATGTCGATCACGGTCACGCCGTCGATCCCGGTCACGTCCGGCGCCACGTCCCGCGGCACCGCCAGGTCGAGCACGACCAGCGGGGCGGCGGCGGCGAGCAGGGCGCGGTCGAGCACCGGCCCGGCGGACGCGGTGGCGCTGACCACGACCTCGGCCTCGGCCAGCGCGCCGGCCAGGTCGGCGTAGGGAACCGCGGTGGCGCCGTAGGCCTCGGCCAGCCGCGACGCCCGCTCGGCGCCCCGGTTGGTGATCGTCAGCGGCCCGACCCCGGCCCGGGTGAGCGTGGCGACCGACAGCGCGCCCATCGCCCCGGCCCCGATCACCAGCGCCGGCCGGCCGGTCAGGTCACCGATGTGCGAGGCGGCCACGTCGAGGGCGGCGGAGACCACGCTCTGCCCGGCCTTGTCGATGCCGGTCTCGGCGTGGGCCCGCTTGCCGACCCGCAGCGTCTGCTGCATCAGCTCGTGCAGCAGCCGTCCGGCGGCGTCCGCCTCGGTGGCCTGGTGGTAGGCGTCGCGGAGCTGCCCGAGGATCTGCGCCTCGCCGACGACCATCGACTCGAGACCGGCCGAGACCCGGAAGGCGTGCCGGACGGCCGCCTCGTCGTAGTGCACGTAGAGGTGGGCGGCGAGCGTGTTGCCACTGATGCCGGAATGTTCGGCCAGGACACTGCAGATGTCGCCGAGGCCGCCGTGGAAGCCGGTGACCGCCGCGTACACCTCGACCCGGTTGCAGGTCGAGACGACCACGGCCTCGCCGACGTACGGCTGCCGGATCAGCTCCTGGAGCACCGCTTCCTGCTGGGCCGGCGCGAACACGAGCCGTTCCAGGGTGGCGACGTCCGCCGTGCGGTAGGACGTGCCGACACAGAGCAGGTTCATGACCCCACCGCCTCGGTCCGGCCGCCGGGCAACGCGGTCAGCGACGCCTTGCGGTGCTCGTGGAAGGAGAGGATCTGCAGCTCGATGGCCAGGTCGACCTTGCGGACGTCGACGCCCGCCGGGACCGTGAGCACGCACGGCGCGAAGTTCAGGATGCTGGTCACGCCGGCGGCGACCAGGTCGTCGGCCACGGTCTGCGCGGCCGAGGCCGGGGTGGCGATCACTCCGATGGCGATCGACTCCTCGGCGGCGACCTGCGGCAGTTCGTCGATGTGCCGGACGACCAGGCCGCTGATCTCTTCGCCGACCCGGTTGGCGTCGGCGTCGAAGAGGGCGACGATGCGGAAGCCGCGGCTGGCGAACCCGTCGTACCCGGCCAGCGCGTGCCCGAGGTTGCCGACGCCGACCAGGCAGACCGCCCGGCGCTGGTCGAGCCCGAGGATGTACTCGATCTGGGCGGTCAGCAGGGCCACGTCGTAGCCGACGCCGCGGGTGCCGTACGACCCCAGGTGGGAGAGGTCCTTGCGGAGCTTGGCCGAGTTGACCCCGGCGGCGGCCGCGAGGCCCTCGCTGGAGATGGTCTCTGCTCCGTCCGCCAGGTTGTGCAGCGCACGGAGATATTCCGGCAGCCGGGCGATGGTCGCCTCGGGTAGATCCGGGAAGGCGGGAACCGCACCTGGCGTGCCGGGTGTGTTTCCGTGTCGCTGCTCGCTCATCTGACTCCGTGCCGACGAGATGGCTGACCTGCAGAGAGCCCGACGTGGACGGCAAGGTCCGGCTGTGATAGCGGGGCTCGTCAGTGCCACAGAGTAGGCGCTTGTGAAGGCGTGCACAAATCGCGATCTTGGTAGGAGGTCTGGACGAAGATCCACTTGCCGTGCTAATGGCAAGCTCTCCCGAGTATTACCGGTGAACCCGCCCCACGCCCAATCGCGTCACGATCCCGACCCCGGGTATCAGAGCGTACGGGCGATCTCCACGGCCTCGACCAGGGTGTCCGCCACCGGGCAGCCGGCCGCCCGCAGGCGCGTGGCGTCGGTGAACCCGCCCGTGTAGAGCACCACCGCGGCGCCGTTGGACCGGGCCGCCGCGGCGTCGTCGAGCGAGTCGCCGATCAGGACGGCCTCGGCGCCGGTGACGCCTATCTCACGCAGGTGGCCGGCCAGGTGTCCGGCCTTGAGGTCGCCGCCCACCTCGGTGCGCAGGCCGTCGACCCGGGTGAAGTGCCCGCTCAGCCCGTACGTCTCCAGGGCCGGGACCAGCTCGCTGTGGAACCACATGGACAGCAGCGACTGGCTGCCCGGCCAGCTGGTCAGCGCCTCCTTGGCATCCGCGGCCAGGGCCATCGTGGTCAGCCCGAGCCGGTACGCGTCGTGGAAGATCCGGTCCAGCTGGCCGAACTCCTCGTCGTCGACCGCCCGCTCGAGGATCTCGGCGTAGAACTCGGCCACCGGCCGGCGGAACCGGGTGCGGTGCTCGTCGGGGCTCACGTCGCGCCCGCCGACGGCCGCGAAGGCCCGGTTGGTGGCGATCACCACCAGCGCGAAATCGTCGAGCAGAGTGCCGTTCCAGTCCCAGACAAGATGCGTACGCGCCACGCGGACAACTTACAGGCGAGGCGCGCCGGGCGGCTTCGCGATATCGCGCCGCAGCCGTTCCTCCTCGACCCGCCAGTAGCCGTGCTCCCGGCCGTCCAGCAGCACCACCGGCACCCGGTCGCCGTAGTCCCGCTCCAGCTCGAGCGACGACTCCACGTCGACCCGGTCCCAGGCGCCGGGCACGACCCGCTCCAGCGCCTGCTCGGCCACCTCGCACAGGTGGCACCCGTCCCGGCTGATCAGCGTGACCCGGTTGGTCGTGGTCATGACAGCTCCCGTTTCCGCACCTTGCCCAGCGCCGAGTGGGGCAACGAGGGCACCAGCTCGATCGCGGCGGGCAGCTTGAAGCGCGCGAGCTGCGCCGCGCAGAAGACCTGAAGCTCGGCCGCGGTGGGTGGCGGGTCGAGGGCCGGCACCACGTACGCGTGGGGCGCCTGCCCGGTGTCCGGGTGGTCCATCGCGACCACCGCCGCCTCGGCCACGCCCGGGTGGGCGTCCAGCACCCGCTCGATCTCGGCCGGGTAGACGTTGAAGCCGTTCACCAGGATCAGCTCGCCGAGCCGGTCGACCAGGTGCAGGTCACCGTCGCCGTCGGCGTACGCGATGTCCCCGGTGGCCCACCATCCGTCGGGGTCCGGCCCGTCCCGCCCGTCCGGCCAGTAGCCGCCGAACAGGTTGGCCCCGCGCACCACGATCTCGCCCGGGTCGGTGCCGGCCGAGTCCTCGACGGAGAGATCCAGCTCGGCCAGGTCCTCGGCCGGGGTGGCGGTGCCGTCGGCCCAGAGCACCTCGCCGTCGGCCGTGCGCAGCCGCAGCTCCACGCCGGGCAGCGGGCGCCCGATCGAGCCGGGCTTGCCCCGGTCGCTCACCGCGGTGGTGGTCAGCACCGGGGCGGTCTCGGTCAGCCCGTACCCGATGATCACGGTCCGGCCGGTGACCGCGGTGAACCGGGCGGCGTCGTCGGGGCCGAGCGGGGCGGCGCCACAGACCGCGGTGCGCACGGTCGCGAGAGAGGTTCCGGCCGATTCCGTACGCGACCACGCCGCGTACATGCTCGGCACCCCGACCGTCACGGTCACGCCGTGCTCGGCGATCACGCCGAGCGAGGCCTCGGGGTCGAAGCGGTCCAGCAGCACGCCGGTGGCCGCGTGATGGGCGACCGACCCGAGGCCGGTGTTCAGCCCGTAGGCGTGGAAGAACGGCACGGTGAGCAGCACGACGTCGGCCGGGCCGACGACGGCCGGCTCGATCCGGTCGAGCTGCTCGTGGTTGGCGGCCAGCGCGCCGTGGCTGAGCATGGCGCCCCGGGGCCGCCCGCTGGTGCCCGAGGTGTAGAGCAGCACGGCGAGCTGATCGGCGGCGATGTCCGGCAGTTCGGCGGCCGCGCCGGAGCCGGCGTCCTCCAGCTCGCGCGGCGACACGCACGACACGCCGTCCAGCGCGCCGGCCGTGACCACCAGCGACACGCCCGCGTCGGACAGGGCATATCCCCGCTCGTCGGCGGTGTACCCGGGATTGAGCGGCACCGCGACCAGCCCGGCTCGCAACACACCGAAGTACGCGATCGCGAAGTCGATCGAGGTACCCAGCACGAGGCCGATCCGGTGGCCCGGCCCATCGACCGCGGTGGCCAGCCGGCGGGCCGCCCGGTCGACCCTCGCGTCGACGTCTTCCCAGGTCAGCGACGTTTCTCCGGCGATCAGCGCGATGCCGTGGGGGCGGCGCCGGGCGGCCTCGCGGACCGCGTCGCGTGCTCTGTTCTCCACAGCGGCTGAGTGTGGCACATCACCCCCGGACGGAGGAGGACGGACAACTTGTCCGTCTCCGTCCGGCGCGGGTCGTACATCGTCGCAGAAGTTCCTGTTGTCTCGTCTGCGCCACTTCATGCTGTTTTCGCGCAGCGCACACGGTGTGCGACTCCGTGTGTCCGGTGTCCGTGACACTCCAGATCTGTGTAACGGACTCCACACCCATGGGTGCGGTCGTGGTCCCGGCAGTTCCGGGCTCGGCCCACCCCTTTTGTTGTGAGTGACCATCCCTCACCCCCGAGGAGGCCGCTGTGCCACACGAAGCACGGATTCAGCACGAACGGACGGAGGCGCAGTGAGCGATGTGTATGCCGGCGATCCGTACAGCGCGGCACGCTTCACGCTCAACTCGGGGCTGACCCGGCTGGCCGGCTCCGTCGAGACGTTCGTCGCCCACGCCATCCGCGGCGACGGACCCAAACGGACCCGCAACCGGCCGCACATCAACGAGTCCCCCAGCCGGCACTCGCCGCCCACCGGCAACGTCAAGCCGGTCGGCGGCCGCGTGGCGGTGCCCGGCCGCCCGGCCATGCCCGCCCAGCCCGGCCCCGGCGACCGCAGCCTGGACGGTGAGACCCGTCCCCTGGACAACGCCGACACCCAGGTGGTCGTGCCGACACAGAGCACCACCGGGCCACCCAACGAGTCCGAGCCGCCGAAGTATCCGGCCCGGCCCGATCCGACCGATGCCGCCGCCGAGGTGTGGGCGCTGGTCGAACGCGCACAGGCCGGCGAGGCGGCGGCCTTCGGCCTGATCTACGACCGGTACGTCGACACGGTCTTCCGGTTCGTCTACTTCCGGGTGGGCAACCGCCAGCTGGCCGAGGATCTGACCTCGGACACCTTCCTGCGCGCGCTCAAACGGATCAGCAGCTTCACCTGGCAGGGCCGTGACCTGGGCGCTTGGCTGGTCACCATCGCCCGCAACCTGGTCGCCGACCACTTCAAGTCCGGCCGCTACCGGCTCGAGGTGACCACCGGCGACGTGCTCGACGCCGACCGCGAGGACCGCGGCCCGGAGGGCAGCCCGGAGTCGGCCGTGGTCGACCACATCACCAACGTCGCCCTGCTCACCGCGGTCAAGCAGCTCAACCCGGAGCAGCAGGAATGCATCGTGCTGCGGTTCCTGCAGGGCTTCTCGGTGGCCGAGACCGCACAGACCATGGGCAAGAACGAGGGCGCGATCAAGGCGCTGCAGTATCGGGCGGTGCGAGCGCTGGCACGGTTGTTGCCCGAAGGATTCCAGTGGTGACGCGCACGGGGCAGCACACACTCGCACAGCCGACACTTCACCGACCGTCGATGCCCGTAACCCTAAACCTCCTCGGAGCGTTTGTCCGGGTGCGACCCGCGGTCGCATCCGTCGGTCACGCGATCGGTGGATCAGTCACGAGCGAAGGGAGGTGCCCCCGGTGAGGTTCGACCTTTTCGACCGGCGGCGCGCCGGGCGCTTCGCGGAACTTCTCGACGAGACCGGCGGCGGCCGTCGGCACCACTCGCGTGGTCCGGCCGACGGCGAGCTCGCCGAGCTCGTCGCCATCGGTCACAGCCTGTCCGCGGTCAACCCGCGGGCGCAGGTGGGCAACGAGTTCCGCACCGGGCTGCGAGCGATGCTCGTGGCCACGGCCGAGCGGGACGGGATCGGCCGGACCGCTGCCCCGACCGCGACCGAACCGGTCGGCCACGCCGCACCGCGCCGCGGCCTGAGCTTCAACGGCCGCCGGGTCCGGGCCCGTGGCGCCATCGTGATCGGCGTCGCCGCCGGCGCGATGGCCGTCTCCGGGATCTCCGCGGCCAGCGAGAACGCCGCACCCGGCGACGCGCTGTACGGCGTCAAGCGCTCGACCGAGCGCGCGCAGCTGGCGATGGCCGGCTCGGAAGTCACCCGGGGCCAGTTGTCGCTGGACTTCGCGCGGACCCGGCTGGCCGAGGCGGCCGCGTTGCCGGGCGGCGCGACCGGGTTCTCCGGCGTGCTGAACGACATGGACGCCGACACCCGGCAGGGCGTCAAGCTGCTCAACGAGGCGGCCGTGACGCGTTCCGACAAGGCGCCGCTGAGCCGGATCGACACCTTCGTCGCCGGTCAGCGGCAGACGTTCGCGCCCCTGCTGGGCCGGCTCCGGCCGGCCGACCGGGAGCGGGCGGGCACGTCGCTGTCCCTGTTGGACGACGTCCAGGCCCGCGCCGAGGAACTGCGCGCCGGGCTGTCCTGCGGCACCGCCACCCGAACAGGCGCCGACTCGCTCGGTCCGCGTCTGCGCGGGTGCATGGCCGGCAAGGACTCGTCCAGCGACAACGGCGGCTCGCAGGGGCACGGTCAGAAGGCGGGCAGTAAGCCCGGCGCGACCGGCGCCGCGAAGGACGACGAGCAGCCGGCCACCACCGGCGAGGCGCGTCCGGAGAAGACCGGCCCGGCCGCCGGTCCGACCGGCACGACCCCGGCCACCAAGCCGGGCGACAGCCGCACCAAGGTGGCGCCGACCGGCACCCCGGACGGCGAGCCGTCACCGGTCGAGTCGCCGGCGACGAATGACGAGGACCAGGGTGTGCTCGGTGGACTGCTGAACGGAATCTTCGGAGGCTGACAGCCCAGCCCAGCGGAGATGGCGAAGGGCGGTGCCGGGGTTGAACCCGGGGCCGCCCTTCAGTCACATGATACGACGTCACAGGCCGAACGGATCGGGCCTTTTCGCCAGCAGGTCGTGCACAGTGGCCTGAATCGTCTCGCGCACCTGATCGGCCAGGTTGTAGACCACCATCGGGTCGTCCGCGTACTCGGTGAGGTGGGCCGTCGGGATCGGCGGGCAGAACTGGATCATCCACTTGCTCGGCAGCGGCACCAGGCCGAGCGGGCCGAGCCACGGGAAGAACGGCGTCACCGGGAAGTACGGCACGCCGAGCAGCCGGGCCAGCGGCTTGAAGTCGGCGAGCATCGGATAGATCTCCTCGGCGCCGACGATGCCGACCGGGACGATCGGGGTGCCGGTGCGCAGGGCCGCCGACACGAAGCCGCCCCGCCCGAAACGCTGCAGCTTGTAGCGGTCGGCGTACAGCTTCCCGGTGCCCTTGAAGCCCTCGGGGAAGACGCCGACCAGTTCGTCGTTGCGCATCAGCCGCTCGGCGTCCGGGTTGCAGGCGACCGTCGCACCGACCTTGCGGGCCAGCTCGGACATCACCGGAACCCGGAAGACCAGGTCGGCGCCGAGCAGGCGGAGGTGCCGCTCCTCGGGGTGCTGGTCGCGCAGCGCCACCGAGAGCATCACCGCGTCGAGCGCGAGCACGCCGGAGTGGTTGCCGACCAGCAGGCCGCCGCCGGTGGCCGGAACATTCTCGATCCCGAAGACCTCGGTGCGGAACCAGTCGCGGTAGAGCCGCTTGAGCATCGGCAGGAACATCGAGTCGGTGAGGTCGGGGTCGAAGCCGAAATCGTCGACCTCGTAGGCGCCGGCCAGCCGCCGGCGCAGGAAGGCGAGACCCTTGGCGACCCGCTGATCCCAGATGTCGACGGTGTCGCGCGGCTCCTCGCCGACCGGCTCCTCCGGCTCGGGCTCGGGGGCGGGCGCCGGTTTGCCCGGCGTACGCCCGTTGAGCGGGTGGTTGCCGTTGATCCGCGGCACGGCCTCTTCGGCCGGGAGCTCGAAGTCGAGGTGTCCCGGCAGGGTGGCGCGGCGGTACTCCTCTTGACTCACGATGACACTCCGCTTCGCTCCGTGCCATCGTGAGCCGGACTGCTGAGCCGAATGGTTCGCTCGCTTCGCTCCCTCACGGCTTATCACTTCCCAGGGAGGCGGCCGCCGATGCGCGAACGGCCCGGATGCCCTCGAGAATGGCCTTCTCGGCGGCGTCGAGCCGATCGGCGGTCAGCGACGCGCCGTTCGCGTGCCCGGTGACGAAGTCGTCGAAGGCCTCGGCCGTGGTGCGGGGCGTGAAGCCGAACTCCTCGGTCAGCCGGGCGGTGTCGACCACGCGGCCGTGCACGAACCAGTCGATCTGGTCCAGCCCGATCTGCCCGATGCGTACGTTGCGGGCCACCGCGGCCAGCGACGACAGCGTGCCCTCGGGCAACGCGATCGAGATGCGGCCGGCCCGGCGCACCGCCTGGGAGAGCACGATGACCCCGGCCCCGGCCACATTGAAGGTGCCCGGGTGGTCCTCGACCACGGCGCGGTGCAGGATCTCCAGCGCGTCGTCCACGTGCACGAACTGGAGGCGGGCGTCCCGGCCCCAGACCGTAGGCACCACCGGCTGCGCGAAGTAGCGGGTGAGCGTGGTCTCGGCGGACGCGCTGATGAACGGCGCGAAGCGCAGCACGGTGGCGCCGACCTCGGGGCGGCGCCGGCGGAAGCCACGCACGTACCCCTCGATGTCGAGAATGTCGCGCGCGAACGAGCCACGCGGCACGGCCCGCGGCTCGGTGTCCTCGGTGAAGACCGCCGGGTCCTTGAAAGACGCGCCGTATGCGGCCGTGGAGGAACGCACCACCAGCTTGCGCAGCCGCGGCGCCGCCTGCGCGGCGGCGAGCAACTGCATCGAGCCGATGACGTTCTGTTCTTTCATCGCCGCGCGACCGCCGCTGTCGGGATCGGGCGCGCTGGTGACGGCGAGATGGACCACCGCTTCGGCGCCCAGATCGGCGATCGCCCCGGAGGCGGCCCGGGCGTCGGCCTTGACCAGCTCGACGTCGCCGAGCAGGCCGGCCAGCGCCGGGGGCGGATCACGGGGATCAAGGCCGATGACGCGCTCGACGCCGGGCTGGGCGGCGAGACGTGAAGCCACCCGGGCGCCGAGGAACCGACTGACCCCGGTGACGACGACCACCCGTGGAGGCCTGTTATCGGAGGTCACCACGGGCGCCCTCTCTCACGACGGACGGCGGCGAATGGCAAGCGGGGTCGGCCGGGCAGGGCCCGGCCGGCGATCACTTGCCGAGACGGCGACGCTGGACGCGGGTCTTGCGCAGCAGCTTACGGTGCTTCTTCTTCGCCATACGCTTGCGACGCTTCTTGACCACGGAGCCCATACGAAAAGCCTCTCGAAACCATGTGTTCGCTGGATCGGCGCGCATCACGCACCTGGATCCAATGACTGGACGGTGTCCCGGGCCGGGCGCTCACGCACACGTCACACCCGGGAACCAACCGCTCCAGCGTAGCGGCCTCACCTCGGCGAGACCAACACGGCCCCCACGCCTGGCCTCAAATTCGCTTCCGGGGCGCATCCATGGCCGGCGAATTTGAGACTAGGCGTATAGCGGCTCGTCAGGCCGTCTGGCTGAACGCTCCTCGCAGATATTCGTGTACCGCGTGCTCCGGAACCCGGAATGATCGACCGACGCGAACGGCGGTCAGATCTCCCCCGTGCACCAGCCGGTAGACGGTCATCTTCGAGACCCGCATGAGCGCGGCCACCTCGGCCACGGTCAGAAACCGCACTTCGGACAGCCGTTCCTCGGACTGGTCTGGACCCGTCGGACCCGTCATCTCCCTCGCACCGATCCTCTCGCAGGCGTCGGTCACCGCGGCTCGGGCGAGGCCTCTGACGAGGCCGGTGCCGTGGCGCTCGGACGCGCGTGTCATCAGTACGGTATCGATGCTTCTGTGACCAACGCGATGCGTTCCGTGAAATTGCTTCAGAAAGTCAACGCGCCGCGCCGGAGAGTGGGCCCTTTTCGTCCGGAATGATTACTTACGCGAGGCTAGTGCCCGTCCGAAGAAGGCGAGGTTGGCCGGACGCTCGGCCAGCCGGCGCATCAGGTAGCCGTACCACTGGTCACCGTAGGGGACGTAGACGCGGACGGTGTGCCCGGCGCCGGCCAGCCGCGCCTGCTCCTCGGGACGGCAGCCGTAGAGCATCTGGAACTCGTACTCCTCGGGCGACCGGTCGAACCAGCGGGCCCGGTCCTCGGCGATCGAGATGAGCCGCGGATCGTGGGTGGCGACCATCGGGTAGCCCTCGCCCGACATCAGGATGTTCAGGCAGCGCACGTACGACTTGTCGACATCCAGCGCCGACTGGTACGCGACCGACTCCGGTTCGGCGTACGCGCCCTTGCACAGGCGGACCCGGGAACCGGCCGTGGCCAGCTCGCGGCAGTCGCCCTCGGTGCGGCGGAGGTACGCCTGCAGCACCGCCCCGGTCGACGGGAAGTCCTTGCGCAGCTCGGCCAGGATCTCCAGGGTCGAGTCGGTGGTCGAGTGGTCCTCCATGTCGAGGGTCACCGTGGTGCCCGCCTCCTGGGCGGCGGCGCAGATCTGGTGCGCGTAGTCGTACGCCACCCGCTCGTCGACCTTCTGACCCAGCGCCGACAGCTTCACGCTGACCTCGGCGGCCGGGGTCAGACCGGCCTCGCGCAGCCGGCCCAGCAGGGTGAGGTATTCGTCGCGGGTGGCCGTCGCCTGTTCGGCGGTCAGCGTGTCCTCGCCCAGGTAGTCCAGTGACACCGCCAGCCCGTCGTCGGCCAGCCCCCGGCTGGTCCGTAGCGCGTCCTGCACGCCGCTGCCCGCGACGAACCGGCGCACGATGCCCTTGCTGACGGGCGCGGACTCGACCAGCCGCTCCAACCGGGACGATCCGGCGGCGGCGAGAAAGACGGATCGGAGCATGGGCCGAGCGTATCGCCCGGTGCTGTGCTGGGCCGGGGCAGCTACCTTTGTCGGGTGGACTTCGACGCGTACGCCCGGACCGCCGTTGATCTGGTCAATGCCCGCCTGGACGACCTGGGCGGCCTGCGGGCCATGTTCGGCGACGAGCACCAGTGGATGCGCGACGAGGCGGCCGACAAGGACGTGCCGGTCTTCCGGCGGGCTCAGAAGCGGCTGCGCGAGGTCTTCCAGCACGGTACGGCCGGCCGTGACGCCGAGGCTGTCACCGAGCTGAACGCCCTGCTCGCCGCCTTCCCGGTCCAGCCGCGCATCTCCGGCCACGACGCCTCCGACTGGCACATGCACGTGACCAGCCGCGGCGCCTCGGTCAGCGCGGAATACCTGGCCGGGGCGGTCTGGGGCCTGTCGGTCTGGCTGTGCGAGTACGGCAGCGCCCGGTTCGGCATCTGCGCCGACGAGCGCTGCGGCAACGTCTACCTCGACACGTCGTCGAACAACTGCCGCCGCTTCTGCTCGGAGCGCTGCGCGACCCGCTCGCATGTGGCCGCGCACCGCGCCCGCAAGCGCGCCGCCAGCCTCACCCCGGCCTGAGGCGCGCCGCCAGGCCTCACCCCGGCCCTGTGATGAGAGCCGGCTTAGGCCGTGGCGTGGGCCGGGTTCTGGGCCGGCGCCAGGTGACGCCGGGCGAACTCCAGCGACTCACGCAGGTCGACCTCGCGCTCGGCCCGGCTGGACACCTTGCGGGTGTTCACCTCGAGCGCGACCGAGCCGGTGAACCCGCCCGCGGCCAGTGACTGCAGCACCTGTGCACACGGCTGGTTGCCGCGGCCGGGCACCAGATGCTCGTCACGGCCCTCGCCGGTGCCGTCGCCGAGATGGAGGTGGCGCATGGCCGAGCCCATCTTGCCGAGCATCTCCAGCGAGTCGACCCGGGCGGCCGAGCAGTGCGAGATGTCCAGCGTGTACGCGTCGAAGCCGGTGGTCGTCGGATCCCAGCCCGGGGTGTACGGCACGAACCAGCGCCCGGCCATCTTCACCGGGAACATGTTCTCGATGGCGAACGTGATGTCGGGGTGTTTGGCCTGCATCTTGGCCACCCCGGGGGCGAAGTTCCGGGCGTAGTCGCGCTGCCAGCTGAACGGCGGGTGCACCACCACGGTCGGCGCTTCGAGCGACTCGGCCAGCTGGGCGGCGCGGTTCAGCCGCTCCCACGGGTCGGGGCTCCACACCCGCTGGGTGACCAGCAGGCAGGGGGCGTGCACCGAGCGGACCGGCATGTCGTAGTGCCGGGACAGGACGCGCAGCGCGTCGGCGTCCTGGCTGACCGCATCGGTCCACACCATCACCTCGAGGCCGTCGAAGCCCACCGTGGCCGCCATCTCGAAGGCGGCCGCGGTCGGCTCGGGGAAGACCGACGAGCTGGACAGAAGGACGGGGACCCTGGAACTCACGCTTCCAGGGTAGACCCGGCGTGCTCGAAGGCTCGACTCGTGGCTGGATATAACCGTCAAACCGGGCGGCGCCGAGGTGACAGTCACCCGCACGCGTACGCTGACGCGGGTGAGCCGCCGCACCCCCGTCCAGATCACGCTGGGCGCCACCGCCGCCGCGCGGGCCGAAGAGGTCGACCTCGACTACGCCCGTGAATGGATCGAGTTCCCCGACCCGGCCGACGATCAGCATTCGGTCCGCGCCGACCTCACCTGGCTGCTGTCCAGCTGGACCTGTGTCTTCGGGTCGGCCTGCCACGGCATCGTCGCCGGCCGGGCCCAGGACGGCTGCTGCTCGCACGGCGCGTTCTTCACCGACGCCGACGACGAGAACCGCACCAAGGCGGCGGCCGCCCGGCTCACCCCGGAGAACTGGCAGTACTACCGCAAGGGCTTCAAGAACTACACCGAGATGGACACCGTGGACGGCAGCAAGCCGGCCCGGCGGACCGCGACCCAGTCGGCCGACGGCCCGTGCGTCTTCCTCAACGACGCCGGCTTCCCCGGTGGCGGCGGTTGCGCGCTGCACGCCCAGGCGCTGCGCGACGGTGTGCACCCGCTCACCTACAAGCCCGACGTCTGCTGGCAGCTGCCGGTGCGCCGCGAGCAGAACTGGGTCGAGCGCCCCGACGGCACCAAGGTGCTGCAGTCGACGCTGGCCGAGTTCGACCGCCGGGGCTGGGGCGCCGGCGGGCACGATCTCGACTGGTGGTGCACCTCGTCACCGGACGCGCACGTCGGCACCGAGCCGATGTTCAAGTCGTACGCGCCCGAGCTGATCGCCCTGATCGGCGAGGAGGCCTACCACCGCCTGGCCGAGCTGTGCGAGGCCCGGCTGGCGACCGGGCTGATCGCCGAGCACCCGGCCACGGTGAAGGCCCGGGCCCAACGGAAGATCAACCCGGCGGCCAGCAAGAAGAAGAAGATCCTCTAGCCGCCGGCCTACGGCTCGAACTTGTAGCCGAGACCCCGCACCGTGACGATGTAGCGCGGCGCGCTGGGCTCCGGCTCCACCTTGGAACGCAGCCGCTTGACGTGCACGTCGAGGGTCTTGGTGTCGCCCACGTAGTCGGCGCCCCAGACCCGGTCGATCAGCTGGCCCCGGGTGAGCACCCGGCCGGCGTTGCGCAGCAGCAGCTCGAGCAGCTCGAACTCCTTGAGCGGCAGCTGCACCGACGAGCCGTCGACGGTCACCACGTGGCGCTCGACGTCCATCCGGACTGGGCCGGCGGCCAGCGTCGGGGTGGTCACCTCGGCCGTCTCGGCGCCCTGGCGGCGCAGCACGGCTCGTATGCGGGCGACGAGCTCCCGCGGCGAATACGGTTTGGTGACGTAGTCGTCGGCGCCGATCTCGAGGCCGACGACCTTGTCGATCTCGCTGTCCCGGGCGGTGACCATGATGATCGGCACCGCCGACCGCTGCCGGAGCTGGCGGCAGACCTCGGTGCCGGACATCTCCGGCAACATCAGGTCGAGCAGGACGATGTCGGCGCCGGTCCGGTCGAACTGGGTCAACGCCGAGGTGCCGGTCGGTGCGACCGAGACCTCGAACCCTTCCTTGCGCAGCATGTACGACAAGGCGTCGGAGAACGACTCCTCGTCCTCGACCACGAGCACGCGGGCCAATGTGGTTCCTTTCCGTTCGCGCGGGAGGGCTAGCGCTCTTCCGCGCCAGGGTCGATCTCAGCCGCCGGTGGTAACGGCGACGGGGCTTCCGGGGGTCGCGCCGGTAGGCGCAGCGTGAACGTCGAACCACCACCAAGTGTGCTGGAGACATCCACCCGGCCACCATGGTTGGTGGCGATGTGCTTGACGATGGCCAGGCCCAGCCCGGTGCCGCCGGTGGACCGGGAACGCGCCTGGTCGGCCCGGTAGAAACGCTCGAAGATCCGGTCCAGGTCGTGCGGCGCGATGCCGATCCCCTGGTCGGCCACGTCGACCTCGATCCAGTCGTCGGCCTGACGCACGGTCAGCGAGACCGTGGTGTCGTCGCCGGAGTAGGCGATCGCGTTCTCCACCAGGTTGGTGACCGCGGTGGCGACCTGGCTGTCGCTGCCGAAGACCATGGCGCCGCGCGGCCCGGCGTACACCACCTCGATCTTCTTGGCGCTGGCGGTGGTTCGCGTGCGGTCGATGACCTCGGCGATCACCCAGTCGACGGCGACCGGCTCGGGGGTGGGCAGCGGCTCGGCGCCCTGCAGCCGGGTGAGCTCGAGCAGCTCGTTGACCAGCCGGCCCATCCGCGCCGACTCGTGATGGATCCGCTCGGCGAAGCGCCGGGCGGCGATCAGGTCTTCGTTGGCCTCGTCGTCCGGCTCGGGCTCGGGCATCTCGGTGGCGTCCAGCAGCGCCTCGGCGAGCAGTTGGAGGGCGCCGATCGGGGTCTTCAGCTCGTGGCTGACGTTGGCCACGAAGTCGCGCCGCACCCGGGCCAGCCGGTGCGACTCGGTCACGTCGGCCGCCTCGACGGCCACGTGGGTGGCGCTCAGCGCGACCGCGCGCAGGTGCAGGCCGAGCGGCGCCTGCGGGCCACCCGCGCGGCCCCGGGGCAGGTCGAGCTCGACCTCGCGGCGCACGCCGGTGCGACGGACCTGGCCGGCCAGGGTACGGAGGATCGGATGCGCCGCGATCGTGCCGGGGGCGCCACCGGACCGCAGCAGCCCCATGGCTCGCGCGGCCGGGTTGACCAGGACGGGCTCGTCGTCGGCGTCGAGCACGACCACGCCGACCCGGAGGGAGTCGAGGCTCTTGCGGCCCAGGCCCTTGAGCTTGCCGCTGGAAGACTCTCCGTCGGCTTCGATGGCGCGTCCTTTCTTCCCCGTTTCCACGGTCGTGGCCCTGGCGTCCTGTTTGCCGGTTCGCCGACGGGCGATGAGCAGCCCGGCCGCCACTCCGATGACGAGGGCGACGAGGAGGAGGCTGACGCCTGACACCCGGTCCACGCAGCGATCGTAGGGTCATTGTTTACCTGGGCCCACACGAGAATAGGACATAACGGACGCGCGTCAGGCAATGTTCACTGCTCCGCCCGGCGTCGTTCATCACCGTTCACACGCCTGCCGTCCCACGCACCTAGCGTGGCGAGGACGACAGCCCCGACCGACAACAGGACGTGACGATGCGCGAGGAATTCCGGGCCGACCTGGCCGAGGTCAACCGGCTGCTGGTGACCATGGCCGAAGCCGTACGCGCCGCGATGAAGAAGGCGACCAAGGCCCTGCTCACCGCCGATATCGAGGCCGCCCGGGCGGTGATGGAGCGGGACGCCGAGGTGGACAAGCTCTACGCCCAGGTGGAGACCAAGGTCGCGGACACGATCGCCCGCCAGGCGCCGGTCGCGAGCGACCTGCGGACCGTGATCACGGCCCTGCACATCTCCGCCGACCTGGAGCGGATGGGCGACCTGGCCGAGCACGTGGCCAAGACCGCACAGCGGCGGCACCCGTCGCCCGCGGTCCCGGCCGAGCTGCGCGGCGTCTTCCAGAGCATGGCCGAGCGGGCCGACCTGATGGCCGAGAAGATCACCGGACTGCTCGCCAGCCCCGAGGCCGGCGCGGCCGAGGAGCTGGAGAAGGACGACGACGCGATGGACGAGCTGGAGCGGGAGCTCTTCAAGATCCTGCTGCACGACGACTGGCCGTACGGCGCCGAGACGGCGATCGACGGCGCCCTGCTGGGCCGCTTCTACGAGCGCTACGCCGACCACGCGGTCAACATCGGCGAACAGCTCGCCTTCCTGGTGACCGGCGAACCGATCACCGACTAGCAGGCCGAGCAGTGTCGCTCAACCCCGAGGAGCAACTCGCGTTCCTGGTGACCGGTGAACCGATCACCGACTGACCGTCGTACTGACGACTGAGGGGGCGCCACGGGGGCGCCCCCTCAGTCGTGTGTCAGCGCCCCTGGTTGGCGACCGCGGCGGCCGCCTCGACGGCGGCGTCCGGGTCGAGGTACGCCCCGCCGGTGGTGACCGGGCGCAGGTCGTCGTCGAGGTCGTAGCGCAGCGGGATGCCGGTCGGGATGTTCAGCTTGGCGATCGCCTCGTCGGAGACCTGGTCGAGGTGCTTGACGATGGCCCGCAGCGAGTTGCCGTGCGCCGCGACCAGCACGGTCTTGCCCAGGCGCAGGTCGGGCACGATCTGGTCGTACCAGTACGGGAGGGCCCGCTCGAGCACGTCCTTGAGGCACTCGGTGCGCGGCTTGATCTCCGGCGGCAGGTCGGCGTACCGCGGGTCGTCGTACTGCGAGTACTCGTCGCCGATCTCGATGGCCGGCGGCGGGGTGTCGTACGACCGGCGCCAGAGCATGAACTGCTCCTCGCCGTACTCCTGGAGGGTCTGCTTCTTGTCCTTGCCCTGCAGCGCGCCGTAGTGACGCTCGTTGAGGCGCCAGGACCGCTTCACCGGGATCCAGTGCCGGTCCGCCGCGTGCAGGGCGATCTCGCTGGTGCGGATCGCGCGCCGCAGCACGCTCGTGTGCACGACATCCAGCCGCAGGCCGGAGTCCTTGATCAGTACGCCGCCGCGCCGCGCCTCGTCCTCACCTTTGGCGGTCAGGTCGACGTCGACCCACCCGGTGAAGAGGTTCTTGGCATTCCATTCGCTTTCACCGTGCCGCAGCAGCACCAGGGTCCCTGTCATGCGTCTCATACTGCCGCGCCATCGTGAACGGCCGCCCGTGGGGCCTAGGGTCGTCAACTGTTAGGCCAACTAACTGAAGGAGCGTCGCGGTGCGTCGCCGGCACGCGAGGACCGCTGATCGAGAGCTTTCAACCTGCGATTCTGGGCGTTCAACCCGTGCCGGCCGGCGCTTCGTCGATTGCCCGAACCTTTGGCCACCTGGAGCGACACCGCGCTGTTTCTCATCGATGCAGCCTGCACACTGCTGACGGCATTAATCCTGACCTGAAAGGTGAAGGAAACAACGACCACAGAGGACCGTCCGAAGGCCGCCCTGAGAACGATCGCCAAAGATCACATCATCCTGATCTTCGTGGGTCCCGGCGGCCAACTTCCTGGCTCCGGCAATCGGAGGCGTCAGCCTCGAAACAATGGGCAACGCCCATTGGGTGGCAACAGCCGCAACAGCCGCGGGACTGCATCTCCTGGCCGGCAAACCCGCGAGCTGAGAACTTCCACCATTTCCGGGGCGGCGGAGGGAGGGGGCATTTCCGGCGGAACGGAAGAGGGGTGGAGATCGAATCGCCGGCGGCGGCGGACGACGCCCATCCCCATAGGCGTCGCCCGCACTAACCGCCGGTCTCGGGTCGCGCCGTCCCCCAACGGCTTAGTGCCACCCGTCCCCAAACACCGAACCGCGGTGACCGCTAGCGGTCGACCCGTTCCCCGAACTAACGGTTCGGTGTTCATTGACTACGCTAGTTGGATGGCGCAATGGGGGGCAAGCTAGTTGGCTGTCTGCCATCTGTCTGAACCGTCACAGCTGGCCGAACGGCCGAGGCGCCCGAGGTCACCGACCGGATGAGGCGCCCTCCCCCGCCCGACGGGAACCAGGAACCAGGGTCGAACCGGGCATGAATCAGGCATAAGTTCGTCGAAAACGGGCATCGACAGCAACGGGCCGTCTCAGGGTTTCGATCCGGTTGCCGAACGGTGAGGTGATTGCCGGCATCGAGTCACGGGAGCCCTGATGGCCCAGCCCACCCCCACCGCTGACGACCGGCCGCTGAACCGCGCCGCGCTGGAGCTGCTGCTGCACGAGCGGCTCGTCGCCACGGTCAGCGCCCGCAACGGCGAGGTGGTGTCGGCCAACGAGCGGTTCTGTGAGCTCATCGGGCGGCCCGAGGCCGAGGTCCGCGGCGAGCAGCTGGCCGCGTTGTGGAACGCGTCGGCCACCGCGGTGGACCGGCTGCTCGATGCCGCCCGCGACGGCCAGTACCTGGAGCAGGTCACATCCGTGATCGACAGCACCGAGCGCACCCGGTGGCTGCGGATCAACTGCGGGCCGGTGGAGCCGGAGCGGACGCTGGTGCTGATCACCGCGTACGACATCACCGAGGACCGCCGGCAGGTCACCGAGCTGAAGGGCAAGTACACGGCGATCGACCGCGCCCAGGCCGTCATCGAGTTCGACCTGGACGGCCTCATCCTCAGCGCGAACGAGAACTTCCTGGAGCTGACCGGCTACGCGCTCGGCGACCTGGTCGGCCAGCACCACCGGTTGCTGTGCGAGGAGCGGTACGCCGAGAGCACCGAGCACGCCCAGCTCTGGGAGCGGCTGCGCAACGGCGAGGTGGAGAGCGGCGAGTTCAAGCGGGTCGGGCGGGGCGGGCGGGAGGTGTGGATCCGGGCCACCTACAACCCGATCCTCAACCTGGACGGCCGGCCGTACAAGGTCGTCAAGTACGCCCTGGACGTCACCGAGACCAAGCTGCGCAACGCCGAGTACGAGGGCAAGGTGACCGCGATCGGCCGGGCCCAGGCGGTGATCGAGTTCGACCTCAACGGCCTGATCCTGGACGCGAACCAGAACTTCCTGAACACCATGGGTTACACGATCGACGAGGTCCGCGGCCAGCATCACCGGATGTTCGTGGACGAGCAGGAGGCGCGCGGGGCCGCCTACCGGAACTTCTGGCAGGCGCTGTCCCGGGGCGAATTCGAGACGGGCGAGTACAAGCGGCTGGCCAAGGGCGGCCGGGAGGTCTGGCTCCAGGCCACGTACAACCCGATCTTCGATCTGGACGGGCGGCCCTTCAAGGTCGTCAAGTACGCGACCGAGGTCACCGACAGCAAGATCAAGAGTGCTGAGTACGTCGGGAAGGTGTCCGCGATCAGCCGGTCCCAGGCGGTCGTCGAGTTCGATCTGAACGGCCACATCCTCGAGGCGAACGAGAACTTCCTGACCACCATGGGCTACACGATGGACGAGATCCGCGGCCAGCATCACCGGATCTTCGTCGACGCCGAACACGCCCGGAGCCAGGAGTACGCCGCGTTCTGGCAGCGCCTCAGCCGTGGCGAGTACGAGGCCGGGGAGTACCGCCGGGTCGCCAAGGGCGGGCGGGACATCTGGCTGCTGGCCTCGTACAACCCGATCTTCGATCTCGAGGGCCGGCCCTTCAAGGTGGTCAAGTACGCGACCGAGGTCACCGACGGCAAGCTGCGCAACGCCGAGTACGAGGGCAAGGTGTCGGCGATCGGCCGGGCCCAGGCGGTCGTCGAGTTCGACCTGACGGGCCGGATCCTGGACGCCAACCAGAACTTCGTCGACACGATGGGCTACTCGCTGGCCGAGATCCGCGGCCAGCACCATCGGATGTTCGTGGATGCGGAGTCGGCCAACAGCGCGGAGTACGCGGCGTTCTGGGAGAAGCTGGGCCGCGGCGAATTCGACTCGGGCGAGTACAAGCGGGTGGCCAAGGGCGACCGGGAGATCTGGCTGCAGGCCACCTACAATCCGATCTTCGATCTCGACGGCAAGCCGTACAAGGTGGTCAAGTACGCGGTCGACGTGACCGGGACCAAGCTGCGCAACGCCGAGTACCAGGGCAAGGACCTGGCCATCAACCGAGCCCAGGCGGTCATCGAGTTCGACCTCGAGGGCAACATCCTGATGGCCAACGAGAACTTCCAGCGCACCCTCGGCTACTCGGCCCGGGAGCTGGTCGGCCAGCACCACTCGATGCTGTGCGCCGGCGACTACGTGACCTCGGCCGAGTACCGGGACTTCTGGCTGCGGCTGCGCAAGGGCGAATACCTGGCCGGGCGGTTCCACCGGATCGGCAAGTTCAGCCGGGACGTGTGGATCCAGGCCACGTACAACCCGATCTTCAACACCAAGGGCGAGCCGTTCAAGGTCGTCAAGTACGCGCACGACATCACCGACCAGGTCGCGATGGAACAGCGCATCTCGGCCAAGACCCAGGAGATGAGCCAGTCGATCACGGCCCTGACCGGGTCGATCGACGAGATCACGGTGAGCGCGCAGCAGGCCAGCACGCTGGCCGGGGAGACACAGCAGAACGCCCAGGACGGGTACGAGGAACTGCGCAACGCGATCGAGGCGATCGACCTGATCGAGCGGTCCTCCGACCAGATCGCCGCGATCGTCAACGTGATCGGCGAGATCGCCGGCCAGACCAACCTGCTGGCCTTCAACGCCTCGATCGAGGCGGCCCGGGCCGGCGAGCACGGCGTCGGCTTCTCGGTGGTCGCCGGCGAGGTGCGCAAGCTGGCCGAGCGCTCGTCCGACGCGGGCCGCGAGATCACCACGCTGATCCACGAGTCGGCGGCCCGGGTCGGCCAGGGCTCGCAGGTGTCGCACCGGGCGCAGGAAGCATTCGGGATGATCCTGAAGAGCGTCGCCTCGACCAGCGAGTCGATCAAACGGATCGCCGACTCGACCACGCTCCAGCAGACCGCGTCCCGGGCCGTCTCCGGTCACATCAAGGAACTGCTCGGCAGCGGTGAGGCAGACCGGTGACCACGAGCACCACCGACGCCCTCTACGGGGTGTTCCACGCCGGCGACGTCCGGGTGGCGCTGCCCCTGGACGAGCTGCGCGAGGTGATCATGCGGCCGCCGAAGTTCAGCCCGCTGCCCGCGGCGGCGGACGGCCTGCTCGGCGCCGTAAACCTGCGGCACGTGGTGATCCCGGTGCTGGATCTGTGCCGGCTGGCCGGCTTCGGCGCGCACGACAGCGACGAGGGCGGCCGGGTGATCGTGATCGTGGCCCGGGAGGGCCAGGTGTTCGGGCTGCTCGCCGACGAGATCGAGGGGGTCGCCCGGGTCACCGCGGACGGGCTGCTGGAGACCAATGTGGCCGGTGAGGGCCGGGCGCTGTTCTCGCACACCTTCGAGCGGCCCGAGGACCGGGCCGTGGTGTCCCTGCTGGACGCGGCCGCGATCGCCGCCCGCCCGGGCATCCCGGTGGTCAAGGACGTGGGGTTGCGCCCGCCGGTCGGCGGCGGCGTGGACTCCTCCCGGCGTACGGTCCTGCTGCTGCAGTGTGGCGCGGTCGGGCTGAGCATCGACGTGACCCACGTACACTCGGTGATCCCGCAGCTGACCCTGCATCCGTCCCCATTGGACGGGGCGACCTGCCGGGGCGTCGTGCACCTGCACGGCCGGGCGGTGCCCGCGGTCGACCCGCTCGGGCTGCTCGGGCTGGGCGCGCTGCCCGACGACGGGAAGCTGCGCGGGCTGGTGCTGGCCACCGAACGCGGCCTCGTCGTCCTCACCGTCTCTGACATCTCGGACATCGCGGCGGTGCCGATCGACGACGTGCTGCCGCTGCCGCCGGTGGGCATGCGCAAGGGCGGCTTCCTGGACGGCATCCTCCGGGTCGAGGGCGGCCGCCAGCACCTGCTGCTGAATGGCGCGGCCCTGCGGGCGGACGCCGAACTGGACACCCTCGCGGGCCTCGGCCTGCCGCTGGACGCCTCGGCCTCGACCGGCATGCCCGCTGCGGAGGCGGCGCCGGCCAAGGGCGGCGGGACGGCCGGGAAGACGCACGACGGCCGGCGGATCCAGCCGCGGGTCCGCAAGTTCCTGACCTACAGCGTCGGGATGGAGGCGGCCACGCCGCTGGAGCAGATCACCGAGATCGTGCCGTACCCGGAGCACGCGATCGCCATGGACAGCGGGGGCGAACTGCTCGGCGTCTTCACCCACCGCAAGTTGTCGGTGCCGCTGCTCTCCCTCAGCCTGCTGCTCGGCCTGCCCGACCCGGTGGACACCGCCGCCGCGCGGGTGCTGCTGGTGGACACGCCCGGCGGCGAGCTGGTCGGGTTCGTGGTGCCCGCCCTGCACGCGATCGAGGACTCGGTGTGGGAGGAGATCAGCCCGGCCCCGACCGGCGACCCGGCCACGATGTTGCAGCGCGGGCCGCTGGTGAAGATCGGCACCGAGGCTCAGGGCCGGCTGCTGCCGTACATCGATCTGAACGATCTGGTCGCCGCCGAGCTGGTCGCCTAATCGGCTGGTCGGGCGAAGTGCTCGAAGGCTTTCAGGTTGGCCAGGGACTCGCCGCGCTTGACCCGCCACGCCCACTCACGCCGGATGGACTCGCCGAAGCCGATCTCGAGCATCGGGTCGAAGGACTCGTCGGCGTACGTCAGCACCGCGCCGAGGAGCCGGTCCAGCTCGTCCTCGTCCAGCGACCGCAGCGAGACGCGACCGGTCAGGTAGACGTCGCCGCCGGCGTCGATCGAGAAGCTCACCGCGTACATCCGGGCGTTGCGCCGCAACAGCCACGCCCAGAGCTCCTCGCGGTTCTCGTCGGGCTGCCGCATCACGAACGCCTCGATGCGCAGGGCGTGCTCGCCGGCGATCAGGTTGCACGCGGTCTTGAGCTTGTGGGTGCCGGGCAGCGTGACCACCCACGAGTTGGCACCGGTCGGCTCGCACTCCAGTTCGCGCTCGGCGCAGACCTTCTCGATCAGATCCTTCACCATGCGTACGCCTCCAAGCGCGCCGCGATCAGCGCCCGGTGCGCGGTCACCGCCTCACGGTAGACGCGGAGCAGGCCCTCGGCCGTACGGTCCCAGGAGAACCCGGCCGCGTGCGCGACCGCCCCGGTCGACAGTTCGGCCCGGAAGCCCGGCGCGGCCAGCAGCCGGCCCAGGACCCGGCCCCAGTCCTCCGGATCGTGCCCGTCGACCAGCACCCCGCTGATGCCGTCACGCACGGCGGTGACCAGGCCGCCGACCGCGGCCGCGACCACCGGCGTCCCGCACGCCTGCGCCTCCAGCGCGACCAGCCCGAACGACTCGTTGTGGGACGGCACCGCGACCAGGTCGGAGGTGCGGTACAGAGTGGCCAGCCCCTCACCGGTCTGCGGCGGCAGGAAGACCACCGACTCGGCGACGCCGAGCGACTCGGCCAGCTCGATCAGCGAGGTCGGCCGGTCCAGTCCGGTGCCGCTGGGCCCGCCGCAGATGACCACGGTCACCGGGAGGCCCGGGTCTCGGGCGCGGAGCGCGGCCAGCGCCCGGATCAGCACGTCCGGGCCCTTGAGCGGCTGGATCCGGCCGACGAACGAGACCACATGGCCGGTCTCGGGCAGGCCGAACCGGGCGCGGTCGCGCGGCCCCGGCCGGAACCGGCCCAGGTCGACGCCGGGCTGCACCACGCTCAGCCGGGCCGGGTCGGCGTCGTAGCAGGCGACCAGGTCCTGCGCCTCGAAGCGGGTGTTGGCCACCAGCGCGTCCGACTCGGCGACCACCTGCTCCTCACCGATCAGCCGGGCCTTGGGCTCGGGCCGGTCACCGGCGGCGATCAGCCTGTTCTTGACCTTGGCCAGGGTGTGCGCGGTGTGCACGTGTGGCACGCCCCAGCGCTCGCGGGCCAGCCAGCCCACCTGGCCGGACAGCCAGTAGTGGGAGTGGATGAGGTCGTAGTGGCCGGGCGGGTGGGCCGCCTCGGCGCGCAGCACGCCGTTGAGGAACGCGCACAGCTGGGACGGCAACTCTTCCTTCGACAGACCTTCGAACGGGCCGGCGGTCACGTGGCGGACGGTGACGCCGGGCGCCATCTCGACCACCGGGGGCAGCTCGGACGAGGTGGCCCGGGTGAACACCTCGACCTCGACACCCAGTCTGGCCAGGCGTTTCGCGGTCTCGACGATGTACACGTTCATGCCGCCGGCGTCGCCGGTGCCCGGCTGCTCGAGCGGCGAGGTGTGTACGGAGAGTGTGGCAATGCGCCGGGGGGTCGGCCAGCTCAATGCGGCCAGCGGCTCAGCCACGTCAGGTCCTCTCGAGGGGGGCAATCGTTACGGACAACTAATACGACGTTGTTCATCTTCCCCATCGACATGCGCTGAACCCAACACGCTACCGGTCGAGGGTGACCGAGGTCATGACCGATTGCACCGAGCGGCAATCGCCGGCGGCGGCCCCACGTGGCCGCGGGCGAGGGCCAAGAGGGCATGACAAAGGAAGGCTCAGCATGAGGCAGGATCGGGGGCATGACTAAGAACATCGCCGTGGTCACGGGAGCGTCCAGCGGGATCGGCGCGGCCACGGCCCGCCGCCTGGTCGCCGAGGGCTTCCACGTGGTCGCCGCCGCCCGGCGGGCCGACCGGCTGGAGGCGCTGGTCAAGGAGACCGGCGACGCCACCGCCGTGGAGTGCGACATCACCGACGACGCGTCGGTGGAACGGCTCCGGGCGACCGTGGCCGGCCTCGACGGGACACTCACCCTGCTGGTCAACAACGCCGGTGGCGCCCACGGCGGCGACCCGGTCGCGTCCGGCTCGGTCGAGGACTGGCAGTGGATGTACGACGTGAACGTGCTCGGCACCCTGCGGGTCACCCAGGCCCTGCTGCCGGCGCTGGAGGCCGGCGGCGCCGGGACGATCGTGACGATCGGTTCGACCGCGTCGTTCGTGGTCTACGAGGGCGGTGGCGGGTACAGCGCGGCCAAACACGCCCAGGCCGCGCTGGTCGGAACCCTGCGCCTGGAGATCGTCGGCAAGCCGGTCCGGGTGATCGAGATCGACCCGGGCATGGTGCGCACCGACGAGTTCTCGCTCAACCGCTTCGGCGATCAGGCCAAGGCGGACGCGATCTACGACGGTGTTCCCGAGCCGCTGGTCGCCGAGGACATCGCGGACTGCGTGGCGTGGACGGCGACCCGGCCGCAGCACGTCAACATCGACCGGCTGGTGGTGCGCCCGATCGTGCAGGCCGCGCAGCACAAGGTGTTCCGGCAGAAGTGAAGCCCGTCGGCGCGGTCACCCGGGGCACGACCAACCCGAACCGGTTGCGCCGCGTCGACAACTGGATCGCGTACCGCTGCGGCGCCCGGCTCGCCGCGGCGGCCGACCCGCTGGTGGTCGATCTGGGCTTCGGCGCGACGCCGGTGACCGCGATCGAGCTGCGGGAGCGGCTGGCCACCCGGGTCCGGCGCGATGTCGCGGTGGTCGGTCTGGAGATCGATCCGGTACGCGTCGCCGCGGCCCTTCCGGCCGCCGACCCACCACGGCTGGAGTTCCGCCGCGGCGGGTTCGAGCTGGCCGGCCTGCGCCCGGTCGTGGTCCGCGCCCTGAACGTGCTGCGCCAGTACGACGAGGCCGAGGTGGCCGCGGCCTGGCGGACGATGACCGCGACCGGCGCGGCGCTGGTCGAGGGCACCTGCGACGAGCTGGGCCGGGTGGCGGCCTGGGCCTACGTCGAGAACGGGAGCCCGCTCACCCTGACCCTGTCGGCCCGGCTGTCCGATCTGGACCATCCGGCGACCTTCGCCGAGCGGCTGCCCAAGGCGCTGATCCACCACAACGTCCCGGGCCGGCCGATCCACGAGTTCCTGACGGCGCTGGGTCACGCCTGGGACGTGGCGGCCGGCCCGTTCGGCCCCCGGCAGCGCTGGCGTCAGGCCGTCGCCGCCCTGCACGCCGCCGGACTGCCCGTGTCGCACGAGCCGAACCGGTGGCGCCTCGGCGAGCTGACGGTCAGGTGGCCGGCACCACGTCCTTCGGACGCTTGACCGACACTGGGGTGCCGTAGTCGAACAGCTCCAGCGTGGCCGCGTAGGTGCCCTTCTGGGGACCGCCCTTGGACGGGATGATCGCCTCCCACGCGGTGCTCGTGGCCACCTTGGCGATGCGGCCGTCACCATCGCTCTCCTCTCGTCTCGGTCAAGACGACGGGAGTACGCAGAAGGTTGACATCTTTCGGGTCCGGGCACGAAACGGCGCCGCCGGCCAGGAAGGCCGGCGGCGCCAGGTGTCTCTATGTCGTGATGCTAGGGCGTGGAACCGGCCCGCTGCGCGATCACCACGCGGAGCGCCTCCATCAGCAGGTCGGAGGTGAACGGTTTCTTGACCAGCAGGGCGTCCTCGCCGATCAGGCCCTTGGTCACCGCGATGTCCTTGGGCAGACCGGAGATGTAGACCACGCCCATGCCCGGCCGCAGCGACGTGGCCGCCCGGGACAGCTCGCCGCCGGAGGCGCCGGGCAGGCCCAGGTCGGTGATCAGCACGTCGATCTCGCCGTCGTGCTCACGGCAGGTGGCGATGGCCGACTCGGAGTCCGGCGCGACCAGGGTGTCGAATCCGCGGCGCTCGAGCATCCGCCGCATGATGTCGCGCAGATCCTCTTCGTCGTCGACGACGAGCACGGTCGGACGGTTCTCGTAGACCTCCGACATGGGTCCCTCCTCGCAGGGGTTTGGTTCCGCGAATCACGCTATCCGTAGCCGGGGCCGGTCATTGCCGGTTCCGGGCTTTCCGGTGCTGTTATCGCGCGTTGAGCCGCTGTCATCGCGCGTTGAGCCAGCTGGTGTCGAGCAGCTTGGCCGGCGAACCGGCCCGATCCTGGACCTTCGTCGAAGCGTGCGACACCAACGCGTCCCGGACCTGGGCCGGCGTGAGCTTCGGGTCGGCGCCGAGGACCAGGGCGGCCGCACCGGCCACGTGCGGGCTGGCCATCGAGGTGCCGCTCATGGTCTTGGTGGCGGTGTCCGAGGACGACGACGCCGAGACGATCTTCACGCCGGGCGCGAAGATGTCGACGCACGTCCCGTAGTTGCTGAAAGTCGCCCGGGTGTCCGTGTTGTCGGTGGCGGCGACCGTGATCGCGTCCGGCTGCCGGGCCGGCGACTGCTGGCAGGCGTCCTTGTCGTCGTTGCCGGCGGCCAGCGCGTACGTCACGCCGGAGGCGATCGACTTCTTCACCGCGTCGTCCAGGGTCTTGCTGGTGGTGCCGCCGAGGCTCATGTTGGCCACGGCCGGCTTGGCGGCGTTCCTGGTGACCCAGTCGATGCCGGCGATGATCGCCGAGTACGAGCCGCTGCCCTGGCAGTCGAGCACCCGCACGGCGACCAGCTTCACGTCCTTGGCCACGCCGTACGTGGCGCCACCGATCGTCCCGGCTACGTGCGTGCCGTGCCCGTTGCAGTCCTCGGCGCCACCGTTGCGGGTGATCGCGTCGAACCCGGCCCGGGCCCGCCCGCCGAACTCGTTGGCGCTGGTCCGGATGCCGGTGTCCAGCACGTACGCGGTCACGCCGGACGCCGAGCCGTAGGTGTACGACTTCGACAGCGGCAGCGCGCTCTGGTCGATCCGGTCCAGGCCCCAGACCGGGTTGTTCTGTACGCCGTCCGCGGTGATCCGGGCGTCCTGCTCGACCGACTGCACGGCCGGGTGCGCGGCGAGCCGGGCGGCTTGCGTACGCGTCATCTCGGCGTTGAACCCGCTGACCGCGGTGTAGCTGGCCCGCACGGCGCCGCCGTAGCGACGGACCAGGCGCTGAGCCTCGGCCGGCACGTCGGCGGCGCGGGTGCCCGGCCGGAACGTGACGATGTAGCTGTCCGCGATCGCCGCGGACCGGTCGGCCTCCAGGATCGTGCCGGTGGGCAGCGCGGCGGGTGTCGCGGCGGCGGCCGAACCGGCGAATCCGGTGACGGCGGCCGCGGCGGTGAGGCCGGCGGTCAGCACGAAGCGGGCGGCACGACGCCGGCCGGTGATGCGAGTCATAAACAGGTCCCCCCTGATCGGCTTCGGCGGCGCTAGTCACCAATTCGGGACGCATGCCGAAGTCACCTGGGGGAAATGTTGTGGCCGGGGCGGAGCCCGCCCGGGACCGGCCGGGTTGCCCTTGGGTTGCAGCCCGCCCCGGTTGGGCATGAAGAGCTAATTCGGTACCCCGGAAGGCCGATGTACCCGCTGTCTGAACAGGCAGCATGCCGAGCTAGGAGAGCCGAGATGACCACGCTGGTGAGCACTCCCGAGATCGTGACCGTCGACGAGCTGATCGAACGCTGCGACAGCTGCGCCGCGGCCGCCAGGCTGGAGGTCACCCTCCCCACCGGCACCCTGGCCTTCTGTGGGCACCACGCGAACAAGCACGGCGCCGAGCTGGCCCGGCTGGCCACCGTGGCCCGGGTGGAGAAGGGCTTCATCTGGGCGGGTGTCGCACAGTAACCACTAGACGGCTTCTGCCGCGATATGCTCGCTGTCTTACCTATTAGAGGCATTTGCCCCGTCTGAGAGAGGGCGCGGGTGCAGTTCGCGGCATACGACGTGAGCCGGCTGTCCCGCCTCGGCGCCGGGTGCGCCGGGGTCGCGACGGCTGTGTACGGTGCCGCCGCCCTGCCGGTGAGCACCCTCGAACCAAGCCCGGCGCCGGCCTTTCTGCCCGCCGGGCTCGCGCTCGTCCTGGTCGTGCTGCCGGCCCGCCGACTCTCCGTACGCATCACCGGATATCTGCTCGCGGCGGCCTCGGGCGTGCTCGGCGCGCTGGCCATCGGCTCGCATCCGGCCGCCGGCGTGGCCACCGTGCTGGCCGCCACCGCGCTGGCCGTCCTGGACATGCGCCTGCCCGGCCGCCGCGCCCGGGTGGCCGACCCGCTGCTGGCCGGCGCCGCCACCATCGCCCTGGTCGCCCTGGTGCCGCGGATGTTCGCGCCCACCTTCCCGGACGGCCACGGCCCGGTGCCGCTGATCTCGCCGTACCTGGCCGGCGCCCTGCTCACCCTGACCTTGGGCGCGCTCCTGGCCCGGCCGGAGGCGGGACCGCTGCGCACCTCGGCGATGGCCGGCGCGGGCACCACGGTGCGCCGGGCCCTGCCCGCCCTGATCGCCGTACCGGTGCTCGCCGCCCTGGTCAGCGCGCTCGCCGTGCGTACCGGAGTCTCCCGGCCCGAGGCCGCCATCAGCACCGGCGCGATCCTCGCCGCGCTGGCCGTGCTGGCCCTGATCGCCCACCTGATCCGTTCGCTGGAGGCGGCCGACCGGCGGCACCGCGAGCTGGTGGCCGAGCTGCACACCCGGCAGGAGTTCGCGAACACGCTGCTCCAGTCGATGAACGAGGCGGTGATGGTGCTGGACGCCAACCATCGGGTCATCGACGTGAACCGGCGGTGGCGGGAGCTGACCGGGCACCGGCACGAGGACGCGGTGGGCTCGCGGCCCGAGACGCTGCCACCGGACGGCACCGGCGACTGGTGGGTGCGGCACCGCGACGGCGCCGATGTCCCGGTGCTGGCCACGATGGCCGCGGTGCCCGGATCGGACGGCGCGGCCCGGGCCTACGTCGCCACCTACGTCGACATCACCGACCGGAAGCGGGCCGAGGAGTCGGTCCGGGCGCACGCCGCCGAGCTGGAGAGCGGCAACGAGCAGCTGCGCGAGGCGAACGCCCGGCTGGCCGGCGCGCTGGCCTTCAAGAACGACCTGACCTCGATGCTCACCCACGACGTGGCCCAGCCGATCAGCTCGATCGCCAGCCTGGCCGAGCTGCTCACCGCCGACTGGGCCGACCTGCCGGACGACATCCGGCAGGAGCTGGCCACCAAGATCGACCGGAACACCCGCCGGCTGATCAAGATGATGAACGACCTCCAGCTGCTGTTCCGGCTGGACACCGGCTCGGTCACGGCCCGGCGCACGCCGGTGCCGATCCGCGAGGTGGTGGAGGCGGTGGTGGCGGCGGCCGGCCCTGCCGCCGGCGGCACGGTCGAGGTCCTCGTCGACGACCACGTCTCGGCCCTGGCCGACCGCGGCCACGTGCAGGCGGTGGTGCGGAACCTGCTGGCCAACGCGCTGGCCTACGGCGAGGCGCCGGTGGAGATCCGGGCCGAGCGGCAGGCCGACCGCGTGCACCTGACCGTGCGGGACCACGGGCCGGGCATCCCGGACGAGCTGGTGCCCGATCTCTTCGGGCGGTTCATGCGCGGCGCCGCACTGGGCCTGTTCATCGTCCGGCACCTGGTGGAGGCGAACGGCGGGTCGGTCCGCTACGAGCCGGTCGACCCGCGCGGCGCCCGCCTGATCGTCACACTCGAGTCGGCCACGGTGGGGTCGTGACGTCGCCGTTCCCGCCGGCCGCCTCGGCCCGGGCCGCCTCGCCCTCGGCCTGAGCCTTGGCCAGCTGCTTCGGGAACCGCCGGGCGAGCTGGTAGAGGCGCAGCACGAGCAGGGCCTCGAAGGCCAGCAGCAGCACGCCGGAGACGATCGAGGTCAAGAAGACGAAACCGATCAGCGGGCCGACGATGAACACCGTCATCTCGTACTCGATGCCGCTGAACAGGTGGATGCGGATCCGGTTGCGCAGCAGCCGGTTGCGGATGCGGAGGTAGGTGCCGCCCTCGCCCTCGATCGGCCCCGGCGCCTCCTGCTTGGCGTCGTCGGGGTCGGACTCCTCCTCGTCGGCCGACGGCAGGTCGGGGCGATCACCGCGGGCCTCGGCCAGCTGGGCGTTCAGGCTGCTCTTGATCTTGCCGACCTGCGACCCGTTGAGGTAGCGGAAGAAGTCGATGCCGACCACCGCGGCGGCGAGCCAGATCCACGCGACGTCGCCGGTCCGCGAGTACTGACCGCCGAACAACGCGATCGCGCAGATGACCACGCGGACACGGTCGAAGATGAAGTCGAACCAGACACCGAAGATCGTCCCGGTGCCGTTCAGCCGGGCGATCTTGCCGTCCATGCAGTCGATCACGAAGGCCAGGTGGAACAGCAGCGCCCCGGCGACCAGCCACCAGCGGTCCTGCATGAGGAAGCAGGCCGCGGACCCGAGGCCGAGGACGAACGCGAAGCTCGAGAGCAGGTTCGGCGTGATCCAGCGGTACGGGTAGACCAGCCGGACCAGCCGGATCGCCAGCGGGTCGACGAGCAGAACCGTCCACCACGCGTCGCGGCGCTTGGCCGTCCGGTCGGTGATCTCTTGGAGGGGTATGCGTTGCACTCGGTTAACTTGCCGTTCGATCGTCGTCTTTGCAAGTTCGGTGCGCGGCTTGTAACGGAATTATCAGCCGGCCCGAAACATCACCCGCCGTAGTCGTGGGAGCTGCCCCGGTCCTCCTCGTGGCTCACGCCTTCGCCCCAGGTGTCGCGGCCCTGCGTACGCCCGCCCATCGCCGCCGTGCCGGTCCCGGTGCCGGCCGCGCCGCCCCGGAGACCGCGCGTGCCGCCGATCTTCCGGCCGGGGGCGAGCACGTCGTCCAGGTCGTGCGGGCTGTCGATGCCGGGGGCCGAGGTGATGTCGACGTTCGTACCCATCCGGGCCAGGTCCCCGGCGCTCGTACCCCAGCCCGCACCGGGGTGGGGCTGCTGGTCGCGCCGCTTGATCCGGGCGGCCACCGAGGCCGGCGTGGGCGGGCTCCCGAAGACCATGCTGGGCTTGCCGGCCAGCTGCTTCGAGCTGGCGCCGCCCATCGTGGGCGAGCCCAGCACCCCGCTCTCCACCAGGCCCTTGAACGTGGTCAGGTCGTTCTTGAGCTGTTTGGTCAGTGTCTCCTGGCCGTGCCGGTCGCTGGGCAGCAGGAACGCGATATCCGCGTCCAGTTGCGCGATCAGCTGGGTCCGGGTCTCGCTCATCGGCCGCAGCGTGATCGTCTCGCTGAGCCGCGGACCGTCCGTGGTCGACCACGAGATCCGCTCGTCGAGGGCGAGCTCGGTGATCTGCGCGTCGAACTCCCGGCGATGCCCGTCGAGATCCATCACCCAATGGGTACGGTCGGTGCCGATCGGCGTGACCTGCTCCACTCCGGTCATGAAGCGGGGATAGTTCTCGAACGCGGCGATCTGCTCGTACACGGTGTGCAGGGGCGCGCCGACCTCGATGCTCTGCTGAACCAGGCTCATGCGACCGAGAGTACTTTTGCGAACACGCTCGGTGCTTGCTTTCCCTCAGACCCGGGGGCGGTTTCCTTCAGACCCGGAGCAGGTACTGCCACTGGCCGACCTCGGCCGCATATCGGGCGTCACTCGCGGCCACCAGCGGCACTCCCGCGTCCCGGAGCCGGCCGACCATCCGCGCCGACGGGCTGCGCCACGCCTCGCTGATCTCGACCGCGGCGCCAGCGTTCCGGCAGGCGTCGGCCAGGTGGTCGAGCACCTCGTCGGCGAGCATCGCGTCGTCGATGCCGACCTGGGTGAGCAGGCTGAGTGGGCGGGCCAGCTGGGTGGGCACGTAGCGGGAGGCGCGCTCCAGGCCCTTGACCGTCGCGCCGACCACGATCTCGGCCACCTCGGCCTCGGTCAGGGCGCCGGCGGCGATCGCCTGCCGGACCTCACGCGGGCTGAGCGGGCCGTCCTCGGTGGGCAGCCGGGTGACGGCGACCGAGAGGGCTTCGAGGTGGGCCAGGTCGGCCGAGGGCCAGGCGAGCCAGCCGTCCGGCCGGACGACCTCGACCTCGGCGGCGATCCGGAGGGTGAGCTCGGTGCGCCGGCGGGCCCGGCGCACGGCGTCGGCGTACGCGGGCAGCCAGGTGGTGTCCCGGGCGACCTGGTCGGCGAAGGTGACGGCGGTCAGTCCGGCCCGGTCGGCGGCCGAGACGACCACGCCGACGCTGTCCCGGCCGGCCGCGAAGCCGGTGTGCACGTGCGCGTCGACGGTCAGATCGAGGGTGTGGCCCGGTCCGGCCACGATGGTTTCCTGCTCTGCGCCCACGATTCGCTCCCGCGCTGATCACCGACGGGCCCTTTCCCGTCTGGGAGAAGAGTCGGACGGCGGCGTTGTGAAGCAAGGTATGTGGCCGGTGCAGGTGAGTATCAAATGCTCAGAGCTTGAAGCCGGAGACCAGCCCGCGGAGCTCCTCGGCGGTGCGGGCGACCTCGGAACTGGCCTGCCGGGTCTGGTTGACGCCCTGCACCGCGGAAGCGCTGGCGTGCGATACGTCGGCGATGTTGGCCGCGATGCGGCTGCTGCCGGAGGCGACCTCGCTGATGCTGCGGCTCATCTCGGCCGTGGTGGCGGTCTGCTCCTCGACCGCGCTGGCGATCGTGGTCTGGTAGTCGTTGATCTTCGCGATCACCTCGCTGATCCGGCTGATCACCTCGACCGCGCCGCCGGTGTCCTGCTGGATCGCGGTGACCCGGGCGCCGATGTCCTCGGTCGCCCGCGCCGTCTCCTGGGCCAGGTCCTTCACCTCGGACGCCACCACCGCGAAACCCTTGCCGGCGTCACCGGCCCGGGCCGCCTCGATCGTCGCGTTCAGGGCCAGCAGGTTGGTCTGCTCGGCGATCGACGTGATCAGCTTGATCACGTTGCCGATCTCGGCCGACGACTCGCCCAGCTGCCGGATCGTCTCGGTGGCCCGGGCCGACTCGGACACCGCCACCGCCGCGATCTGCGCGGCCTCGCTGGTGTTGCTGGAGATCTCGCGGATCGACAGGCCCATCTCCTCGGAGCCGGCCGCGACCGTCTGCACGTTGCGGGAGATCTCCTCGGCCTCGGCCGACGCTGACGTGCTCTGCGCGTCGGTGTCGTTGGCCGCGTCCGCGATCTTGCCCGCCACCGCGGTGAGCTCGCCGGCCGAGTTGGCCAGGACGTCGGCGTTGCTGCCGATCGCGGCCATCGACCGGTGGATCGACTCGAGCGCGCTGTCCAGGGCCTCGGCCATCCGGCCCATCTCGTCGCGGGTCGTGATCCCGCTGCGCGCGGTGAGGTCGCCGCGGGACAGGCTCCCGATCACCTCGCCGAGGCGGCGGACCGGCCGCAGGATCGACCGGGCCACCGGGACGGCCAGGCCGATCAGCAGCAGCAGGCCGAGCAGGGCGACGCCGTCGGTCAACCACGCGGTGCGGCTGGTGGTGCTGGTCATGTCGCCGCGTTCGGTGCTGATGTCCTTCTCCAGCTCCGTCTTGATCGTGTCGATCTTGTCGTCGGAGATGTTGTTGCGCTCCGGTATCTGGTCGATGTCGCGCACGGCCGCCTCGCGGTCGGTGGCGGCCCGCTTGACGAAGTCACCGGCGAACGCGCCGAACGACACCACGTCCGGCTTCAGGTCGTCGAACATCGGCTGGATCCGGGCCGGCAACCCGGCGTCCTGCACGGCCTGGGCCGCCTCGGACGCCGAGACCACGTCGTCGGCCACGTCGTCGGACATGTCCTGGCCGAGCAGCTGCCGGTACATGTCGACCTTCAGCTCGGACTGGCGGGTGTCCAGGTGGTTCAGCGCGCCCAGGGCCGATTCCAGCCGCCGGACATTCTCGGCCTGGTCGGTGAGCTGTCCCTGACTCATGGTGCTGATCACGGTCAGGGCGCCCAGCGCGACCACACCGCTGGCCACGATGAGGCTCAACCGCTTGGCGACGCCGAGATCGGCCAATCGCGACATGTACGACTCCTTCAGACGCGAGCATTTGCCGGTGCCTCAATCTTCAGCGCTGGCCGCCCGTCCGATGGCGGTTTCGGCGGATTCAGCAGCAACTGTTCTGCACTGGAGGCGCACCCCGGTGGCATCCCACGCTCGGCAGATTGGCCCGTGAGCACGTGACCGCGTGCCGGGAAGGAAGCCCATGAAGGCCCGACATCAGCGCCGCATCTCCACCACGCTGCTCGCCGCCGCCGGCATCTTGGCCGGTGCGCTGGGCGCGGCCGGTCCCGTCGCCGCCGCCCCGAAGGTGGCCGGCATCGGCACCGCCAAGACCGGCGGCACCGCGCTCAACCTGCGCGTGACGCCCGCCTCCGCCGGCAAGCTGGCCGGCACCGTTTCCAAAGGTGGCAAGCTCTCCATCGTCTGCCAGGTTCGCGCCGAGACGATCCGCGGCACGGTCCGCACCACGAACCTCTGGGACAAGCTGACGAACAACTACTGGGTCGCGGACGCCTACGTCGCCCGCGCCGTGTTCCCGATCCCGACCTGCCCCAAGACCTCGACGACCACGCCGGCGCCCGTGGTCGCCAAGACCTGGACCCAGCCGGTGTCGGCCGGGCTGGTCAGCGGATTCCGTACGGTGACCCGCCCGTCGCACGACGGTGTCGACCTGGGCGCCGCGCGCAACACCCTGATCAAGGCCGCGAACGGCGGCAAGGTGATCCGGGTGGTCTGCAACGCCTCCACCAACAACTGCGACGTGGACGGCAGCCGCTCGATCTCCGGCTGCGGCTGGTACGTCGAGGTGCAGCACGCGCTGAACTATGTGACCCGCTACTGCCACATGGTGCGCAAGCCGTCGGTGGTCGTCGGCCAGACCGTGGCCACCGGCCAGCTCCTCGGGTACGTGGGCACCTCCGGCTCGTCGTCCGGCCCGCACCTGCACTTCGAGGTCCACACCGGAACGCCGGCCACGCACGCCAACGCGATCGACCCGATCCGGTTCATGGCGGCGCGCGGCGCCCCGATCGGCTGACCCTTTCCGCAGACGCGAAAGCGCCCCGCCGTCACCGGCGGGGCGCTTTTCGTGGTTACCGATTGTCTTGCGGAGCGTCCGGTTCGGACGGTGGCCGCAGCGTCCGGGAAAGCTCGTCGACCACCGCGTCGGTGGGCGAGGCCGCCTCACGGTTGGCCGCCTGCAGCTCGCGATAGACCTCTTCGCGATGCACGCGCACGTCCCGTGGCGCCTGGATGCCGAGCCGGATCACATCACCCCGGGCCTCGAGAACGGTGATGACGACGTCGTCGCCGATCATCACGCTCTCGCCGGCCCGTCTGGTCAGCACGAGCACCGATGCCCCTTTCCATCCGTGGACAGGACCGGCCCGACGCCTACTTCTTGTTGAGGATCGCGCGCACCGGCATCTCCGTGCCCGCGAGTACGACCTGGAGGGCCATCCGGTTCACCGTGTTGATGACGATCGGCGCCATCAGGTTGGCCGCGGTGGCCTCCTTGCCGGCGGTGATCACCAGCATCGTGATCACGTCCTCGGCCTCGGGGTAGCCCAGCAGGGCGAGCGACTCGTCCGGAATCTCCGGGGTGTAGTTCTCGAAGAACGGGTCCGGCGGGACCACGAGGAAGCGGAGCTCCGGGTTGTCCAGCGAGGTGAAGGCGTAGAGAAGGCCTTCGTCGTTGAGCCGCACGAGAGCGAACCGGGTGTGCGCCGGGAAGCCCGGCATCGGGGCGGCCAGGTGGATCGTGGGAATAGTCGTGATCATCTGATCCCCGTGCGTTCGAGAGACTGCTTGCGTGCTCATGGTCACCTCAAGAAATCGATGAGCGAGGGCTGGATCACCTTGGCCGAGGCGGCCAAAGCTGCCTGGTACGAGGTCTGCTGAAGCTGCATCTCCATGATCGTTTTCGGCAGGTCGACATCCTCGATATCGGACAGCTGCGACGTCACGGTCAGCAATCGATCCTGTGCGGACTGCTTCATCCCTTCAAGCCGATTGTAACGAGCGCCAACATCCGAAAGAGTGGTTTTCACGAGATTGTGCGCGGCGTCAAGCTTCTCCAGGTTCGCGGCAGTCGCAGTGGTGTCACCGGCCCGAATGGAATCGGCGACATCCTTCAGAACCTTGAAGAGCTGGGTGTCTCCCTCACCGAAGGCCTCCGGGCCGGTGGCGTCGACGCGCACCTTGGCGCCGGCGCCGACGGTCCGTGAGGTGGTGCCGGTGTCGCCGACGAAGGTACCGTCCGGGTCGTACGCGACCTCACTGGCGGTCGAGCCGCCAAACACCGGACGATCCATGTACTTGGTGTTGCCATACCCGACGAGCTGCTCGCGAATCTGATCCAATTCGGACGCAATCGCAGCGTTGGTGGTCGGGTCGTTGGCTCCCTGGTTGAGGCCGCGGACGACGAGGTCGCGCGCCGCGATGGTCCGGGAGGAGACGGTCGACAGCGTGTTGTCGAGCGTGCCCAGCCAGCCGAGGCCATCGTCGGCGTTGCGGGCGTACTGCTGACTGGCCCGCACCTCGCCGCGCAGCTGGAGTGACGACACCGTGCCGGTCGGTGAGTCCGACGGGCGGTTGATCGTCTTGCCGCTGGACAACTGCTCCTGGATCTTCTCGCCCTTCGCGATGTTCCGCTGAAGGTTGGCCAGCACCCGGGTGTGGATGCTGCCCTCGGTGACGCGTCCGCCGATCGCCATGACGTTCTACTCCTTACCTTCCGACCAGTCCGGTGCGGTTGATGAGCTGGTCGAGCATCGAGTCGATGGTGGTCAGCACGCGCGACGCCGCCTCGTATCCACGCTGATAGGTCAGCAGGTTGGTCATCTCCTCGTCGAGGTTGACCCCGGACTGCCCCTCGCGCGACGCGTCCACCTGCTCGGTCACCGTGGCCTGGATGTCGTTGCGCCGGCCGGACGCCTGCGCGGCCACGCCGAGCTGGCCGATCATGCCCTGGTACTCGCGGTCCGGCCCGTCGATCGACTCGCCGAGGTCGGCCATCTGGTCGGCGATCGAGTTGTCGTAGGTGCCGTCGGTGCCGGAGACCGCGACCTGGTCCGGGTCGGTGATGTTCAGCCGGATCGTGCCGGCCGTGATGTCGCCGCCGCTGCTGCTGGTGAAGAAGTCCAGCCCCGTGCTGCCGTCCTTGCTGTATCCGCCGCCGTGCAGGGTGTTCACCTTGTCGGCGAGGTTCTTGGCCACCGAGTCCAGGGCGTCCGAGATGGCCGGGATGATCGTGGTCATCGTGTCGGCCATCGCGCCCATCGTGCCGCCGGCCTGCACCGCGGTCTTGGTGTCGGCCCAGCGCAGCGTCATCGGGTCGGAGTTCTGGTCGTCCAGCCGCTTGGCGCCGGAGACCTCCAGCTTCCGGGTGGTGAACTCACTGACCAGAGTGGAGTTGCCGACGAACACGTCGACCGCGCCGTTGGCCCGTGCCGACGCGGTGGCCCCGGCCAGCTCGGACAGCTTCATCACCTGCAGGTCGCGGCGGTCCTCGAGCTCGTTGACGGTCAGGCCGGTGGCCTTGGCCTTGACGATGCTGTCGTTGAGCTGGGCGATCGAGTCGGCCGTGGTGTTGACCTCGTTGGTGTATGCGGCCAGCTGGGTGCTGGACTGTGACCACTGCGACGCGAGCGACGAGTGGGCCGAGTTGAGCCCGTCGGCCACCGTCGACGCCTGCTGGAGCAGGGTCGAGCGGGTCGCGGCGAGCTGCGGGTTGTTGGACACGTCGTTCCAGCCGCCCCACATGTCGTGCAGCTGTGCGGCCAGCGCGGTGTCGCCGGGCTCGGCGAACACGTCCTCGATGGAGCCGTAGGCGGACGTTTGCTGGGCCAGGTAGGCGCTCTTGCCGTGCTCGGCGCGGCCCCGGTTCTCCATGAACTCGTCGCGCAGCCGCTGCACGTCGGACACCGCGACACCGGTGCCGAGGCCGTCGGTCCTGGCGTACATGGCCGGCGAGAGCGAGCCCACCTGGGACTGCATCTCGGCGCGCTGCCGGGTGTAGCCCTCGGTGTTCGCGTTCGCGATGTTCTGACCCGTCACGTCCAGGGCACGACGTTGCGCGTAGAGCGAGGTCAGAGCGGTGTTGATGCCCCCGAAGCTGCTTGCCATCAGATCGCCTCGTCCACCAGGCTGGGGCGGCGCACGCCGCCGGTGACGGTCTGTCCTTGCCGGCCATACGTTTCCACGGTTCCGGCGAACGCGAGCATCGTTTCGCGAGCTGCGCGCTGACCGGCGGTGAGCAGGTCCCGGTTGGCCTCGGCCATCGCGCTGATCTCCGAGGTCAGCGTCAGGAATGCCTTACGGTGCTGGTGAAGCAGCTCGGACCAGGGGTCAGGGGCGGCGTCGGCGAGCTCGCCCAGGGACGCCTCGACCGGCAGGCCCAGCTCGGAGGCCACGGCCTGCGCGTACGCCGCACGAGCCACCTCGGTCTGCCGGATCTGGTCCAGCACCACCTCGACCTCGCGGGTGGCGTGCGACAGCCAGCGCGACCGGTTCGCCGCGAGGAGCAACTGCTCCTCCTCCAGCTTGAACAGCAGCAACTCGAGCAACTCGCGGGACCGCCACAGGACGCTGGACAGGTCGGTAAGGCTCACGCCGGTCCTCCATCCGCGGAGGCTTCTCCCCCGCTACCGGACAGGTCGGCAACGGAGGGCGCCTCTCTGAGGATTTGGGCTCCATCGGGTTGCAGTCCGGTGCGACCCGTTTTCCGCGGTTTCGAGAACAGGTGCGAACAAGTCTCGGATACTTCTCATGACTGATGGCAACCGTCCGATCACTCAGGGCGTACGCCAAGGGCTCATGGACGAGCCCGGACCAGACCCTCATCAAGGAGGAAAACCCCATGGGTCTTCGCATCAATCAGAACGTCGCCGCGCAGAACTCCTACCGGAACCTGTCGATCACCGACGGGCAGATGTCGAAGTCGCTGGAGAAGCTGTCCAGCGGTTTCCGCATCAACCGGGCGGCCGACGACGCGGCCGGCCTCTCCATCTCGGAGGGCCTGCGCGCCCAGGTCGGTGGCCTCAAGGTCGCCGTCCGCAACGCCCAGGACGGCATCAGCGTCGCACAGACCGCTGAAGGCGCCCTGAACGAGGTGCACTCCGTGCTGCAACGTATGCGTGACCTGTCGGTGCAGGCGGCGAACGACGGCGCCAGTGACCCGAAGGCCAAGGAAGCGGCACAGGCTGAGTTCGCGGAGCTCAGTTCCGCGCTCGACCAGATCGGCACCGACACGGCGTTCGGGAAGACCAAGCTGCTGGACGGCTCCTTCACGGCCAAGGATTTCCAGATCGGCGCCAACACCGGCGAGAAGGTAACCGTCACCATCGACCAGGTCAGCGCCGCGGATCTGGGTATCGACAGCCTGGACCTCACCACCGGCGCCGCGGCTGCCATCGACACGATCGACGCCGCCATCGAGACGGTCTCCGAGCAGCGGTCCACGCTGGGTGCTGCCCAGAACCGGTTCGAGCACACCATCAACAACCTCAACGTCTCGGTGGAGAACCTGTCCGCGTCGGAGTCCCGGATCCGGGACACCGACATGGCGCAGGAAATGGTCTCCTTCACCCGGAGCCAGATCCTGACCCAGGCCGGCACGTCGATGCTCGGGCAGGCCAACCAGGCGTCGCAGAACGTGCTCTCGCTGCTCCGCTAACCGATTGGCAACCGGCGCGGGCTAACTGAATACGACGCACGACCGAACAGGTTGAGGGCGGCTGGCAGACGGCGCCGGCCGCCCTCGGCACATCCAGCGTCACCGGCACCACCACGACCGACAGAAAGGGGCGCACCGTGGGCAGCACTGTTGACGGCCTGGTCAGCGGCCTCAGCACCTCCTCGATGATCAGCCAGCTCATGCAGATCGAGGCAGCGCCGCAGAACCGCCTCAAGACCAAGGTCTCCGGCGCGGAGTCGATGGTCACCTCCTACCAGTCGGTCAACACCAAGCTCGCCGCTCTGAAGACCGCGTCGGAAGATCTCGCCAAGCCCGCCACCTGGCGTTCGATCAAGCCGACCTCGTCGTCCACCTCGGTCACCGCCGCCGCCACCCCTAACGCCGCGGCCACGCAGACCGGCAGCCTCACCTTCGACGTCAAGCAGCTCGCGAAGGCCCAGATCTCCACCGCCCGGGTGGACTCCGATGCCGACCTCGCCCCCGGCGGCAGCATCACCATCAGCTTCGACGACGGCAGCGACCCGGTCACCATCGACCTCACCGACCAGCCGCGCAACGCCCAGGGCATCTCGGACGCGATCAACGGCGCCGGCCTCAGCGTCAAGGCGTCCGTGGTCAAGACCAGCACCGGCGACAGCGTGCTGCAGATGACCGCGGCCAAGACCGGCGTCGCCGGCAGCTTCACCGTCGGCGGCCTCGACGCCGACCTGAAGACCGCCGCCGTGGCCCAGGACGCGATGCTCCAGGTCGGCGGCGCCGACGAGGACGGCGGCTACACGGTCACCAGCAGCACCAACACGTTCACCGACCTGATGACCGGCGTGACGCTCACCGCCACCAAGGAGGAGAACAACGTCACGATCGGCGTCACCTCGGACATCGGGGGCATGACCGACAAGATCAAGGCGATGGTGGACGCCGCGAACGCGGTGATCAGCGAGGTCACCAAGCAGACCAAGTACGACGCGACGACCAAGTCCGGCGCCGCCCTCTCCAGCGAATTCATGGTCCGGCAGATCAGCCAGTCCGTGATGAGCGCGGTCAGCCAGGGCCAGGCCGATATCGGCAGCCTCAGCAAGCTCGGCGTGCAGCTGGAGAAGGACGGGACGCTCACCTTCGCGAAGGAGGCGTTCGAGGCGTCGTACGCCGCCGACCCGGACAAGATCAAGAACGCCGGCATGGGCATGGCGGACACGTTCAAGGCCGTCTCGCAGAAGCAGACGGCCAACATCACCAACGCGATCACCGGACGGAAGTCGTTCATCGACTCGATGAACGCGCAGATCGACCACTGGGACGTGCGGCTCGATCAGCGTCGCGAAGCCCTCACCAAGCAATACGCATCCCTGGAGACCGCGCTCAGCAACCTCAAGTCGCAGTCCTCCTACCTCTCCAGTCAGCTCGGCTGACACCGACCCAAGGGATCCAATGTCTTCTCCCGCACTGCGCGACCGTTACCTGGCGGACTCGGTCAACACTGCCTCGCCCGGCAAGTTGCTGGTCATGCTCTACGACCGCCTGGTGATCGACCTGGTGCAGGGTGAGGAAGCGGTGCGCACGGGGAACCGCGAGGTCGCCGCCGACAAACTCACCCACGCCCAGGAGATCATCCTGGAGCTGCGTACGACACTGGACCTGGACGCCTGGTCCGGCGCGCCCGGCCTGGCCAACCTGTACGGCTTCCTGGTCACCGAGCTGATCGGCGCCAACATCAAGCGCGACGCCGATCGGGTGGCCGCCTGCCGGCGCCTGGTCGAACCGCTGCGCGACGCGTGGCGCGAGGCCGCGGCTCAGGCGACCAACTGAGACGTAAGGGATCACCTTTGTGACTGGGGACTGGCGGGAAGCGTGGGTCGCCGCGCTCGACGAGATGGAACTCGACGTCGCGGCGGCCGAAGCCATGCTGACCGACGAGCACCGGCACGCCCAGCACCCGCCGGCCGACCTGTGGAAGCCGCCGACCGAGCTCGGCGCCCTCCCGCTCGAGCTGCGGCCCCGGGCCGACGAGATCCTCACCCGCCAGTTGCGCGCGGCCGAGGAGATCGCCCGCCGGATGGTCGCCACCCGCCAGCAGATGGCGATGAACTCCCGGATCGAGACCGGTGAGGCGTCCAAGCGCCCGGTCTATCTCGACTGCGCGATGTAGCAACCACGCGGCAACCGATTGGCCCTAAGCGGATCCCTCAACACGCCGATTCGGATGGTACGAGCGACGGATCGCTCAACGACCGCCACGGACCGGCGACCTGCACGACCGAGGGGAATCAGCCGTGTTCAACGACGTGTCCACCGCTTCGCTCAAGGTCTCCGTGGCCGGCCTGGCCGCCCGTCAGACCGCCATCGCGGACAACATCGCGAACATCGAGACGCCCGGTTACCAGGCCCGTAAGGTCAAGTTCGAGGAGGCGCTGAGCAGCGCCGTCGAGCACGGTCGTGCACCCCGGTCGGTGACGCCGTCGGTGGCCCGCTCGCTCGAGCCGACCCGGCTGAACGGCAGCAACGTCAACCTCGATGAGGAGACGCTCTCGCACATCGACACCACGATGCGCTACCAGCTGACTCTCCGCGCGCTGGACGGCAAGTACGGCCTGATCCGCGACGCGATCAAGGGGGCCTGATCCGGATGAGCACCTTCAACGCGATCGGCGTGGCCGCCAGCGGCGTCACGGTCTACCGCAAGTGGCTGGACGCCGTCTCGGACAACATCGCCAACATCGACAACGTCACCCGGACCTCGGAGAACGCCTTCCAGGCCCGGTACGTGGTGGCCCAGGAGGCCCAGGACGGCAACGGCGCCCAGGTCGGCGGCATCGCGTTGGGCAGCGCCGAGGGCAAGCTGACCTACGAGCCGGACAACCCGCTGGCCGATACCGAGGGGTACGTCCGCCGGCCGGACATCGACCTCGGCAGCCAGATGGCCCAGATGATCATGGCGCAGCGCGCGTACCAGGCGAACCTGTCTGTGGTCGACCGCGCCCGTGACTCGTACACCGCGGCGATCAACCTCGGGAAGGCCTGATCATGACCTCTCCGATCAGCGCGATCAGCGGATTCTCGGGGATCAGCCCGATGGACGCGCTCAGCAAGGTCACCGAGATCGGCAAGACCGCGGGCGCCTCGGGCACCGAAGCCGCCGAATCCACCTCCGGCACCGACTTCGCCGGCATGTTGTCCTCCGGCCTGGAGAGCGTCCAGGCCGCTCAGACGAAGGCGTCCGACCTGGCCACCCAGGTCGCCAACGGCACGCTCGCCGACCCGGCGCAGTACACCATGGCCTCGACCGAGGCCGCGCTCGGTCTCCAGCTGACCATGGCGGTCCGGAACAAGGCCCTGGAGGCTTTCCAGGAGATCATGAGAATGCAGGCCTGACGTCATGACGGACCGTCTCCCCGCGCCCGTCCGCAAGGTCAGCGACGCCTTCAAGTCCTTCACCCCGGGACAGAAGGCCGTCACGATCTTCGCGGTCGTCGCCCTCGCCGTCGGCGGCTACTTCTTCGCCACCTGGGCGTCCAAGCCGTCGTACGCCGCCCTGTTCAGCAACCTGTCGAGCAAGGACGCGAGCGCGATCGTCGAGTCGCTCCAGAAGACCGGAACACCGTACGAGCTGGCCAACGGCGGCCAGACCATCATGGTGCCCCAGGACCAGGTCTACGACCTGCGGCTGTCGCTGTCCGGCGAAGGCCTGCCCGGGGAGTCGGACACCGGTTACGCGCTGCTCGACCAGCAGGGCATCACCACCAGCGACTTCATGCAGCACACGAACTACCAGCGCGCGCTCGAGGGCGAGCTGTCCAACACCATCAAGTCGATCGACGGCGTCGAGGCCGCCACCGTGCACCTGGTCATCCCGCAGAAGGACGTCTTCGCCGACGACCAGAACAAGACCACGGCCTCCGTCCTGGTCCAGTCCTCGGCCAGCAAGCCGCTCTCCAACCAGCAGGTGCAGGCGATCGTCAACCTGGTCGCCTCCAGCGTCGAGGGCCTCGACCCGACCCAGGTCACGGTGGCCGGCGCGGACGGCAAGATCCTCTCCACCGGCGGCGGCGCCGCGGTGGCGACCGGCGGCGACAGCGGCGCCGACTCGCAGACCGTGGCCTACCAGAACCGGCTCAACACCTCGCTGCAGAACATGCTGGACAGCGTGGTCGGACCGGGCAACGCCGTGGTCACCACGACCGCCGAGCTCGACTTCGACCAGACCTCCACGACATCCCGCCAGTACACCTCGGACCCGTCCGTGGCGGCGCTGTCCGAGCAGATCAGCCGCGAGGCGTACAACGGCGACGACGGCAAGGGGCAGGGCGGCGTGCTCGGCCCGGACAACATCCAGGTCCCCAACGGCAACACCAGCACCAGCGCCGCCGGCCAGTACGAGAACACCCAGCAGACCCGCAACAACGCGGTGAACCAGGTCGACGAGGTCCGCAAGAGCGCGCCCGGCGGCGTGAAGAAGCTGTCGGTGGCCGTGCTGCTCAACGCGACCACGGCCGGGACCGTCGACTCGGCCCAGGTGCAGCAGCTGGTCAGCACGGCCGCCGGCATCGACGCGACCCGCGGCGACTCGGTGGCGATCGCGGCCATGCCGTTCGACACCAGCGCCGCCGAAGCGGCCAAGAAGGAGCTCGCCGAGTCGTCCGCCGCGGCCACCGCCGACAAGCAGCAGTCGCTGGTCAAGACGGCCGCGCTCGCCCTGGTCGTCCTGCTCCTGCTGTTATTCGCCTGGCGGGCCAGCCGCCGCGCCAGGAAGCGCAAGTCGCTGAGCCCGTCCGAGCTCGCCCACCTGGAGCAGATGCAGGCCGCCCTGGAGGCGCAGAGGCTGGCCGAGCTGAACGCCGTCATCCCCGGCCCGGCCATCGAGGCGGTGCCCGACCGGCAGCAGGAAGAGGTCGACGGGCGGCAGCGCGAGATCGAGCAGATGGTCGAGGACCAGCCCGAGGAGATGGCCTCCCTGCTGCGCGGCTGGCTGGGCGCGGGCCGCTGACCTTGGAGTTCCTGGCATCACCCCCGCGGTTTGAGGAAGGACCACGTTGACCACACCGGCATTGAGCACGACGTCGATGACTGGCCTGCGCAAGGCCGCGATCCTGCTGGTGCGGATGGGCAAGGAGTACTCCACCCGGGTTCTCGCCGCGCTCAGCGAGGGCGAGGTCGAGGAGCTGTCCGCGGAGATCGCCCGGCTGGGCAAGCTGGAGCCCGACGTGGTGGGCGACGTCATCGACGAGTTCTACGCGATGGCCACCACCAAGCACGCCGGCGCCGGCGGCCTGCAGTACGCCCGGGAGCTGCTCGAAGCGTCCCTGGGCTCCGAACGGGCCAACCTGATCCTGGACCGGCTCCAGGCCTCCATGACCGACATGCCGTTCAACTTCCTCAGCCACGCCGACCCACGGCAGGTGCTCTCCTACGTGCAGTACGAGCACCCGCAGACGATCGCGCTCGTGCTGGCGCACGTACCCTCGGCCCTCGCCTCCTCGATCCTCTCCGGCCTCGCGCCGGAGGTCCAGAGCGACGTGGCGCACCGCATCGCGGTGATGGACCGCACCTCACCGGACGTGATCCGCCAGGTCGAGCTGGCGTTGCAGCGCAAGCTGTCCACCGTGCTCCAGCCCGACGAGCTGTCCACCGTCGGCGGCCTGCAACCGCTGGTCGACATCATCAACCGCGCCGACCGCACCACCGAGCGGCTCATCCTGGAGGCGCTGGAGGCGCGCAACCCGGAGATCGCCGAGGAGATCCGCCGGCGGATGTTCATGTTCGAGGACATCATCAACCTCGACGACCGCTCGATCCAGCTGGTGCTGCGCCAGGTGGAGCCGTCCGACCTGGCCACCGCGCTCAAGGGCGTCGGCGAGGACGTCCGCGAGAAGGTCACCGGCAACCTGTCCGAACGCGGCCGGGACAACCTGCTCGAGGAGATCGACCTCCTCGGCCCGGTCAAGGTCAAGATGGTCGAGGAGTCGCAGCAGAAGATCGTCTCGGTGATCCGCGCGCTGGAGGACTCCGGCCAGATCGAGATCCAGCGCGGCGGCGAGCAGGAGGAACTCATTGCCTGACGAGCGCCCGTCCGTGCTGCGTGGCAACGTCGCCGAATCGGCGGCGGCCGCGCGGTTCGGCACGGACCTGCGCCGAGAGCCGCCGATGGACAGCGCTCCGGTGGAGAAGGCCAAACAACAGGCCCGGACCGCCGGGTACGCCGAGGGCTGGGCGCAGGGCCAGCGAGCCGCCGCCCTGGAGGCCGAAGCCGCCGCGGAACGGGCGCGCGCCCTGGAGAACGCGCACGAGCAGCGCCGGGCGGCCGCGCTCAGCCAGGCCGTGAACGCGCTCGGCCGCGCCGTGACCGGGCTGGAGACCCAGCTCATGCCCACCCTGCACGAGCTGCAGGAGGCGGTGCTGGCACACGCCTTCGAACTGGCCGAGGCCATCGTCGGGCGCACCCTGGACGACCCCGAGCACCGCGCCGCCGACGCCCTGCGCCGGGCCATGGCGGCCGCCCCCGACCAGGGCGAGATCGTGGTCAACCTGCACCCCGACGACTATCGGAACCTGGTCGGCGGCTCCGGCCAGGCCGACCACAACTACGCCGGACGGGCGGTCCACCTGCGACCCGACCCGGCGCTGCGGCCCGGCGACGCCATCGCCGAGACCGGCTCCACCACCGTCGACGCGTCCATCGCCGCGGCGGTCCACCGTGCCCGGGAGGCCCTGCGGCTGTGAGCGACCTGTTCCGCGCGCGCGTCGACGCCGCGCTCTCCGCCGCCCGCCCGCTCTCCCGCGGCCGGGTCACCGGCGCCGTCGGCCTCCGGGTCACCGTCGGCGGCCTCGAGGCCCGCGTCGGCGAACTGCTCGAGATCGGCGAAGGCCCGTCCTCGGTGTACGCCGAGGTGGCCGCCCTGGACGGCGACCGCCTGTCCTGCCTCCCACTCGGCCCGATCGCCGGCCTCGGCACCGGCCAGCCCGTGGTCAGCACCGGCGGACCCCTGCGCGTGGCGGTCGGCCCCGACCTGCGCGGCCGGATCCTGGACGGGCTCGGCCGCCCGATGGACGGCGGCCCGCCGCTGCGCGGAGACCTGGTGAGCATCGACGCCGCGCCACCGTCCGCGATGGAGCGTCAGCTGGTCGACGCGCCGATGTCGCTGGGCGTACGGGTGCTCGACACGCTCGTACCCTGCGGCCGCGGCCAGCGCATCGGCATCTTCGCCGGCTCCGGCGTCGGCAAGAGCACGCTGATGAGCATGATCACCCGCGGCACGTCGGCCGAGCTCAACGTGGTCGCCCTGGTCGGCGAGCGCGGCCGCGAGGTGCGCGAGTTCATCGAACACGACCTGGGCCCCGAAGGCCTGGCCCGCTCGGTGGTGGTGATCGCCACCTCCGACACCCCTCCGCTGGTACGCCTGCGCGCCGGCGCCGTTGCCACCCGGATCGCCGAGTACTACCGCGACGAGGGCCAGGACGTGCTCCTCATGATGGACAGCGTGACCCGCGCGGCCATGGCCCAGCGCGAGGTCGGCCTGTCCGTCGGCGAACCACCCGCCACCCGCGGCTACCCGCCGTCGGTCTTCGCGATGCTGGCCGGCCTGCTGGAACGGGCCGGCCCCGGCGCCCGCGGCAGCATCACCGGCCTCTACACCGTCCTGGTCGAGGGCGACGACCACAACGAGCCCATCGCCGACGCCGCCCGCTCCATCCTGGACGGTCACGTCGTCCTCGACCGCAAGCTGGCCACCGCCGGCCACTTCCCCAGCATCCAGGCCCTGGACTCGATCTCCCGGGTGGCCAACAGGATCACCACGCCCCAGCAGAAGTCGGACGCCACCGAACTACGCCGGATGATGGCCGCCCACCGCGAGGTGCGCGAACTCGTGGAGATCGGCGCCTACGTCCCCGGCACCAACCCTGAGGCCGACCGGGCCACCGCGGTGTGGCCCCAGATCACCGACTTCCTGCGCCAGGGCCTCGACGAGCGGGTGACCGCCGACGAGGCCTGGGACGCCTTGCGCCAGCTGATCGCCGCCAGCTGACCGCCGCGCCCGCCGCCCCTGGCCCGCCCCCAGCCCGCGAGGGCCCCTCTGCTCTGCGCACTCATACTCACCCCCCTTCCCAGCTGCGGAAATGCGATGCCGATCGCTCCCGCATCGGCGCGGCGTCCGATTGGTGGCGGTATCGACGGGGTGCATATAGGTGCGCAGAGCAAAGGGGCGTCAGGCTTGGATGTCGAGTCGGCCGTCGTCGGGGGCCGGGCGCGTCGGCGTGGGGGCGGGCGCGTCGGCCGGAGCGGGCGCTGACGCCCCGCCGCCGGAGCCACCGCCGCCGGGGCGGCCCTGGTCCATGAAGGCGAACTGCTGGCGCGCCTGATCCTGCTGGTTCGGGCCCTGGCGCAGGTCGAGGTTGGTGTTGCCGAAGCCGGACTGCTCCAGTTCGCGGCGCAGGTCGTCCATGGCGTTGCGCAGGGCGTCGTTGCCGGCGTCGGTCGAGCCGGAGAGCTGGACGTTGATCTGGCCGTTGCGGATCTCGGCCACGACCTGGACCGGGCCCAGATCGGCGGGGTGCAGGTTGACGGTCAGGCGGTGGATGCCGTCGGCCTCCAGGCGCAGCGGGGCGATGCGCATCGCCACCTGGGTGGCGGGGCTGCCGGGGACGGGGACGTGGGGTGGTGGGGCGGCGGGGGCGGTTGGGACGGTGGGGGCCGCGGGCGCGGTGGGTGCGGTTGGTGCGGCTGCGGTGATTCCGGGTACGCCGGCCGTCGTGTCCGCCTGGGCGGCCAGGTCGGCCTGGAAACTGGCGGGTGTGGGCGTGGCGCTGGGGATGCCTTCGGTGGGGGACGCGGCGGACGGGTCGGTCAGCGCGGCGGCGGCCACTGCGGCGCCGGCCTGGGGACTGACGCCCTGGGCGGCCTGCGGTGAGGTGGTCTGTGCGGCGGCAGCGGTGGACTCGGCGGTGACGGGCGGTGTGGCCCCTGCGGCTGAGGGCGCGGAGGGTGCGGAGGCTGATGCGGTGGGGGGCTGGGCGGCAGGTGCCTCTGCGGCGGCGGACCCGGTGGCCGACGGTGGTGTGGTGGGGGCCTGGGTGGATGCGCCTTGCGGGGCTGGGGTTGCGGCGAGGTCGGGGGCGCGGGCGGCGTCGGCGGTGACCGGGGTGAGGCCCGCGATGGACGCGCCGGCGGGTGTGCGGCCGGCGACGGGCTGGGCGGCGGGTGTGAGGCCGGCGGTGGGCTGACCGGTCGGGGTCGCGCCGTCGGTGGACGGGGCCGTCGGTGCGGTGGTGCCAGGTGCGCCCGGCCCGGCTGGAGCGATCGGTCCGCCCTGGACGGGGGTGTCCGGCATCGGGGTGGTCGCTCTCGGCGCGCCGTCGGCGGTGGGCTGATCGGTGGGCAGGGCGGAGACTCCCGCGGTGGCCGGCGCGGCGCCGGGGGCGGCCGGGCCGGACGCCTCGACGCCTTCCACGGCGGCGCCCGCTGGGGTCGCGACGGAGGCGGCGGGGGCCGCGGTGGCTTGAGCCTGGGTCGCGGCCTGGGCGACCTGGGCGGCCTGGGAAGCCTCGGCGGCCTCGGTGCTTGCCGGCTCGGTCGCGGACGGTGAGCTGGAAGGTGAGGCGGGGTGGGAGCGGTCGGCTGTGGTTCGCTGGGCCGCGGCCCGGGCCTGTGAACGTTCGGCGGCGGCCTGCCGGGCCTCGGACTGGCCGGTCGCCCGATCGGCGCCGGTCCGGTCGTGGTGCGGCGGCGCCGCCCGGTGCTCCTGGGCCGACGCCCGGTCGGCGGCGCGATCGGCTGCGGCGGCACGGCCGGCGAGGGCCCGATCGGCGGCTACCCCACGGTCGGCGGCCCGGTTCGCCGCGGCGCGGCCGGACGCGCGGTCGGTCGCGGCGCGGTCGGTCGCGGCGCGGTCGGCCAGGGAGCGGCTGGTGGTGGCCCGCTCGGCCGCGGCGCGGTCCGCGGCGGCACGGTTGGTCGCGGCGCGGTCCGCGACAGCGCGGTCGGCGGCGGCACGATCGGCTACCGCGCGGTCCGCGGCCGAACGGTCGGCGGTGCGGCCGGGGGCGGTGCGGGTGGTGGTGTTGCGGTCGCGGGCGGCCTGGAGCTGGGCGTTGGTGTACTGGGCGGCCTGGTTGCGGGCGAAACGGTCCTGGGTCTGGCGGTTGCGTTCGGTGTCGGGGCGGGAGAGTTCGGCCGACAGGGCCGTGCCGAACTCCTCGCCGCCGCTCTCGCTGGTGCGGGCGGACGCGCCTCGGCGGGTGACATCGGCGGCCGGACGGCGGTCCGGACCGGTGACGGAGCCCGGCGTACTCATAAGGTTCTCCTCGGAAATCAGCCGCCCAGGGCGGCGAGCGCCTTCTGCACCTTCGGCACGTAGGCCTGGGTCTCGGCGAACGGCGGGATGCCGCCGTACTTGTGCACCGCCCCGCCGCCCGCGTTGTAGGCCGCGAGCGCCAGCGGCAGCGACCTGAACTCCTTCAGGTTGCGGGACAGCAGCTTGGCCGCGCCGTTGATCGCCTGTTCCGGGTCGAACGAGTTGTGTACGCCCAGACCCTTGGCCGTGCCGGGCATCAGCTGCATGAGGCCCTGCGCCCCGGCCGGACTGACCGCCTTCGGGTTGTAGCCCGACTCCACCTTGGCCACGGCGGCGAGCAGCTTCGGCGAGACGCCGTACTTGGCGCCGGCCTTGGCGAACAGATCGCCGTACGGGACACCGGACAGCTGGCCGGAGCTCTGCAGGCTGGCCGGGCGGACCGTGGCGGCGGCGTTCAGCCCGGTGGCCCCGGCGGCGGCCTCGGTGCCGACCACCCGGCGGATGTGCGTCGGGGTCTCGTACACCGACTGGATCTTGACGTGGTCGCCGGGTTTGGGGGCGGCGATCATCTTGTTGCCGCCCAGGTAGATGGCCACGTGGTCGACCGGCGAGTCGAAGGCCAGGATGTCGCCCGGCTTGGCCTCCTCGAGGCTCTTCACCTCGGTGCCCGACTTGGCCTGCTGCCACGAGTTCCGGGGCAGTTCGATGCCGAGGTCCTGGTACGCCCGCTGCACCAGCCCCGAGCAGTCCAGCCCCTTGCTCGGGTCGGTGCTGCCGAACACGTACTTGGTGCCCAGGTACTTCTTGGCGGACGTGACGATCTGGTCGCCGGTGACCCCGCCCTTGGCGCCGCCCGACGAGGTGGCGTCGGCGAGCGCGCTCGCGAACCCGGTGCGGTTGGCGGCCGTGGTGGCGGTGTTCGCGGTCGGCGTCAGCCCGAGCTGCGACTGCAACTCGGAGATCCGGGAGAGGACTCCCGTGACACCCATCGTCATGTGGGCTCCGACGGCGAAGGCTCGGCCTTGCGCACCGCCTCGGCCAGGTCCCCCCGGCGGGCGGCGATCGCCTGGGCGGCGTCGGCGAGGTCGAGCGGCTGGGTGCGGGTGGCGTGCACGGCGAGCGCGGCGTCCCGGCTCACGGCCTCCCGGTCGGCGGCCGTGCCGGCCCCCGTACGCAACAGGTTGGCCCTTTCCTCGGACTGACCGTCCAGTCCGCGGGCGGCGTTGCGGGCCTTCATGGTGACCGCCAGCTCGTCGAGGTTGGCCTGGTCGACCTTGAGATCGTGGGAGCGGACCGTGTCGGCGTGCCGCTCGGCCATCATCTCCACCGCACGTCGGCGCTTGGCCGCGTCGGCGAGCTCGGCCACCCTCTCCCGGGTGACCTCCTCGGCGTCGGCGACCATCCGGTGGGCGTTGGTCAGGCTCTGCGCCAGCGACTGCCGGGCGACCATGGACGCGACCATGGCCCGCGCGGTCCCCTCGGTGGGCGCGTCGGCGCCGGTCAGGTCGAGTGCACGCCGCTTGGCCAGCTGCTGCGCCTCCCTGATCTCCTGACGGGACTGGATCACCGCGCCGCGGGCGGCGTCCTCCTGGGCCTTGCGCGCCCGTAGCACCGGCCCCAGCCGAAACAGTCGATTCACCCAATCCTCCTCGAGCCCTCATCTGCCGCATCGACCCGGAGCGCCGATCGCTGAGCGCCTGCACCCGACCTGCAACCGGCTTCGTCCCGGCCCGGGCGGTGGACCTGCTGCTCTCCGCCACGGGCGGCGCTGCCGCGCGGGAGCCGCGTCAACCTGCGCCGACGTGGGAGCATTCGCCCATGCGAGAGATCGTGGACGGGGTCTTCGAGATCAGCGTCGGCTATGTGCACGCCCACCTCGTGGTGGTCGACGACGGGGTGGTTCTGGTCGACACCGGGCTGCCCGGCCGGTCGGCCGAGTTCGGCAAGGCGCTGCGCGAGATGCGCCGGGCGATCGGCGACGTCACCGCGATCCTGCTCACCCACCGTCATCCCGATCATGTGGGCGGGCTGGCCGAGCTGCGCCGCCGGTCCGGCGCCCGGGTGATCGCCCACCGGCTGGACGCGCCGACGATCGAGGGCGCGCCGGCCCCGTCGCTGACCCCGCTCCAGCGGTTCAGTTCGAGGTTCATGAAGCCGGCCGAGGCCGCTCCGGTGGACGAGTTGCTCTCCGCCGACGGCGCGACCTCGGTGCCCGGCTTCACCGCTGTGCACACCCCGGGGCACACCGACGGCCACGTCGCCTACCTGCTCGACCGGGCCGGCGGGGTGCTCTTCGCGGGCGACGCGGCCGCGGGCGGGCGGACCGTGCGGCGCAGCCCGGGCGTGATGACCGAGGACCGGACGGTGGCCGACGAGAGCCTGCGCCGGCTGGCCGCCCTCGACTTCGAGGTGGTCGTCTTCGGCCACGGCCGCGCGGTCACCGACGGCGCCGCCGACCGCTTCCGCGCCCTGGTCGGCTGAGCAGGACGGGGTCAGGGCTGCTTCTCGCCCGGGTCCGGGGCGGGCGAAGGCGTGACCGGGGTGGCCGGCTCGTCGGTGCGGCCGTACCCGGAGGTGAGGAAGCGCAGCCCGGCCAGCAGCAGCGCCGCGATCGGCACCGCGATGAGGAAACGCACCAGCATCTCGGTGACGTCGATCTCGTCGAGGACGAAGCGGTACACCGCCGGTGCGCTCATCAGCAGCGCGAACAGCAGCACCGACCAGCGGATCATCGCGAGGATCGCACCTGCCGGCGCGGCGCGGCGACCTGGGGCGTCACGTCCGCGGCGATCCGGGCACAGAGCATCGCCGCCCAGGCGTGCGGGGTGGCTGGCTTGCCGTCCAGCGAATAGATCGGCAGGTCCAGCCCGAGCACGGTGGCCGGGTCGCTGGTCAGGTCGACGCTGTGCACCACCAGCGCCTCGACGTCGCCGAGGGCGCGCAGGTGGCGGGCGGTGTCAGCGGTCTTGCGGGTGGCGTCGACGACGGCCCACAGCGCGGTGGCGCCGATCGCGTCGCACATGTCGTTCACCCAGATCGGGTCCACCGAGCCGACCTTGGCGTCCATCACCACGACCCAGGCCGACGTGCCGTTCTGCAGCTTGTCCGCTCGGGCCGCCGCCTCCTTGGGGTTGCGCAGCACCCGCGAGGAGTGCAGCCCGGTGCCGGCCGACGAGGGGCCGGCCAGCAGCAGGTGGCTCTGGTCGATGTTGCCCTGGTCGAGCAGCTGCTTGGCGATCGGCACGGCGTAGGTCAGGTCGCCGGCCAGGACCAGGATCTCGCCGGCGCCGTCGGGCACGGCCGGTGCGGCGGGGCGGGAGGCCAGGGCGGTGAGCACCCCGGCGTACGTGTCGCCGCCGATGATCTGCGCGGCCATCGGCTCGGGCATGCCCACCGAGACCAGGTTCGCGACCACCGGATCGGTCATGGCCGGGCGCAACGCCACCTCCGTGCTCGGCGGCGGCGCCGCGGGGGTCGCCTCGGCCTCGACCTGGACCTCGGGCGAAGGCCCGGTTTCGGGCGTGGCCTCGAACGGGGTCGGCGGGGTCTTCGGCGGCGGCAGCGGCTGGGTCAGCCCGTAGGCCTCGGCCGCCGACCGGCCGGGACCGGGGGGTGGGGAAGGCGGGCGCGGGGCGGCCGGGCTCTGCGGTTGGGTCACCCCGAGGCCGCCCATCAGCTCGGCCAGGCTGGGTACGGGTGGCAGCGGCCGAAGTGGCGCGTTGACCGGCGCATCGCCGGCCGGGGCGGGCCGGAACGGCCGTACCATCGGGGTTTCCGGCTTGTCCTCCGCCTTGGGCCTCGGCGCCGGGCGACGGGGTGCGGTCGTGGCGATGTGACTGGCCGCGTCCAGTCCGGCCATGAGCTCGGCGAACGCGGCCGCGTTGTCGGAGAGATCGCGTTTGCCGGCCGCCTCGAGGTCGTCCATGCCCGCGTCCCGGCCGGCCTGACGTTCGACCGGCGGAGGCGTCGGGCGCGGCTTCAGCGGCGGCTCGTCCGGCACGATCCGGTCCTTGGCCTCGGCCCGTTCCAGCAGCTGTTCCAAAGTCTGCGCCGGTTCGTCGCGGGCGGGCGGGACGGTCTTCGCCGGCACGGTCCGCTGCGGCGCCGGCGCGGCCGCCGGTGTTCTGCGCTGGGGCATGGTCTTCCTGTCCTCGGTGGCGTCCGGCACCTCCACGGAGAGCTCATAGTGCTGCTTCGCGAAGAAGCCGCCGAAGCCACCACTACGGACCTTGTCGGCCGAGATGATCCGCACCCCGGAGCCGTACTCCTCGCGGACCTGAGCCAGCAACGGCTCGATGGCCGGTCCCTCAAGCAGCACCCGCGTAGGCACCGTTCACCACCCCCATCGTCTCGATCTGTGCGGTGGAACCTGAGATCTCCGTGTAGGAGAGCACTTGGATCCGGCGTGCGCCGGCCTTGAGCAGCCGCATCAGGGGCAGCCGCAGTTGCGGTGAGCAGGCCAGCACCGGGGTGACGCCGGACTGCTCGGCGACCTCGATCAGCCGGCCGGCCTCGCTGACGATGGCCTCGGCGCGCATCCCGTCGATGGCCATGAACACTCCGCTCTCGCTGGGCCGCAGCGACTCGAGCAGGCCCTGTTCGAGCAGCGGGTCGAGGGTGATCACGGTGAGCCGGCCGTGCTGGGCGTACTGGGCGGCGATCGCCGGGCCGAGCGCGCTGCGGGCCGCCTCGATCAGGCCGTCGTGCTCGGTGGACATCTTGGCCCGCAACGACAGCGCCTCGAAGATCCGCACCAGGTCCCGGATCGGCACGCCCTCGTCGAGCATGCCCTGCAGCACCTTCTGCACCTGGCCGAGGCTGAGCTGGGCCGGGGTGAGCTCCTCGACCACCACCGGGTGGGTGCGCTTGACCATCTCGGTGAGCTGGCGGACGTCCTCACGCCCGAGCAGCCGGCTGGCGTTGGTGCGGACCACCTCGGCCAGGTGCGTGATGATCACCGACGCCCGGTCGACCACCGTCGCGCCGGACAGCTCGGCCTGGTAGTGCAGTTCGGCCGGCACCCACTTGCCGGCCAGCCCGAAGACCGGTTCGACGCCGGCCCGGCCGGGCAGCGCCTGCAGACCGTCGCCGATGGCCAGCACGGTTCCCGGTGGCGCCTGCCCGGTCCCGGCGTCGACGCCACTGATCCGGATCGCGTAGGAGGAGAGCGGAAGATCCAGGTCGTCCCGGGTACGCACGGGAGGCATCACCACGCCCAGCTCCAGGGCCATCTTGCGGCGCAGCGCGCGTACCCGGTCGAGAAGGTCTCCGCCGTTGGTGTCGACCAGGTCGACCAGGTCGGGTGAGAGCGCCAGCTCGAGCGGGTCCACCCGCATCTCGCCCATCAGCTGCTCGGGCGAGTCCGGCGCCGGACGCTCGCCCTCCTCGGCCCCGACCGGCGTCTCCGGTTCGGGCTCCGGGTCCTTGATGCGCTGGGCGATGACCAGGGTGAGCACGCCGATGATCAGGAACGGGACCTTCGGCAGGCCCGGGATGACACACAGCCCGAGCGCCGCGCCACCGGCGATGCGCAGCGCCAGCTTGTTCTGGCTGAGCTGCTTGGTGACGCTGGTGCCCATGTCGCCGCTGGTGGCCGAGCGGGTGGTGATCAGACCGGTCGACACGGAGAGCAGCAGCGCCGGGATCTGCGAGACCAGGCCGTCGCCGACGGTCAGCAGGCTGTACTGGTTCATCGCGTCGGTCGGCGACATGCCCTGCTGGAGGATGCCCACGGCGAAGCCGCCGACCAGGTTGATGACGGTGATGATGATGGCCGCGATGGCGTCGCCCTTGACGAACTTGGAGCCACCGTCCATGGCGCCGTAGAAGTCGGCCTCGGCGGTCACGTCGGCGCGACGCCGCTTGGCCTCGGACTCTTCGATCAGGCCGGCGTTCAGGTCGGCGTCGATGGCCATCTGCTTGCCGGGCATGGCGTCCAGGGTGAAGCGGGCGCCGACCTCGGCCACCCGCTCGGCACCCTTGGTGACCACGACCATCTGCACGATGATCAGGATCAGGAAGATCACCAGGCCGATGACCAGGGAGCCGCCGACCACGAAGTCGCCGAACGCGTGGATCACCTTGCCGGCGTCGCCGTCGCGCAGCACCAGCCGGGTCGCGCTGATGTTCAGGGCCAGCCGGAACAGGGTCATGACCAGCAGCAGCGCCGGGAAGACCGAGAAGTCCAGCGGCCGTTGCACGAACATCGAGACCAGCAGCACCAGCAGGGCGACGGTGATGTTCAGCGCGATGAACAGGTCGAGGAGGAAGGTCGGCAGCGGCACGACCATCATGACGATGATGCCGATGACCCCGATGGGCACGGCGAGCCTGCTGAGGTTCTTCTTTTCCACGGCCTCCTCCCCTCACCCCGAATGGTCTCTCGAAACCAGGCGTGATGTGCGGAAACTTCGCTTATGCCGGTACTGGTGTGGGGTTCGGGTTGCGATGCAAGCCGGCTGCCGACCCGCGTTTCTTCAGGCTCATCACGAACGCGAGCACCTTGGCCACCGCGCCGAAGAAGTCGGCCGGGATCTCCATGCCGACGTCGACCGCCGACTCGAGCGCCCGGGCCAGGGCGACGTCCTGGACCATCGGGATCCGGTGCTCGGCGGCCAGATCCCGGATCTTGCCGGCGATCGGCCCGGTGCCCTTGGCGATCACCCGGGGCGCGCCCTTCTCGGGCTCGTAGCGCAGGGCCACCGCCACGTGGGTCGGGTTGACCAGGATCACGTCCGCGGTCGGCACGTCGGCCATCTGCCGGTTCCGGGCCATCGCCATCTGCCGCTGGCGGATCGCGGCCTTCACGTGCGGATCGCCGTCGGTGTTCTTGTTCTCCTGCTTGACCTCTTCCTTGGTCATCCGGAGCTGCTTGTTGGTCCGCCGCCGCACCACGAAGTAGTCGGCCGCGGCCATCACGATGCCGGCCACCGACGCCGACCGGATCAGCGTCAGCACCGCCTGGTTGATCACGCCGAGCAGGGAACCGAGCTGGAGCCGGCCGGCGGTCATCAGCAGCGGCACGATGTTCTTCATCGTCAGGTACAGCACGGCGGCCAGCACCCCGGTCTTGACCAGCGCCTTGGTGCCCTCCCAGAGCGACTGCGGCCCGAACATCTTCTTGATGCCGGGCAGCGGGTTCAACCGGTTGAACTTCGGGATGAAGAGCTTGGTGGCGACCCGGATGCCGCCCTGCGCCCCGGCCGAGGCGATGCCCACCGCCATCATGGTCAGCGCCAGCGGCAGTACCGCCCAGCCGGCGCTCATCAGGCCGTCCTTCATGATGCCGAGGGCGACGGCCGGATCCGGGTCCTGGATCACGTCGGGGATCCTGGCCATCAGCTCACGGGCGTGGTCCATCGCCGAGCCGAGCGTCCGGGGGAGCATGATGCTCGCCGCCAGCATGCCGAACCAGGCGCCCACGTCCTGGCTGCGCCCGATCTGGCCCTCCTGCTTGGCCTTCTTGAGTTTTTGCGCGGTGGGTTGTTCGGTCTTCTCGCTCACGGCCCACTCTCACCTCCCTCACCTCCGGTGATCCTCGCCTAAGCGGATCGCGCGGGCGGCCGAAAACCAGTGAGTAGGGGCCGTCAACGTCCAGGGGAGAGACCATGACCTCACCAATCGGTGGGAACGTCAGCCGGGATTACGACGCCGCGGGCCTTCAGTCCACGTCGCTGTACACCAACAAGACGAACACGGACGCCGGCGGCGCCAAGAAGCTCGGCGACCAGGACACCTTCCTCAAGCTCCTGGTGGCCCAGCTGAAGTACCAGGATCCGAGCAACCCGGCCGACTCGACCCAGTTCCTCGCGCAGACGGCCCAGTTCACCCAGGTGGAGAAGCTCGGCGAGATCGCCGACATGCTCTCCGCCCAGCAGCTGATCGGCGCGAGCTCGCTGGTCGGCCGCACGGTCACGTACAAGGACGCCGACGGCATGGACCACACCGGCGTCGTGACGAAGACCAAGCTCAACGGCGACAGCGGCCCGACCCTCACGGTCGGGAACATGGATGTGGAGCTGTCGAAGGTCACGGAAGTCCAGGAAACCTCCGACCCTGCCACCTCCACCACGAAGGAAGCCTGACCTATGCTGCGTTCCCTCTTCTCCGGCATCAGCGGACTCCGCGCGCACCAGCAGATGATGGACGTCACCGGCAACAACATCGCCAACGTCAACACCACCGGCTACAAGTCGAGCCAGACCGTCTTCCAGGACACGCTGTCGCAGATGGTCAACGCGGCCGGCGCGCCGCAGAACCAGTCCGGCGGCACCAACCCGGCGCAGGTCGGCCTGGGCGTACGGCTGGCCAGCATCAACGCCAACTTCGGCCAGGGCGCCGCGCAGACCACCGGCAAGTCGTCGGACATGATGATCCAGGGCGACGGCTTCTTCGTGGTGAAGAGCGGCGGCGAGTCGCTCTACACCCGGGCCGGCTCCTTCACCTTCGACGCCAACGGCTCGCTGACCAACCCGAACGGCCAGATCGTGCAGGGCTGGAGTGCCGACGGCGACGGCGAGGTCAACACCTCCGGCGCACCGGGCAACATCAAGCTGCCGATCGGCATCAGCCTGAAGCCCGAGGTCACCGAGAACATCACGCTCACCGGCAACTTCTCCAACGAGGCGGTGCTCGGCACCAAGAAGGAGATCCCGGTCAAGGTGTACGACGCCGCGGGCGCCGCGAACACCCTGGTCGTCGCCTTCGAGAAGACCGCCGACACCGAGTGGACGATGTCGCTGCCGGACGGCTCCACCAAGGCCATCACGTTCACCGACGGCAAGCCGGTCGGCGACCCGGACCCGGACACCGGCCTGGACAGCGGGAAGGTCGCGGTCGGCGACTTCACTTTCGACATCCACGACCTCACGCAGTACAGCGGCAACACCGAGGCCCGGGTGAGCAACTCGGACGGGTCCGGGGCGGGTGTGCTGAGCTCGTACACGGTGTCGAACATCGGCCAGATCGTCGGCGTCTTCTCCAACGGCCTGAAGCAGACGCTGGGCCAGGTGGCCCTGGCCAACTTCAACAACGTCAACGGCCTGGAGAAGATCGGCGACTCGATGTTCCGCAGCACGGTCAACTCCGGCCTGGCCCAGGTGGGCGCGGCCGGCTCGGCCGGGCTGGGCCTGATCACCAGCGGCGCGCTGGAGATGTCGAACGTCGACCTGGCCCAGGAGTTCACCAACCTGGTCATCGCCCAGCGCGGCTTCCAGGCCAACAGCCGGATCATCACCACCAGCGACGAGATCCTGCAGGAACTGGTCAACCTCAAGCGCTAACAGCACCAGGGTACGAGCCGGCCGAGGCCGGGGCGGGCGTAGGTGGCCGCCCCGGCTTCTGTTTGTTCAAGCACACGGCGCAGGTCGCACCCCAACGGCGACCATTGCGCGCTCATCGGCAACCGAGCCTGGGCCGATGGACAAGTTGACGGGCTACGGATGGCCCACCCAGCCGATACCTGACTGACCAAGGATGGACGTCTTGATCCTCGTAACCCGCATCAACGGAGCCGTGTTCGCACTCAACCCGGACCTGGTCGAGCGTGCCGACTGCACGCCCGACACGGTGATCACGCTGGTCGACGGCACCAAGTACGTCATCTCGGAATCCGTGCCCGAGTTCATCGACTCGGTGCGCCACTACCGCGCCTCGCTGATCGCCCAGGCGAGCCGCCTCGAGACTGAGCCCGCCACCGCGGTCTCCGACAACGTCGAGCAGGACGCCGTCGTGCTCCCGCTGCACCGGAAGGACCGCTGATGGACCTCGCAAGCATCATCGGCATCGTCGTTGCCGTCGTCATCGTGTTCGCCGTCCAGATCCTGGAGGGTGGCAACCCGGCCTCGATCATCCTGATCCCGTCGATGCTCCTGGTCTTCGGTGGCGCGTTCATGGCCGCCATGGCCGGCGGCGTGATGAAGGACGCGATCGGCATCGGCAAGCTGTTCCAGAAGGCGCTGCTGGCCAAGGTCGCGCCGCCGACCAAGCTGGTCGACGAGGTCGTCAAGCTGGCCGAGCGGGCCCGCCGCGAAGGCCTGCTGGCCCTCGAGGACGCGGTCAAGACCGTCGAGCACCCGTTCCTCAAGCGCGGCCTGCAGCTGGCCATCGACGGCACCGACCCGGAGGAGCTGCACGACATCCTCCACGCGGAGATCGGCGCCAAGAAGAAGGCCGACAAGGCCGGCAAGAAGATCTTCGAGAACATGGGCGGGTACGCGCCGACCGTCGGCATCATCGGCACGGTCATGGGCCTGGTCCACGTGCTCGAGAACCTGGACAAGCCGGAGTCGCTCGGCCACTCGATCGCCGCGGCGTTCGTCGCCACCCTGTGGGGCGTGCTCTCGGCCAACCTGATCTTCCTGCCGATGGCCGCCCGCCTGGACCGTCTGACCGGCATCGAGGTCGACGAGATGGAGCTGGTGATCGACGGCGTGCTCGCCATCCAGGCCGGCTCCAACCCACGCCTGGTCGCCCAGAAGCTCCGTTCCCTGTTGCCGCCGGACGCCGCCGCTGCCGCGGAGGCCGCCGCATCGAACAAGAAGGCTGCGTGATCTGCGCCCGAGCGCGGCGAGGCCGGCAAGCACAGTTGAGTCGCTCCTGGCGACCGGAGCGAAGCGGAGGTTGACATGAGTAGCGGCGGGGGCAGGAAGAAGAAGGGCGGTCACGAGGAGCACGAGGAGCACGTCAACCACGAGCGCTGGCTCGTGTCGTACGCCGACATGCTCACGCTGCTGTTCGTCCTGTTCGTGGTGCTGTTCTCGATGAGCAGCGTCGACCAGAAGAAGTTCGCCGAGCTGGCGTCCGGCCTCTCCGAGGGGTTCGGCGCCCAGAGCGCGGCGTTCAGCGGCTCGGCCGCGACGCTCGACGGCTCCGGCAACTCCACCTCGGTGGTGCCGATCGACCCGGGCGCCAACCCCGGTGACGGCGGCTCCGGCACGGCCAACATGTCCCAGAAGGACAAGCAGGCCGTCGAGGCGGCGCTGCGGGCCGAGGCCCGGTCCAAGGCGTCCAAGGACGCCGAGGCGGCCACCAAGGAGGCGAAGAACCTCAAGCAGGTCGAGGAGAAGGTGACCGACGCCCTGGTCAAGGCGAAGCTGCGCGACCAGGTCAAGTTCACCATCAACGAGCGCGGGCTGGTGATCACCGTCATCACCAACGACGTGGTGTTCAACGGCAACCGCGCCGACCTGCAGGCCGGTGGCGAGAAGATCCTGGACGCGGTGGCGCCGGCCCTGGCCAAGCTGCCCAACAACATCGAGGTCGACGGGCACACCAACCAGCTCAAGGCCACGACGACGTACTACCCGAGCGGCTGGGAGCTCTCCGCGGCCCGCGCCTCGACGGTGGTGCGCTTCCTGACCGGGCACGGCCTGTCCAAGGACCGGATGAGCGCGGTCGGTTTCTCCGACACCAAGCCGCTGATCAACCCGAAGGACCCGAGGTCGGTGACGATGAACCGTCGTGTCGACATCGTCGTCCTCACCCGGCTCACCGCGGAGCAGGCGGCGCTGCTGCCGGCCGCCGCGGGCAACGACAGCAAGCTGCACGCCGGCGCTACGACCGCCGAGGCGGCTGCCGAACAGACCACCGGAACCACGACCAGCACCACCCACGACTGAGCGAGACAGGGGGACACGAAATGGCTGAGCAGAAGACCGAAGCGGCCGAGGCGCCGAAGAAGTCCAAGAAGATGCTGATGATCATCGTCATCGCCCTGGTCGTCCTGGGCGGCGGTGGGGCGGGCGCGTTCTTCATGCTGAAGGGCGACAAGGCCGAGGCCAAGCCGGAGGCGCCGGTGAAGGGCGCCGTGGTGACCATGGAGAACGCGATCACGATCAACCTGGCCGACGCCCACTACCTCAAGCTGGCCTTCACGCTCCAGCTCACCGAGGAGGCCGGCGAGGAGGCCCCGGACATCGCCGAGGCGATCGACCTGGCGATCGACCAGTACACCGGCATGAAGGTCGGCGAGCTGGAGACCGAGAAGGGCCGCGACACGGCCAAGGCGGAGCTGCTGGAGAAAGTCGAGAAGGCGTACCTGAAGGAGGGCGAGACGGAGTCGCCGGTCATGGACATCTACTTCACCCAGTTCGTGACGCAGTAACGCGAAACGCTCAGATGGGCAGGCCGGTCACCACCGGACCTGCCCACTGCCGTGTTCCCGATTCGCCACCTGTTCGACGCCTCGCAAGCGAATCTGGAACACGGCATCTTGCGCATACCGGCACGGGTCCGGGTGAAATGGCGCGATTATGGCCATGTGACCTCCACCGCCGCGCGCCCACCGGGCAAGATGTCGCGCCGTGGCAGCGGGCCGACCCTGTACGACTTCCGCCGGCCGATCAAGCTGTCCCGCGAGCACGTGCGCTCGCTGCAGATCTGCTTCGAGACCTACGCCCGGAGCTGCGGCAACCTGCTCACCACCCGGCTGCGCGTGGTCAGCAGCGTCACCCTCGCCTCGATCGAGCAGCTGAACTACGACGAGTACGTGTCGTCGCTGTTCAACCCGACCGTGATCGCGATGGTCACGATCGACCCGCTGCCCGGCACGGTGCTGATGGAAATGGCCTCGTCGGCGGCGATGACCGCGATCGACCACATGCTCGGCGGCCCGGGCGGCGCCCAGCCGGAACGCCCGCTCACCGAGGTCGAGATGCCGCTGCTGCGCGGCCTGCTGGAACGGATGCTGGGCGAGCTGCGGTACGGGTTCGAGACCCTGGTCGACATCTCCCCCAAGCTGCGCGAGATCGAGTACAACGCCCAGTTCCTGCGGGCCCATCAGCCCAGTGACGCGGTGGTCGTCGCGTCCTTCGAAGTGAAGATCGGGACCGAGGAGTGTGTGGCCAGCATCTGCCTGCCGTACAACACGATCCTCCCGGTGCTGGAGAAGCAGGAGCACATCGAGCTGACCGCGGCCGAGCGGATGGTCCGGGACTCCTCGCAGCGCAACCTTACGGCCGGCCTCTCCTCGGCGCCGATCGACGTAGCCGTCCGATTTCAGCCCATCCGGATGCGTACGGATGACATCGTGGATCTGCGGCCCGGCGACGTCGTGCCGCTCGGCCACCCGACCAGCCTGCCGCTCGACGTCACCGTCAACGAGACGGTCTTCGCGCACGCGGTCCCCGGCAACCAGGGCGCCCGGCTCGCGTGCCTGATCGTGCCGACGCCCCATGAGGCCCCGTCGAAGGAGGTTGGCCGTCGATGACCGCGCCGACGATCACCGCACCGCAGCTCGTGCTGGCCCGGACCGCCGCCGAGGCCGCGCTGGCGGTGCTGCCGACCAGCCGCGAGCTGATGCCCGGCAAACCGGTGGCCGCGGCCGCCGACCTGCTCACCGACGGCCAGGCGATCACCGCGAAGTTCAGCGGCGCCGCCTCGGGCGAGGTGGTCGTGGTGGTGGGCCAGGACCTCGCCGACGCGCTCAAGGAGAGCCCCCTGGGTGAGCTGGACCTGACCGCGGCGGTACGCCCGGCGCTGGAGGCGGCCGCCCGCGCCTTCGGGCCCACCGTGCTCGACCCCGGCCAGCTGATGGAGCCCGGCGTGGCGCTCAGCGCGATCGCCGCCAAGCCGGACGCCGTGGCCGTGCCGCTGCTGGACGGCGGTCAGATCCGGGCCGTGGTGGCGCTCGCGCTCAGCCCCTGGCCGGCCGACGGCGAGGCCGGCGGCGGGATGGCGTCCCGGTCGCCCGGGGCGGCCGCGATCCGGGGCGGCCTGGACATGCTGCACGACGTCGAGATGGAGGTCTCGGCCGAACTGGGCCGGACCCGGATGAGCGTGCGCGAGCTGCTGTCGCTGTCCCCCGGCGCGATCGTCGAGCTCGACCGGGCCGCCGGCAGCCCGGCCGACCTGCTGGTCAACGGCCGGCTGATCGCGCGCGGCGAGGTGGTCGTGGTGGACGAGAACTTCGGCATCCGGATCACCGAGATCGTCGCGCCGGGCAGCGAACGGGAGTGACCCCTTGTTCGAACTCGTCCTGCGGATCGGCTTCTCGCTCCTGGTCGTCTTCGGCCTGATGTGGGGCCTGGCCAAAGTGGCCCGGCGCGGAGTGACTGGCAGCCGTGGGACGGGGACGCTGTCGGTGCTCAACCGGCAGCAACTCACCCGGGGCGCGGCGGTGACCGTGGTCCAGGTGGCCGACCGGGCGCTCATCCTGGGCGTCACCGACCAGCAGGTCAACCTGCTGGGCGAGACCGAGCTGGCGGTGTTCCAGAAGCAGGCGGCGCACCCGCACGAGCATCGGGACGCGGTGGCCCTGCCCAGCGAGACGTTCGTCCAGCCGGGGCGGCTGGACGGCTCGGTGCTGTCCCCGCGGACCTGGCGCTCGACGATGGACTTCCTCCGCGACCGGACCACGAGGCGCTGACATGCGGCGTACCCTCTGGATCTTGATCTTGGGTCTCGGCCTGGGCCTGGTGCTCCTGCCGGACGCGGCGTGGGCGGCGCCGACCCCGCCGACCCCGCCCGGCATCGACATCGACATCGGCGGCACCAACCCGGACGGCAGCAAGCCGGCCACCTCGCTGGTCATCGTGCTCGGCCTGACCCTGCTGTCGGTCGCCCCCGCCGGGCTGCTGCTGTGCACCTGTTTCACCAAGGTCTTCATGGTCCTCGGCATCACCCGCAACGCGCTCGGGCTGCAGAGCATGCCACCCAACCAGGTGCTGGCCGGGCTGGCCCTGTTCATCAGCCTGTTCATCATGGGCCCGACCATCTCGCAGGTGAACGAGCAGGGGATCCAGCCCTACCTGAAGGGCGACAAGACGCAGACGCAGGCGTTCAAGGCCGGCGTGGAGCCGCTGCGCGACTTCATGTGGCGGACCACCCGCGAGGACGAGGTGGCGCTGCTGATCAAGGTGTCCCGGCAGGAGGCGCCGAAGAACAAGGACGACGTCGAGCTGACCACGCTGATCCCGGCGTTCGTGCTCTCCGAGATCCGGGCCGCCTTCATCATCGGCTTCGTCATCTTCATCCCGTTCCTGATCATCGACATGGTGGTGTCGGCGTCCTTGATGTCGCTGGGCATGATGATGTTGCCGCCGGTGACCGTGGCCATGCCGTTCAAGCTGTTGCTGTTCGTGCTGGTCAACGGCTGGGGGCTGATCATCACGTCGCTGGTGGCGAGTTACGGGTGAACTACGACGTCCCGATCGCCGAGCTGCTCGCGATCGCGCTGGGGGCGGTGCGGGCCGGCGCGTGGCTGGCGATCTGCCCGCCGTTCCAGAACCGGCTGATCCCGCGCCAGGTCAAGGTGCTGCTGTCGATCGGGATCACCCTGCCGATGGCGCCGTACCTGCGCGGCCACCTGCCGTCGATCGAGACGCCGGACATCGTCGCGTGCGCGGCGCTCCAGGTCTTCGTCGGCGCGTCGCTCGGCTTCATCACCGCGATGATCTTCGCCGCGATCCAGGCGGCCGGCGACCTGATCGACGTGTTCGGCGGTTTCACGCTGGCCATGGCCTTCGACCCGCTGTCGATGAACCAGAGCTCGATCTTCGGCCGGTTCTACAACCTGACCGCGGCCACCCTGCTGTTCGCCTCGGACGGTCATCAGCTGATCCTGCGCGGGTTCCTCCAGTCGTACGAGGCGCTGCCGCTGAACGCGAACTTTTCCATGGAGACGTTCAGCAAGCTGCTGCTCTCCGGGATCGCCGAGATGTTCCTGGCCGCGCTGCAGATCGCCGGTCCGCTGATCGCCGTCCTGTTCCTCACCGACGTCGCGTTCGGTCTGCTCAACCGGGTCGCCCCGGCGCTGAACGCGTTCCAGCTCGGCTTCCCGGCCAAGATCATGCTGGTTCTGACGCTGGCCGGCACCGCGGTCGCGATGTTGCCCAAGGCGCTGGACGGGCTGGTCCAGAAGGCGGTCTCGGCGGTCGTCTCGCTCACCGGAGGATGAGCTCGCCCACTCCGGCGAAGGCCCGCAGCGCCTCGGCCTCCGGTTCCACGTCGGCGCGTTCGGCCTTGGTCAGCGCGCCGAACGGGCGGACGGTCAGGACGCCGGCGCGGATCTTCCACACGCCGCGGACGCGGCCGTCGACGGTGAACGCGGCGAACTCGACCAGGGCCGGGCGGTGCTCGTCGTCGATGATCCGGCGGCGGTCGGCGTACCCGAAGGTGACGTTGTCGAAGCCGGGCAGGAAGCGGACCGGCGCCGGGACGTCCGGGTCGGGCAGCTCGCGGCCGGGCAGGTCGAACAGCTCGGCGCCGTGCTCGTTGCGATAGGTGACCAGCTCGGGCCGCAGCTCCTCGACGACCGGCTTCATCCGGGTCAGCCCGCTCCACGCCTGGAGGTCGCGCACGCTCGCCGGCCCGAAGCCGGCCAGGTAACGCAGCACCAGGTCGCGCGCCGATCGGTCGGTCGCGAACGGGCCGCCCAGCCACTGCTCGGCCAGCGCGAACGGGGTCGCCCCGCGCTTGCCCCAGGTCCCGTCCGGATGCGGGTGCACGATCGGCAGCGCCACCTGGGCGGCCCGCGCCAGCCACACACCGTCTTGCTCAGGCCACCGCTGCTGGAGGGCCCGCCCGAGCTCGGGCCGGCTGAGGATCCGGCCGTCGAGCAGCCGGGCCGCCTCCGCGGCCAGCGCGTCCCGCTCGATCGCCGGCACCCACTGGTTGAAGAGCGTGGTGCACATCCGCCCGAGGAGCGGCTGCAACACCGGCCGCACCCACACGTAGTCCTCGGTGGCCAGCAGATGCTGGGTGCACCGATACAGCGTGGCCCGCGCGACGAGCCGCTTCGCCAGCAGCGCGTCGAGGTCGGCCGGCACAAAGGACGAGAGCCGGTTCCACAACCCGATGTGCGGCAGCTCCGGATCCTGCCCCTGCATCCCCACCAGCAGCTTCAGCACATCCAGCGGGCACGCGTCGGGCGACCGCTCCAGCAGGAGTTGCCGCTCGAGGGTCGCCCGATTCAGCTGACGATCGGTGAGAACGGCCATGCACCCAGCATGGCCGGAATTGCGGTCAGGTTCTGACCGCACCACGCACGGACCTGGAGCCCGCGGGAGCAAACGGTCTGTACCCCGACGGACGTGGGAAGAAAAGCCCTTGATCTTTACGGGGCAAACGAGAGCGAGTACTTCCCCTTGCCGTACCTCGCGACCTCGATGGTCAGGTCGAGGCGGCGGCCCAGCGCCAGGAAGTGGGCGCGGGCGTCGTTCGGGAGCGGCATGCCCGGATAGATCACCTGGTAGAGCTTGACGTGCGGGCCGCCCTCGCGGTTGAGCAGCGAGGTCAGCACGTTGAAGAGCTCGAACACGTTCTCGGCGAGGTTGGGCGCCAGCTTCTTGTCGTCGATGCTGTCCTCCGCCGCGCCGGGCGGGAGCAGGCCGAGCGCCGCGCCCACGTTGGCCGCCAGCACGAGTTCCATGCCCATCACGGCGTAGATCTGCTGCTGGCTGTCGGTGTAGATGGCGATCGTGCCGCCGGGCAGATCGTCGGCGCTCATCGGCGCGCCCGGACTGACGTTGCAGTCCCGGCCGAGCAGGTCTTCGAAGAGATTCCGGACCAGGTGGGAACCGGGGATAACCGTGGTGTCAGACATATGCATCATCCCAAAATCGGAGTGAGAACCTCGTCGAAACGGTCGGCGGTGAAGGGCTTGACGATGAAGAACAGCGAGCCCGCCGCCTCGGCCTGCTGCTGCATCTCAGGTGTGCACTCCGAGGTGACGAAGCCGAACTTCACGTCGTTGCCGGCGCCCCGCAGCTTCCGGAGCACCTCGATCCCGGTCATCTCCGGCATGTTCCAGTCGGAGATGACCAGGTCGGGGCCTTCGGCGGTGGCCTTGTCCAGCGCCTCCTGGCCGTCCGCGGCCTCCACCAGATCGTGGTCGCCGAAGCCGGCCTGCCGCAGCGTCCGGGTCACGATCTGCCGCATCACCCGGCTGTCGTCGGCGATCAGGATCTTCATGCGGACTCCCCCTCGTTCCGGCCGTCGCGGCTCTGCCACATCGAGACCGACACCGGCTCGCCGTCCCACACGCCGTAGAGGCCGCTGATCCGCTCGGCGCTCGGATACTTGGTGGCCGAGTCGGGCGCCATCACCACCTGGGGCAGGGACAGGAAGCAGCCGGGCGGCAGCATCGCCTTGACGTTGCCGCCGACGATGTTGGCCAGCTCGCCGAGCACGTCGGACAGGTCCTCGACGCCGATCTCCTCGACCTCCATGGCCAGGAACGCGGCGGCGGCCATCTTGGCGGCCTTGATGGACGACGCGTAGACCACGTGTCCGGTCCAGGAGCCGGTTATCGAGACCGACGAGTGCACCTCGGACGGCTGCTTCGCATCACCGGTCGGTACCAGCGGGTTGACGCCCTCCGGGTCCAGGTACGACACCCAGACCTGTTCCACCATCTCGGCGAGGTCGCCCTCTTTCACCACGACGTCGACGCTCATGAGTTCGCTCCGGTCGGGACGAGGCCCAGCAGGGCCAGCTTCTCGATCATCGCCCCTTCGGTGAAGGGCTTGATCACGTATTCGTGGGCGCCCGCCGCGAGCGCCCGCACGATCTGGCTCTGTTCGCTCTCGGTCGTGACCATGACCAAGGTCATCTCCCGCAGGCGCGGATCGGACCGCACCCGGGTGACGAACTCGAGCCCGTTCATGTTGGGCATGTTCCAGTCGATCAGTGCCAGTTCCGGCACCTCGGTCATCGTGGCCAGCAGGTCGAGGGCCTCCTGCCCGTCACCCGCCTCGGTGGCCTCGAAGTTGAGCTTGGAGACGATGCGCTTGAGGATCATGCGCATCGCTCGGGAGTCGTCGATCACCATGGCGCGCACGCGGGTTCACCCTCTCCTCGCCGCGCCGACCGGCACGGCACTGCGGATCCGATAGGCAGAGGTCCGTCCGGCCGCCACCCGTTCGTAGTTGTCATCGATGCCGATGGTCGTCTCGGCCGCTCCGAGGAACAGCCAGCCGTCCGGCCGCAGCAGCCGGGCGACGTTGCGCAGCACGTTCTTCTTGGTCGCGACGTCGAAATAGATCAGCACGTTGCGCAGGAAGATCACGTCGAACGGGGGCATCGGCGGCAGCGGCGCGGTCAGGTTCATCAGCTTGAAGCTGATGTTGCGGCGCAGCGCCGGCATGACCCGCCAGTGGGCGCCGGCCCGTTCGAAGTACTGCACCAGCTGCGCCGCGGGCAGGCCTCGGTTGACCTCGACCTGGCTGTACTCGGCGGTCTCGGCGCGCTTGACCATCTCGGTGGAGATATCGCTGCCCACGATCTCGAACGACCAGCCGGGCGGCAGGTGCTCCTGCATCGTGATGGCCAGGCTGTACGCCTCCTGGCCGCTGGAGCTGGCCGCCGACCAGACCCGGAGCTTGCGCTGGGCGCCCCGGGACTTGACCAGGTCGGGCAGCACCACGTCGGTCAGCGCGGTGAACGGCTCGCGGTCCCGGAACCAGGACGTCTCGTTGGTGGTGAGCGCGTCGACGACCAGGCGCTCGTTGGCCTTGTCCGGGCGGCGCTGGAGGTCGGACAGGAACTCCGCCACCCCGGCCGCGCCGACCGCCCGGGCCACCGGGATCAGCCGCGCCTCGACCAGATACTCCTTGCCGGGGGCGAGCACGATCGACGCCTCGCGGCGGACCAGCGTGGAGACGTAGGAGAAGTCGGACTGGGAGAGGGTCATCGGGCCACCGCCGCGGATCGGCCGACCTTGAGCCGGGTGAGCAGGCAGGAGGCGATGCGGTCGAGGGGCAGCACATCGTCGGCCAGCCCGGCCTGCACGACGGCGCCGGGCATGCCCCAGACCACCGAGCTGGCCTCGTCCTGGGCGAGCACCTCGGCGCCGGCGTCGCGCATCACCTTGGCGCCGCCGCGGCCGTCGTGGCCCATGCCGGTGAGCACCAGGGCGTACCCGGACCCGCCGAACAGCTGCGCCACCGAGCGGAACATCACGTCCACCGCGGGCCGGCAGGAGTTCTCCGGCGGCGCGGCGCTGAGCTGGGTGACCACCGAGGTGCCCTTGCGCAGCAGCACCAGGTGCTTGTCGCCGGGCGCGATGTAGACCGTGCCCGCGGTCAGTTCCATGCCGTCGGTCGCCTCGACCACGGACAGCGCGGTGCTGCGGTCGAGCCGCTCGGCGAACATCTTGGTGAAGACCGGCGGCATGTGCTGGGTGACCACCATCGGCACCGGCAGGTCGGCGGTCAGCCCGAGCAGAACCTTGGTCAGCGCGTCCGGGCCGCCGGTGGAGCAGCCGACCGCGATCAGGTCGACCCGGCCGGCCGGACCCCGGCGCGCCGGAGCGGCGGCCGGTCGGGTGGGCGCGGGCCGCAGGGTCGGCGCGGGCCGCCCGGGCGGGGCGTTCGACGGCCGCATCGGTGCTCGCGGCGGCGGGCCCTTCCTGGCCAGCGCGTGAATCTTGGGTACCAGCTGTTCCCGGACCGCCGCCACCGACTCGGCGATCGAGCCGACGTTGGACGGCTTGGTCACGTAGTCGGTGGCGCCCGCGGACAGCGCCTCCAGCGTGGCCGACGCGCCCGCCGCGGACAGCGTGCTGAACATGATGACCGGCAGCTGCCGGTGCCGCTTGCGCAGCTCCCGGACCGCCTCGATGCCGTTCATCTTCGGCATCTCGATGTCCATGGTCACGACGTCCGGTCGCAGCTGGTCGATCTTGGCCTGGGCCAGCTGCCCGTTGGCCGCCGTGCCGACCACCTCGATGCCGGGCGCGCCGCCCAGAGCGTCGGTGATCAGCTTCCGGACCACGACGGAGTCGTCCACGACGAGGACAGTGATCATCAGATCACCCCCTTCTCGCCGAGCCAGGACGGGCCGAGCGCCGCGACCACCGGCGCGAGCAGCCGGTGAGCCGTAGCGGTGTCCAGCAGGTCACGCACGACCAGCGCCTGGACCGCGCCGCTGAGCATGTTCCACACCCCGCCGGCCCGGTCGGCCAGCGGAATACCGGCCGTGTCCACGGCCTGTACCAACAGCATCTGTGCTGCGGCGGCCGTGCGGACCCGATCCGACAGATAGGCCGCCCACGAGGCGGAATGGACCGCCGGGGACCACCCACCGGCGTTGCGCCGCGCGTCCTCCGCCGAGGCCGTCAGGCGGGTCAGATCGCGGGACCGGAGGCCACGCAGCCGATCCAGCAGCGCCGACACCGCGTAGTGGTGCGGGCCGAGGTCGATCGGCGCCCCGGCCGGCAGCTTCCGGATCGCCGAGACCCAGCCGGCGCCGAGCATCCGCCGGGTCGACTCGCTCAGCACCTCGCGCAGGTAGCTCGCCACCGCCGCGTCGCAGAGCAGCGCGGTGGCCGAGGCCGCCGCGTCGGTCTGCGTCGCCTCCCGCCCGGTCCCGTGCCAGGTCCAGGCCATCACGTCGTAGCGGATGCAGGTCAGCAGCGAGTCCACCGAGCCGATCGGGGCCCGTTCGACCAGGGCCAGCGCGCCGGCCGGGTCGTCCTTGGCCAGCGACTTGAGCGACGGCAGCCGCCGGGCGGCGCTCTCCACGTCGACCCAGAGCGGGCCCCGGATGTCCTCGTGCGGCAGCCGCTCGGCGAGGATCGACAGGTCGCCCGGCCCCAGCCGCAGGCCACGCAGGAACACCTCGGCCGTGGCCGCCCCGCCGCCCAGGCGGGTCAGGTCGAAACCGAGGACGGGAGCGCTGACCAGGCTGTACATCAGGTGGTGGCTCGATACGTGTCGACGGCCTGCCGCACGTCCAGGGCCAGCATCAGGCGCCCGTCCAGCTTGAACGTGCCGACCACCAGCTCACGGGTGGGCCCGCCGAGGGTGTCCGGCGGCGGCTCGAACGCGTCGTCGTCCAGGTCGACCACCTCGCCGATCCGGTCGACCAGCAGGCTGACCGGCTCGCCGTCGCCGCGCAGGATCACGTTCATCACCGGGCCCTCCAGCGACTGCCGGGCCAGGCCGAGCTGGACCCGCAGGTCGACCGCGGCGATCACCTGGCCCCGCAGGTTGAACAGGCCACCGACGGCCGGCGGGGCGAGCGGCACCGGGGTGTACTCGTTGTACGAGAGCACCTCCTGCACGGTGTACACCTCGACACCGAAGAGCTGGTCGGCCACCTCGAAGGTGGCGAACTGCCGAGTCGCCATGTCAGGCCTCCACCAGCATCGGGTCGTCGGCGTCGCGGTAGAAGTTCGGGTCGGCGGCGAGGATGGCCCGGCGTACGTCGAGCAGCTCGGTCACCCGTTGCTGGATCACCGCGGTGCCGACCAGGCCGTCCTCCTCGGCGTCCCGGCGGGCGGCGGTGGAGTTCTCGGCGATGTCGACGATCCGGTCCACCACCAGCGCGACGCTGCGGCCGCCCTCGCTGTAGACCACCACCGAGACGGTGTCGCCCTCCGGCTCCTCGCTGTACGCGCCGAGCAGATGCGACAGCCGGACCAGCGGCAGGATCTGTCCGCGGTACTGGACCACCTCGCGCGAGCCGGCCTGCTCGATCCGGTCCCGCGGGAACTCCTCGAGCCGGGTGACCGTGTCCAGCGGGATCGCCACCCGGCGCTCGCCGACCGCGGTGACCAGCAGCCGTTCGCCGGTGCCGCCGATCTTGGACTCCCGGGACGTGCCGGCCTTGCTCTCCTTGGAGTCGGCCAGGTGGCTGCGCCGGGCCAACGAGGAGGCGTCCAGGATCAGGCCGACCTTGCCGTCGCCGAGGATGGTGGCCCCGGCGTACAGGCCGATGTCCTTGAACCGGCTGTTGAGCGCCTTGACCACGACCTCCTCGGTGTTCAGGACGCGGTCCACGACCAGGCCGAAGCGGCGACCGTCGGCCTGCAGCACCATGATGTAGACGCCCTGGTCACCGCCGACCTCGAGGCCGAGCGCGCGGTCCAGCCGGACCAGCGGCAGCAGCTTGCCCCGGAGGCGGTAGACGGGCGCGCCCGAGGCGTACTCGATCTTGGTGGACTGGCCGTCGATGAAGACCAGTTCGAGGACCGCGACCTGGGGTACGACGTACCGCTGGTCGCCGCAGTCGACGGTCAGCGCCTGGATGATGGCCAGGGTGAGCGGGATGGTCAGCCGCCAGACCGTGCCCTCGCCGAGGGTGGAGTCGACGCTGACCGCGCCGCCGATCCGCTCGATGTTGGTCTTCACCACGTCCATGCCGACGCCGCGGCCGGACACGTTGGTCACCTTGGCCGCGGTGGAGAAGCCGGGCTGGAACACCATCGCCATGATGTCCCGCTTGTCCATGGTGGGCACCTGCTCGGGGCGCAGCAGGCCGTTCTCCACGGCCTTCTGCGCGATCCGGTCGACGTTCATGCCGGCGCCGTTGTCCGCGACCTCGACCGCGACATGCCCACCCTCGTGGTAGGCCCGCAGCGTCAGCGTCCCCTCCGGGGTCTTGCCGCTGGCGATCCGGGTCTCGGTGTCCTCGATGCCGTGGTCGACCGCGTTGCGCACCAGGTGGGTCAGCGGGTCCTTGACCGCCTCGAGCAGGCTGCGGTCGAGTTCGGTCTCCTTGCCCTCCATGACCAGCTGGACCTGCTTGCCCAGCGAGTTGGAGAGGTCCCGGATGACCCGCGGCAGCTTCGACCAGATGTGTTCGATCGGCTGCATGCGGGTCTTCATGATGCCTTCCTGCAGCTCGCTGGTGATCATGCCGAGCCGCTGGGCGCTGCGGACCAGGCCGGAGTCGCCGATGTCCATCACGCCGCGGACCAGCTGGTTCCGGGCCAGCACCAGCTCGCCGACCATGTTCATCAGGTTGTCCAGCAGGTCGACGTCGACCCGGATGGCCTGGTCGGCGGCGCTGCGCTTGGGCGCCTGCTGCTGCAGGGCCTCGTTCACCGCGGCCGGCTGGGCCTTGCCCTCCTCCAGCAGGATCGTGCCGAGCTTGCGGTCGTCGCCCTCGAGCTGCGACTGGAGGCCCGAGGCCACGTCCGCGGGCTGGGCCGCGCCCGACTCGACCAGCATCTCGCCGAGCGGGCGGCGCTGACCCTCCACCGGGTCGGGCGCCGGGCGTACGCCCTGCTCCTCGATCGGCGCCGGCGCCACCTCCGGCTCCGCCGAGGCCGGCGCGATCGGGGCCTCGGCCTCGGCCACCGGCGCCTGCATCTGGGCGTGCACCGCGCTGATGATGCTTTCCACGTCGACGTCGCCCTCGTTGCCGTTCGCCTCGATCTCGGCGAGCAGCGACCGGACGCCGTCGATGGTGGCCAGCAGCGTGGTGATCGTCTGCGGGGTGACCGGCATGACGCCGTCCCGCAGCTTGGACAGCAGCGATTCACCGGCGTGGGCCAGCGTCTCCAACCGGCCGAAGGCCAGGAAGCCGCTCGTGCCCTTGATCGTGTGGATCGCGCGGAAGATGCGCGAGATCAGATCGCGCGAGTTCGGTTCCTGCTCGAGTTCGACGAGATCCCGGTCGATCTGGTCCAGGTTCTCGTGGCTCTCCATGAGGAACTCGCCGACGATCTCACCAAGGTCTTCCACCGTGCGCCCACCTTCCGCTCGAGCTCTTCAAGACCCTGATCGACCCGGGTACGCGCAACCTGAGCACACCCGGACCGCACCTCATCCCTCGTCCCCGGAGGCCTTCCGATAGCGGTAGCCGAAGCCGCGGACCGACTCGATCGGCGAGTCGTCCGGCTCCGACCAGCCGAGCTTGCGGCGCAGCCGGAGCACGGCGAACTTGACCCGCTCCTGGCCGATCCCGGTCGGGTCGTCCCAGGCCTGGGTGAGCAGCTGGTTCGGGCTGAGCACCGCGCCGGCGTGCCGGACCAGCGCGTTGAGCAGCCGGAACTCGGTCGGCGTGAGGCGCTTCTCGTCACCCTTGACGTAAACCCGGCGCTTGGTCGGGTCGAGGTGCACGAGGCCGTCGTCGTAGATCTGACTGGCCCAGCTGTTCTGCCCGGAGGACGAGCGGCGCAGCAGCGCCTCGACCCGGGCCAGCAGCTCGTTGTTGGCGAACGGCTTGGTCAGGTAGTCGTCGGCGCCGCCGCGGAGGCCGCGTACTTTCTCGGTCTCCTGGCCGTGCGCGGTGAGCACCAGGACCGGCACGTCGGAGACGTCGCGCAGCCGCTCGAGGACCTGCCAGCCGTCCATCTCGGGGAGGCCGACGTCGAGCACCACCAGGTCGGGGTGTTCGGCGTAGGCCTCCTTGAGGCCGGTGCGGCCGTCACCGGCGTGCGCCACCTCGTAGCCGGCCCGGCCGAACAGCAGGCGCAGGGCCAGCGCGATGTCCGGGTCGTCCTCGACGACCAGAAGCCGGCTCATCCGGCGTCACCGGAGCACGTCATGCTCGTTATACCCATCGCCACAACCCCCGTCGCACCGGAACCCGCGAAACACGCGAAACGCGCGATAGCGTGATGTGTCCAGTCAAATACGGACAGTTAAACTTTAGCGTGCTTATCCGCCGTCCGGGCCGGTCCGCGAGGATCCGGTGACCGCCACCCTCGAGGCCCGCTTTCTGGCCGTCATCTCCCACGAACTGCGAACGCCGCTGACCACCATCGCCTCGTTCACCGAGAGCCTCGATCACGACGATCTCGCACCCGACGAACGCTCGCTGGCACTTTCGGCGGTCCGGCGCAACACCGACCGGATGCTCACCCTGATCGACGACCTCATGGTGGTGAGCCGGCTGCAGACCGGCGACCTGCCGCTGAACCCGGCCGACGGGCCGCTCGCCCCGATCCTGCGGGAGGCGATCGACCTGCTGGCCGGCCACGAGCCGCACACCGCCGCCACCCTGACCGCCGGCGACGGGCCCGACCTGCGCGCCGACCGGTCGCTGCTGCGCGACCTGTTCTACGCGGTGCTCGGCACGGTGGCCTGCGGCGCCGCCGACCGGTCGGCGGTGATCTCGTCCGCCGCCGACGGGGACGGCTGGACGGTGACCATCACGGCGTGGCAGGCCGAGCCGCTCACCGACGAGCACCTGATGGCCGAGATGCTGGCCGCGCCCGAGCCACCGCACCGGCGGCGCAGCACCGCGCTGTGGATGTTGCTGGCCGACGCGATCGCCACCCGGCACGGCGGGTCGGTGCGGCTCACCTACGACCCGGCCGCCGGCGCGGGCGCCGAGATCCGGCTGCCGCTCACACCCGAGTGGTAGCCCAGCACGGCATCCGCGGCGCGGATGCCGTGTGGGCCTACCACTGAAACCCACAGCCTGACATCGCGGCGACACGCCCGGGATGACAATGCCGATAAATCGGACGTACAGCCGGGAAGACGGTCCGATACGTGATACCGGGCGATGGACGCCCGGCCCTGTATCGGAGGCATTCCATGATGTGGAAGTCCCTCATCGCCGGTCTCGCGGCGCCCGCCCTGCTGGCCGCGACGACCGCGGCCGGCGCCGCGGCCCCGCGCTACTCGCCCGACGGCATGCTCAGCTACGCCCTGCTCACCGCGACCAACGAGCAGCGCGCCACGGCCGGCTGCGCCCCGCTCCGGGTGGAGACCGAGCTGATCATCGCGTCCGTCGAGCAGAGCGGCTACATGGCCACCACCCGCAACTTCGGCCACGTCGGGGCGGACGGTTCGACCTTCGTGAGCCGGGCCCGCCAGGCCGGGTACGCCACGCCGGCCGGCGAGAACATCGCCTGGGGCTACCGCGACCCGGCCCAGGTCATGGAGGCCTGGATGGCCAGCCCGCAGCACCGGGAGAACATCCTCAACTGCGAGGCCAAGTCGGTCGGCGTCGGCACCCGGCGGTCGGCCGACGGCACGCCGTACTACACGCAGGTCTTCGGGTGGGAGTAGTACGGCCGTCAGACCTGGCAGCCGACGAGGACCGGTTCGGGATGCAGCTCGATGCCGAACCGGTCCCGCACGCCGGCTCGGATCACCCGGGCCAGCTCGAGCAGCTCGGTGGTGGTGCCCGAGCCCCGGTTGGTGAGCGCCAGGGTGTGCTTGGAGGAGATACGCACGCCCTCGCTCACGCCGAAGCCCTTGCTGAACCCGGCGTGCTCGATCAGCCAGGCCGCCGGGATCTTCACCCGCCCGCCGGCCGCCGGCCAGTGCGGCATGTCCGGCTCGGGCAGCTCGCCGACCACCGGATTGGTGAAGAACGAACCCACCGACCAGGTGTCCCGGTCGTCCGGGTCGAGCACCATGCCCTTGCCCGCGCGCAGCTTGAGCACGGTCTCCCGGGCCCGCTCCAGCGGCACCCGGTCGCCGGCCTCGACGCCCAGCTGACGGGCCAGTTCGGCGTACCGGATGGGCTCGGACTCGGTGCTGCGGGCGAGCCGGAAGTCGACCTCGAGGACCAGCCAGCGGTCGCTGTACTTGAAGACGCTGGCGCGATAGCCGAACCCGCACTCGGCGGCGGTCATCGTGACCATGGCGTCGGCCTCGCGGTCGTACGCGTGCACCGCCACGATCGTGTGACCGACCTCCTGGCCGTACGCGCCGACGTTCTGGATCGGGGTGGCGCCGGCCGACCCCGGGATGCCGGACAGGCACTCCACGCCGGACAGACCCTCGGCGACGGTCCGCGCGACGAAGTCGTCCCAGACCTCACCGGCCGCGACGCGCAGTGTGACGAAGGTGGCGTCCCGGGCGATCTCCCTGATCCCGCGCGTGCGGAGCAGCACCACGCGTCCCGCGAAGCCGGCGTCGCCGATGACGACGTTGCTCCCACCTGCCAGGATGAGCACCGGTTCCCCGGCGGCGGCGGCGTTTCGCACGGTTGTCACCGCTTCGCCGGGCTCGGTGGCCACCGTCAGTGCGCCGGCCGGACCACCGAGGCGTAGCGTCGTGTAGGCCCCGAGTGAACCGGGGGACGCTTCGACTCGTTGCTCAGGGAAGACTTCGGACACGAAGTCAGCCTAGGCTCATCGATTTCGCAGGACTCGGGCGGGAGCAGGTCATGAACAGGTTGCACGCGACCAAGGACTTCTGGCTCGCCGCGCTGCGCGCCGACGGTCCGGCGCTGCTCGACGCGGTCACCGAGGCCGGTCCCGACGCCGTTGTGCCGAGCTGCCCGGGCTGGTCCACGGCCGAGCTCGTCGAGCACCTGACCGCCGTGCTCCGCCGGGTCCGCGAGTCCGCGCCCCGGGGTGTGACCACCGCGCCGGAACGCCCGCCGCTGCCGCCCCGCCCGCCGTGGGACGAGGCGCTCGAGATCTTGCGCCGCGAGCTGGTCGGCACGATCGAGACCCTCGACGCCCTCGACCCGGAATTTCCGGCCTGGACCTGGCCCGCGCAGGCCAAGAAGGCCGGTTTCTGGCCGCGCCGGGTGGCCCACGAGGTCTCGGTGCACCGGTGGGACGCCGAGGCGGCGGCCGGCCGGCCCCAGCCGATCGAGACCAAGCTGGCCGCCGACGGGGTGATGGAGATCCTCGACACCTGGCTGCCCGCCGGCCGGCGCTTCGAGTCCACCGAGCTTCAGGGTGTGGTGCACCTGACCGCCACCGACGCGGCATACGAGTGGTTCGTCCGGTTGCGCGGCACCGGGGTGGCGCTGCTCGACACCGGAACCATCCTGGACACCGACGACCACCACCCCCGGGCCGAGGCCACCGGCACGGCCAGTGACCTCCAGCTGGCGCTGATGGGCCGCCGGCCGATCGAGGCGCTGACCGTCACCGGCGACCCGCGGCTGGTCCAGGCCCTGCACGCCGCCTGATCACCGTCCCAGGATGCGGTCATAGTTCCGCAACTATCGGTGGGTTACCGCAACCGTTCAAACATTTACTCTGTAGCGGTTGGCTAGGTACACCCATTCGTAGGAAGCGGTGAAGGCATGACGGCAACCGTCACGTCCGAGTCGGTGGAGCCCGGCGAAGCGGCACAGCCCGCGACGGCCCGGTTCCCGGACGGATTCGTGTGGGGATCGGCGACTGCGTCGTACCAGATCGAGGGCGCGGCCACCGAGGACGGGCGCGGGCCGTCGATCTGGGACACGTTCTCCCGTACCCCCGGGAAGGTCTTCGCCGGGCACACCGGCGACGTGGCCTGCGACCACTACCACCGCTACCGCGACGACGTCGCGATCATGGCGGACCTCGGGCTCCAGTCCTACCGGTTCTCGATCGCCTGGCCGCGGATCCAGCCGGACGGCACCGGCCCGGTCAACACCCGTGGCCTGGACTTCTACGACCGGCTGACCGACGAACTGCTGGGTCAGGGCATCCAGCCGGTGGTCACGCTCTACCACTGGGACCTGCCACAGGCGCTGGAGAGCCGCGGCGGCTGGGCCTCGCGGGAAACCGCTCTCGCGTTCGCCGAGTACGCCCAGATCGCGTACGCCCGCCTCGGCGACCGCGTGCCCACCTGGACCACCCTGAACGAGCCGTGGTGCTCGGCCTTCCTGGGCTACGCCTCGGGCCGGCACGCGCCCGGCGTCCAGGACCCGGCCTCCGCCTTCCGCGCCGTCCACCACCTGCTGCTCGGCCACGGCCTGGCCGCCGAGGCGCTGCGCGCGGCCGGCGCCGGGACGATCGGCATCACGCTCAACCCGGACGCGGTCATCCCGGTCGACCCGGCCAACCCGGCCGACCAGGCCGCGGCCCGGATCGCCGACGGCCTGCACAACCGGATCTTCCTGGACCCGCTGATCAAGGGCGCCTACCCGGACGACATGCGTGAGCTGATGTCCCGGTTCACGCCGCTCGACTTCATCTCCGACGGCGACGAGAAGCAGATCAACCAGCCGATCGACGTGCTCGGCGTGAACTACTACACGCCGTCCTACGTCTCCGCGAAGCCGGGACAGCCGGCCGCGCCCGAGGCCCCCGGCACCGAAGGCATCAGCTTCGCCAAGCCGGTCGGCCCGGTCACCGACATGAACTGGCTGATCGAGCCGGACGCCCTGCGCAAGCTGCTGGAGCGCCTGCACAACGACTACGGCGTGCCGCTGATGATCACCGAGAACGGCGCCGCCTACCCCGAGGTCCCGGCGCCGGGCTCGGACGAGGTGCACGACACCCGCCGGGTCGAGTATCTCGACGGCCACCTGCGGGCCTGCCTCGACGCCATCTCGAACGGGGTTGACCTGAGGGGATACTTCGTGTGGTCTCTGATGGACAATTTCGAGTGGGCTGAGGGATATGCGAAGCGGTTCGGCGTGATCCACGTCGACTACGCGACGCAGGAGCGGCGCCCGAAGGACAGTGCCCGGTGGTACGCGGACGTGATCCGACGCAACGGCTTGGAGTGAGGTCCATGGTGACCCGGGAACGGCCCACCCTGGAGGCGGTCGCCCGGCGCGCCGGGGTCTCCCGGGCCACGGTGTCCCGGGTCGTCAACGGCTCGACCACGGTCGCCGTCGCGATCCGGGACGCGGTCAACGCCGCCGTGCAGGAACTCGGCTACGTGCCCAACCAGGCCGCGCGCAGCCTGGTCACGCAGCGCACCGAGTCGATCGCGCTGATCCTGCCGGAGACCGCGAACCGGGTCTTCTCCGACGACCTGTTCTTCCCGGCGGTGATCCGCGGGGTGAGCCAGGAGCTGGAGGCGGCCGACAAGCAACTGGTGTTGATGATGGCCGGGTCGCCGGCCAGCCACGGCCGGGTCGAGCGGTACGCGATGGCCGGGCACGTCGACGGCGTCATGTTCGCCTCGATGCACGGCGCCGACCCGCTGCCCGGCGCGCTGGCCCGGCTCGGCATCCCGGTGGTGTGCAGCGGCCGGCCGCCGGCCGGGTCGCCGGTGCCGTACGTCGACGTCGACCACTTCGGCGGCGTCGCCCAGGCGGTGGCCCACCTGGTGGCCGGCGGGCGACGGCGGATCGCCACCATCGCCGGCCCGCAGGACATGGTGGCCGGGGTGGACCGGTTGAACGGCTACCGGGCGGCGCTGGAGGAGGCCGGGCTGAGCGGGCACGTCGCGGTGGGTGACTTCACCCGCGATTCGGGCGTACGCGCGATGAACGACCTGCTGGCCGAGGACCCCGACCTGGACGCGGTCTTCGTGGCGTCGGACATGATGGCGCACGGCGCGCTCCAGGCCCTCAAGGACAAGGGCCGCCGGGTGCCGGCCGACGTGGCCGTGATCGGCTTCGACGACTTCGAGATCAGCCAGTACAGCGACCCGCCGCTGACCACGGTCCGGCAGCCCATAGTGGACATGGGACGCACCATGGCACGGCAGATGCTCGGCCTGGTCAACGACGATCTCGACGTGCCCCAGTCGGTGGTCCTCGCGACCGAACTGGTGGTCCGTGCCTCAGCCTGAGCTCTTGGTTCACAACCAGGGGAACCCAGCCACCGGCGGGGTGTGGCGGATGCCGGGCGGCGAGGTGCTCAAGGTCGCCCGGCCGGCCTGGCTGCCGCCACTGCACCCGGTGACCTGGCCGACCAGCGACGATCCGGCTCACTGGAACTACTGGCAGCGGGAGGCGCTCGCCTACCGGACCGGGTTCGCCGCGTCGGTCTACGCGGACGCCGGCATCGTGCCGCCTTCGCTGTTGCGGACCGCCGACCGGCCCGACGGCGAGATCGAGCTCTGGCTGGCGTTCGCCGACGGAATGCCCGGCTTCTCGTGGCCGGTGGCACGGATCGCCGCCTTCGCCCGGCAGCTGGGCCAGGCGCAGGCCGGGTGGGCGGGCCGCGTACCTGCCGAACCCTGGCTCTCCCGGCACTGGCTGGCGCAATATCTCTCCGCCGGGCCGGCGGACTCGGTCTTCCTGTCCCCGGCCTCGCCCTGGCGTCATCCACTGTGGCCCTCGGACGCGCTGGACCGGTTGCGGTCGGCGTGGATCGCGCGGCCGTCGCTGGTCGCCCGATGCGACGCCGTTCCGCGTACGCTGTGCCACCTCGATGTCTGGCCCAACAACCTGATCTCCTCCGGCGGGACCAGCGTGCTGCTCGACTGGGCGTTCTGCGGCGACGGCGGGATCGGTGAGGACCCGGCCAACCTGATCGTGGACAGCTTCACCGACGGCCTGATGGACCCTTCCCTGCTGCCGGAACTGTCCGAAGCGGTGATGGATTCCTACGTCGAGGGGCTGCGCGACGGCGGCTGGACCGGCTCGGGCGACGACGTCCGGCGGTGGATCATGCTGTTCGGGGTCACCAAGTACTCCTGGTTCGCGCCGGCCCTGCTCGGCCGGATGAGCCGCGACGGCGACCTGGGCCAGAAGACCTACGGCCAGGACACCAGCGGCGACAGCGCGATGGTGCGGCTGCGCGGGCTGATCACGATGCTCGGGGAGTGGGCCGCAGCAGTCCGGTGATGACGTCACCCAGCGGCGTGACCAGGTCTTCCTGATCGGCGGCGGCCAGCGGCTGCACCCCGATGACCGTCCTCATCAGCACCAGGCCGAGGGCGGTGGCCAGCACGAACTCGGCACGCAGGAGCGCGTCGTCGGCCTCCAGCCCGGTCGCCGCGACCAGGCGCTCGGCGAAGTTGCGCATCACGTTGCGCCGGACCTGGTCGGCCGCCGCGTCGCCGGACGAGCGCAGGAGCAGCAGCAGACGCGTCTTGCCGCTGTCGTCGGCGAGGTGGCGGACCATGGTGCGGGGCAGCTCGTCGAGGGTGATGCCGGGCGTGACGCTGCGGTCGAACTCGTCCACCGCCCCGGTCAGGCAGGCCTCGAACAGGCCCTCCTTGGACATGAAGTAGCGGCTGATCAGGGACACGTTGACGCCCGCCTCGTCGGCGATGTCGCGCACCGTGGTGGCCGCGTACCCGTTGGTGGCGAACCGGTGGCGGGCCGCGTCGAGCAGCGCCCGCCGGGTGCCGGCCGCGTCCCGGCGGCGGGCCTGTTGCGTCATGCCGTGCAGGGTACGCGGTCCGTGATGTGACGTAAACAACCGTTTACTTATCCGGGGGACTCTCCCCCACACTGGTTCCATGACTCAGCCCAGCCGTCACGTCAACGGCACCCTGCTCGTGCTCTACCTCTCGCTGGGCGGCCTGGCCTTCGCCGTACTCCAGTCGCTGGTGGCGCCCGCCCTGTCGACCATCGCCCGGGAGCTCGAGGTGTCCAGCGGCGACGCCAGCTGGGTGATCACCGCGTACCTGCTGTCCGCATCGGTGCTGACCCCGATCCTCGGGCGCCTCGGCGACATGGTCGGCAAGCGGAAGGTGCTCATCGGCGTCCTCGCCATCCTGGCCATCGGCACCGCCCTGGCCGCCCTCGCCCCGAACCTGGCCGTGCTGATCGTGGCCCGGGCCCTGCAGGGCGCGGCCGGCGCGATCATGCCGCTCTCCATCGGCCTGGTCCGCGACGCCCTGCCCCGCGAGCGGGTCGGAGTCACGGTCGGCCTGCTCTCCGCGATCTTCGGGGTCGGCGCCGGCATCGGCATCGTCGCGGCCGGCCCGATCGTCGAGCACCTGTCCTGGCACTGGCTGTTCTGGCTGCCGCTGGTGCTGGTCGTGATCGCCCTGCTCGGCGCCATCTTCGGCATGCCCGAATCGGCGGTGCGCAAGCCCGGCCACCTCGACTGGGTCGGCGCCACCATCCTCTCGGTGTCACTGGTCTCCCTGCTGCTGGCGATCAGCAAGGGCCGCGAATGGGGCTGGGGTTCGGGTTCGACCATCGGCCTGCTGGCCCTCGGTGCGGTCGCGCTGGTCGCGTTCGTCCTGGTCGAGACGCGTACGAAGGAGCCGCTGATCGACATGCGCCTGATGCGCATCCGCGGCGTGTGGGCCACCGACCTGGTCGCGCTGATCCTCGGCTTCGCCATGTTCGGCACATTCCTGCTGGTGCCGACGCTGCTCCAGCTGCCCGCGATCACCGGCTACGGCTTCGGCAAGTCAGTCTCCCAGGCCGGCCTGTTCCTCCTGCCCACCGTGGCCACCATGGTCGTCTTCGGCCCGCTGGCCGGCCTGCTCGCCCGCAGGTTCGGCCCGAAGCTCCCACTCTTCTTCGGCACCGTCGCCGTGGTCGCCGGCTTCGTGGTCCCCGCGGTCGCACACGGCCAGCTGTGGCAGGTCGTCCTGTCCGGCGTGCTGGTCGGCGCCGGCATCGGCCTCTGCTTCGCCGCCATGTCGAACGCGATCATCGAAAGCGTCCCGGCGGCCCAGACCGGCGAGGCCATCAGCGTCAACACCATCGCCCGAACCGTCGGCAGCAGCATCGGCACCGCGGTCATCGCGGCCGTGATCGCCTCGAACACCACGCCGCGCGGCCTCCCCACCGACGACGCGTTCACGATGGGCTTCGCGGTCTGCGCCGGCGTGGCCGTCCTGGCCATCGTCGCCGCCCTCCTGGTCCCATCGGCCAGGCGCCGCCACAACCAGGCGGTGGCCGCGGGCGTCGACGACCTCCCGCCCGAGCCGGTCGAGCTGCATCTGAGCAACCGCTGATCTCGTCAGCCCGGCGGCGCCAACTCGGCCCGTCGGGCCGTCCTGTTCGGCGCGCGCCGGAGTGTGACCACTCACCCACGTGGACCTTCGGCAAGAGCGCCTGCGTCGCCGCGCTGTCTTCTCCGGCGGGCGAGGTGGTGCCCGGTCGCCCTTTGCTGCCGCCCATTGCGCCCGGTGGTGGGCTGAGGCGGGTGGCCATGCCGGCGGGTGCCCGCTCACGCTGATTGCCGCCGGTCGCGCCGGGACGGTGGTAGCTCAGGGCGGGATCGTGGACGCGGATGGCGCGCTGGGCTACCACCCCCGCCTGCAGTGGTAGGCCCGGACGGTGTTCAAGGCACGGATGGCGCGCCTGGCTACCACTTGAGGGGGTTCAGGGTGACCGCTCACGCAGAATGAAGGGTGGGCGGCTCTGTTCTGGCCGGTCACGGCCTTGGAGCCGCGCGCCCGGCCTCGGCGGGAGCGACGGTCAGCACCACCCAGCCAGCTACGACATGAAGTACTTGACCTTGACCTGGGTTGGGAAGAAGAAAGGGCCGGGAGCGACGGTCTGGGCCACCCACCCAGGTGCGACATCACCCTCTTGATCTTGAACTCAGTAGACCAGCGCCTGGGCGCCGTCGGTCGTGATCTCCTCGACGAAGACGGCGGCGCCGGCGATGCGGATGCCGGGGAGGACGTCGTCGGGGCCGATGTCGCGGCGGGCGGCGCACTGGGTGCAGGCCGTGACGCGGCCCGCCTCGAGCAGGATGCCGAGCAGCTCGGGCAAGGGGGCCGCGTGGGGCAGCTCGAACTCCTCGGCCCGGGACGGCAGGGCGAACCAGGTGGACTCGCCGGTCAGCCAGAACGAGACGTCCACACCGGCCGCCGCGGCGGTGCTGGCCACCGTGAAGGCCTGGGAGCAGCGTTCCGGGGCGTCCGAACCGGCGGTCGCCTTGACGACCAGCATGCGTGCCATGCGGCTCAGCATAGGATGGGTCCCCGTGGTTACCGAGATCGGATTCGTGAGCCTGCTCGTGGCGGGCCTGGGCGCCGTCGCGGGCGGCGTCAGCTACCTGGCCATGCGTATCGCTAGGGGGCGTTGGTGAGCGACAGTGACGAGAACCCGCTCGGCCCGCCGCCGTGGATGAACGCGCCGGCCGTCGAGCCCTACCCGTACGAGGACACCTTCGACCTGCGCAAGGGTCCTGACCTCAACCCGGCTCTGCTGGGCCTGCTGCCGTTCGTCGGGCAGTGGCGCGGCCGCGGCCAGGGTGGATTCCCGGCGCCGGAAGACTACGACTTCGCGCAGGAGATCACGATCAGCCATGACGGCCGGCCGTTCCTGATGTTCGAGTCGCGCGCCTGGCTGCTCGACGGCGACTCCAAGCCGATGGGCGAGGCGGTGCGTGAGTTCGGCTTCTGGCGTCCGGTGCTGGTCGACGGCCGGCCCGGCGACGACATGGAAGCCACCATGATCACGCCCGACGGGGTGATGGAGCTGTATCTCGGCCGGGCCAACGGCACCCGGCTCGAGATGGAGGCCGACGCGATCGTGCGTACGCCCACCGGCGCCCAGGTGACGGGAGCCCAGCGGCTGTACGGCATCGTCGAGGGCGCCCTGCTCTACGCCCACGAGATGGTGGCGAACGGCGAGGGACCCCACCCGCACATGTCGGCCCGGCTCATCCGGGTCGGCGGCTGACGATCCGCGACAAGCGCCCGGTCCACGGCGACCGGGCGCGCCCGCGGCCGTCCAGCTCGATCACCTCGGCCAGCCCGCGCAACGCCGACACCAGCCAGATCCCGTCCGACCGGTCCAGGTCGGCCACCGTCGCCTCGCCGTGGACACCGCCGGCCTCGGACAGGAGGTGGGCCACGGTCACGCTGGGCAGCACCCCGTCGCCGGCCACACCGTGCAGGACGCCGTCGCTCAACCAGACCAGGCCCGCGGTCGGCGACTCCAGCGCGTACCCCTCGGTGGAGACCCACAGCATGTCGCGGTCGCCGGCCGATCGCCGCGCCGCCAGGTTCGCGGCGTAGGAGAGGGTCTTGGCGGTGGTCAGCGACCATCCGGGCCGTTCGCGGGACACTCCGGCCTCGGCGGTCACCACGCGCACCCCGTCGGCCCGCTGAGCGATCACGGCCTCGGGTACGGGGGTGACGGTCGCGTAGAGCACCGGCTCGCCACCGGCCGGGCCGGCCGTGCACACCAGCCGCAGCGCGCCCTCCCCGTCGGCCCGCCACCGCGCCTCGGCCTCGTCGACCAGGGGCGCCGGGTCGGGCAGCGTGATCTCCAGCAGCGCCGCCGACCGGGCCATCCGGGCCAGATGGGCATCCCGCAGCCGCGCGACGCCGTCCCGGATCCACACCGTCTCGAAGACGCCCTCGCCGTACAGCACCCCGCGATCGTCCGGCCGGAGCATCGTCCCCGCCGGGATCACCACAAACCGGTCGTCCACCGGCGCAGCGTAACCAGGAAGCCGCACTATGCTCGGAGGGTGCCCGCCTCGACCCTCGCAGAGATGCTCCGGGAGCGCGGCCTGCGGCTGACCCCGCAGCGCCAGCTCATCCTGGAAGCCGTCCACGAGCTCGGCCATGCCACCCCCGAGCAGGTGCACACCTATGTGCGTGAGCGGGTGGCCGGGGTCAACATCACCACCGTCTACCGCACCCTCGAGCTGCTCGAGGAGCTCGGGCTGGTCAACCACACCCACCTCTCGCACGGCTCGCCGACCTACCACGCGGCGGGCGAGGACCAGCACGTTCACCTGGTCTGCCGGGCCTGCGGCTCGATCGCCGAGGTCGACCCGTCGGTCATGCGGCCGGTGACCGAGCGGCTGCTGGCCGAGCGCGCGTTCCGGGTCGATGTCGGGCACGTCTCATTGTTCGGTGAGTGCGGCGACTGTAAGGATCGACTGTGACCACCGTGACGATCGAGGATCTGACGCCCGAGTCGGCCGACGCCGGCGTGGCGGCCCACTACGGCGACCCGATGCGCGAGCAGCGCCTGCTCGAGACCGCGGTCGGCCTGGTCGACCGCTCCAACCGCGACGTGCTGGCGGTGCCGGGCGAGGAGCGCGCCTCCTGGCTCCACACGCTCACCACCCAACACCTGACCGACCTGCGCGCCGGCCAGGGCTCCGAGCTGCTGGTCCTGTCCCCGAACGGCCACGTCGAACAACACGCGTTCGTCACCGAGGACGGCTCCACGGCCTGGCTCGACACCGAGCCGGGGGCCGGGGCGGGCCTGCTCAAGTACCTCGAGATGATGCGGTTCTTCACCAAGGTCGAGCCGCGCGACGCCTCCGCCGAGCGCGACGTCTGGTCGCTGGTCGGCCCGGGCGCCGCCGAGCTCTTCCCGTCGCTGGCCGAGCCGCGGATCGTGCCGGTGCCGGGCCCGAAGTTCGCCGCCGGTTCGGTGCCGCCCGAGCCGACCGCGCTCTATCCGGCGCTCGAGGTGAACGGCATGCTGGTGCGCCGGGTCCCGATGGGCGTCGACCTGCTCGTGCCCCATGGTCAGGTGCCCGACCTGGATGTGCCGCGGGCGGGGCTGTGGGCGTACGAAGCGGTCCGCGTCGCCCACCGGATCCCGCGACTGGGCTGGGAGACCGATCACCGCACGATTCCGGCCGAGGCCGGGTTCCTCGCTCAGTCCGTACATCTGGACAAGGGTTGTTACCGCGGCCAGGAGACCGTGGCCCGGGTGCACCACCTGGGCCGCCCGCCGCGCCGGCTGGTGCTGCTCCACCTCGACGGCGTGGCCACCGACCAGCCGCCGGCCCAGGGCGCCGCGGTCATGCTCGACGGGCGGCAGGTCGGCTTCGTCGGCACCGCCGTGCGCCACCACGAGCTCGGCATGATCGCCCTGGCCGTGATCAAGAAGAACGTCGCCGACGACGCCTACCTGCTGGTGGGAGAGTCGGCTGCGGCGATCGACGTGGCCTGACAGGATGCCGCTATGACCGGCACTTTGATCACCGTTGCGCCGACCGGAGCGGAGAGCAGCAAGGCGGCCGTGCCCGCGCTGCCGGTGACGCTCGACGAGCTCGTCGTGACCGCCAAGGAGTGCGAGGCGCTCGGCGCGGCGATCATCCACGTGCACATCCGCGACGACCAGGCCCGGCCCACCCTCGACCAGGGGCGGCTGCGGGCCACGGTGGCCGCGTTGAAGCAGTCCACCGACCTGATCGTGCAGCTCTCCTCGGGCGGGGCGGTGACCGACCCGGAAGAGGCGCGGCTGGCCGTGCTCGACGCCGGCCCCGAGATGGCGTCCTGCACGATGGGCACGGTCAACTTCGGCGACGACGTGTTCCTGAACCGCTGGGACTTCATCGTCGACCTGCACGCCCGCATGCAGGACCGCGGCATCGTGCCGGAGTACGAGATCTTCGACCTGGGCCAGCTGGCCACGCTCCAGCGGCTGCTGGCCAGGCACGGGCTGCCGGTCGGCGGGCACGTGCACGTCGACCTGGTGATGGGCGTGCCGGGTGGGATGCCAGGCACGCCCGATGCGCTGGTCGCCTGCACGTCGGCGATCCGCGACCTCCCCGACGGGACCACGTTCAGCGCCACCGGCATCGGGCGCTCGACGATCCCGGTGATGCTGGCCTCGCTGTCCGCCGGCGGCCACCTGCGGGTCGGCATGGAAGACACCGTCACGTACGCCAAGGGCCGCCCGGTCGAGTCGAACATGCAGCTGGTGGCCCGCGCGGTCGGCTTCGCCCAGCTGGCCCAGCGGCCGCCGATCACCCCGGCCGAGGCCCGCCGGATGCTCGGCGTCCCGGCATGATCCTGGCCGAGGTGGTCCGCTCCGGTTTCGTCGAGAGCGTGCACCACGGCGCGGTTGTGGTCACCCCGGACGTCGCCTCGGCCGGCGACGTGACCGGGCCGATGTTCCCGCGGTCGTCGAACAAGCCCCTGCAGACGGTCGGCATGCTGCGGGCGGGGCTGACCGTCGCCGACGGCGCGGCGCTGGCCCTGATCAGCGGCAGCCACTACGGCGAGCCGGTCCACGTCCGCATGGTCCACGAGATCCTCGAGAACGCGGGGCTGGCGCTGGGCGCGTTGCGCTGCCCGGCGTCGCTGCCGCGGCACGAGCCGACGCGGGACTCCTGGCTGCGGTCCGGCGGCGGGCCCGAGCGGGTGCTGATGAACTGCTCGGGCAAACACGCCGGGATGCTCGCCACCTGTGTGGCCAACGGCTGGCCGACCGACACCTACCTGGATCCGAAGCATCCGCTCCAGGTGGCGCTGGCCGACGCGGTGGCCGACCTGGCCGGCGAGCCGGTCGCGGTGACCGGGGTGGACGGCTGTGGCGCGCCGGTCCTCGGGTTCTCGCTGACCGGGCTGGCCCGCTCGTTCAGCGCGCTGGTGGACGCCGCGCCGGGCAGCCATGAGCGGCGGGTGGCCGACGAGATGCGGGCCCACCCCGAGCTGGTGGCCGGCACCGGCGACGACGACACCGTGCTTATGCGGGCGGTGCCGGGGCTGCTCATGAAGGGCGGCGCCGAGGGCGTGGTGGCGGCCGCGGTGCCGGGGGCGGGAGCGGTGGCCCTCAAGATCTCGGACGGCGGCATGCGTGCTCGTACCCCCGTGCTCCTCTCGGGCTTGCGCCGCCTGGGCGTGGCCGCGCCGCACCACACCGAGCTGGTCCTGGGCGGCGGCGAACCGGTCGGCGAGGTCCGCGCCACCTGGTGACGCGAGGGTAGTCCTGGACGCCCGCTGGGGTGACCCGGCGGGATGCCAGCCGCCTTGACTTCCGCGGGTGTGGACAAGTGCACCCAGATTGACGTGCCTTGACCACCAAGTGACTCGACTCACGCTAGCTACAGTTAGCAGAACGCTTGCTGGAGCTAGCAAAGCCGACTACGTTCGAACGCATGGCCGGAAAACAGGAACTGCCTCAGGACATCGGGACGTTCATCCGTGACCTGCGGCAGACCGCCAAGATCTCGCTTCGGCAGCTCGCCGACAAGGCCGGGGTGAGCAACCCCTACCTCAGCCAGATCGAGCGGGGCCTGCGCAAGCCCAGCGCCGAAGTGCTGCAACAGATCGCCAGCGCGCTGCGGGTCTCCACCCCGGCGATGTACCTGCGGGCCGGCCTGCTCGACAGCGATGGTCAGCCGGGCGTGCTGGCCGCGATCGCCGCCGACCCCGATCTCACGATCGCGCAGAAGCAGTCGCTCTCGCAGATCTACGAGACGTTCCGCAACGAGAACACCCGGCGGGACGCTCCCGTCGCCGACGACGAGCCCGTCCTCGAGACCGCGCCTGACCTCGACGAGGAGGCGGCGATCCGCTCGCGGCTCGCCACAGAGACCACCACCACCATCTCGGAGGAGAAGTAATGCCTGAGCAGACCAAGACCCGACTGCCCGCCCCGCTCTACGCCGCCGCCGGCGCCGGTGACCTGGCGTACCAGCAGCTCCGCAAGCTCCCGGCCCTGGTCGACGAGCTGGGTGTGCGGGTGAACGAGATCAGCGAGCGGGCCACGGCGTCGCTGCGGGCCGCCAACGACAAGGCCAACCAGACCGACTTCGACAAGCTGCGGGACAACGCCGCCTCCAGCGCGGTCAGCTTCGCGCAGGTCGCCTCCGAGCGGGCCGTCTCGGCGTACACCGCCCTGGTCGCCCGGGGCGAGCGGGTCGTCGGCACCGGCGTGGTCGGGGCCGCCGAGGTGGTCAACGCCGACATCGAGACCACCGAGGAGCCGGCCGCCATCGAGGCCGCCGCCGCGGCCTCGGCCCCGAAGCCGCGCAAGAAGGCCACCCCGGCCAAGAAGGCCACCCCCGGCAACTGAGCCTGTGGAGGCCCCGGCAGCCGCCGGGGCCTCCGGCTTAGACTCGAAGCCATGGCCACGACAAGCGCGCCGATCTTCTACATTCAAGTGCAGGGCGTGATCTCGATCACGGTCATCATCGCCTCGTTGATTGTGCAGGCGGTCGCCCTCATCCACTGCGTCACCCAGCGTGGCGACGGGTTCCAGGCCATCGGCACCCTGCCCAAGGGCGCCTGGCTGGCCATCCTCGCCGTCTGCTTCGTGCTGACCTTCCTCGGTGTCGGCGGCGGCGCCACCGGCATCTTCGGCCTGATCGGCGTGGCGGCGGCCCTGATCTATCTGCTCGACGTCCGCCAAGGCCTGCGTGACCTGACGGACGGTAAAGGCTTCTGGTGAGAGGGTTCCGCTGGCCGCCGCCTCCGGACGGCGGGCCGCGGACCTGGGGCCCGGCACCGACCGGTCCCCGCACCGGCCGGCCGACCCTGCCGTCGCCGCCGACCGAGATGATCACCGCGTCGGCCGGCGTACGCCTGGAACAGCTCACCACCGGCGTCAGCACACCCGTCACGGTGTTCGCGCACGGGCTGGCCGGCGACATCTCCGGCACCCGCCCGCTGGGCAGCGCGGTGACCGGCCGGCGAGTCTTCTTCCAGTTCCGCGGCCACGGGCGCTCGTCCTCGCCACCCGGGCCCTGGACCTTCGCCGACCTGGCCGACGACCTGCGCGTCGTCGCCGATCATGCGTCGGCGACCCGGGCGCTCGGGGTCAGCATGGGCGCCGGTGCGTTGTGCCGGCTGCTGGCCGACCGTCCCGACCGGTTCGAGCGGGTGGTGTTCTACCTGCCCGCGCCGCTCGACGGCACCCGGTCACCGGTGACCGCGGCCCGGCTCCAGCGGCTGCTCGCCGCCCTGGAGAGTGGTGAGGCGGCGCTGGTCGCCGAGGCGGTCGAGGCCGAGATGCCGCCGGCCGTCCGCAACACCCCGGCCGGCTGGAGTCACCTGCGCCACCGGGTCGAGCAGTTGATGCGTGACGGGCTCTCCCCCGACCTCGACACGCTGTGGGCTGCGCCCGCCGTGCCCGACCTGGCCGCGCTGGGCCGGGTCACCGCCCGCGCGCTGGTGCTCGGCTGCGCCGGCGACGACGTACACCCGGTGCGGGTCGCGGAACGCCTCGCGGCCGCCATCCCCGGCGCTGACCTGCATGTGTACGACCGGCCGTCGGTGCTCTGGACCAACCGGGCCGACCTGCGCCGGCGGATCTCCACGTTCCTGAACGACGAGAGGCCGTAACCTTTCCGGCCCGCCGACCGGTGTTCTGGGCGTGCGGCTCTCCCCCAGATCCATCTTCGTCGGCGTCATCGCGCTCGGCCTGCCGTTCGCGCTGACGGTCGGCTGGGTGCTGGGCGGCCACCACCTCACGTCCACGCCACCGGCGACCGCCGGCCCCGGCGGGTCCGGCCTGCTCGGCACCGCGCCGGCCCGGGCCACCGATGACTCCGCGCCGAGGTGGCTGCCCGGCCGCTACGAGAACCGGCCGGCCGCGCCCGCGCCGTCGTCCGCCGCGTCCGCCCCGGCCGCCCTGGCGCTGCCGGTCACACCGCCGTCCTCGGGCGCCGAGACCCAGGCCGGCCCCCGCGGCGGCCCGCTGACCACGTTGCCGACGTTGCCGCCGCTCACCGATCCGCCGGTGCCGACGCCGACGATGGTCACCAGCGAACCGCCGCCGCCCTCGGCCACCCCGTCGTCGTCACCGTCCGCGACCCCGAGCGGTCTCGGCGCCGGGCTCCTCCGGCGGCGCTGAGCTTCTGGCCCTACCCTGTCCGGGTGGTGATTCGCGACTTCTTCACCGGCGCCGGTCTGCTCGGCCGCGGCCTGGGCGAGGTGCTGCGCCGGCCCCGGCTGCTCGGCCTCGGCATCCTGCCCGCGCTGATCTCCGCGCTGGTGTACGCCGCGGCGCTGGCCGCCCTGATCGCCTACGTCGACGACCTGGCCGCCGCGGTCACCTGGTTCGCCGACGACTGGGCCACGGGCTGGCGTGACGCGCTGCGGATCTTCGCCGGGCTGGCCCTGCTCGGGGTGAGCGGCCTGCTCACCGTGCTCACCTTCACCGCGGTCACGCTGCTGATCGGCGACCCGTTCTACGAGAAGATCTCGGAGCTGGTCGAGGACCGCTACGGCGGCGTGCCCGACGCGGTCGAGACCGTGTGGTGGCGTTCGCTGGGCCGCAACCTGGTCGACAGCCTGCGCCTGATCGGCCTGTCCATCCTGCTCGGCATCCCGCTGCTGCTGATCGGCCTGATCCCGGTGGCCGGTCAGATCCTCGGCATCGTGCTCGGCGGCGCGGTCGGCGGCTGGCTGCTGGCGGTGGAGCTGACCGGCGTGCCGTTCCAGCGCCGGGGCAAGCGGCTGCGCGACCGGCGGGCGGTGCTGCGGACCCGGCGGCCGATGGCGCTGGGCTTCGGTGTCGCGGTGTTCCTCTGCTTCCTGATCCCGCTCGGCGCGGTCCTGCTGATGCCGGCCGCGGTGGCCGGTGCGGCCCTGTTGTCCCGGTCGGTTCTCGGACTGCCGGCGACCTCGTACACTTCCGGCTCGTGACCCACACCCCCACCCCGGTCGAGGTCGCCTTCGCACTGTTGCGCGAGGGCCGCATGGGCGACGCCGAGAGCCTTCTGACCCGCGAGCTGCAGGCCGTGACCGACCAGCACGGCGAGGGCAGCCCGGCGTGGGCCTCGGCCCAGTCCGACCTCGGCACGGTGCTGCTCAACACCGGTCAGCACGAGCGCGCGGTCGAGTGCTACCGCCGCGCCGCCTCGGCCGCGCCCCGGGACAACGAGTCGCACAAGGACCAGCTGACCTACCGGCTCAACCTGGGTCTGGCGCTGCGCATGGCCGGCCGCCTCGACGAGGCCGAGGCCGAGTTGCGCCGGGGCGCCGAGGAGCGGCTCGCCTTCTACGGTCGCGAGCACGCCGGGTACGCGTTCGGCCTCGAGCCCCTGGCCGACCTGCTCCGGCGGCGCGGCGACCTGGCCGAGGCCCGCCGCGTGACCGAGGAGACGGTGGCGAACTTCTGGCGCAACGGGCACGAGCGGGTGGGTACGGCGCTGGCCCTCCGCGCGGCGCTGGTGCACGACGCCGGCACCGGCGAGCCGCTGTTCCCCGACCTGCGCCCGCTGCCGGACGAGGTCGTCGAGCAGATCGGGCGCGCGGTCGCCGAGACCGATCCTTCGTCCATGGCCCTGCTCCGGGCCACCGTGTCCATCTTGGAGGGACGCCTCGGCCGCGATCACCAGGCGACGCTGAACGCCCTGTCGGCGCAGGCCAATCTGGGCCGTGACCTCGGCGACCAGGCCGGGCGGGTGGAGGCGATCGAGCGGGTGCTCGCGTCCTACGACCGGCAGGGCCGGCCGGAGGACGCGCTGATGGCGACGCTCGGCCTGGCCATGGCCCAGGGCGAGGCGGGCGACGCCGAGGCCGGGCTGCGGACGTACGCCGAGGCGCACGAGCGGGCGGACCGCATCGGCCGCCCCGAGTTGCGGAGCCAGGTGCTGCGGAACTGGGGGCTGGCCCTGAAGGAGGCCGGCCGGACCGGACCGGCCGAGCAGCGGCTGACCGAGGCCGTGGCCGAGGCCGGGCGCGGCGCCGACCACGACACGGCCGGGCGGGCCGGTGTCGCCCTCGGCCTGTTCCTCCAGCACGAGGACCGGCTGGCCGAGGCCCGGACCGTGCTGGAACAGGGCCTGGCCGTGATGGATCCGCTGCACCCGGACGCGATCGTCGGGCGCAGCCACCTCGGCGCGGTCCTGGACGGGCGGTCCTGCGGCTGCGGCGACATGCCCGAGACGATCGCCGCCGCCTTCCGCGACTTCGTCATCACCCGCCTCCCCGCCGACCTCCTCGACCACCTCGACGTGACCATCGTCGACGGCGACTTCAAGATCGACGTGTCCCTGCGACGCGAGCCGGAAGAGTCCGAACTGGCCCGCCTCAACGAGGTCTTCCAAACCGCCCTGGCCGAGTTCCGCGGCCGCATAACGACCCGAAACTAAGCCGGGTTTTCGAAGTTCGGTTTTCGGGGTCTTCGGTTTCGGGGTTTTTCGGTTTCGAGGGTGGTCACTCACGCACGTGGAGCGAAGCGACCCTCGGCGGGAGCGACGGTCGGCACCACCACCAAGCTACGACCCAAGCTCTTGATCTTGCTCCTAGGACCCCGGAATCAATCGCCAGCGCTGGCTCGACCCCTGAGTGACGATCGCGCCGTCCGCAGTGGACTGACCCGACACCTCGAGCAGCTTGCCGCTGTGGCGGGCCACGATCGCGAACGTCGACGGACCGGCCCACGCCAGCCGCCACTGCTGATTCGGCGCCCCCGCCGACCCCCACTGAACCACCCGCGTGCCATCAGCCGTAGCGCCGCCCAGCACGTCGACGACCTTGCCGCTGTGGTCGCTGACGATCCGGAACCAGCCCGCGCCCGCGTCCTCGAAGTGCCAGAGGTGGTCGGCCGTCCCGGTCGGCGGCCACTGGGTGAGCTGGGCGCCGTCAGCGGCCGACATGTCCTGGATGGCGAGCACCTTGCCGGAGTGCGTGGCCTGGAGCTTGACCCGGCCGTCGGGGATCAGCCGCCAGTTGTGGTCGGCGGTGCCGTTGTCGGCGAACTGCACGACCCGGGCGCTGTCCGCAGTGGACATCTGGTCGACGCCGAGCACCTTGCCGGAGTTCTGGTTGCGGATGCGGGCGTACCCGGTGCCGTTGTCGACGATCTGCCACAGGTGGTCGGCGGTGCCGTTGTCGCTGAACTGCACCACGTTGGCCGCGTCGGCGGTCGACATGCCGGACACGCCCAGCACCTTGCCCGAGTTGACGTTCCGGATCCGGAACCAGCCGTCGCCGTTGTCCACCGGCACCCACAGGTGGTCGGCCGTCCCGTTGTCGGCGAACTGCACGACCTGGGCCGAGTCGTCGGCCGACATGCCGGCCACGCCGAGCACCTTGCCGGAGTTCTGGTTCTGGATGCGGAAGGGGACGGCCGGCTCGGTCCACGGCCGCCCGTCGCCGATCCGCGGGAACGACGTGATCCGCAGCCGCGCCGCGCCCATCGGGATCAGCGTCACGGTCTCCAGCGGCTCGCTCGACGGCGTGGGGCTGTCCTGCAGCGGCGTGATGATGTCGTCGGCGTCGGCCTTCCACGCCGGGATCCGGCGCGCGCCGGTGGTGATCCGGATCGGCGCGTTGGCCGGCGTGAACGGGTCGGCCGCGTTGCCCAGCCCGGTGGTCACCGCGAAGCCGTTCAGCGCCAGCCCGTAGTTCCAGGTGGAACCGGGCCGCACCTCGCGTGTCGGCCAGGTGCTGGTCCCGCCGGTCTGCGCCCAGTTCTCGGTGATGGCCAGCGAGAAGGTCAGCGCCCCGAAATCGACCGAGACCGCGTTGTGGTTGCTCGACCAGGTCCGGGTCCGGGCCTGCGTCGGCAGGCGGAGAACGACCCGGTCACCGGTGGTCCAGGTCCGTTCGATCCGCAGGTACGCCGGGCCGGGTGCCACAGGCGCAGCGGCCCCGTTCACAGTGACGATGGGGGTCGCGCACCACGCCGGGACCCTCAGGAGCAACGGGAAAGCGAGTTGCCGAGGCGTGCTCACCGTGTAGGTGATGGTGTCCGAGAACGGGTAGGTCGTGTCGGCCGTGATCGTCACCGAGGTGCCGTCGGCAACCCGGGCGGTCACCCGGGACGGCCCGTGCAGCGTGGCCGCCAAGCCGCCGTCCGGCGTGGCCGCCCACATCTCCTCGACGTAGTAGGGCCAGCCCATGCCGTAGTTGTGCGGGCAGCACCGGTAGTTGTCGATGCCGAGCATGTAGGCCTGCATCGCGAACCCGTTCTGGAACTGGCCCTGACGGCCCGGCCGGTCCCGCAGCGAGATGCTGTTCGCGCTGGTGATGTAGTGGATGCCGCGCTGCTGCGGGTCGAGCGACGCGGGCAGCGAGTTGAACGCCAGGTCCTCGGTGCGGTCGCCCCACAGCGGGTCGCCGGTGATCCGGGTGAGCATCTCGTGGCTGGCCATGAACTCGACGATGCCGCAGGTCTCGAAGCCCTGGCGGGGGTCGCCGAAGCCGGGGCGAGCGTTCTCGTCCCCGGCGAAGCCGCCGCCGGCGAACTGTCCCCACTGCGACATGATCAGGTTGTAGTCGGTGTAGCTGGCCTGCCGGTGCGCGTTGTCGCCGGAGAGGACCGAGTAGACCGCGGGCTCGCGGAAACCCTGCGCCAGGTTGACGTTGTGCGCGGTCGGCAGGTTGTTGAGGTAGTTCTGCGAGTACTGGTGGATCTTGCGCGCCAGGTCGAGCAGGAACGCGTCGCCGGTGCGGTTGTAGGTCCAGAACACCACCTCGAGCGTGTCGGCCCAGCGGAAGCTGCCCCAGTCGGACTGGAAGACGCCGGCCGGGCGCGAGTTGACGTACTGGAAGAACCTGGTCAGGAACGGCACCACCCGGGTGTCGGCGGTGTATTCGGCGTGCGAGCGGATGGCGTGCAACATCGGCATGTGCGGCCAGAAGTCCGGGCCGTTGTTCAAACTCGTGCGAAGCCGGGTGGGTCCGAAGAAGCCGTCCGGCGCCTGCGTGGCCAGCACGCCGTTGATCCAGCGCTGGGTCTCGCTCAGCACCCGCGCGTCGCCGGTGGTGTAGCCCAGGCTGCCGAAGCCTTTGAGCCAGTACGGCAGTTCCTCCCAGCCGGCCAGGCTCGGGTCGATCCAGCCGGTGTTGTCGTACCGGAGGAAGTGCGAGACCTCGGGCAACCGCCCGTTCAGGCCGGTGAGCTGGTAGTTCAGCTGGGTGGCGAGCCAACCGGCGGCGCGGGTCGAGCCGGGCGCGAGCCGGATCAGCGCGTCGGCCCGCAGCGGGGCGCGGTTGACGACGTATCCGGGAGCGGCGGCGGCCGCGGGGCTCGCGGCGAGGGCGACGACCGGGACGGCGGCAGCGGCTCCGGTCAGCAAGGTTCGACGACGCACGGCGTTCACCTTTGATAGAAAATGTTCGATCAGGCGCGTAACCGGAGCGTAACGCAGCAGATCGAAGCTTGTCTATCAGTGACAGGGCTGGGTCAGGCTCAGGCGCAGCGTCGACCCCTGCTTGACCACGGCCACCGATCCGTCGCCGGTGAGGTAGGCCCACCCGGAGGGCTCGGCGCGCACCACCGTCGCGCCGTCGGTCAGCGGCTGCAACGCCTTGCCCAGATCACGGGGCGGCGGCACACCGTCCACCGTGTACGTACGGCCTTCGCTCCCGCCCGGACACGTCACGGTGGTCACCCCGGCCGCACCCGCCTGCTCCTGGCCGAACGCCTGCAGCGCCGAGGTCAGCGGGGGCGGCGGCGCGGCCAGGCCGGGCGAACCCAGCTTCAGGTCGCCGTCCGGGCGGCAGCCGGTGGAGATCTCGATCGGCAGCACCTGACTGGCGGCGTCGGCGCGCACGTCGATCGCCACGTAGCCGCCGGCGTCCGCCTCCAGGCCCACCCGCTTGCCGCTGCTGCTCGCGTCGGCCCGCGCGTGGTAGCCGGCCGGCAGCCCGGCGGCGATCGCCTTGAGCACCGGCAGCGCGCCGTCGCCGCGGACGTACACGGTCACCAGCCGGGTCGCCTCGACGCCGGACCGGACCGGGGTCACGCGGCATCCCCGGCGTACCCGCACATCTTCGATCTCGACCGCGCGGTCGCGCCCGGCGGTCGCGGCCGCGAAGACCGCGCCGGTCGCCGCCTGGAGCACCGGCACCGCCTCGGCGATGTCGCGCTGCTCGGGCACGGTCGGCGGATCGTGCCGCACCGACCACACCGAGAGCCCGGTCACGATCAGGATCCACACCACCACGAGGGCGACCAGCCGGGGACGGCGCACGCGCGGTCGCTCGGTCGTCGGCGTGGTCACGGCAGTCATGGTGACACGCCCTCGTCAGCGCGAAAGGCCCGCCCCTGCCCGGGGCGGGCCTTCACCGACCGAGCGTCAGGCGGCGACGCTGAGCCCAACCTCGTTCACGCCGCGGGTGGCGTCGACGACCAGGTCTCCATTGCCGTGGCGGGAGAGCGCCCGCAGCGTCCAGGACCCGGGCGCCGCGAAGAAGCGGAACACCCCCTGCGGCGACGTGACCACCTCGGCCGTGAACTCGCCGGTCGAGTCGAGCAGGCGGACGTACGCGCCACCCACCGCGTCACCCTCGGCGTTGTTCACCACCCCGGTGATCACAGTTTCCTTCTCCAGGTCGACGCTCGCCGGAATCGGCGCCGACTGATCCGGTGCGGCGCAGCCGGAAATATCGGATGCGGTCATCGGTCAGGCCTTCCCGGGCTCGTCGCCGAGCACCACGGGCACGCCGATCAGCGAGCCGTACTCGGTCCAGGAGCCGTCGTAGTTCTTCACGTTCTCCTTGCCCAGCAGCTCCTTGAGCACGAACCAGGTGTGGCTCGACCGCTCGCCGATGCGGCAGTAGGCGATGGTGTCCTTGCTCTCGTCCAGCCCGGCCTCGCCGTAGATCTTGGCGAGCTCGTCGTCGGACTTGAACGTGCCGTCCTCGTTGGCCGACTTGCTCCACGGCACGTTGATCGCGGTCGGGATGTGCCCGGCCCGCTGCGCCTGCTCCTGCGGCAGGTGCGCCGGGGCGAGCAGCCGGCCGGCGAACTCGTCGGGGCTGCGCACGTCGACCAGGTTCTGCGCCCCGATCGCCTCGACGACCTCGTCGCGGAACGCGCGGATCGACCGGTCCGGCGTCGACGCCGTGTACGAGGTCTTCTCGCGCTGCGGCAGGTCGGTGGTGTACGTGCGGGCGTCCAGCTCCCACTTCTTGCGGCCACCGTCGAGCAGCACCACGTCGCCGTGACCGTAGAGCTTGAAGTACCAGTAGGCGTACGCGGCGAACCAGTTGTTGTTGCCGCCGTAGAGGACGACCTTGTCGTCGTTGGCGATGCCCCGCTCGGACAGCAGCGCCGAGAACTGCTCCTGGTTGACGAAGTCGCGCCGGACCGGGTCCTGCAGGTCCTTCTTCCAGTCGAGCTTGATCGCGCCCGGGATGTGCCCGCCGTCGTAGGCGGTGGTGTCCTCGTCGACCTCGACGAAGACGACACCCGGAGTGTCCAGGTTCTTCTCGGCCCAGTCGGCAGATACGAGCGCAGAGTCGCGGCTCATTGTCTTCTCCCTGTTCGGAATCGGTTCAGAGGGAGGTCCGCACACGCGCGGACCCCCGAGGGGGATTCATGCGTGAAATGCGAACGGCGCCACTGCCGGGCGAAAAGAGAGCAGCCGGAATGACCCCGTCAGATGACAGGGCGACACAGGCAGGCGGCCACGCGGCACAGGTCGACCGCGCGCCGTTTGGTGAGCAACAGGCTCATGCGGCCGACCCTACCAGCGGTTCCAGTTACCGGAACACTACGAACCATCATCCGGGACGGCGGTCACAGTGTCAGCTCGCCCCGTTCAGCGGAACTTCCTTCGCGCTGGCCGTGACCGCCAGCCCGTTCGGCGTGGGCTGCACCTTCTCGACCTTCAGCTGCAGCGGCAGGGCGGGCACCGGCACGTCGATGGACAGCTGCCGGGCGTAGTTGTTGAGCGCGCCCCGCACCAGCGGGACATCGGGCAGACCCTCGGCGGTGACCTGCTCGAAACGCACCCGGACCACGTTGTCCTTGGCCACCTCGAGGTTGGCCGTGCCGTTCACGGTGACGGTCTGGTTCAGGATCTTCACCGGCGCGGTGACGGCGAGCTTGCCGCCCTGCTCGGCCAGCTTGATGCCCTGCTGGTCGCTCAGCTCGGCCAGGGTGACGTAGTCGACGGTGCCGGTGCCGGTGATCGTGCCGGCCACGATGTCGCCCTGTCCCGACCGCACGGTGTCCAGGGGCGCGCGGACGTCACGGGCCCGGACGTCGAGCACCGGCATCTTGATCGTCTTGCCGTTGCCCGCGGGGCCGGCGAAATCGGCCAGCTGGATCTGGATCTCCTGGTACTCGCCCCGCAGAACCTGGGTGAGGAAGGGCACGCCCTTGATCGTCACCTGCGGCTCGGCCGAGGTCGCCTTCTGGTCGGCGACCTGCTGGGCGACGCGGTCACCGATCATCCGCTCGGCGTACGAGGCGCCGAGCCGGTCGGCCACCACCGCGATCAGCCCCAGGATGATCAGCAGCACGATCAAGGTGACCAGCAGCCGCCGTCCCCACCGCCTGCGGGGCTTCGATTGCCCGTACACCTCGGCCACCGGTCTCTCCTGTCGTCGCCCTGTGATGTCGGCGACCGTATATGCCCCCGTCCATCACTTCTCAAGCAGGCTCAGATCACGACCGCTCAGGTCAGGAAGAACGCGTTCAGCGCGTACGCCACCACGGCGACCGCGGTGAACGCGCCGAGCGGGCCCTGCATGTGCCGGGCCAGCCAGAACGTCGGCGCCTCGTCCGGCCGGTCGCGACCCGCCTCGGTGAAGTTGATGGCCAGGTCGACCAGCACCGCCGCCCCGGCCGCGACCAGCCCGAGCACCGCGCCCCGGGCCGGCGTGAACGGCAGCACCATGATGCTGCCCAGCTGAGCCGCGCCGAGCGTGCCGACCATCGCGCCGAGGATGATGCCGGTCGCGCCCCGCGGCACCTGCGGGGCGATCCGCGGCTTCGGGAAGACCGCGTCGACCAGCCGGGCCACCATCAGGCCCAGGGCGGCCGCGGCCAGGCAGACCATCTGCGCCTGGGTGCCGACCGGCTCGCGGGTCAGCACCACGTAGGCGGCCGGGGTCACCACGCCGCCGATGATCAGCACGGTCGAGGCCAGCGCGTCCCGGACGCCCAGCCGGTCGACCTGGAACGCGAACTGCCCGCCGACGATCACCACGACGCCGAGCAGCGCGATCAGCACCAGCGGCAGCAGCCGGGGCTGGTCAGCGGTCACCGAGAGGTAGTCGGAGACGGCGCCGGCCACCACCGCGGCCCCGGCGACGAGCAGCGGCACCGGCGGGCGCATGGCCATCGTCCAGGCCAGCACGAAGAGCAGCTGCACACCGAACAGGACCATCGCGTACGGCCAGCGGGAATCCGGCCCGGCGGTCTGCGCGCCCAGGATCAGCGCGAGGCCGAGCAGCCCGGCGAAGCCGGCGATGGCAACCGACAGCGAGCGGCGGACCGGCACGAGCAGGACTTCGGACTCGTGCTCCTCCTCGTCACCGTCGTCGGGTTCGGCGACCGGCCCGGGGTCGTCGGGCACCGCTCCGTAGACACCGGACGCCGCACGCGGCGAAGAGCGCGCGATCTCCCGGGAGACGTCCTCATCCCAGTTGTCGCGGTCGCCGTCAGTCGGCATCGAGGGGAACACGACTGCGATCGTGCCAGACTCCGGATCCGGTGCGGTCCGGCGCGGCAGTCATATGAACGGTTGGTTACCACTCAGCCTTTCGGCTGCCTGTTGGGCGTACGCAATATCACAGGCGGGTGCGACCGGGGTGAACAAAGCCATGCGTCGGTTAAGGTAAGCCCAGCCCACCCGTCGGTGACGCCGGGACAGTTCCTCCGGCTCGTGCTAGTTGAGCCGGGTCACCCGAGCGGCCTCCCCAGGCCCGCGAGGAACGAGGTGAGTGTGGAAATCCTCCTGTTGGTGACGGCGCGTGCCGGCGAACCTTCCGCCGTGCTGCCCGCCCTGGACCTGCTGCCCCACTCCGTGCGCACGGCGCCCCGCGACGTGCGCACCCTGGTTTCCGGGCCCAGCCCGGACGCCGTCATGGTCGACGCCCGCTCCGAGCTCTCCGAGGCCCGGGCGACCTGCCGCATGCTGCACGCGACCGGGCTCGGCGTCCCGCTGGTCGCCGTGGTGACCGAGGCCGGCCTGATCGCGCTGAACGCCGACTGGGGCGTCGACGACGTGATCCTGGCCAGCGCCGGACCGGCCGAGGTCGAGGCCCGGCTGCGGCTGGGCGTGGGCCGGCTGTCGAACGCGACCGCCGGGGCCGGCGGCTCGATCCGGGCCGGCGAGCTCAACATCGACCCCGACACCTACGCCGCGAAGCTCAAGGGCCGCCCACTCGACCTCACCTACAAGGAGTTCGAGCTGCTCAAGTTCCTGGCGCAGCACCCGGGCCGGGTGTTCACCCGCGACCAGTTGCTGCGTGAGGTCTGGGGCTACGACTACTTCGGCGGCACCCGCACGGTCGACGTGCACGTGCGGCGGCTGCGCGCCAAGCTCGGCTCTGAGTACGAGTCGATGATCGGAACCGTCCGCCAGGTGGGTTACAAGTTCGTCACCCCGCCGAGCGGCCGGCAACTGCCCGACAACGAGCCGGTCCCGCTGCCGGTCTAGTCTTTCCGCATGACTTCGGTGGAGCCGGTCCGGCGCACGGACCGGCTTACCCCTTCCGAGGTGTCGGCCGTCCTCGCGCTGGCCGACGCCGCTTCCTCCGCTGACGGCGTCTACCCGCTGTCCGAAGATGTGGTGCTGCGCGTCCGCAGCGGCGGCGGGGCTTCCCTTCTCGCCCACTCCGAGGGTGCCGTCGTGGGCTTCGCCAACGTCGCGGATGACTCGGGCGAGCTCGTGGTTCATCCCTCGTTCCGGCGTCGCGGCCATGGAACGGCCCTTCTTCGCGCTGCCGGTTCCGGGTCTCTGAGCTTCTGGGCCCACGGCGACGACGCGGGCGCCCGCCTCTTCGCCGAGGGGCTGGGTTTCACCCGCGCCCGGGTGCTGTGGCAGATGCGCCGGTCGCTGGGCTCGCCGCCGCTGCCGCCGAACCGGCTGCCCGACGGCGTCACCGTGCGCGAGTTCCGCCCCGGCCAGGACGAGGCGGCCTGGCTGGCGGTCAACGCCCGCGCCTTCTCGCACCACCCCGAGCAGGGCCGCTGGACCGAGCGCGACCTCGCGCTCCGCGAGCAAGAGCCGTGGTTCGATCCGGCCGGCTTCCTGCTCGCCGTCGACATCGCCGACACGCTGCTCGGCTTCCACTGGACGAAGGTGCATCCCGCGACCGGCGCCGACCCCGCGCTGGGCGAGATCTACGTGCTCGGCGTCGACCCGGGCGGCCACCGCCGGGGGCTGGGCCGGGCCTTGAGCGTGGCCGGCCTGACCCACCTCGAAGCCCAGGGTCTGAGCACTGCGATGCTGTACGTCGACGAGTCCAACGAGGCGGCCGTCCGGCTCTACCAGAGCCTGGAATTCGGTGTCCACGCCGCCGACGTGATGTACCACCGGCAAGCCTGACGACCAGGCACGCCGTGCGCTGGTTCACGTAACGGACAACACATCCTCAGTCGTCGTGCACCCTTAGGCGCAGACCTGTTCACGTCTCGTTCATTTCGGGCCCGGGGCCCAGTCACTTGCTCCTTTTAGCTTTCGGGTGGACCGGTGAGATACCGGCCGTGCAATCCATTCGAAGGGACAACCGTGAAGCTCCAGCGGGTCGGCTACGTGGCCGGCATTGCTTTGACTGCGACCCTCGCGCTCACCGCGTGCGGTTCGGACAACGAGGCCACGCCGTCCGCCGGCGGCGCCTCCGCGGCCAACGCCAACTGCGTGGCCGGCCAGATCACCGCTCAGGGTTCCAGCGCTCAGAAGAACGCGATGGACGAGTGGATCAAGGCCTATCAGGGCCAGTGTGCCGACGCCAAGATCGGCTACGAGGGCACCGGCTCCGGCGCGGGCATCCAGGCGTTCATCGCCGGCACCGCCGACTTCGCCGGCTCCGACTCCGCCCTGAAGGAGGAGGAGCAGCCGCAGGCCGACGCCAAGTGCGCCGGTGGCCAGGCCCTCAACCTCCCGATGGTGATCGGCCCGATCGCCGTCGTCTACAACCTGGACGGCGTCGACGGCCTCCAGTTCTCGCCGGAGACCCTGGCCGGCATCTTCGCCGGCAAGGTCACCAAGTGGGACGACGCCAAGATCAAGGCGGACAACCCGTCGGCGAAGCTGCCGTCGACCGCGATCCAGTCGGTCCACCGCTCGGACGAGTCGGGCACGACCGACAACTTCACCAAGTACCTGAGCAAGACCGCCGAGTCCGTGTGGACCTTCGGCAACGCCAAGGCGTGGAAGGCTCCGGGCGGCACCGGCGCGGCCAAGTCGGACGGCGTGGCCACCCAGGTGAAGGGCACCGCGGGCACCATCTCCTACGTCGAGCTCTCGTTCGCCGAGAACAGCGACCTGAAGATGGCCAAGATCAAGAACGGCGCCGGCGAGTACGCCGAGCTCACCGGCGAGAGCGCCGGCAAGACCATCGCGGGCGCCAAGATCGCGGGCACCGGCAACGACCTCAAGCTGTCCATCGACTACGCGACCAAGGAGGCCGGGGCCTACCCGATCGTCCTGGTCACCTACGAGATCGCCTGCAGCAAGGGCAGCGCCAAGGCCGCCGCCATCAAGGGCTTCCTGAGCTACACCGCCAGCACCGGTGGCCAGCAGGCCCTCGCCGAGCTGGGCTACGCGCCGCTGCCGGAGACCGTCCGCGCCAAGGTCGAGACCGCCGTCGCCGCGATCGCCTGACCCCGTTCGAACAGCCCCTTCTCACAAATAAGCGAGCGAGCGAATGGGTGACATCCCCTCCCGCTCGGCGACAACACCGGCCGGCGAACCAGGTGTGACAGGACGTCACACCCGGTCCGCCGGCACCGGCGTATCGCCGAACGCCCCCGCTGGACCGTCCCTTGGTGGCGGCGGCGCCCTGCCCCCGAAGAAGCGCTTCGGTGTGGAAGCCGGCTTCCGAGGGCTGAGCACCGCGGCCGGCGCGATGGTGCTGGTCATCATCGTGGCCATCGCGATCTTCCTGATCTCCAAGGCGGTGCCGGCCCTGTCGGCCAACACCGAGAGCTTCCTGACCTACAAGGCGTGGTTCCCGAACGATGCAGAACCGAAGTTCGGCATCGCCGCGCTGGCGTTCGGCACCGTCCTGTCCTCGGTCATCGCGCTCATCGTCGCGGTGCCGATCGCGCTGGGCATCGCCCTGTTCCTGTCGCACTACGCGCCGAAGCGGCTGGCCACGCCGCTCGGCTTCATCATCGACCTGCTCGCCGCCGTGCCCAGCGTGGTCTTCGGACTCTGGGGCCGGGACGTGTTCCTGAACCCGGTGCGCGACTTCTCGGTGTGGCTCAACGAATACTTCGGCTGGATCCCGATCTTCGGTGGGGACGGGCCGTTCGGCCGCTCGATCATGCTCGGCAGCCTGGTGCTGGCGATCATGGTGCTGCCGATCGTCACCTCGCTCTCCCGCGAGGTCTTCATGCAGACCCCGGCCATGAACGAGGAGGCCGCGCTCGCCCTGGGCGCGACCAAGTGGGAGATGGTCCGCACCGCGGTGATGCCGTACGGAAAGCCCGGCATCATCGCCGCGATCATGCTCGGCCTGGGCCGGGCCCTCGGCGAGACGATCGCCTTGGCGCTGACCCTCGGCATCGTCTTCAACATCTCCTACAACATCATCGAGAACGGCGGGAACTCGATCGCCGCCAACATCGCCAACACCTTCGGTGAGGCGAACGCCACCGGCCGCGGCGCGCTGATCGCCTCCGGTCTGGTCCTGTTCGCGATCACCCTGGTGGTCAACATGGCGGCGCGGGCGATCATCTATCGCCGTCGCGAGTTCCGGGACAGTGCCGCATGAGCAACGCGAACTACGCCATGACACCGTCCGGCCTGCGCACCAAGCAGTTGCCGGTGGTGGTCAACCTGCTCATCGCCGTGGCGGCCCTGGCCGTTTCCGCGGCCGTCGTCCTCGGCACCGGCTTCGGCGGCTGGGTGCTCGTCGTGGTCGTGGGCGCCATCCTCTACCTGATCGGGCTGTCCGTCGCCGCCACCCGGGTCGAGGGCCGCCGGTCGGCCACCAACCGGGTCTGGCAGACGCTCATCTACACCACCTGTGTGCTGGCCGTGCTGCCGCTCGCCTCGGTGGTCTGGACGCTCGTCTCGAAGGGCGTCAACCGGCTCGACGGCGACTTCTTCGGGTCGTCGATGAACAACATCGGCGCGCGCGACCCGAACGGTGGCGCCTACCACGCCATCATCGGCACGCTGGAGCAGGTCGGGCTGGCCACGCTCATCGCGGTGCCGCTGGGTGTGCTCGGCGCGATCTACCTGGTCGAGTACGGCCGGGGCCGGTTCGCCCTGACCGTCCGCTTCTTCGTGGACGTCATGACCGGCATCCCGTCGATCGTCGCCGGCCTGTTCGTGCTGGCGTTCTGGGTGCTGATCGTCAGCCCCTGGTTCAACGACGGGCAGCCGCGGTTCTCCGGATTCGCGGCATCGCTGGCCCTGACCGTGCTGATGCTGCCGACGATCGTGCGGTCCACGGAGGAGATGCTGCGGCTCGTGCCCGGGCCGCTGCGCGAAGGGTCGTACGCGCTGGGCGTACCCCAGTGGAAGACGATCATGAAGATCGTCCTTCCGACCGCTCTCCCCGGCATCGTGACCGGTGTCATGCTGTCGGTGGCCCGCGCGGCCGGCGAGACCGCGCCGGTGCTGCTCGTCGCCGGTGGCGCCGCGGCGATCAACTTCGACCCGTTCAACGGCAACCAGTCGTCGCTCGCGTTGTACACGTACTCGCAGGCCGGTGACGCGTCCCGCTTCGCGCCCGACCGCGCCTGGACGGCCGCACTGACGCTGGTCGCCATCGTGCTGATCCTGACGATCGCCGCCAAGCTGCTCGCCCGCCGCAACCGGCTTTCCTGACAAGAGGTAACCCCATGGCCAAGCGTATCGAGGCGTCCGGCGTGACGTCCTTCTACGGAAGTTTCAAGGCGATCGACGGCATCTCGATGACGGTCGAGCCGAAGACGATCACCGCCCTGATCGGTCCGTCGGGCTGCGGCAAGTCCACGTTCCTGCGGTCGATCAACCGCATGCACGAGGTGCTGCCGAACGCCCGCATCGAGGGCCGGCTCACCATCGACGACCAGAACATCTACGACCCCGACGTCGACGTGACCGCGGTCCGTCGCATGATCGGCATGGTGTTCCAGCGCCCGAACCCGTTCCCGACGATGTCGATCTACGAGAACGTCGTGGCCGGCCTCAAGCTGAACGGCGTCAAGAAGAAGTCGGTGCTCGACGACGCGGTGGAGAACTCGCTCCGCTCGGCGAACCTCTGGGACGAGGTCAAGGACCGCCTCAGCCGGCCCGGCGCCGGGCTCTCGGGTGGTCAGCAGCAGCGTCTCTGCATCGCCCGCACGATCGCCGTCGAGCCGCAGGTCGTCCTCATGGACGAGCCCTGCTCGGCGCTCGACCCGATCTCCACGCTGGCGATCGAGGACCTGATGTTCAAGCTCAAGGACCGCTTCACGATCATCATCGTGACGCACAACATGCAGCAGGCCGCCCGGGTCAGCGACAAGACCGGCTTCTTCTCGATCGACAAGACGGGCGACCCCGGCCGCCTGATCGAGTACGACGACACCCAGAAGATCTTCTCCAACCCGACGGAGAAGAAGACCGAGGACTACATCACCGGCCGCTTCGGCTGAGCTGTCTTCCTGGGCATCGACCCTTCTCAGGGGTCGGCCTCTTCCTAGGGTCGGCCTCTTCCTAGGGTCGGCCTCTTCTCAGGGATCGACCCGCAACACCGCGCCGCCGTCGTCGGTCAGCTCCACCCGGGGCTGCACCGGCACGGCGGCGTTCCGCTTGGTGGCGAAGACCTCGTCCACGCTGCCGAACCCGCTGAGCGAGGCCAGCGTCACCCGCGTAGGCGGCAACATGGCCAGGCCGCCGGTGTCCGCCGGATCGATCCAGGCGGTGCCGTCGCTCTCCCCGGACACGTCCCGAGCCTCCTGACCGGCCGGAAGCGCCGCCACGAAGAACCACGTGTCGAACCGCCGCGGCTCGAACTCGGGCGTGACCCACCGGCCCCAGGGATGCAAAAGATCGTCACGCATCCTCAGCCCCCGCCTCGCGAGCAGGTCGGCCATCCGCAACTCCCGCCGCAAGACCGCCACCCTCTCCGCGTCCCACTCCTCCCCCGCGACATCTCCCACGATCTCCCCGCCGCTCGCCGCCGCGCCGCTTCCCGCCTCGTGCTTTCCGGCCAGCAGCACGCCGGCCTCCTCGAACAGCTCCCGCACGGCCGCGCCCACCACGGCCCGGGCCTCGGCGTCGCTCACCCCGAGCAGGTCCGCCCAGTCCTGGCGCACCGTCGCGGGCTGATCGTCCGGGTCCACGCCCCCGCCCGGGAACGCATACACCCCACCGAACGCCATCCCCCTCGCCCGTCGCAGCACATAGGCCTCGAGCCCGACACCGCCCGGGCGCAGCAGAACCACGGTGGCGGCCGGGCGGGTCGGCGCCGGCGGCCCGGTGAACTCGTTCGCCCGCTTCACCATCGCGGGCGGCAGCGGATACCCATCACGAGGTTCTGTCACGGGAGGATCCTCCCACCGGGCCGACGCCGGACGATACGGTGGCGATCATGACGACGCGTTGGGGAGTCTTGAGCACCGGTGGCATCGCCGAGTCGTTCGCCTCGGACCTCAAACTGGTCGACGGCGCCGAACTGGCCGCCGTCGGCTCCCGCTCCCTCGAGACGGCGACGGCGTTCGCCGAGCGCCACGGCTTCGCCCGCGCGCACGGCTCGTGGGCCGACCTGGCCGCCGACCCCGACGTTGACGTGGTCTACGTGGCCACCCCGCACGCACAGCACGAGGCCGCCGCGCTGGAGTGCCTGCGCGCCGGCAAGGCGGTCCTCTGCGAGAAGCCGATGACCCTCGACCTGGCCTCGTCCGCCCTGCTGGTCCAGGAGGCCCGCGGCCACAACGCCTTCCTCATGGAGGCCATGTGGATGCGCTGCAACCCGGTCATCCGCGAGATCGCCGAACTGATCGAACAGGGCCACATCGGCCCGGTCACCGCCATCCACGCCGACTTCGGCCTGCAAGGCCCGTTCGAGCCCACGCACCGCCTGCGCGCCCCGTCGCTCGGCGGCGGCGCCCTGCTCGACCTGGGTGTCTACCCCATCCACTTCGCCCACCTCTTCCTCGGCGCTCCCGCCTCGGTCCAGTCCTGGGCCCGGCTCACCCCCGAAGGCGTGGACGAGACCACCGGCCTCCTCTTCGGCTATGACAGCGGTGCCGTAGCGGCCTTGACCTGCAGCATCAACGGCGCCTCGGCCAACGGCGCGTCGATCACCGGCGAAACCGGCCGCATCGACATCCCGGACGGCTTCTGGGCCCCGCGCGGCTTCACCGTGACCCGTGGCACCGAGGTCGAGCACCGGCAGCGTGACTACGACGGCCTCGGCTACCGCTTCGAGGCGGCCGAGGTGCAGCGCTGCCTGGACGCCGGTCTCAGGGAGAGCCCGCTCGTCCCCATCGCCACGACGCTCGAGGTCATGACCCTGCTGGACATGGTCCGCGAACAGATCGGTGTCTCCTACTGATCGCCTCCCGGTAGCAGAGGGCGCATGAACGTACGGTCGTAGCGCAACACGCACCCGCTCTCATCCCGGATCCGGTCGGCCTCGACGAACTCGGGATCGTGGCCGAACAGCGCCCGGTAGTTCTCGTAGGCCGCCAGGCTCGGGAAGCTGAACAGCGCCAGCGCCCGGTCACTCGCGCCCTCGGACGGCAGGAAGTAGCCGTGGTGGGTTCCGCCATGCTCATCCACCAGCCGCATCCAGCGCCGCCCGAACTCCTCGAAGTCGGCGACCTTGGCCGGGTCGATCACGTAGTCGACAACGCAGGTGATCATCTCGCGACTCTCTGCCGCAACGTCATAAGCCCGCCTCCTTGAAAGCTTCGATGCCGTTCGACCATAGACCCGCACCAGCTGCCGACGGCAACTGACAAATGTCATCGAAATCCCATGACACTTTGTCACTACCGCCGCCGGCTGCCGCCCTGCGACGATTGTGGCCTCGCAGGCGAAAGCGCCTAGGCGAACAGTGGCTTGACAACTAAATAGAGCAGGCAGGCAATGGTCGCCGCGGCGGGAAAGGTGATGACCCAGCCGAGCACGATGTTGCCGGCGACGTTCCAGCGCACCGCGGAGAGACGCTTGGTGGCTCCCACACCCATGATGGCCGAGGTGATGGTGTGGGTCGTCGAGATCGGCGCGCCCAGCACCAGGGCGTTGAAGTAGAGCACGCCGCTGGCGACCGTCTCCGCCGCGAATCCCTCCGGCGGCCGCAGGTCGATGATCTTGCGGCCCAGCGTGCGGATGATCCGCCACCCGCCCGAATAGGTGCCCGCCGCCAGGACGGCGGCCGAGGCCCAGATCGACCATTCCGGAATGGTCCGGGCGTCCGACTGCCACCCACCCACGTGCAGGGCCAACACCACCACACCGATCGTCTTGGCAGCGTCCTGCATGCCATGCCCGATGGACATGGCGGCCGCGCTGATGGTCTGCGCGTGCCTGAAACCACGATTGAGACGAGCCGGGTGGCCGCCCCGGAAAATCCACAGCACGGCGATCATCGCGGCGAATCCGAGGACGAATCCCACAATCGGCGACAACACCATGGGTAGCAAGATCTTCTCGGTGATGTTCGACCATTGCACTTCGCCGCCGGCGGCGAAGATGGTGGCGCCGACCAGCCCACCGAAAAGGGCGTGCGACGAACTGCTGGGCAGGCCGAAATACCAGGTGACCAGATTCCAGCAAATGGCGCCGAGAACGCCCGCGAAGACCACACCCAGGCTGGGCACGCCCGTGGGCAGATCGACGAGGCCGCTGCCGACGGTCGCGGCGACCTTGGTTCCGATGTGCGCGCCGATGAAGTTACCCACCGCCGCCATGGCCAGTGCGACGCGCGGGGTCAGGGCTCGCGTGCTGACGCTCGTCGCGATCGCGTTGGCGGCGTCGTGGAAACCGTTCGTGTAGTCGAAGGCGAGCGCGACGACGATCACCGCGATGACGGCGATGAGTTCCGCGGACAACTACGACTCCTTGACCGAGATGGTCTCGATGGTGTTGGCCACGTGCTCGAACGCGTCGCAGGCCGCCTCCAGTTCGTCGGCGACCTCCTTCATCTTGAGCACGGTCAGAGCGTCGTACTCACCGCTGAAGAGCCGGACCAGCAGCATCCGATAGGTGCGGTCGCCTTCGTTCTCGAGGCGGTTGATCTCGATCCAGTACTCGTCGAGGCCCTTCATCGCGCGCAGCCGCGGCATCGCGTCCGCGGTGATCTTCGCCTGCTGATCGAGCACGTTGACCATCTCGTGCATCTCCCGCGGCAGCGACGGCAACTCGGTCAGGCCGTAGAGATAGAGCAGGTTGCCGACCGCCTCCAGGTGGTCCATCACGTCGTCGAGCTGAGAGCCCAGCGAATAGATGTCCTCGCGGTCGAACGGGGTGATGAAGGTGGAGTTGATCTTCTTGTAGAGGTCGTGGGTGATCTGGTCGCTGTCGTGCTCCACGTCGGTGATCCGGTCGCTGACCGACTGCACGTCCACCCCAGGCAGAGCAAGTTCGTTGAGCAGCTCGGTGCCGCGGACGAGGTTCTGGGCAGCACGGGTGAACAGCTCGTAGAACGCGCCCTCAGTGGGGCGGAAGGAGAACTTCACGGCGCGGACCTCGATCGACGGGAGTGGAGATTCTTCGGGAACAATAGGTAACGCCCGAGTGGCGCCTTGACCCGGCCCACCCCGGCTCATTTCCCGATCACCCGCAGGTCAGGCTTCGTTCACCTTACGCAACGCCGTCGCGTCGTCCGAGACCACCGCGCGCGGGGCCGGCGCCGATTTCCGGGCCGGCTTGGCGACGAAGGTCCGCACGGCCTCCTGCGGGCGTACCGGGTGCCGCCGCAGGTGGCGGACCAGCCCGACGTGATCGGTGTCGGCGAGCACGTCCACGCCGGCAAGACCGAGTTCACGCCAGACGGCGCGGCGCGCGTTGCGGGCGCCCACGCTCAGACCCGAGATGCGGACGGTGCGGCCGTCCTCGTGCGCCGCGCGCACCATGGCGTGCAGCAAGTGCCTCTCCTCGGCCGAGATCGGTTCACGGCCGTCCCAGCCGAACCGCCGCGACCACGGTTCGCTGATCATCGGCACCAGCGAGGGCGGTGCGGAACGCGAGCCGATGTCGTCGAAGGTGCCGTCGGCGAAGGCGTAGCGCTGACGTTCCGCGATGAGGAGCTCGCGGACGTCCACGATGCCGGCCACGGCCACGGTCACCGCGCCCGGCTCGAGCCGGCCGTCCACACATCGGCTCAGCAGCGAGGCGTGGTCGCGAAGCTGCTGGTCGAGCATCCGGTAGGCGCGAAGCAGCGTCTTCGCGTCCCGGCTGGGCCCGATGAACTCGACGACCAGCCGGAACGGCACCGTCTGGTCGGGGCACAACCGGCCACCACGCGCCTTCGCCCGGGCCAGGAGGGGCCCGAGGACCAGGCGGCGCAGAGTTCGGCCCGGCTGCGGCACGCCGGGGCCGATGAACAGCTCACCGTGCGGGCCGGGCAGCACCGGCACGGTCAGTCCGGCAAGGCCGCTTCTGAGCACGGCGGGTAGCGGATCCACGTCGTTGGTGCCAACCAGGGCATGGCCCGATGGCTGGTACCGCGCGGGTCGGCGCAGGGCGGCAACACCGGCCGACAGAGCGCCGGCGGCGCCGGCCAGGCCGACAGCACCGCCCACCATGGTGGTCACATCGTTCGCCACGGCTTTCTCCGAGATCGGACAAATGGTACGTTCGGTGCTGCCACTGTGACACACAAGGCTCCCGCGAGCGGGCAATGTCGCAGAGAATTACCCCATGTCTCCCGAGGAGGAGTTCGAGCGCGAGCGGCCGCACCTCATCTCCGTGGCCTACCGGATGCTGGGCAGCCGGGCCGAGGCGGAAGACGCGGTGCAGGAGGCGTGGCTCCGTTTCGACAAGGCACGGCGGGTCGGTGCGATCAACGATCTCCGTGGGTGGCTGACGACCGTCGTGGGGCGGCTGAGCCTGGATGTGCTCAAGTCGGCCCGGGTGCGTCGTGAGGCGTACCCCGGGCAGTGGCTCCCCGAGCCGGTCGTGACCCGGCTGGACGACCCCGCCGAGCGCGTCACGCAGCGCAGCGAGGTCGGCCTGGCGCTGCTCGTCGTCCTCGAGAAGCTCACCCCGGAGCAACGCGTCTCGCTGGTGCTGCACGACGCGTTCGCGGTGCCGTACGAGGAGATCGCCGACGTCCTGCACACCTCGGTGACCGCGGCCCGCCAGCACGCCTCACGCGGGCGCCGCGCGGTGGCCGAGGACCACGCCCGGCACAACGCCGACCTTCCGGAGCAGCGGCGGGTGCTCGAGGCCTTCATGGCGGCGGCCAGTTCCGGCGACACCCAGGCGCTCGCCGCCGTGCTGGCGCCGGACGTGGTCTCGATCGGCGACGGTGGCGGCGTCGTCAACGCCGGCACCCGGGCGATCGTCGGCGCCGACAAGGTGGCCCGCTTCTGGATCGGCCTGCTCGGCACCCGGCTGGGCGCGATGACCGGCATGACCATGACCCCGGTGCTCGTCAACGGCGATCTGGGCCTCTTCGCGCACGGCTGGCACCCGGACGGCCGGGAGTTCCGGTCGGTGCTCTCGCTCGCCGTCGAGGACGGCCGCATCACCGCCGTCTACAACCAGCTCAACCCGGCGAAGCTGGGCGACATCGAGAAGCTGGGGCTAGTCGACGACGTCTGACAGCCACTTGCGGTACTGCGTGGCGAACGGCTCGGTGCCGTCGCCCAGGGCGACCAGCAGCTTGCTCGCCGCCGCGAACGCCTCGGTGACCACCTCATCGGGATAGCCGAACCGCTCCCGGTGGTCGGCGAACTCGTCTTCGTCTCGCAGTTCGACGGCCTGCGTCTCGCGCCTGCGGACCACATCCAGGTCGAGATCCACGATGTGAACCGTGTCACCCTCCCACCGAGCGGGAGTGGTGATGTCGCAATAAACCTCGCTGGTGCGAGGAGGAGGGTTGAACATGCCGGTCCACCACGCCGCGTGCGGAATCAGGAGCACGAACGGAATCTGCTCGACCGACGGCCGTCCGTGGTAGACGGAGGCCGTTCCGCGCGGCACACCGACCCAGATGCCCAGGTCATCCTCACTGAGCTTGCGGGCCGGATAGTCGCGGTGCGCCGAGCCGTCAAACTTCGTATAGACGACCCGGACCGTCTCGCTCGGCATGACAGGCACCCTAACGGTGCGCGGACTTTGTCGGTGGCTGCGGGTACGGTCTCCGACGTGGTCGAGCCATCTCACTCCTGTCCTCCCGGCCCTCAACCGCGGCGTCGCGGTGGGGTGCGGGCAGCTGTCATCCGGGGCGGGCGGTCGTGACGGCCGCGGTGGGCGACAAGGCCCAGGGACGCAAGGCCAAGGCCGCCGATCTGCTCGGGGCGGCGGTCGGCGCCGTGCCCGGTGGCGCCACCCGGCCCGGCCAGCAAGAGATGGCCAACGCCATCGAGCGCGCCGTCCGAGAGAAGGAACATCTGCTCGTCCAAGCCGGCACCGGCACCGGCAAGTCGCTGGCCTACCTCACGCCCTCGCTTCTAGTGGACGGCCCGGTCGTCGTGTCGACAGCAACGCTGGCTCTGCAGAACCAGCTCGTCGAGCACGACCTGCCCCGGCTGGCCGACGCGGTCGAGCCGCTGCTCCGGCGGCGCCCGAAGTTCGCCGTTCTCAAGGGCCGCCATCACTACCTCTGCGTGGCGAAGATGGAACACGCCGACGAGGAGGAGCCGACCGACACGCTGTTCGACACGGCGCCCGCCCAGCGCGCCGGCACCCAGTGGCTGGGCGAGGCGGGCCGGCTCGGCAAACAGATCCAGCGGCTTCAGGCCTGGGCCGAGAAGACGAAGACCGGCGACCGCGACGAGCTCGACCCGGGCGTCGACGACACGGCCTGGCGCCAGGTGTCGATGCCGGCGCGCGACTGCCCGGGCGCGGCGCGCTGCCCGTACGGTCAGGAATGCTTCGCCGAGGCCTCGCGCACCCGGGCCCGCGAGGCGGACATCGTGGTCACCAACCACAGCCTGCTGGCGGTCGACATGCTGGCCGAGCGCAACATCGTGCCGCCACACAAGCTGCTGATCATCGACGAGGCCCACGAACTGGCCGACCGGGTGTCGTCGGCGTCGCAGGCCGAGCTGACCCCCGACGCCATCGAGCGGGCCGCCAAGCGCGCCCGCACGCTGCTCCCACCGGCCGCCGCCGAGGCGCTGGCCGAGGCCGCCGACGCCCTCACCGTCGGCCTGGGCGACGCACCCGCCGGTCGCATCACCACCGGCCTCCCGCCGTTGCTCGCCGAGGCGGTGATCCTGATCGACTCGGCCACCCGTCAGGCCCTGTCCGCGGTCGGTGAGGTCAAGAACGACGACCCCGATCCGGTACGCAAACAGCAGGCGAAGGCGACCCTGGACGAGATCGCCGAGACGTCCCGGCGCCTGCTCGAGGAGTCGGACTTCGACGTGGCGTGGGTCGAGAAGTCCGACCTCGGAAGCGGCCGCCGAGCGCTCGTGGTGGCGCCGCTGTCCGTGGCCGGCACGCTGGCCAGCAAGCTGTACGAGGAACGCACCGTGGTCGCCACCTCGGCCACGCTGACGCTGGGCGGCCGCTTCGACACGGTGGCCCGGTCGCTCGGCCTGCCCGCGCCGCGGGCCCCGCAGGAGACGTCCGGCGAGGGCTGGACCTCGCTCGACGTGGGCTCGCCGTTCGACTACCCGAAACAGGGCATCCTCTACGTCGCGTCCCATCTGCCCCGGCCCGCCGCGTCCGGGCTGCCCGACCAGGCCGGTGAGGAACTGCTCGAGCTGGTGCAGGCGCTGGGCGGCGCCACGCTGGGCCTGTTCTCGTCCCGCAAGGCCGCGACACAGGCGGCCGAGCTGGTCCGCTCCCGCACCACGCTGCCGGTCCTGCTGCAGGGCGAAGAGGCGCTGCCGCTGCTGGTCCGCCGGTTCCGCGAGGAGCGGGCGACCTGCCTCTTCGGCGTGATGTCGCTCTGGCAGGGCGTGGACGTTCCCGGCGAGTCCTGCCAGCTCGTGGTCATCGACCGGCTGCCGTTCCCCCGCCCCGACGAGCCGCTGGCGGCGGCCCGGGCGGCGGCGGTGGACGCGACGGGTGGCTCCGGCTTCTCCGCGGTGAGCGTCCCGATCGCCGCGATCCGGCTGGCCCAGGGCGTCGGCCGGCTGATCCGCTCGACCGGTGACAAGGGCGTGGTCGCCGTCCTCGACTCCCGGCTCGAGACCGCCCGTGGCTACGGCGCCTTCCTCCGCCGGTCGCTGCCGCCGTTCTGGTACACGACCCGCCAAGAGGTTGCGATGGGCGCGTTGAAGCGCCTCTCCGGCAAGCCGTAGCCCTGGCCGGTCAGCGCAACAGGCCTTGGTCAGGTCGCTGGTTGCTCGGCGGTGACGACAACGGCGTCGGGAGGGACCTCGGGTATGCGGCGGGCCAGGCGGCGGATGCCGGTGTTGAGCACGGCGATCAGCGGCACGGCGACGAGCGCGCCGATGACACCGGCCACCACCACGCCCGAGGTGATGCCGATGATGATCACCAGCGGGTGAATCGCGACGGCACGCCCCATGATCAGCGGCTGGAGGACGTGGCCCTCGAGTTGCTGCACGGCGATGACGGCGCCGAGCAGGATCAGGGCGATCACCCAGCCCTTGTCCACCAGGGCGACCAGCACGGCCACCGCACCCGAGATGCTGGCGCCGGCGATCGGGATGAAGGCGCCCAGGAAGACCAGGGCGGCCAGCGGGAACGGGAACGGGACGTCGAGGATCACCAGGGCCAGGCCGATGCCGGTGGCGTCGATGAAGGCCACCAGGACCGTGGCCCGCACGTAGGCGCCCAGCGTCGACCAGGAGGCGTCGCCGGCGTCGGAGAGCGACCAGCGGGCGTTCACCGGGAAGAGCCGTACCAGGAAGCGCCAGATCTTGCGGCCGTCTCGCAGGAAGAAGAACGTCGTGAACAGCACGAGCAGCGCGCCGGCCAGGATCTCGGCGAGGGTCGCGGCCGTCGAGATGCCGGTCGAGGTCAGCGACGAGGTGTTCGCGTTGACCCACCGCTGCAGCTGGTCGATGGCGTTGTCGACCTGATCGTCGGAGAGGTGCAGCGGACCGGTGCGGGCCCACTCCTGGATCTGGCGGATGCCCGCGCTGGCGTTGTCGGTCAGCTTGGGCAGGCCGTCGACGAACTGGTTGACCACCAGCGTCAGCGTGCCCGCGACGGCGGCCAGCCCGCAGATCAGCACCAGGAACGTCGCCAGTGACCGCGGCAGCTTGAGCTTGAGCAGCCAGCCGACGGCTGGCGCCAGCAGAGCGGACAGCAGCAGCGCGATGGCCAGGGGGATCATGACGATGCGGATGATCCCGACAAAGCGCAGCAGCGCCCAGCCGACCACCCCGACCACTATCAGGCGCCACGACCAGGCGGCGGCGATGCGCAGCGCGTGGGGCACCTCGGTGTCGTCACGGCTGCTGGTGGACTGGTTGTCGAGCGGGTCGGGTGGAGGCGGAGGAACAAACTCGACCTCTGGTTCTGCCTCGCGCTCACGGTCACGGTCGGCCCGGGCGATCCGCACGGACTCACGCCCGCTCTGGTAAGCGCGCTGCAGGTTGTCCCGCACACGCTGAAAGCGACTCACCCCGCCAAACCCTCCTCGCGTCATCGCGTAGGGATCACCGTAGTCGCACGGCACGACACATTCCGCGCCGCACGTGGCCGAGTCTTCCCACTCGGCGTGGCGGGCGTACCGTCTCCGTCGTGACTGCCGACACCACTACCGAGACCGGGCTGCCGATCCGGATGTTGCATGACCGTGTCCTCGTCCGCATGGACGGCGGCGAAGGCGAACGCCGCTCCGGCGGCGGCATCGTGATCCCGGCGACCGCGTCGATGGGCCGCCGGCTCTCCTGGGCGACGGCGGTCGGCATCGGCCCGAACGTCCGCTCCATCGTGGTGAACGACCGGGTGCTCTTCGACCCTGACGACCGCTCCGAGGTCGAGCTGCACGGCCGCGAGTACACCCTCCTCCGCGAACGCGACGTCCACGCCGTCGCGGCCACCCGCGTGGAGTCCGACGGCACCGGCCTCTACCTCTGAGAACCAAACCGCTGAGGTACGCCGAACACAAGGCCCCGCCATCGAAGCGACCACCTGCCACTCAAGGCCGTTGCGCCCGCATCCGGGCTGAATGAGGGTGGTCACCCCAGGCACCCGCTCCGCCCCACGCCCGTGACACCCCCGACCAGGGCTCGGCACCCGGCTGCCTCGATAGCCACGTGCCCCTGACCCGGCGCAAGTCTCGCTTGCGCGCTGCGCTTTCGCCCTACCAGCAGCGTCCCTGAGCGCGCAGCATTTTCGCCGGGCCAACAGCGTCCTCGAGCCCTCAGCACTCCCGCCCGGGCTAACGGCATTCCTGAGCGTCAGCACTCCCGCCCAGGCCAACAGCGTTCCGGACCGTGCACCACTCCCGCCCGGCTGACGACGTCCCTGAGCGCCGAGCGCCTACCGGCCGGCCAGTAGGCGCTCAGAAGCAGGCACCAGGTCAGCTGGAGGACGAGCTGTCCGAGGAAGACGACGAGCCGTCGGACGACGAGGACGAGCCGGAATCGGTGGACGACGAGGAAGAACCCGAATCCGACGCTGCACCCGAGTCGGACGGCCGTGAGTCGTCGCCCGAGGACGACGAGCCCGATCCGGCGTTCGGTGAGTTGTAGTCCGGCCATGGTGAGCCATAGCCGGGCATCCCGGCCGCTGCCGAGGAGTGCGAGTCACCCCAGCCGGTCGAGTGCGGCGGAGCCGAACTCGGCGGCGAGGACCACGGCGTCGATCCCGAAGGCGGCGAGGCGGACCCAGACTGCGGATCGGACGCAGGCTGCGGCGTGGCGGTCGGGTCAGGCGCGGAGTAGGGATACGACGGCGGGGCGTAAGGGGTGTGGCTCGGGGTCGTGTCCGGGCCGCCGAAGGTGGAGGGATTGCCGTAGGACGGGTATGCGGAGGGCTCCGGCGACTGCGGCCGCACCTGCGGCACGGACCCGGATGCCAGGTCCTGCGGGGTGTTGGTTCCACTTACCGGGGCACCCCAGCCCGGCGCCGCCGGTCGCGGCGCAGAGATACCCGGCTGAGAAGTCTGGCCGGCCTGGTTCGGGTAGCCGGGCTGGAACGGTTGGCCCGGCCCGGCCGGATACCCCGGCTGAGGAGGTTGGCCGGGCTGATTCGAATAGCCCTGCTGAGAAGGCTGACCAGGCTGACCCGAATAGCCCTGCTGGGGTGCATATCCCGACTGGGAAGGCTGGCCAGGCTGGGACGGATAGCCCGGCTGAGCGGGCTGGCCGGGCTGAGCGGAATACCCCGCCTGGGCAGAGGGACCGGATACGGGTTGGGACCCTTGGCCTGGCTGGGGCGGGTAGCCGGGCTGTCCGAAGAGATCAGGCTGCGGCGCGTAACCGGGTGCCACGCCGTATCCGGGATACGCGCCCGAGACAGGCTGTTCGCCAGTGGCAGGCTGAGTGCCCGTCGCAGGCTGAGCACCCGTAGCTGGCTGAGCGTCGCCGTAGCCCGGGGTTGAGCCATAGCCAGGGTTCGCGCCGTAGCTCGGGGTTGAGCCATAACCGGTTGCGGGGCCATAGCCGGTTGCGGGGCCATAGCCGGTTGCGGGGCCATAGCCGGGAGTCGAGCCGTAACCCGGGGTCGAGCCGCCGTAACCCGGCGAGCTGCCGCCGTAGCCCGGTGCGCCGCCGTAGCCGGGCGTCGAGCCGCCGTAACCCGGGGCCGCGCCATAGCCGGGCGCGGAGCCATAGCCGGGCGCACCGCCATACCCCGGCACCGCCCCGTATCCGCTGCCGCCAGACCAGGCCATTGCCGGCTGCGGGGCCAGGCGTACCGGCACCGGGACGACCGGCTCGATGGGGGCGCTGACCGTGCGGGTCACGCCGTCGGGGAAGGAGATCTGGTAGTCGTGGCCGTTCCAGAAGGCTCGGGGCATCAGCGGGTCGCGGCCGGAGAAGATGGCGCGGTAGCCGCCGATGGCGGTCAGCAGCTCCTGTTCCTCCTCGAGCGCCCGGGCCTGGTCCTCGGGTTTGCGGAGCAGGCCGCGTTCCATGCTGTCGCGGACGATCGCGAGTCTGGTGGCGGCGAACTGGAAGCTGCGCATGGCCTTGCTGCCGGCGGCGCCGGCGACGCGCTGGGCCCAGCGGCGGGCCGAGTGGCGACGGCCCAGGCTGCTCAGGGAGGCGACCTCGGGTGGGGCGAACCAGCCGGCCTGCACGTAGCGGGGCAGGACACGTTCGCTGAGGCGGCCCTCGTAGCCACGTAGTGCGATCGCGAAACCGACCGTGGCGAAGAAGAACGGGACCATGAAGCCCAGGTAGCCGTACAGCATGATCAGGGGTTGACCGGTGGCCACGGACAGCGTGGGCAGCAGGTTGAAGGTGCCGTGCAGGATCATCGCGAGCAGCAGGCCGGCGATGGGGGCCAGCACGCGGACCCGGCGGTCGCTGGAGCGGGAGGCGAGGCCGAGGCCGATGCCGGTCATCGAGGTGAAGAGCGGGTGCGCGAAGCCGGTGAAGAGGATGCGCACGATGAAGATCAGGAAGACGTTCTGGATGCCGGTGGCCGGACCGTACTGTTCGTTGCCCGCGGCGTAGCCGTGCCCGCCGAGGTAGAGGACGTTCTCCACCATGGCGAAGCCGAGGGCGGAGATTCCGCAGTAGACGATGCCGTCGGTGATGCCGGACCACTCGCCGCGCCGGCGCCAGAACAGCAGGGCGGGGCCGAGGGCCTTCATCGACTCCTCGATGAACGGCGCGATCAGCACGGCGACCAGGGCGTCGGGCAGGCCCAGGACGCCGAAGAGCCAGGCCGCGCCGTTGTTCACCCAGTACGCCGTGAAGGTGGCGACCGCCGCGCCCCAGGCGAAGCAGAAGACCAGGTAGCGGTTCGGCTCCGGCTCGTAGCGGTCGAGCCAGAGGAAACAGCCGACGAGTACGGGCACCGGCAGCATCGCCGCGATCAGGCCGACGACCAGGCCCTGGATGCCGTTGTTGAAGCCGAGGACGAGCAGCATCGCCACCGAGCAGATGGCGATGCCGGTGATCACCAGCGTGAGCGGCAGCCAGCGCCGCCAGCCGGTCTTCCGGCGGGGCATCGCGGGGACGGCCGGCGGCTGGCCCAGAGGCGCCGCCGGCTGCTCGGCGGAGAACGTCCCGGGCTGCTGGGCGGACGACGCCGCGGGCTGCTCGGCGGAGAACGCCCCCGGCTGCTCGGCGGACGACGCCGCGGGCTGCTCGGACTGATATGCGGTCGTGGGCGCCGCCGACTGCGCGTCTTGATGCGCGGCCGCGGGCACGACCGACTGGGAATGCGGGTCGGGCGCGCCGCTCGGCGGGGCTGGTTCGGCCATAGCGCCCAGCGTAGCCATCCGCCCTCGACCCGGCTGGCCCGAGCCAGGACGAACAGGGCGGGAGGGCGGCGGGTGAGGGTCAGGAGGGCTGGTGGCCGGTGGCTTCGGGGCGGGGGCGGGCGGTGCGGTAGCGGCCGGCGCGGCGTTTGGCCTGCCAGCCGACCGCCTTGCGGACCAGGCGGGGCGCCTCGGCGTGGTCGACGCCGGTGGCGCGGAGCAGGTCGGTGGCCGTGGTGCGGATCTGGGCGACCACGACGCCGCCTGAGAAGCCGACGCCCTCCTCGTAGCCGCGGCCGGCCTCGGCGGCGGCCCGCAGCGCGCGCTCGCGGGTGGCGATCGGTTCGACGCCCTTGGCCCACTCCTGGCGGAGCAGGGCGACCGCGTCGCCGAGCGCTCTGATCGACTCGGGGAGCACCTCGGGCATGGTCTCCTGGTCGCCCATCGCGGTGAGCACCCGGCGGGTCAGCACCCGCACGTTCCGCAGGGCGTAGGTGAGGTGCTGGGCGCCGTCGACGTACTGGGCCAGCGCGCCCTTGGACCGCCAGCGGGCGGGGGCGAAGGCGACGTTCTCCCGGGCCGCGGCCACCGCGGCGGTGAACGCGGCGAAGGCGGCCTCGGCCGATCGAAGGCGGGTGAGCGCCTTGTCGACCGCGTCGTCGTCGTGGTCGGCCAGGCCATCGGCGACGCCGTGCAGGCCCTCGGCCAGTTCGGTGAGGGCGGGATCGGCGGCGCGGCGGACCACGCTCAGCGGGTTCAGGGGAAGCAGCAGCGTCATCACGATCAGGCCGACGCCGCCGCCGACCAGGGCGTCGATGAATCGGGTGTAGGGCAGGCCCGGCCCGGTGGTCAGGGTGGCGACGAGGACGGCGGACGAGGCGGACTGGACGACCAGCGGGGTGCCGCCGCCGACCGCGGTCGCCACCAGGACGGCGCCGAGCACGATCAGGCCGATCTGCCAGGGGCCGCGACCGATCAGGTAGATCAGCGCGTCGCCGACCCCGATGCCGATGGCGACGCCGAGGACCAGCTCGGCGGTGCGGCGGGCGCGCTGGCCCACCGACGAGGCCAGGGTGATCACGGCGGCGATCGGCGCGAAGAACGGTGTCGGCCGATGTAGCACGTCGTGGGCCAGGAACCAGGCCAGCCCGGCGGCCAGGGCGGCCTGGACGGCCAGGAAGAGTCCGCCGCGCACCCGGGTCCACGCGGCCGCCGCGCCATGCCGGGAGCGCCCGGGGATTCCGGCCAGGATCTTCGCCACCCTGCGGTCGGTGGGTTCGTCACCCGCCTCGGTCATGACCCAAACTTAGGCGGTGACGAGTCTTGTGGAGCAATGGCGGGCGGCGGTTCGGGGCGTCGGGGCAACGGCGGGGGACGACGACCTGGGCGCGGCGGGCGAATACCTGCTGTCGCGCTGGGCGGAACCACAGCGGCAATATCACGACGTGTCGCATCTGTCCGCCGTACTCGCGGTGGTGGATCGTCATGCGGCGCTGGCGCCGCATCCGGACCGCGTGCGCGTGGCGGCGTGGCTGCACGATGCGATCTACGACCCGCGGGCGCTGGGTGATGAGAACGAGCGGGACAGCGCCGAGTTCGCCGAGGGGCTGCTGACCACGCTGGGGGCGCCGGCCGAGGTGGCGGCTGAGATCGCGCGCCTGGTCGGCCTGACCGCGGGGCACGCGACCGGCGAGGACGACCCGGACGGCGAGTTGCTGTGTGACGCCGACCTGGCGATCCTGGCCGCCGACGAGGAGCGGTACGCCGAGTACACCGCGGCGATCCGGCGCGAATACGCGCACGTGCCGGACGACGCCTTCAAGGACGGCCGCGCCCAAGTGTTGAAGGCGCTGCTCGAACTGCCGTCGATCTACCGCCACCCGCCGCTGCGCGAGGAGTGGGACGCGAAGGCCCGCGCCAACCTGGAACGCGAGCTCAACGGCTGACGGCCAGCCGGGCGCAGGAGGAGGGCTCAGCGCAGGCGGAGAAGGGCTCAGCACAAGCGGGGAGAAAGGCTCAGCGCAGGCGGAGAAGGGCTCAGCACAAGCGGGGAGAAGGGCTCAGCGCAGAACGCGAGGCGCAGGGCGGAAGAAACAGGCGAAGAAGCGGCTCAGCGCAGGCGCGGCGAAGGACGGTGCAGGTGTTTGGGCCGGCGCAGGCCGTTCGCGCGCAGGCGGGCGGCCAGGTCGCGGGACGGCAGCAGCGTCGCGCCGAGCCACAGCGCCGGCCGGAAGCGTACGTCCGGGATGTCGTAGTGGTCGCGGTCGAAGGCCCGCCGCGGCGCCCCGAGCATCTCGGCGAACACGTGCAGTTCCTCGTAGGAGAGGTCGCTGATCAGGTGCGACCACAGCCGTCCGCGAGCCGGCCAGACCGGCTCGTCCACCAGGATCAAGGGCGGTCCGCGGCGTATCCGCGCACGTCGGGCACCCCGATCCGGGCGGCGTCGGCGGTCGCGTCGTCGGGCATCTTCTGGGACTGCCGCTCCGACTCGACCCGGGCCAGGTAGTGCTCGACCTCGCGCTCGCGCACCGCCTCGTCCCAGCCCAGCGCCTCGCCCATGATCGCGGCGGTGTGCTTGGCGGTCTCGGCGCCGCGGTGCGAGGTCTCGATGGAGATCCGGGTGCGGCGGGTGAGCACGTCGTCGAGGTGGAGCGCGCCCTCGGCCTGGGCCGCGTAGGCGACCTCGGCGGCCAGGTATTCCGGGGCACCGGTCAGCGGGGTGGCGAGCGCCGGGTCGGCGTTGATCATGGCCAGCAGGTGCACCGTGAGGGTGCCGTAGCGTTCGAGCAGATGTTCGACCACGCCGGTCGAGACGCCGTGGCGCCGGGCCGTGTCGAGACGGTCGCGCCAGGCCGCCGCATAGCCGTCCGCGCCGAGCAGGGGCAGCTCGGCGGTCTGCGACGGGCGCCACGGACCGCCCAGCCGGCGCACCGCGCGGTCGATCACGTCGGCCGCCATCACCCGGTACGTCGTGTACTTGCCGCCCGCCACCAGCATCAGCCCGAGCATCGGCTCGACCACGGCGTGTTCGCGGGACAGCTTGGAGGTGGAGTCGGCCTCGCCGGACAGCAGGGGGCGCAGGCCGGCGTACACGCCCTCGATGTCGTCGGTGGTCAGCGGCCGGTCGAGCCACTGGTTGACCTGGTCGAGCAGGTAGCTGATGTCGCGCGCGGAGGCCGCCGGGTGGGCCCGGTCGAGCTGCCAGTCGGTGTCGGTGGTCCCGATGATCCAGTGGCCGCCCCACGGGATGACGAAGAGCACCGAGGTGGGCGTACGGAGGATGAGGCCCGCCTCGCCGGTGATGGCCGAGCGCGGCACCACCACGTGGACCCCCTTGGACGCGCGGACGCGCAGGCCCGGGCGTACGCCGACGTCGCTGAGCATCTGCGACATGTCGTCGCTCCACACGCCGGTCGCCGCGACCACCGTGCGCGCCCGGACCTCGAAGTCGGGCTCGTCGGGCGCCTCCAGGTCGCGGACCCGCACGCCGACCACCTCGCGCGCCTCGCGGACGAAGCCGACCACCCGGGCGCTGGTCACCACCGCCGCGCCCAGGCTGCCCGCGGTGCGGGCCAGGTTGACCACCAGCCGCGCGTCGTCGACCTGCCCGTCGAAGTAGCGGATCGCCCCGGCCACCCGGTCGGCGCGCAGGCTCGGGAACATGTGCCGGGCGCCGTGGCTGCTCAGGTGGCGATGCAGCGGCATGCCCCGGCCCGAGCCGAAGACGCCGGCGAACACGTCGTACGCCGCCACGCCCAGCCCGTAGTAGGCGCGGTGCCAGGCCCGGGAGGGCGGGCTCGTCTTCTCCAGCGGGACCAGGATGGGGACCGGGCGCACCAGGTGGGGCGCGATCCGGCTGGCCAGCAGGCCACGCTCGGTGAGCGCCTCGTGCACCAGGTGCAACTCGAGCTGTTCCAGGTAGCGAAGGCCGCCGTGGATCAGCTTGCTCGACCGGCTGGACGTGCCGGCGGCCAGGTCACGGGCCTCGACCAGGGCAACCTTGAGGCCCCGGGAGGCGGCGTCGAGAGCGGCGCCCGCGCCGGTCACGCCACCACCGATGACGAGCACGTCGAACTGCTCGTCGCGCAAGCGTTTGAGGTCGGTGACGCGGCGTATCGGTGAGAGCCGGCCGGCCGTGTACCGGGAAACCGAGGGATCACGCACCCGTCCCACGTTAGCGCTCCGAGGCGTCACTCCGGCGGTTGAATCCGGCCCGGTAGGTTCGACGTCTGTGGACAGCGAGTTCTGGATCGCCGAACTGACCGACGACGACGTCCCGGCCGTGGTGTCCCTGTGCCGGGCCGCCCTGGATCTGCCGGAGGACGCGGCCGAGGCGGCCGAGATCGTGCACCGGCTGCGCGGGACCGGCGGGCCGGCGACCCGGCGGACGGCGGGTTTCCTGGCGCTGGCGCCGGCCGAGGAGAAGGCCTGGAGTGAAGGCGCCGGGGAAGAAGCGGCGGCGCCGAGCAACCGGGTGATCGGCGTGGTGCTGGGCTCGGTGTCCCACCGCGACCCGTCCATCGGGCACATCGACCTGATCGCGGTGGATCGGCGGGAGCGCCGCCGCGGCGTGGCCCGGGCCCTGGTGTCCCGGGTCGAGGGCGCGCTGGCCGGGCTGGGCGCCAGCGACGTGGTGATCGCCGGCAACCCGCCGGTCTACGCCTGGCCGGGCATCGACGTGCGATACACCCCGGCGATCTGCGCCGCGATGGCGCTGGGCTTCGAGGAGGACCAGCCCGCCTGGAACATGACCGCCGACCTGGAGACCCTGGGCGACACCGAGGCCGACGAGGCGCGGCTGGCCGGGCGGGGCGTGGTGGTCCGGGGCGCGACGCCGGCCGACGGGCCCGCGCTGACCGACTTCGCCGAGTCGAATTTCGGGCGCCAGTGGGCGGCCGAGATCACCGACAGCACCGGCTGTCACGTCGCCGTGCGGGACGGCTCGATCCTCGGCTTCGCCGCGTACGGGTCCCGGCCGAACTGGTTCGGCCCGATGGGCACCGCGCCCGCCGCGCAGGGGCTGGGCATCGGCTCGGTGCTGCTCAAGCGCTGCCTGGCCGATCAGAAGAAGGCTGGTCTGACGTCGGTCCAGATCGGCTGGGTGGGCCCGATGCCGTTCTACTCCCAGGTGGTGGGGGCCCGGGTCGAGCGGGTGTTCTTCCTGTATCGCAAACAACTCTGACGCCGGTCACGGCACGGTGGCCGTCGGCCCGCACGGCGCACCGGTCACGCACATCCCGGCGCCCGGCTTCACCGGCACCGACGTCTTCGACCACGAGGTGACCGACGGTGCCGGTGCTCGCGCCGACCCCGAGGGCGCGTGCAGTAACGACAGAACGGGCGGGCCGCAGCAGCGACCCGCCCGTTCGAGAAAGCTTGGACTCAGAAGTCCATGTCTCCGCCACCCGGAGCACCGGCCGGGGCCGGGTTCTTCTCCGGCTTGTCCGCCACGACCGCCTCGGTCGTGAGGAACAGGGCGGCGATCGACGCGGCGTTCTGCAGCGCCGAGCGGGTGACCTTGGCCGGGTCGATGATGCCCGCGGCCAGCAGGTCGACGTACTCACCGTTCGCGGCGTTCAGGCCGTGGCCCGCCTCGAGGTTGCGCACCTTGTCGACCACGACGCCGCCCTCGAGGCCGGCGTTGACGGCGATCTGACGCAGCGGGGCGTCCAGCGCGACCTTGACGATGTTGGCACCGGTGGCCTCGTCGCCCACCAGGTCAAGCTTGTCGAACGCGGTCTTGCCGGCCTGCACCAGCGCGACACCACCACCGGGCACGATGCCCTCCTCGACGGCCGCCTTCGCGTTGCGAACGGCGTCCTCGATGCGGTGCTTGCGCTCCTTGAGCTCGACCTCGGTGGCCGCGCCGACCTTGATCACCGCAACACCGCCGGCCAGCTTGGCCAGGCGCTCCTGCAGCTTCTCACGGTCGTAGTCGGAGTCCGACTTCTCGATCTCGGCCCGGATCTGGTTGACCCGGCCCTGGATCTGCTCGGCGTTGCCGTTGCCGTCGACGATGGTCGTCTCGTCCTTGGTGATGACCACCTTGCGGGCCTGGCCCAGCAGGGACAGGTCGGCGGCGTCGAGCTTGAGGCCGACCTCCTCGCTGACGACGGTGCCGCCGGTGAGGATGGCGATGTCGTCCAGCATGGCCTTGCGGCGGTCACCGAAGCCCGGCGCCTTGACGGCGACCGACTTGAAGGTGCCGCGGACCTTGTTGACGACCAGGGTCGCCAGGGCCTCGCCCTCGACGTCCTCGGCGATGATGATCAGCGGCTTGCCGCCCTGCATCACCTTCTCGAGGATCGGGAGCAGGTCCTTGACCGCGGAGATCTTGCTGTTCGCGATCAGGATGTAGGGGTCGTCGAAGACGGCCTCCATACGCTCGGCGTCGGTCATGAAGTACGCCGAGATGTAGCCCTTGTCGAAGCGCATGCCCTCGGTGAGCTCGAGCTCGAGCCCGAAGGTGTTGCTCTCCTCGACGGTGATGACACCTTCCTTGCCGACCTTGTCCATGGCCTCGGCGATGATCTCGCCGACCGTGGAGTCACCGGCGGAGATGGAGGCGGTCGAAGCGATCTGCTCCTTGGTCTCCACGTCCTTGCTGAGCTGCGTCAGGGCCTCGATGACGCTGGCCACACCGGCCTCGATGCCCCGCTTGAGGGCCATCGGGTTGGCGCCGGCGGCAACGTTGCGCAGGCCCTCACGAACCAGCGCCTGGGCCAGGACGGTCGCCGTCGTCGTGCCGTCACCGGCGACGTCGTCGGTCTTCTTGGCGACCTCCTTGACCAGCTCGGCGCCGATCTTCTCGAAGGTGTCCTCGAGCTCGATCTCCTTGGCGATCGACACACCATCGTTGGTGATGGTGGGCGCGCCCCACTTCTTCTCGAGCACGACGTTGCGGCCCTTGGGGCCGAGCGTCACCTTGACGGCGTCGGCGAGCTGGTTCATGCCCCGCTCGAGGCCGCGACGAGCTTCCTCGTCGAATGCGATGATCTTGGCCATACGGCTGTGTCCTCCCGGACATTCACAGGAACCTCTGCGGACGTCGCCACCTGGCGATGCGACGTCCTCAGGTCGAGCCGGATAGCCCGCGACGACCGGCCCCGTGCCGGGGCACCGATGGCGGCGCCCGGCCGGAACCCCACCGTCCCGACCTGCTTGGCACTCACATGACGCGAGTGCCAACGCCATGTTTAGCACTCCGAGGGTGCGAGTGCAAGGACGAAGCCGTAGTCACCCGACTAGTTACGCCGGTGGCGAAACCGGTGGCAGCGAGGTCGGATAGACGCAACCTGCTTGCCGCTCCCCGCTGTGCCGGGTAGGCAGGCATCATGGTGTCGCTCAGCACAGCCCCCCGCTCGACGGTCGCGGTTCACCGCGTGACGCCGGAGGACGCCGGCCGGATGCGCGCGTTGCGCCTGGAGATGCTGGCCGACAGCCCGCTCGCCTTCCTCGAGACGCTGGCCGCGGCGGCGGCCCGGGGCCACGACGACTACCGGCGCCGGATCGTGCAGGCCAGCGCCGGGCGGACGCTCGCCCAGTTCGTGGCCGACCCGGGCGGCCCGCTGGTCGGCCACGCCGGCGGCACGGTGCTGCCGGAGGACCCGGCGGCCACGGTCGTCTTCGCGGTCTACGTCACCCCGGCCCGGCGCGGCAGCGGCGTCCTCGCCGACCTGGTCGAGGCGGTCGCCGACTGGTCCCGGCAGGCCGGGCGGAACGAGTTGATGCTCGAGGTGGTGACCGGCAACGACCGGGCGGTCCGGGCGTACGAGAAGCTGGGTTTCACCGACACCGGCGTCCGCGTGCCCCACCCGGTGATCCCGAGCCTCACCGAGCTGCAGATGCGCCGGACGGCGTGAGATGCGCGCCCGCACGCTGCTGACCTGGGCGAACGGCACCACGCTGGCCGGCCTGGCGATCGCCCGGGCCAGCGGCGCGACGATCCGGCCGGGCCGTGACGGCGTGCTGATCGCCGAGGGCTACACCCGGCGGATCCCGAAGAACACCTGCTTCACCGTCGGGTCGGTGATCTTCACCCGGCGGACGGCGGAATGGCTGCTCGCCGACGAGCGGACCGACCTGTTCGGCCACGAGAGCCGGCACGTCGGCCAGTACGCCGCCCTCGGTCCGCTGTTCTGGCCGGCCTACTACCTGTTCTGCGGCTACTCGTACGCGATGACCGGCTCCTACGGCTGCCGCAACGCCCTGGAGAAGCACGCGGGCCTGCACGCCGGCGGCTACGACCCGGACCACCCGCTCCGCCCCTGGGCGGCGCGCTTCCGACGAAGGAGGAGCGAGAACGGCTAGACCGTCAGCTCCCACTGCATCCAGGTGTCCGCCGCCTTGAAGCCCATCGCCCGGTTGATCGAGAGCATGTACTCGTTGGCCGTGGCGTTGAACGTGTCGATCGCGGTCAGCGTCGGCTTGTGCTCGAGCGTGTGACGCAGGTTCCCCAGCTTGACGATCGTCCCGAGCCGGTGGCCGCGGTGGTCGGGGTCGACGATCGTGATGTGCTGCCAGATGTGCGTCTCCAGCGCGGGCGGCCCGGAGAGCGTCGACCAGGCGACCATCCGCCCGCTCGCCTCGTGCACCATCCCGGTGTGGAAGCGGTCCATGCCCCGGGCGAGCCGGTTCTGCTCGGACTCGCGGACCCGGTCGGCGTCGATCTTCTCCGGCTCGATCGTGAGATCACCCATCGGCGCGTCCTCGACCATCCGGCTGTCCAGGTAGGCGATGTCGTCGAGGTACTGGTCGGCGGGCATGCCCAGCCAGCTCAGCACCCGGTAGCCGGCGGCGTGCTCCCACGCCTCGGCGAGCATCGACGCGTGCCGGGCGGGGTCGACCGTGGTCAGGTCGAGCCGGCTGCGGGTCTCGGGCAGCGCGGCCTTGGCCCCCGCCGCCGCGGCGAAGGCGTCGCCGTCGGGGCGGTTCTGGACCGTCTCCGAGGAGATGTGCTTCCGGCCCTCGGCCCGGGTCCGCTCGATCGCCCAGTCGAGCAGGGCCCGGCCGACCCCGCGCCGGCGCAGCTCGGGGTGCACGTTCAGGTCGAGGCTGACCAGCTCGAGGTTGTCCAGCAGCGGCAGGCCCAGCTCGGCGGTGCCGGCCGGCTGACCGTCGAGCGTGGCCAGCGCGCGGATGTGCCGTTGAGCGGGGTAGCCCCGGCGCACCGTGTCGACGTAGAAGGGCTCCGGGATGTACGGGATGTCCGGCACCTCGTGGAGCTGGGCGGCCCTGGTCACCTGGTAGGCCTGGTGGAGGACGGACTCGTCGGAGCCGTCGAACGCGGCGACATCGATGCGCATCCCCACAGACTGGACGCACTACCAGTCCGCCGCGACCGAATTACCGGGAGAGATATTGGTCGGGAGGACACGCGCACAGCGCCTCCGGCACTGGGTCGTTGGGCCCCGGTAGAGATTGTCGCCAAGCTCGAAGGTGGGGCCTCGTACGGCGTCGCGTCCTCCCGCAGAGAGCATCCTGCCGACGTTGTGATCCCTTCGCAAGTCCTCGCAGGATGGAAAACGAACTTACTGTCGGATCACCGACTACACCCTGTTACCCGAGCAGGCCGGCGTCGCGAGCACCCCGCAGCGACGGCTTGATGCGGTGGGTGGGCCCGACCCGGTCGGCCACCGCGTCCAGCGTCTTGAGTCCCTCGCCGGTGTTGAAGACCACCGTCTCCTTGGCCGGGTCGAGCTTGCCCGAGGCGATCAGCTTCTGCAGGACGGCCACGGTCACCCCGCCGGCCGTCTCGGCGAAGACGCCGGTGGTGCGGGCGAGCAGCTGGATGGCCTCGCGGATCTCGTCATCGCCGGCGTAGTCCATCCAGCCGCCGGTGCGCTGGACCGCCTCGATGGCGTAGGCGCCGGCCGCCGGGTCGCCGATGTTCAGCGACTTGGCGATGCCGGTCGGCTTCACCGGGACGATCTGGTCGGTGCCGTTGTGCAGGGCCGTCGCGATCGGATTGCAGCCGGCCGACTGGGCGCCGAACACCCGCCAGCCGCCGGCCGGGGCCTCGACCAGGCCGATCTCGACCAGCTCGGTGAACGCCTTGTCGATCTTGGTGAGCAGCTCGCCACTGGCCATCGGGATGACCACCTGGGCCGGGATGCGCCAGCCGAGCTGCTCGGCCACCTCGTAACCGAGCGTCTTGGAGCCCTCGGCGTAGAACGGGCGGACGTTCACGTTGACGAACGCGGTGTCCTCGAACTCGTCGGTCTCGACCAGCTCGCCGCAGAGCCGGTTCACGTCGTCGTACGAGCCGTCGATCGCGACCAGCTCCCCGCCGTACACCGCGGTGGTGACGATCTTGCCCTGTTCGAGGTCACCGGGGATGAAGACGATGGACGGGACGCCGGCCCGGGCCGCGTGGGCGGCGACCGAGTTGGCCAGGTTGCCGGTGGAGGCGCAGGCGAAGCGGGTGAAGCCGAGGCCGCGGGCGGCGGTCAGGGCCACCGAGACCACGCGGTCCTTGAACGAGTGGGTCGGGTTGGCCGAGTCGTCCTTGACCCAGAGCGGCGCGTCCAGCCCGATCGCGGTGGCCAGCGCCGGGGCGCTGACCAGCGGGGTCAGGCCGGGGTCGAGGGTCACCCGGGTGGCCGGGTCCTGGCCGGCCGGGAGGAGCGGCGCATAGCGCCAGATGTTCTGCGGACCCGCCTCGATCTGGGCCCGGGTCACCTGGGCGATCGCCGCCGGGTCGTACGCGACCTCGAGCGGCCCGAAACACTCGTAACAGGCGTGCTGAGCGGCCAGCGGGAACTCGGCGCCGCAGGCCCGGCAGACCAGGGCGCGCGCGGGGCTGGAGGTGGTGGGAGCGGATGCACTGACGGTAGACGTCACGGAGATTCCTCTCATCTTTCCCATACCGAGATGGCTGGGCCGGAATTAGCACCTGCCGCGCGGGGCCTCGTCATCGAGACATGCGTGGTGGTTGCCGGGGCTTCGCAGGGCCGTTCCCTCTGCCCCTCTGGATGAGGTATTCAGTTGTTTCCCACACCTTACGTGCCCATCACGCTAAGCGAAAACGTGATGCTTATGACGTGATGTCCTTGCGGGTGAAGCGCCAGAACGCGAGAGACCAGAAGATCGTGGCGTACGCGACCGCGGCGATCGCCCCGCGCACCATGTCGTCGGTCTGCGGCGGGGTGGAGAGCAGCCCGAGCCAGGCGTCGCTGTAGTGGGTGGGCAGGAAGTCGCGGACCACCCCGAGCGCCTCGATCTGGTCCAGGATGCTGGACAGGATCCACAGCAGCACCGCGCCGCCGACCGCGCCCAGCGCCGCGTCGGTCAGCACCGACAGCAGGAAGGCCAGCCCGGCCACGATCAGCAGGATCACGGCCAGATAGCCGAGGATCCCGAGCAGCCGCAGCAGCCCCTCGCCGGGCGGGATCTCCGCGGCGATCGTGCTGCCCAGCGGGTGCCAGCCGTACCGCAGCGTGCCGACCAGCAGCGCCACCCCGGCCAGGGTGAGCAGGCCGAGCAGCGAGTAGGCCAGCGCCACCACGAGCTTGACGCCGAGCAGCCGCGCGCGCGGCACCGGGATCGCCAGCAGGTAGCGCAGGCTGCCCCAGGACGCCTCGCTGGCCACGGTGTCGCCGCAGAACAGCGCGACCACCACGACCAGCAGGAACGACGCCGAGACGAACAGGCAGAACAGCGCGAAGTTCAGCCCGCCCGAGGTGGCCAGGTCGACCAGGCTGGAGAACTGCCCGCCACCGTTGTCGTCGTCGCTCTCGCCGCCGAACTCGAACGCCACCAGCACGATCAACGGCAGAAGAGCCATGAAACCCAGAGCCAGCTGGGTACGCCTCCGTGAGGCCTGCCGCCTGACCTCGGCCCAGATCGGCATGGTGGCCGACGGCCGATATCCCGTGGCTGAGTTTCCACGCTCCGCGGTCCGGCGATCATTCGCCGTCGTGGTCGCGACCGTAGCCTCCCCGCTGCCGCTTCCCGTCATCGGTCTCCACTCCCCCGCGAGTTCTCGCCGACCAGAGCCAGGAAGGCGTCTTCCAGGCGGCGTCTCGGCACCACCCGATCGACACCGACCCCGGCCCGCACCAGCGACGCCACCACCTCGGCGCGCGGGGTGCCGTTCATGTCCACGATCAGCCCGTTCGCCCCGTCCGGCAGCACCGAGGCGACGCCCAGGCCGCCCAGCACCCGCGACGCCTCGGCCACGTCGCTCACGTCGATCTGCACCGACGGCGACTCGCCGACGATCTCGTCGACCAGCCCGGACGCCACGATCCGGCCCTTGTTGACCACCACCGCGTGGGTGCAGGTCTGCTCCACCTCGGCCAGCAGGTGGCTGGAGACCAGCACCGCCCGCCCGTCGGTGGCGTACCGCTTGAGCACCCGGCGCATCTCGGCGATCTGTGGCGGGTCGAGCCCGTCGGTCGGCTCGTCCAGCACCAGCAGCTCGGGCAGCCCGAGCATGGCCTGGGCGATGGCCAGCCGCTGCCGCATGCCGTGGCTGTAGTTCTTGGTCCGGCGGTGGATCGAATCGCCCAGACCGGCGATCTCCAGCGCCTCGTCGAACCGCGCGTCGGCCCACGGCCGCCCGGTCGCCTGCCAGTACGCCCGCAGGTTCTGCTCGCCGGTCAGGTGCGGCAGGAAGCCCGGCCCCTCGACCAGCGAGCCGACCCGGGACAGGATCGGCGACCCCGGCACCAGCGGGTTGCCGAAGACCAGCGCCTCACCCCGGGTGGGCATGGTCAGCCCCATCAGCACCCGAAGCGTGGTGGTCTTGCCGGCGCCGTTCGGACCGAGCAACCCGACGACCTGACCGCGCTCGACGGTGAAGCTGATGTCCTCGACCGCGACGAAGCCGTCCGCATATTCCTTGCGCAGGTCGCGCACGACCAGCGGGGTGTCGGCGAACTCGGCCACAGTCGGCGCCCGCCGCGCCCGGCGGCGGCGCAGCAGCAGCACCACGGCCAGCCCCAGCACGATGGCGGCGATCAGGCCGGCCAGCACGTACCGCCAGATCACCTGGGGGTTGCTGATCGGCGTGCCCACCATCGTGGGCAGTGTGAGCGTGGGCTCGACCGCGACCGTGTAGGTGGCCGGGGCGGCGGGCGTGAGATAGCCCTGGTCGGAGGTGGCCACCACGACGCGCAGCGCGTTGCCCGCCTCGATCCGCCGGACGATCGCCGGCAGGGTGACGGTGACCGGTTGGGCCTGGGCGAGGTCGCGCGGCAGGCCGGTGAGCCGGACCGGGGCGACCAGGCCGGCGCTCAGCGTCTCGGTCCCGGCCGGGTTCACGTCGTAGAGCTTGACGAACAGCGTCGCCTCGCCGGTCGGTGACGCGGCCCGCAGCCGGACGGTGGGCGCGCCGACCACGTCGACCGACTGCGCGACCGGCTCCGAGGCGAACGTGGCGTACTGGCCGGGGATGTCGCCGGCCACGCCTTCGAGCAGCGTGGACAGCCGGCCGCCGACGCCGGGCAACGAGGAGAGGCCGCCGGGATTGCCGTTGGGCGGGTTGGCGATCGGCTGCGCCGGGCCTTGCACGGAGATGTCGGTGCGGCCGGTCCCGCTGATGCCGGGGTACGCGTCGACCGAGTACCCGTTGGTGACCAGGCCGCGGTCGAGCGCGCTGAAACCGGCCACCCGCGAGTAGGTGAAGCTCATCGACGGAGCGGCGCCCTCGCCCTTCACGTAGTGGTTCAGCCACTGGACGGTCAGGAACTTGGTCCGGTCCTGATCGGTCTGCGGCCCGAGCCCGCCGTCGTGCCCCCCGGTGAACCAGGCGACCCGCACCGGCGTGCCGGCCGCCGCGATGCCGCGCGCGTTGGCGTCGGCCTCGGAGAGCGGGAAGAGCGTGTCCACCGCGCCCTGGATGAGCAGCGTCGGCGCCTTGATCCGGCCGAGCACGGCCTGCGGGCTCGACTTGCGCAACACGTCCAGCGCGGCCTGGTCGGGGATGCCGGTGGTGGCCATCGAGAGGTAGGCGGCACAGACGTCGGCGGCGAAACGTCCACAGGCGGGGTTGGTGCCGGGCGGGAGCTGGGCCGGCAGCCGCGGCGGCAGCTCGGCGCCGCCGGTGTCGGGCGAGTCGCCCGAGGCCGCGGGCGAGGCGGCGCCGTTGCCGAAGAACAGGCCGGCCCAGCCCTTCTTGAAGACGCCGGGCGCGCCGGTGCCGGCCGACTGCGGCAGGAACGAGCGGCCCAGGTCGTTCCAGGTGATCAGCGGGACGATCGCGTCGACCCGTGGGTCCTGGCCGGCCAGCATCAGGGCGAGAGCGCCGCCGTACGACCCGCCGACCACGCCGACCCGCGGGTCGCCGTTCGCGTCGGTGCGAACCTCGGGCCGCTGGGCCAGCCAGTCGAGCAGGCGCTGGGCGTCCCGGACCTCGTGGTCGGGACTGTCCAGGTGGATCTGTCCGCCGCTGCGCCCGAAGCCGCGGGCGGTCCAGGTGAGCACCGCGTACCCCTGCTCGGCCAGGTCTTCGGCGTCGGTCCGGACCGAGTTCTTGGTGCCGCCGAAACCATGCGCCAGCAGCACCGCGGGCACCTTGCCGTCGCGGTCGCGGGGCAGGTAGAAGCGGGTGTCCAGGTCGATCGTGGCCGCACCGGCCGGCGCCTCGGGCACGGTGACCATCTGGTCGGCAGTGGTCCAGGCGGCGCGGTCGGGCAACACGGCGGCCACCACGAGACCCGCGACGATCACCAGAACCGCCGCGGCGGACAGAACCCTACGACGGCCTGATTGCATGCGTGCAAAACTATCCCGCTCCAACTGTGCGAGTGCTGTGAACTGCGAGGGGATACGACCGGCGGGGAGACGCTAGCTTTGTACGCGTGGCAGACGATCTCACGCTGACCGTGACCCAGCGGCCCGCGGCCCTTGACGCTCGTCGCGGCATCGTCCGCCTGCATCCCGAGGTGATGGCGGCGCTGGCGATCAACCCGGGCGACCCACTTCGACTGGACGGCGCCCGCACCACGGCCGGCATCGCGGCCCGGGCCGAGGCGAGCGCCAGCCGCGCGCTGCTCTACGCCGACGACCTGACCATCGGCAACCTCGGCCTGCGCGACGGCGGCCAGGTGACCGTGACCCCGATCCCGGTGGTCGCGGCCCGCCGGGTCACGCTGAGCGGCCCGGCCGAGATCGTCGCCGTGGTCTCCCCCGAGATGCTCCGGCTCGCGCTGCTGGGCAAGGTGGTCAGCGCCGGCGACGACGTGTCGCTGCTGCCACAGGACGTGCTGCTCTCGGCCGATCACCGGGCGGCCGTCGAGGGCGCCCGGCGCAGCCTCTCCAACCGGGTCGGCTACGCCTGGACCAGCACGCTGCTCAAGGTGATCGACGTGGCCGAGGCGGACGCCGCGCTGGTCACCATGGACACCGTGGTCGGCTGGCAGGACGGGCACTTCGCCCAGCCGGCCGGCGCCCGGACGGAACGGCCCCAGGCGCCCGCGACCACCGACCCCGAGGTGCCGCCGCCCTCCATCGACGACCTGCCCGGCCTGCGCACCCAGGCCAAGGAGCTGACCGAGCTGCTCGACCTGGGCTTCCACCACCGCGAGGTGCTGGGCCGGCTGGGCACCACGGTGTCACTGGGCGTGCTGCTCTCCGGTCCGGCCGGATCGGGCAAGTCCGCGCTGGTGCGGGCGGTGGCCGCGGGCGTGGGCGCGCGGGTGCTGGCGATCTGGGGTCCCGAGCTGGCCGCGCTCACCAACGACGCCGCGGCCGGCCGGCTGCGCGCCGCCGCCCGGGAGGCTCGCACGGGCGGCCCGGCCGTCATCCTGGTCGCCGATGTGGAGGCGCTCGCCCCGCGTGCCGAGCCCGGTCCGATCGCCACGGTGTTCCGGCAGGTGCTGGCCGAGACGGTCAAGGCGGGCGTGGCGGTGGTCTGCACGACCAGCCGGCCCGAGACGGTCGATCCCGAGCTGCGCGCGCCCGACCTGCTGGCCGTGCAGCTCGCGGTGGCGCTGCCCGATCAGGCCATGCGCCGCGAGCAGCTGGGTGTGCTGACCCGGGGAATGCCGCTGGCCGAGGACGTGCGCCTGGACGACGTCGCCGGGCGTACTCCCGGATTCGTCGCCGCCGATCTCGGCGCCCTGGCCCGCGAGGCCGGGGTCCGCGCGGCCCTGCGCCAGAAGGAGGCCGACTCGCCGACGGTGGCGATGGCCGACTTCGAGGCGGCCCTCGACGTGGTCCGGCCGACCTCGATGGCCGAGTCGTCGCTGGAGGTCGCGGCGGTCACGCTGGACGACGTCGGCGACATGGCCGAGGTCAAGCAGGTGCTCACCGAGTCGGTGCTGTGGCCGCTGACCTACCCCGACACGTTCGCGCGGCTGGGCGTCTCGCCGCCGCGCGGTGTGCTGCTCTACGGCCCGCCCGGGTGCGGCAAGACCTTTCTGGTCAAGGCCATCGCGGGTACGGGTAAAGCGAACGTGCTGTCGGTCAAGGGCGCCGAGCTGCTCAGCAAGTGGGTCGGCGACAGTGAGAAGGCGGTGCGGGAGCTGTTCCGCCGCGCCCGCGAGGCCGCACCGACGCTGGTCTTCCTGGACGAGGTGGACGCGCTGGCGCCGCAGCGGGGGCAGGGCACCGACGGCGGCACCACCGACCGCGTGGTCGCGGCGCTGCTCACCGAGCTGGACGGTGTCGAGGAACTGCGCAACGTGGTGGTGATCGGGGCGACCAACCGGCCCGACCTGATCGACTCGGCGCTGCTGCGGCCGGGCCGGCTGGAACGACTGGTCTACGTGCCGCCGCCGGACACCGAGGCCCGCCTGGCGATCCTCAAGGCGTCGTCCCGCTCGGTGCCGCTGGACGACGAGGTCGACCTGGACGCGCTCGCCGCCGACCTGGACGGTTTCTCGTCGGCCGACTGCGCGGCGCTGATCCGTGAGTCGGCGCTGGCCGCGATGCGTGAGTCGCTGGAGGCGACCCGGGTGACCGCGGCCAACGTGACCGCGGCCCGCGGCCGGATCCGCCCGTCGCTCAACCCGGCCCAGGTGAAGTGGCTGGCCGAGTTCGCCGACCAGCAGGCGCGAGCCTAGCGGCGGCGGCTGCGCGCCCGGGTCGAGCGCAGGCGGCGGAGCCGGCCGACCAGCACCGGGTCGTGTTCGAGCGCGGCCGCGTTGTCCAGCAAGGCGTTCAGCAGTTGGTAGTAGCGCGTCGAGGAGAGCTCGAAGGTGTCGCGGATGGCCTGTTCCTTGCTGCCCGCGTGGCGCCACCACTTGGCCTCGAAGGCCAGGATCTTCAGCTCGCGCTCGGACAGCGCCGCGACCGGCGGCGCCTCGGCGGCGTGGGCGGTCGTGCAGGGAGCGGGCGGCCTCGGGGCCGGAAGACGCTCCACATCGGATGGTGAGGTTTCGGGGTGCATGGTGCTCCTGAGCACGGATCGAAGAGCATCGTACGAGCAACCCCGAAGCTACCTCATGTGATGTCGCGGCGTTGCATGGTCCACAGGGCGGCACCCACAATGACGACGAAGATCGCCACCCACAGGCCGCCGGCCATCGGCCAGGTCAGGGTCAGCGTGTCCGGCTGGCAGCCGTTGACCGCGGAATAGGCGCAGGACTGGTAATTCTCGAGTTTGATCTCCTTGTTCATCCAGGCGACCGCCCAGATCGGCAGCAGGAAGATCTCGCCGAACGGCACCGACGCCATGTTCAGCACCAGGAACAGCCCGAACTGCAGGACCACCACGACCCCGGCGGCCACGCCGAGCGCCACCGCGGTGTGCCGGCCCAGCGAGGCCAGCCCGAACCCGATCGCGGTGCCGAGCAGGATCAGCACGACCGCCCGCAGCTCGGTCAGCGCGGTCGACCGCCAGGCGCCGGCCGTCATGCCGTCGAGGGTGCCGCGCGTCGACGCGATCCCGATGAAGGCGAGCGTCCAGAGCACCGCGACGACCACGCTCAGCGCCGCCGCCGCGCCCAGCAGGATGCCCAGCTTGGTCCCCAGCACCTGGAGCCGGCGCGGCCGCCAGAGCAGCAGGTTCATCATGCCGCCGCTGCTCCACTCGGCGCCCACATAGGAGGCGCCGACCACGAACCCGAGCAGCACGAAGATCGCGGCGAACGTGGTCAGGACGGCGCCGAAGTCGGACTTGAAGGTGAACGTCGACGGCATGTGCCAGTCGGGCGAGAAGTCCTGCGGCTGCGGCTGGTAGAGCTGCGTGCAGTCGGCCGGCAGGCCGTTGGTGCCCGGCGCTCGCTCGCAGGTGAGCCGGTCCTGCTCGGCCTGGCGCACCGCGTCCTGGTACTCACGCTCGGCCGCCGCCTTGGCCTGGGCGACCTGCTCGGGGCCGACCTTCTCGTTGCTGAGGGAGATGCCCGCCGCGATCGCGACCATCACCGCCAGCGTCCCGGCGACCAGCCAGCGCACGAAACGGCGCTTGGTCAGCCGGCGCAGTTCCGCCGTGGCCAGGCTCACTGTCCCCACCCGCCCGCTCCGCCGGTCGCCGCCGCCGACTCGTCCACCTGCCGGTTCACCCCGTCGACGGGCGCCGTGCCGGTCAGCTCCAGGAAGACGCTCTCCAGGTCGACCGCCACCGGCGCCAGCTCGCTCACCCACACCTCGTGCTGCGCGAGCACCCAGGTGATCCAGGCCGGTCGGTCCACCCCGCCGACCATCAGGTGGTCGTCGGCCGCGGTCACCTGCGGCGCGCCCGCCGAGCGCAACACCTCGGCCACCGCGACCAGGTCGACTCCGGGTTCGACGCGTACGCGGACCCCGGCCGACCGGTTGTGGGACAGCACGCTGGCGACCGAGCCGGCCGCGACCCGGCGTCCGGCCGAGATGATCGTGACCGAGTCGCAGATCAGCTGGATCTCGCCGAGGATGTGGCTGGACACGACGACCGTCATGCCGGCCTCGCTGAGGGTGCGCATCAACGAGCGCATCTCCCGGATCCCGCCCGGGTCGAGCCCGTTGGCCGGCTCGTCCAGAATGAGCAGCTTCGGGTTCTTGAGCAGCGCCGACGCCACGGCGAGCCGCTGCTTCATGCCGAGCGAGAAGGTCTTGACCCGGTCCTTGGCACGGTCGCGCAGGCCGACCAGTTCGAGCACCTCGGGCACCCGCGGCCGCGGCACCCCGCCCGCGTCGGCCAGCAGGCTGAGCGTGTCCCAGGCGGTGAACGGCAGGAAGAACTGGGGGCTCTCGACGATCGCGCCGACCTGTCCGGCCACCGCCGGCAGGTGCTCGGGGACCTCGCGGCCGAGGATGGTCATGCGCCCGCCGTTCGGCTTGATCAGGCCGAGCAGCGTACGCAGCGTGGTGGTCTTGCCCGAGCCGTTGGGCCCGAGGAAGCCGTGCACCTGACCCGACTCGACGACCATGTCGAAGCCGTCGAGCGCGCGGCGCACCCCCTTGCGGCTCCGATAGGTCTTCTGCAGACCCTCGATCTCGAGTACGGCGGTCACGCGAGCACCTTATGTGCCCGGTTCCACATTCAGGCGCGGTTTGGGCGCCCCGGAGGCGAATGTGCGACAGGGCATCAAGCCACGATGACCTCGACGCCGACATCACGGAACCCGGCCAGCGCGCTCTCCGGGGCGGTCGAGTCGGTGACCAGCACCTCGACCTTGCTGATCGGGCAGATCCGGGCGAAGGCGTGCCCGCCCAGCTTCGACGAGTCGGCGATCACCACGACCCGCTTGGCCCGGGCCACCATCAGGCTGTTCATCGCGGCCTCGCCCTCGTGATGGGCGGCCGCGCCGAGTTCCACGTCGAGCGCGTCCACGCCGAGCAGCACGACGTCGAGGGTGACCTCCTTGAGCAGCGCGCCGCCGAGCGGGCCGACCAGCTCGAAGGACTGCGGGCGGACCACGCCGCCGGCCACCACGATCTTCATCCGCGAGCGGACCAGCAGCTCGTTGGCGATGTTCAGGGCGTTGGTGACCACGGTGAGCTGGGCGCCCTCGCCGCTGGTGTTGAGGTCGGCGCGGACCGCCAGGGCCCGGGCCACCTCGGTCATCGTGGTGCCGCCGTTCAGCCCGACGACCATGCCGGGGTCGACCAGCCGGGCCGCGGCCTCGCCGATGCGCTGCTTCTCGGCCGAGTGCTTGGCGCTCTTGTAGCGCAGCGGCAGGTCGTAGGAGACGCCGTTGGCGACCGCGCCACCCCGGGTCCGGGTGATCATCTGCTGCTGGGCGAGCTGGTCGAAGTCGCGCCGGATGGTGGCCTGGGACACGTCCAGTCGCGCGGCCGCGTCCTCGACGGTCACCCGCCCGCTCTCCGCCAGTAGCTCGAGCAGGGCATTCCACCGCGCGTACCGATCCACCCACCCCTCCTCATGCACGTTCCGTGATAAGAGTGTGCACATTAGTGCTCGAAAAGCGGCGGAGCAAAGATCGCGCCTGCGCGAACGTAACCCGACTGTTGCGATCCCAGCGGAGATCCACGCAGAATGCAGCTCGAAAGGGCACCGTACCGAACGCATATGCGCATCCCCGCCGCCGAAGGAACCCAGATGACCTACGTGCAGACCGAGATCGCCAGCCAGCCCGACTGCTGGGAGCAGGCGGCCAAGCTGGCCTCCTCGCCGGGGCTGCCGGTCGCCGGCGAGCGGGTCGCGGTGGTCGGGTGCGGCACGTCGTGGTTCATGGGCCAGGCCTACGCGGCGCTGCGCGAGCAGCTCGGGCAGGGCGAGACCGACGCGTTCCAGGCGTCCGAGTTCCCGGCCGGGCGGCGGTACGACCGGGTCGTCGCGATCACCCGCTCCGGCACCACGACCGAGGTGGTCGACCTGCTCGGCGCCCTGCGTACCCCGACCACGGTGGTGACCGCCGATCCGCTGCAACCGGCCGCGGCGGTGGCCGACGAGATGGTCGTGCTCGACTTCGCCGACGAGCAGGCCGTGGTGCAGACCCGGTTCGCCACCAGCGCGCTGGCCCTGCTGCGGGCCGGGCTCGGCCAGGACATCGCCCCGATCGCCTGCGACGCCGAGGTGGCCGTCCGGCTGCCCCTGCCGATCCGGGTCGAGACCACCACCCAGATCACCTATCTGGGTCGCGGCTGGACCGTCGGCCTGGCCCACGAGGCGGCGCTCAAGTGCCGTGAGGCCGCGATGATGTGGACCGAGGCGTACCCGGCGATGGACTACCGGCACGGGCCGATCTCGATCGCGGCGCCGGGCCGGGTGGTCTGGGCCATCGGTGACGTGCCGGCCCACCTGGCCGACGACGTGGAGGCCACCGGCGCGTCGTTCGTGCACGCCCGGCACCACGGCGGGTACGGCGCGATCGGGCGCTGGTGCGGCGGGCGTACCCCGCTCGACCCGATGGCCGACCTGATCCTGGCCCAGCGGGTGGCCATCGCCCTGGCCGAGGCCCACGGTCTCGACCCCGACCACCCCCGCAACCTGACCCGGTCTGTCGTCCTCCAGTGACGCCCGTCGTCATCGCCCTCGACGTGGGCGGCACCGGCATGAAGTGCGCGCTGGTCCACCCGGAGGGCCGGGTCCTGCACACCGAGCGACACCTGACCCGGGCCGAGCGCGGGCCCGAGGCGGTGACCGAGACGATCCTGTCGGTCATCGTCGGCCTGGCCGAGCGGGCGCGCGCCGAGGGACTCGAGCCGGCCGCGGTGGGCCTGGCCGTCCCCGGTGTCGTCGACGAGCCGAACGGCATCGCGGTCTGGTCGTCCAACGTGGGCTTCCGGGACGTGCCGATGCGCGACCTGGTCGTGGCCCGGCTGGGGTTACCGGCCGCGCTGGGGCACGACGTCCGCGCCGGTGGCCTGGCCGAGGCGCGGCTGGGCGCGGGCCGGGGTGAACCGCACGTGCTGTTCATCGCGATCGGCACCGGCATCGCCGCGGCCCACGTGGTCGACGGGGTCGCGTTCGCCGGGGCGCACGGCGCCGCGGGCGAGGTCGGGCACGTGATCGTGCGGCCCGGCGGCCCGCCCTGTCCGTGCGGCGGGAACGGCTGCCTGGAGTCGATCGCGTCGGCGTCCGCGATCGGCCGGCGGTACGCCGGGGTGTCCGGCGTGGCCGATTCCACCGCCTTCGACGTCGCCACCCGGGCCGCGGCGGGCGAGGCGCTCGCCCGTACGGTCTGGGACGAGGCCGTGGACGCCCTGGCCGACGGGCTGCTGACCGCCCAGGCCCTCTACGACGCCGGGATGATCGTGATCGGCGGCGGCCTGGCCGAGGCCGGCGAGGCGCTGCTGGCCCCGCTCCGGGGCGCGCTGGACGCGCGGAAGAGGTTCCTCCGGCTGCCGCGCGTGGAGCGAGCGGCGCTCGGGGACAATGCAGGCTGCCTCGGCGCCGCCCTCCTAGGACTGGACGCGCTGTCGTGAACATCGCTGGCCGCATCGTCCGGCCCGGCTCGATCGTCCCCGGCCACGTCACGGTCGACGGTCCGGCGATCCTCGCCGTCGAGGAGTCGGCGGCCGACACCACCGACTACGTGGTGCCGGGCTTCGTCGACCTGCACTGCCACGGCGGGGGCGGGCACACCTTCACCACCGGGGATCCGGTCTCGGCCGCCGCGGCCGCGGCCTTCCACCTGGCCCACGGGACCACGACGGTGCTCGCGAGCCTGGTCAGCTCGCCCTTCGACCTGATGCGGGACGCGGTGACGGCGTTCCAGCCGCTCGTCGAGGACGGGCTGATCCACGGGGTCCACTTCGAAGGCCCCTACCTGTCCGCGGTCCGCTGCGGCGCCCAGAACACCGACTTCCTCCGTGATCCCGACCTGACCGAACTGCGGGCGCTGGTCGCGAGCGGCATCGTCCGCGCCGTCACGATCGCCCCCGAGCTGCCCGGCGCCCGGGAGGCGATCTCCTTTCTCCACCGGAACGGCGTCGTCGCGGCCATCGGGCACACCGACGCGTCGTACGAACAGACCCTGAAGGGTGTGGAGGCCGGCGCCACCCTCGGGACGCACCTCTTCAACGGCATGCGCCCGATCCATCACCGCGAGCCCGGCCCGGTCATCGGCCTGCTCGCGGCCAGGCAGGTCGTCTGCGAGCTGATCGCCGACGGCGTCCACCTGCACGACGGGATGCTCGGCTACCTGGCCCGCGCCGCCGGCCCGGACCGCACCGCCCTGGTCACCGACGCGATCGACGCGGCCGGGATGCCGGACGGCGCCTACGACCTCGGCGGCCAGACCGTGACCGTGGCCGGCCGGGTCGCCCGGATCGCCACCGGCTCGATCGCCGGCAGCACGCTGACCATGGACGCGGCCCTGCGCCGGGCGGTCGGCGCGGGCATCCCGCTGACCGACGCCTGCCTGATGGCGTCGACCACCCCGGCCCGGGTGCTGGGCCGGTCGGACGAGGTCGGCGCCCTGGAAGCCGGCCTGCGCGCCGACCTGGTCGTGCTCTCCGACGACCTGCGGGTCAAGCGCGTGATGCGGGCCGGAGAATGGATCTGACCAGGTCGTCGACGTACTCGTCGGTGATCTCCTGCCCGGTGACCAGCGCGACCGCCCAGGAGCGGGCCGACGCGCTGGCCGAGGCCTACCTGCCGGTCTCCCCCGAGGGCGGCCGGCTGCTCTACGCGCTGACCCGCGCCGCCCGCCCGCCCGGGTCGAGTTCGGCACCTCGTACGGAATCTCCACCCTCCATCTCGCCGCCGCCGTCCGCGACAACGGCGTGGGCCGCGTGGTCACCACCGAGATGAGCGCGGCCAAGATCGCGGCGGTCGACTTCGTCCGCGACCCGGCCGACGGCTACGTGAGCGTCGGCTTCCCGGTCGAGGACGGCATGGAGATCAGCTCCCGGGCCGGCTAGCTCCGACCGGGGCCCGGCGCTCCAGCCATCGCGGGAGCGGCAGCGTCTCCCACGGGACGCGGGCCAGCAGCCGGGCCAGCACCAGCCCCAGGAACAGGCCGGCGATCGAGTCGGTGATCCAGTGCCAGCTCAGGTAGGTGGTCGTGCCGAAGACGATCACCGGCGGCAGGATCCGCAGGGCCAGCCTGGCCCGGCGGCCCAGCCCGCCGATCAGCCCGGCCAGCAGGAACGCGATCACCGCGTACCAGACCACCGCGTTCGCCACGTGGCCGGACGGATAGCTCATCCCGAGCGGGCCGACCGCGGCGTCGTTGAACAGGATCGTCCGGTCCGGGCCGGTGAAGGCCGGCGCCGCTCGCTGGAAGAAGATCTTGGCCGGGCCGATCGTCAGGTACGTGAGCACGCCGGTGGCCAGGAACACCAGCAGCGGCCGCACCGACCGGGTCCGCCAGGCCAGCAGCACGGCGAGCAGCACGGCCAGCGGCATCAGCAGCCAGCCGCCCTGGCCCAGGCTGTTCAGGACCCGGGCGATCCAGTAGGCGACCGGCGGCCGGTGCGCGTCCGACCAGTCGGCCACCACGGCATCGGCCCCGAGCAGGTGCCCCTGCGCCAGCAGCACCGTGAGCAGCGCGAACGCGCCCACGAAGACCAGGTCGGGCCACCAGCTGCGGGGTCGGGTCACGCGACCACGGTACCTACAGCTTGCTCTGCAACTGGTTGTGGAGCAGGTCGGCCCGCACGCCCGAGTTGGGGCAGCCGCCGAAGTGGTGCAGCGCGACCACCTTGTTGGTCTTGCGGGACAGCACCGGCGAGCCGGACGAGCCGCCCTCGGTGTCGCAGTAGTAGGAGACGTCCGAGCCGGCCGCGTACCCGGTGTAGCCGTTGTCCGAGACCGCGCAGTTGCCCGCCTTGTCACCGAGCACGCCGGCGATGCGCGTCGGGTCGCCGGCCGGGTGCTGCGGCACGTACAGCGGCTGGCCCTTCGCCGGGCGGGCGGTGTCCAGCTCCAGGTAGCCGTACTTCTTGATCGCGTTGAAGTTCTCCACCGTGAACAGCGTGTAGTCGAGCGTGTGGTTGGTGGCCAGCACCTGGTCGCCCCAGACCTTGGTCGGCTTGAACGTGTCGAAGCCGCCGCAGGCCGCGCACTGGTAGTTGAACCACACCTCGGTCTCGTAGGCCGCGTCCGAGTTGTCGAAGCAGTGGTTGTTGGTCAGCAGGCGGTTGTTGGCGCCGATCCGCCAGCCGGTGCACAGCTCGGTGCCGTCGATCAGCAGCCGCGCGGCCGCCTTCGACCGGGTGTAGGCGACCGGGTCGTTCGACCGGTAGCAGACCGCGTCCTTGGACTCGTCCGAGCCGCAGACCGATTCCTCCCGGCCGGTGCGGCCCGGCGCGGTCAGACTTTCCTCGGGCACACCCCGCTGTTCGGTACGCGAGAAGCCGCGCGCCACCCGGTCGACGCTGACCCCGAGGTCCCCGGCCAGCGAACGCGTGCCGAGCGGGTCGATGCCCCGGTGCATCTCCACCACCGCGGTGTCACCGGTCACCGACATCGCCCACTTGTCCACCGACGCGCCCTCGAGCAGCGGCGGCGCGTCGTACCGGTAGGACTCCTCGCCCTTGGCGTCGGAGACCGTCAGGTAGTCGCCGGGCACCATCATCATGCGGTCGAAGTGCAGCTTCACGTACGAGGCGCCGGGGTAGCGGAAGGTCTCCTTGCGCGGGCTCTGCTCGTACCCCAGGATCTTTCCGACCCGCAGCAGCTCACCCACCTTCTGCCGGCCCTTGGCGGCGGCCGCGGCCGCGCTCTCCTCGACGACCCGGCGCGGGGCCGCGGGCTTGGTCCGGACCGGCTCGGCGTGCGTGCGCGGGTCTTCGGTCTCGGGCTGCCCGGTGGTCGTCACCGGCGCCGCTTTGGCCGCGCGTTCGGCCAACGACACGGGGGTAGGCTCCACCGCCGGCGCCTCCTGCCAGCCCCCGACCGGCCGGCGGTCGGCGCCGGTCGGCGCGTTCCAGGCCACCGCACCCGCCGATCCGGTGAGTACGAGGGCGGCACAGGCCCCGACGACGATGCCTACCTTGCGGCGCATGCTGCTCCCGAAGCTCATAGAAGGCACAAAAAGGCCAATACGGCGATCTGGCAGTTTGTGTAACGAGCCACGTGCGGGAGCGACGCGCGCGGGACAGCGTGCACACTGGGTCGGTGCGCATCACGTCCGCCCTCGTCGACCCGGCACTGCTCGACCTGCCGTGGTCGGTGCCGCTCGAGGATTGGCCCGCCGACCACCTGGTCGCGCTGCCGCAGGGCATCTCCCGCCACATCGTCCGCTTCGTCAAGCTGAACGAGACCGTGTACGCCCTCAAGGAGACCCGCGAGCGGATCGCCGAGAAGGAGTACGACCTGCTCCGCGCCCTGGAACGGATCGACTTCCCGGCGGTCGAGGCGGTGGCCATCGTCACCGATCGCCACGACGAGTCGGGCGAGCCGCTGGAAAGCGTGCTGATCACCCGGCACCTGCAGTTCTCGTTGCCGTACCGCGCGCTGTTCTCACACGTGTTGCGCCCCGAGACGATGAACCGCCTGCTCGACGCGCTGGCCGCGCTGATCGTCCGGATGCACCTGACCGGCTTCAGCTGGGGCGACTGCAGCCTGAGCAACACCCTGTTCCGCCGCGACGCGGGCGCCTTCGCGGCCTACCTGGTCGACGCCGAGACCGGCAACCTCTACCCGAAGCTGTCCGAGGGCCAGCGCAGCGAGGACATCGAGATCCTCCGCCTGAACATCTTCGGCGAATGCCTCGACCTGCAGGCGGCCGAGCTGCTGCACGAGTCGATCGACCCCGAGACGGTGGTCGACGACATCGTGTCCCGCTACGAGCGCCTGTGGCACGAGGTCACCTACGAGCAGGAGATCCCCCGCGACGCCCGGCACGACATCGAGGGCCGCATCCGCCGGCTCAACGAGCTGGGCTTCGACGTCGCCGAGGTGGCCATGTCCACGGTGGACGGCGGCTACCGGATCCGGCCCAAGGTGGTCGACGCCGGCTACCACACCCGGCGCCTGATCCGCCTGACCGGCCTCGACGCCGAAGAGAACCAGGCCCGCCAGCTGCTCAACAACCTCGACACCTACCGCGCCGAGAGCGACCTGATCGACGAGCAGCAGGCCGCCCACCGCTGGCTGACCGAGGTCTTCGAGCCGGTGGTCCGCGCCGTGCCGGCCAACCTGCGCCGCAAGCTCGAGCCGCAGGAGATCTTCTCCCAGATCATCCAGCACAAGTGGCTGCTCTCCGAACAGGCCGGCCGCGACGTCGGGATGGCCCCCACGGTGCAGAGCTACCTCACCGAGGTGCTGGTCAACAAGCCCGACGAGCAGGCCGTGCTCGGTGTCGAGGTCGGCTCGCTCGAGGACGCCCCCTCACTTCCGTAGCGATCACCGGCGGCGGTCATAGGGTGGCGCCATGCGGATCGAGCGGGTCGTGGATGTCGACGAGGTTCTGCGAGGTGGAGACCTCTTCGACGGGCCGCCGTGGCCCGACGCCACCCGGCGATTTCTGGAACAGCCCGGACACCATCTGCTGTTCGCCTACGACGAGGCGGGGCGGCCGGTGGGGATGATCTCGGGGGTGGAGACCACCCACCCGGACAAGGGAACCGAGATGTTCGTGTACGAGCTCGGCGTCGCGCCGGCCGCCCGGCTGCAAGGGGTCGGCACGGCGCTGGTCACGGCGCTGGCGAACCTGGCCCGGGAACGCGGGTGTTACGGCATGTGGGTCGGCACCGAGAGTGACAACGCCGCCGCCCAGGCCACCTACCGGAAGGCCGGCGCGGCCGAGGAGCAGCCGTTCCTGCTGCTCAACTGGGACCTGACATGACCGGCAGGAAGAAACCGACCTAACGGACGCCGCCCTTTAAAAAGTCACCAGCATAGTGAACATGCGTAGATGTAAATGTCTCAAGCTTGTCACGACTCCATCGACCATAGTGACTAGCTGAACGAAAGAGTCCGAGGATCGCTCGGGTACGCCCGCTAAACCCCTGGCGGGCGACCATGCTTCCGGAGGACCGTACGTGAGACATCGATCCGCCTGGAGCCGGCGCACCAGTGTCGCCGTGCTCGCGGTGGGGGTCGCCGTACTCGGCAACGCCCTTCCCGCCCAGGCCGCGCCCGCACCGACCGTGCCACCGGCCCAGGAGACACCGGGCGACACGCCCAAGGAATCGCCCGCCGCGACCCTCGGCGCGCACGACACCGACCTGCTGAACCAGGCCGAGACCAAGGGCGCCGCCGCCGTCACCGTGATCATCGCCGCCGACGAGGGCAAGACGGCCGAGGTGGCGGCCCAGGTGAAGAGCCTCGGCGGCAAGGTCGCCCGGCGCTTCGACCAGGTCGGCTACGTGCTGGCCCAGGTGCCGACCGGCAACGTGGTCAAGGTGGCCAAGCTGCCCGGCGTCACCGCGATCGACCTCGACGAACAGATCAAGCTGCCCGAGCCGCTCGAGCACAAGGGGAAGCGCGGCGCCAAGCAGACGACCACGCTGCCCGGCCCCGGGCGCCGCACGCCGGCGTCGAACCCGTACATGCCGACCAACGAGACCGGCTCGGTCAAGTTCAAGCGGCAGCACCCGGAGTGGGACGGCCGCGGCGTGACCATCGGTGTCATGGATTCCGGTGTGGCCCTGGACAACCCGGCGCTGCAGACCACCTCGACCGGCGAACGCAAGATCGTCGACTGGGTGACCGCCACCGACCCGCTGGTCGAGAACGACGCCACCTGGCGGGGCATGGTCAACCCGGCGCCGGCCACCGTGAAGGTGCCGGCCGGCTCCTACCTCTACAACACGTTCCGCGAGGCGATCACCGCGGCCAGCGACCCGGCCGGTGACGTCAACCGCGACGGCGACACCACCGATGTCTTCGGCATCCTCTACGACCCGGCGTCGCACGACATCCGGGTCGACACCAACCAGAACAACGACTTCACCGACGACGCCGTCATGCGGCCGTACAAGGAGAAGTACGACATCGGGTGGTTCGGCACGGACAACCCGGCCACCGCGGTCGCCGAGCGCATCCCGTTCGTCGTCGAGTTCCGTGAGGACGTCGACCTGGCCCCGCTCGGCCAGCCGGGCCGGCTGGTCGACTTCGTCAACATCGGCATCCCGGAGAGCCTGCACGGTTCGCACGTCGCCGGCATCCTGGCCGCGAACAACATGCTCGGCAACGACAACCTGGACGGTCAGGCGCCCGGCGCCAAGATCGTGTCGGCGCGGGCCTGCTCGTGGGGCGGCGGCTGCACCGCGGCCGCGCTGACCACCGGCATGATCGACCTGGTCGTGAACCGTGGCGTCGACGTGATCAACATGTCGATCGGCGGCCTGCCCGCGCTGAACGACGGCTCCGACGCCCGGGCCGGGCTCTACAACCGGCTGATCCGGGACTACAACGTCCAGCTGTTCATCTCGGCCGGCAACTCCGGCCCGGGCGTGAACACCATCGGCGACCCGTCCGTGGCCACCGACGTGGTCAGCGTGGCCGCCAGCATCAGCAAGGACACCTGGCTGTCCAACTACGGCTCGGTGGTCCGCAAGGACATGGCGATGTTCAACTTCTCCTCGCGCGGCCCGCGTGAGGACGGCGGTTTCAAGCCGAACATCGCCGCACCCGGCTCGGCGGTCTCCACCATCAACATGTGGCTGGACGAGCCGAGCATCGCCGAGGCCGGCTACACGCTGCCGATCGGCCTCAACCACCAGAACGGCACCTCGATGGCCTCGCCGCAGGCCACCGGCGCCGCGGCCCTGCTGCTCTCCGCGGCCAAGGCCTCGAACAAGCAGGTCACCTCGGCCCAGCTGCGCAAGGCGATATACACCTCGGCCCAGCCGATCAAGGGTGTCTCGGTGGCGGCGCAGGGCGACGGCCTGATGGAGGTCAACGGCGCGTGGAAGCTGCTGTCCAAGCCCATCGACACCATCGGGTACGAGTCCTCGGCGCCGGTCTGCACGCCGCTGTCCGGGTTCCTCACCCCGACCCCGAACCGCGGCGCCGGCATCCACAACCGGTGCGTCGCCGGTGACGGCGGCCAGGCGGCCGGCCAGACCCGCGTCTACAACGTGGAGATCAAGCGCACCAGCGGCTCGGCCAAGCCGGTCCGGCACAAGCTGACCTGGGTCGGCGACAAGGGCGCGTTCAAGTCGGCCGGCAACGTGCTGCTGCCGCTGAACCAGGCGGTCACCGTCTCGGTCATCGTCAACCCGAAGGACGGCCTGAACGCGGCCATCCTCAAGGTCGACGACCCGGCGACGTCGGTGGTCGACTACGAGATCCTGAACACGGTCGTCACCTCGGTCACCACGACGAAGCCGGCCTACGCGCTGAACGGCGAGGGCAAGGTGGACCGCAACTCGTCCGTCTCGTACTTCGTGGTCGTGCCCGAGGCCGCCACCTCGCTCCAGGTCGACCTGGCCGGGCTGAAGGGCGACTCGCAGACGCGGTTCATCGCGATCAACCCGAACGGCGTGCCGATGGACTCGACGTCCAGCCTGGAGTGCTACCCGAACTTCTCCGACCCGGCCACCTGCAAGCCGGACGAGCGCTCCTACGACGACCCGATCCCGGGCGTCTGGGAGATCGAGGTGGAGTCCCGGCGGACGTCGCCGTTCCTGCAGAACCCGTACCGGTTGACCGCCAAGGTGCAGGGCACCACGGTCGAGCCCGAGACGGTCACCCTGCCCAGCGTCACGGCCGGCACCCCGGCCCCGGTGACCTGGAAGGTCACCAACACCTTCGGGCCGTTCACGCTCTCCGCGCGGGGCGGTCCGCTGGGCAGCGCCAAGTCGGAGCGGCCGACCATCGCCGACGGTGACGGGCAGGAGTTCGAGGTGGCCGTCCCGGCGGGCGCGTCGCGGCTCGACGTGTCCATCGGCAACCCGTCCGACCCGGCGGCCGACCTCGACCTCGAGGTCTACTTCGGCGGCGTCCGGGTGGCGCTGCGGGCCGACGGCGACTCCGAGGAAGCGGTGTCGATCCCGTCGCCCGCGGCGGGCACGTACACCGTGGTGGTCGACGGCTACGCGGTTCCGGCCGGGACCACGCAGTACGACTACCTGGACGTGTTCTACAGCCCGGCGCTCGGCGCCCTGACCGTGCCGGCGACGGCGACGCCGCTGGCCAACGGCGAGTCGACGACCGTGACCGGGTCGGTGGTCGCCTCGGCGGCGCCGGCCGAGGGCCGGAACCTCTTCGGTGAGGCGGTCTTCGTGACCAGCCAGGGCGCGGTCGTCGGCCGCGGCACCGTTCAGATCGGGTCGGTCAGCTAGGCAATTCTCGGTAGGCGAGCGGGCCCGTCCTCAACGGTGAGGACGGGCCCGTTCGTGTCCGGCTCTTCTTCTACTTGAAGTCCGGGTCCTCGCCGGTGACCGGGCGTCCGTCCGAGAACGGGCGCTCCGACTCGTTGTCGATCGGCTCCTCGGCGAGGCGCTGCTGGTCGTCGCCCGGGCCCTGGGCGGCCGGGGCCGGGGTGTCGCTGCCCGGCTTGGTGGCCGGCGGGGTGTTGTCGTCCGGCTTGGTGGCCGGCTTGGTCGCCGCCGGGACGTCGGTGCCGCCCTGGGGCAGGCCGCTCACGTCGGCCGGGTCGTCGCCGACGGCCGCGGGCAGGGTGCGCGCCGGCTTCTCCGGCAGCAGGCCGCCGAGCAGCGGCAGATCGCTGCCGAGCAGCCGGGACTCCTGGGTGGCGACCGGGCGCTCACCGCCGGTCGCGCCGCCGCCAACGCCGCCTCCGCCGAGCAGCGGGAGGCCGCCGCCGTTCATCAGGTCGCCGACGACCGGCAGGCCACCGACGACCGGCAGACCGCCGCCGCCCGTGGAGATCCCGTTGTTCGGGCCGTCGGCTTTGTCCTCGGTGGCCTTGGCCGTGGACTTGGCCGGGGCCGCCCCGCCCGGCAGCTTCGGCGGCGTCACCGAGTTGGTGCCCGGCTTGAAGTCGACGATCGGCGCCTCACCGAGCGGATTGTCCAAAGTCATGCCGTCGCCCAGCGGGTTGAGGCCCCCGACCGACGGCTTCGCGCCACCCGTGGCCGGGTCGAGCATCCCGCCGACCTGGTCGACGACGGGCAGCGGCCGCTCATCCGCCTGCGCCGGGCCGGCGCCGAACAGGACGAGCCCTCCGGTCACCGCGGCGGCGATCAGGTACTTACGCATTCGGGTCCTCCGTATGTCAGCCTCACGGACAAAATGGCTCGGAAGGGGCAACGAGCGTCCGGCGCACCTGGTTCCGGTGATCGGCATGATTACGATCAGTCCGTGAGTGCCGATCAGCCGTCCGGAGCGTCACGGCGCGGGCTCATGTCCCGCCTCCAGCAACGCCTCACGAACGGCGCCGACGGGCGTCCACACTTCGTCATCTGCGGCAGCGACTCGCTGGTCTACACGCTCGCCGAGGAGCTCTCCAACGCCGGCCACCGGATCCGGATCACCCTGGTCGTGCCCCACCGGCTGCGGGCCAACGTCCCCGACCTGGGTGGGCTTCGAGGGGTACGCGTGGTGCGCGCCGACCGCCTCGACGAGAGCACGTTCCGCGCCGCGGGTCTGGCCGGCGCGGCGGCGCTGGCCCTGGTCATGCCCGACGACGTGATCAACCTTCATGCCGCCCTGTGCGCCCAGGCCGTCGAGCCCGACCTGCGGCTGGTGCTGCGGATGTTCAACACCGGTCTCGGGTACGGCGTCCGCAAGCTGTTCGACGACTGCGCCGTGCTCAGCGACGCCACCATGGCCGCGCCCGCGTTCGTCGCCGCCGCGCTGGGCGAGCCGGCGCCCACCCACTTCCGCCATGCCGGCCGGACGATGTACGTGGCCCGCCGGGCCGACGTACCGGAAGATCACGTGGTCTGCTCACTGACCTCGTCGGACGGATCGGGTCAGGTGGCCGTGCTGCCCGCCGACCCCGCCCCCGGCGAGGACCGGCCCACCGACCTGGTGCTCGCCGAAGCCTCCGGGCGGCCGGTCGGCCAGGCGGTGGCCGCCCGCAAGCTGGCCCGCTCGGCCCGCCGCCCGCGGCCGTTCCGGTCCACCGTCCGGGCCGTCCGCGCCGCGATGAACCGCAAGCTCGGCGTGGCCGTGCTCATCACGCTGGTGATCACCGTGCTGGCCGGCGCGGTGCTGGCGCGCACCGACAACGTGCCGGGCGGCTTCTGGACGTCGATGTACGTCACGCTGCTGACCGCGGTCGGATCGTCCGATGTGGAGGTCGAGCGCAACGGGATCGCGCAGGCCGCCCAGCTGATCCTGACGCTGGCCGGTGTCGCGCTGATCCCGCTGATCACGGCGGCGGTCGTCGAGGGCATGGTGAACGCCCGGCTGGAACTGGCCAACGGGCAGGTCCGCAGCGGGCACACCGACCACATCGTGCTGGTCGGCCTGGGCACGGTCGGTACGCGTACCCTCCGCCACCTGAACGACCTCGGCCTGGACGTGGTCGCCATCGACCGCGACCCGAACGCCCGCGGCGCCAAGGTCGCCCGTCAGCTCGGTGTCCCGTTCATCGTCGGCGACGCGGCCTCCGACGACACGCTCCGCCAGGCCCACATCGACACCGCGAAGGCGCTGGTCGTCGTCTCCACCGACGACGTCACCAACCTGCAGGCGGCGCTGAACGCCAGGGCCGCCCGGGCCGACATGCGCGTGGTGCTGCGCCTGTTCGACGACGACTTCGCGGGCCGGGTCCAGAAGGCCTTCAACATCAACATCTCGCGCAGCGTGTCCCGTCTCGTGGCCCCGGCCTTCGCCGCGTCCCTGCTCGACCGCGACGTGATCGTGACCATCCCGGTCGACCGGCACGCGCTGCTGGTGGCGGCCGTCCGGGTGCTGCCCGGGTCGCCCCTGGACGGCGCGGTGCTGCACCAGGCCGACCGCCCGCTGATGGTCCGGGTGATCGGCATGTCGGCGGCCGACTCGGAGTGGGTCGACTGGTCCCCCGACCGGCGCCGGGTGCTGGCGGCCGGCGATCGCGTGGTCGTGGTGGCCCGGCGGGCCGGCCTGCGGGCCCTGCTGGAACAGGCCACGCCACCGGTGGCGGAGGACCACGATGCGGCCTGACGAGACACCCTCTTCCTCCGCGACGCGGCCCATGTCGCCGGCACCTTCCGCTGAGCCCGGCCTCGTCGGCGTCGGCTACGAGGACCAGGCCATCGAGTCCTTTGTCGCCGGTCTGGTCGCGAGCGGCATCACCCGCGTGGTCGACGTGCGCCTCAACCCGGTCTCCCGCAAGCCCGGGTTCGGCCGGGCCGCCCTGTCCCAGGCGCTGGCCGAGCACGACATCGCCTACGAGCACCGGCCGGAACTGGGCAACCCGCGGGACAACCGGGAGGGCTTCGCCGATTCGCCGGCCCGGCAGGCCGCCTACGTCATGCTGCTCCGCGCCCCGGGTCCGGCCCGGGCCCTCGACGACCTCGCCCGGCTGGCCCGCAGGTCGCGCGTAGCCCTGCTGTGCTTCGAGGCCGACCAGAACCGGTGCCACCGCCGGCTCGTCCTCTCGGCCGTCGAGTCCGGTCTGCCCCGGCGGGCCGAGCCGGCCGACGAGCCTTTGGAGAGCCGTGACCTGGCGCTGGGGGCGGCGCTGGCCGCCTGGCGGGACGCCAACGCCGGCACCCTGGCCCTGGAGCTGCGCGGCCCGTTCGACGCCCCCGGCATGGACGCGACCTGGCTGCTCCGGATCACCGGCGTCACCCTGGAGGCCGACGTCGTCCTCCGGTACGGCCCGGTGGTCGACTTCACCATCGCGATCGGCCTCGAGCTCTACCTCGGCGGCGACCAGGGCACCACCCCCGATCGCCTGGTCGAGATGCTCGACCAGCTGTCCGCGGTGGACCGTGGCGCCCCGATACCGGCGTGGCTGATCCACGAGACGCGCTCTAGCTGACAGGGGAACACATGCCCGGGATCTCGGTGGTCAACTTCGTGACGCTGGACGGGGTCGTGCAGTCGGTGTTGTCGGCCGACGAGGACCGGGACGGCGGGTTCGAGCACGGCGGCTGGACCGAGCCCTACATGGACCCGGTCGTCGGGCGGGTGATGAGCGACGCGACCACCGGCGCCGGCGGGTTCCTCCTCGGCCGCCGGACCTATGACAATTTCGCCGCGAGCTGGTCGGGGGCCGATCAGAGCGAGCCGGCCGTGGCCGCGCTGAACCAGAAGCCCAAGTACGTCGTCTCCCGGACCCTCGACAGCGCCGGCTGGACGAACAGCCACGTCATCCGGGACGACGAGATCGGCCCGCTCGGCACGAGGGAGGACCTGGTCGTCTTCGGGAGCAGCGGGCTGATGCCGACGCTGCTCGCCAAGGACCTGATCGACCACTGCACGCTGCTGATGTTCCCGCTGGTGCTGGGCACCGGGAAGCGGATGTTCGCGGAGGGCGTGGCACCGGCGACGCTCGCCTGGGAGCACAGCGAGGTTTCCACCACCGGCGTGGTCATCCTTCGATACGGGCGCCCTTGACGCAACCCACTGGTTGCGATAACTTCAGTAGCAACCAAATGGTTGCTACTGAGGAGGCGTCATGGCATTCCCCGATCGGATCGAACGCCGGCTCGACCTGACCCAGCCACCCGAGCGGGTCTGGGCGGCCCTGACCACCGCCGAGGGTCTGGGCACCTGGTTCGGCAACAAGGCCCAGGTCGACCTGCGCGTCGGCGGTCAGGCCAAGCTCGCCTGGGACAGCGGCGACACCGCCACCCTCACCATCGAGCGGCTCGAGCCGCCGCGCGTGTTCGCCTACACCTGGCCGATCTACGGGCTGCCCGAAAGCGACCCGCGACGCACCTACGTCGAGTTCACGCTCGAGCCGGTCGGCGCCGGCACCACCCTCACCATGGTCGAGACCGGGTTCGGCCAGACCTCCGAGGCCGAACACCAGGTGGCCTGGCCCGGCAACAACACCGGCTGGACGAACGAGCTGGGCGAGCTGGGCGCGTACCTCGATGGCCAGGCCTGACCCCGAGGCGGTGGCGGCCGAGGTCTTCACCGCGCTGGCCGACCCGAGCCGGCGGGCGATCCTGGCGTCGCTCGCGGCCGGTGGCCCGGCCACCGCGACCGACCTCGCGGCGCGGCTGCCGATCACCCGCCAGGCCATCGCCAAACACCTCGCCCTGCTGACCGACGCGGGCCTGGTGGTGGCCGAGCCGGGCGAGCGGCGGCGGGTCCGCTACCGGCTCGATTCCGCGCCGATGCGGGTGGCCCAGCAGTTCCTCGGCGCGCTCGCCCGCGACTGGGACGGCCCGCTGGCCGCCCTCCGACAGACCCTCGAAGGAGAAGACGATGCTTGACCTGCTGCATGTGAAACTGGCCGACGACGCGACCCGGCGACACGTGCTGTCGGCCCGGCCCGACGCGCCGATCGTGCCCGAGCGCCCGCCGCGCCAACACGGGGTGGCCCTGCGCCGGGCGACCGTGACCGCCCTGCGCCGGCTCGCCGACCGGATCAGCCCGGACGCCGCGCCGGCGCGACGTCCGTACGCACCAGGAACGTGACCGTGCCGCCGTGCTCCTCGATCGCGGCCACCGCGTCGTCCGGGGCGACGGACGCGGTGGCCGGGCGCCTCCTCCACCTACGGCGCAAGGGCGGCGATCAGCAGGGCGCCGCCGACGCCCAGGTCGACCACGGCGCAGAACTCGGACCAGGGCCGGTCGACCACGCTGTTCCGGGCGAAGTGGTAGGCGTCCCAGGCGCCGTGGGCGAGCCAGCCCACGCCGGCCAACGCCAGGCCCAAGCCGGGCCGCACGGCCGAGCACATCATCGCGATCACGGCGAACACCACGAGCCCGCCGGTCTGCACGACGAACGTGCGGCGGTCGGTCCAGCGCCGCCGGATCACCGCCGCCAGCCACAGCAACAGCATCACGACGGCGAGCGTGACCGCCGGGTCGACGGTGTCCCGGAAGATCTGGGCGACCACGGTGACCGCCGTGATGATGACGAAGCCGGGCCACGCGAACCACGGGATGCCCACCGCGTACGCCAGGAGGTAGACGCCGCCCATCGCGGCGACCGCCGGGCCGAAGCTCTCCGCGTCGCGCGGCAGCACCAGCAGCCCGGCGACGATCGTGACCAGGCCCAGAGCCGTGGGCCAGCGGCGCAACAGAGTCATGGACCCATGGTCGGTACGCCGTGGCTCAGGCCGGGGAGGACGAGACGGACCCGTCCGGATTCCTGTTCTCCTGGGCCGAAACGTTGCGGTACCTCGACGGCGGCATCCCGTGCTCCAGGAGGAATGCCTGCCGCAGCGACTCGCCGGTGTGGAACCCGCACCGCCGCGCCACCGCCGCCACCGGAAGATCGGTCGAGGTGAGCAGGTGTGCGGCCGCCTCGGTCCGCGCGCGCCGGACGAACTGCGCGGGCGTCCGGCCGAGGTGCGCGCCAAAGAGCCGGGACAGGTGCCGTTCACTGACCCCGGCCAGGGCGGCCAGCGCCGGTGCGCTGAGGTCGTCGGCGAGGTGGCCGGCCACATGGTTGCGGACCCGGCGGACGACCAGGTCGTCGGTCGAGCAACGGCTGAGGAACATGCTCTGCTGGGCCTGCTCGCCGGGCCGCTGCAGATAGGTGACCGTGCCCAGGGCGACGCCGCGGGCCAGCGTCATCCCGTGATCTTCCTCGATGAACGACAGCGTGAGGTCGAGCGCGCTGGTCACGCCGCCCGAGGTGGCCACGTCGCCCGAACGGATGTAGATCGGCTCGGGATCCACCTCGACGGCCGGGTAGCTGCGGGCGAACTCCTCGGCGAACCGCCAGTGGGTGGTGGCGCGGCGACCGTCGAGGAGGCCGGCCTCGGCCAGAACGGTCGCCCCGGTGCAGACCGAGGCCACCCGGCGGGCGGTACGGGCGATCCGGCGTACGTGCCCGACCAGCACCGGACCGGCCGCCGCGGCCAGATGACCGAGCCCGCCCGAGACGATCAGCGTGTCCACCGGCTCGGTGTGACGCTCCAGGGTGGCCTGTGCCGCGAGGCTCAACCCCGAATCACAGCGAATGGCACGACCACCGGGGGTGGCCAGAATGACCCGATAAGCCGGTTGCGCCCCGATCAGATTGGCCATCGCCAGGCTGGACGTGACGCAGGCGATGTCCAGCAACTCGGCTCCGTCGTAGCCGACCACCAGCACCAGTCGCGCCCGCATAGAGCCCCCGGCCGGATTCGAACCGGCGACCTACCGCTTACAAGGCGGTTGCTCTGGCCAACTGAGCTACAGGGGCGCGCGCGAACAGCATAGCGGCTCTGCGTGACGGCCTCGAAACCGCAGGTCAGCCCGTCCGGACCTTGGCAAGAAGGTTAAAAACATTTAACGTGACGGTGTTCCATCCACTCGGATCGTCCGGCACGTTCCTGCCGGTGGAAAGGAAGTCGTTACTTCATGGCTACTGTCACGTACGAGAAAGCCTCCCGGATCTACCCGGGCTCCGAGCGCCCCGCGGTCAACGAGCTCAGCCTGGAGATCGGTGACGGCGAGTTCCTCGTCCTGGTCGGCCCCTCCGGTTGTGGCAAGTCGACCAGCCTGCGCATGCTCGCCGGCCTCGAAGATGTGGACCGCGGCCGCATCCTCATCCAGGGCAAGGACGTCACCAACCTGCCCCCGAAGTCCCGCGACATCGCGATGGTCTTCCAGAACTACGCCCTCTACCCGCACATGTCGGTGTACGAGAACATGGCGTTCGCCCTGAAGCTGCGCAAGACCCCCAAGCCCGAGATCGACCGCCGGGTGAAAGAGGCCGCGGCGCTGCTGCAGCTGGACGAGTACCTGGCCCGCAAGCCGAAGGCGCTCTCCGGTGGTCAGCGTCAGCGGGTCGCCATGGGCCGCGCGATCGTGCGTGAGCCGCAGGTGTTCCTCATGGACGAGCCGCTGTCGAACCTCGACGCCAAGCTCCGCGTCCAGACCCGCTCGCAGATCGCCACGCTGCAGGCCAAGCTCGGCATCACCACCGTCTACGTGACCCACGACCAGGTCGAGGCCATGACGATGGGCCACCGGGTGGCGGTCATGCTGGACGGCGTCCTGCAGCAGTGCGACACCCCGCGCGCCCTGTACGACACCCCCGGCAACGTCTTCGTGGCCGGCTTCATCGGCTCGCCGGCGATGAACATCAAGACCGTGGCGCTGACCGAGGCGGGCGCCTCGTTCGGCCCGCTGGCCCTCCCGCTCACCCGTGAGCAGGTCGCGGCGGCGCAGAGCGGCGGCGGCAAGGTGACCCTCGGCTTCCGGCCGGAGGCGACCGACATCGTCGCCGAGTCCGGTGGCGGTCTGCCGATCGTCGTCGACCTGGTCGAAGACCTCGGCTCGGACGCCAACGTCTACGGCCACGCGGCCATGGACGAGGGCTCGGAGCGCTTCGTGGTCCGCACCGACCGGCGAACCATGCCGAGCATGGGCGAGACGGTGTACATCAAGCCGCAGATCAACCAGGTGCACGCGTTCAACGCGACGAGCGGCGAGCGCATCTAGTTTCCGCTTCTGCTTCACGACGGCCCCGGCGCCTTCGCGCCGGGGCCGTTCGCTATCCGGCGAAGCGCTGCCAGGTCAGGTTCTTGTCGGCGACGCAGGCGATGACCTCGGTGTTCCAGGAGCACGAGGCGGTGCGTACGCCGCTCATCGGTCCCAGTTGCACGGGATCGTCGCCGAGGTGCCGCCCCGCGAGCGACGGGTCCTCGGGCGTGGTGGACAGCGTGCGGGAGAACAGCAGCACGTTGCCGCCGTCCAGCCGGCCGGCCGCACCGTCCGCGCTCCACCGCACCTTCCCGGCCGCGGCGTCGATGAACGTCACCTTGGTGGCCGACGAATCCTTCTGCGTGACCAGCGCGTTGTCGCCGACCGGGACGATCGACTCGGCGCCGGGCAGGGTCACCCGCCAGGTCTTGGCGCCGTCGGCCACCCGTACCCCCGCGACCTTGTTCTCCTTGCCGTCGTAGGCGAGCGACTCGATCCAGCAGACCTGCTCGGCGCCGCACGACGCCAGCGCGGTGATCTTGGCGCCGGCCGCGGCCTGGCCAAGCACCTTGGGACTGTCCAGCGTGGACAGGTCGAAGGCCAGCACCCGCTGGGTGGTGCCGGTCGTCTCGACGGCCACCACCCGGTTGTTGGTCACCGAGATCAGGCCGTCGGTGTCGGCGATGCCGGCCTTCGGCGCGACCACCACCCCGCCGTCCTCGGCGTCGACCACCCGGGCCGACCGGTCGGCGAACACCTGGAGCAGCCGGGTGTCGTCGTCGAGGTCGGCCGCGAACGCCGACCCGGACGGACGCGCCGGTCCGGACAGGTCGTCCGGGGTGAGGCTGCTGTAGAGGACCGGCACGGTCGACGAGTCACTGGCCGGGTCGGGCAGCTCCCAGGATTTGCCGCCGTCGCTGCGGCGCATGGCGACCAGCCGCTTGCCGGCGCTGTCGGTGAAGACGGCGTTCGGCCCGCTGAACCGCACACTGTCCGCGCGGGCCATCGTGTGCTGCCAGCGCACCTTCCCGGAGCCGCCGTCCAGCACCACCAGCCGCCGCTGATCCGAGCCGGAGTCCACCTCGGTGATCGCCGCGACGCCGTCCGGCAGCCCGACGATCTGCTCCCAGCCGGTGGCCACCCCCGCCTCGGTGCCGGCCCACAGCTGCTTGCCGGTGTCCGCCTCGGCCGCCACGACGCCGAGCGTCCCGTCGTCGTTCTCGGTCGCGTAGTAGACCCGGTTCCCCACGATCACCGAGTCGGTCAGATTGCTGCTGAACACCGTCGCCGCGTCCAGCGTCACGGCCGGCGTCCTACCCAGCGGCTGGAAGTCGATCGCCCGATACCCCGGCCAGAACGCCCACGCGAGCGCCGCCCCCACCCCCACCACCACAACCAGGGCGGAAGCGCCGATCAAGACCCACTTCCTCCGGTACGCAGGTGAGCGCTCCGTTCCACCGGCCTGCTCGGCCGACGCCAGCCACGGCTCGTTCGGCGCCCCGGCCATGGTGCGCGGTCCACCCGCCGCGCCCCCGCCTCCGGGCCCACCGTGCCCGCCTCCACCGCCGCTTGCTCCATCGCGCCCGCCGCCGGGTCCATGACCGCCTCCGCCGCCGGGCCCGCCACCCGTGCCACCGGGCCCGCCGTGGCCGCGCCCACCGTTTCCGCCGGCGCCGCCGCCGAAGTCGCCGCCGTAGGCCGGCGCTCCACCCGGCCCGAAAGCCGCGGCCTCCCCGGTCGCCCAGGGGTCGACGGGTTCCGCATACTCCTGCGGCGGCTCGCCACCGGCCGGACCCGTGGGCTGGGTAGGAATGGTCGCAGGCGTAGGCGTTGGCGTAGCCGCCTCGGCCACCCCACGCTGATACCGCAAAGCATCATCCGGAACCGGAGCCGCCGCCCCCCACTCACCGCCCTGGTCCATCCGGGTCCCGCCGGATTCGTCCGTTCCTGACCGATCTCCGGTGAGATCGTCCGGCGTCCAGGGCTGCGTGCCCGACGCGCTCTCCGCCGCCGCCGCGCCGGCCCGGGCGGCGGCCGCCGCCGCGATCGCCCCCTCGGCGACCGGCAGTTCCGGCTGTTCGAGAACGGTCGGCGCCACCCCCAGGTCGGCGTGCAGCAGCCGCGCCACCAACGGCACCCGCGACGACCCGCCGACCAGGAACAGCCCGGCCAGCTCCCCGGGCGTGAGCCCCGCCGCCCGGATCACCGCCCCGGCCTCGGTCACCCCACGCCGGATCAGCGGCCCGGCCGCGGCCTCCAGCTCATCCCGCGTGAGGTGCACGGCCTGCTCCACCCCGGGCACGGGCACCGGCGCCAGGGCGGAGCGCGACAACATCTCTTTGGCCCCGCGTACGTCTTCCCAGAACTGCCGCCGAGCCCGCCACTGCGCGAGCGTGCGTGGATCGGTCAGCGCGCCCCACGCCTCGGGCTCACCGCCCGCGAGCGACTTGCCCAGGTGGTCGACCAGCGCCGCGTCCAGGTCGAGCCCGCCGAGATCGTCGGCGCCCCCGGACGCCGCCACCTCGAAGCGGGGCCGGCCGTCCGGGCCGAGGCCTTCGTTGCGTACGACGGCCACATCGAGCGTGCCACCGCCGAAGTCGAACACCGCCAGCGCCGCGCCCACCGGCACCGGCCGGCGCAGCACGTCGGCGAAGTAGCGTGCCGCCGCCACCGGCTCGGGCACCAGCTCGGTCGCGGCCGGCCACCCGGCCCGCCCGAGCGCCTCCTGCAGCACGGCGCGACGCAAACGTCCCCAGGCGGCGGGGTAGGTGAGCACGGCCGGTGGCAGGAAGCCGGCCGTGGCGACGGCCTCCCGGGCCACCGCGCCCAGCAACGCCGCCAGCAGGTCGGCCACCGGCACGGTCACGTCGCCGAGCAGCACCCCGTCGTCGTCGATGCGCCGCTTGGGGTTGGGCTCGATTCGCGCCGGGTCGGCGTACCCCAGTCGCAAAGCGTCTCGCCCGACATGCAGCCGGCGCTCGCCGTCGAGGTGCACCGCCGAGGGCAGCAGCGGCTGGCCGTCGAAGAGCAGCGGCCGGGTCCGCCCGTCGGGCCAGCGCAGCATGGCGACGGTGTGCGACGTGCCAAGGTCGACGGCCAGCACAAAGCCGCCCCCGGGACCGGTCATCGTGCTGCCCCTCCGCCATCGGACACCCGGACCGCCATGTTACGGCCCCCGCACTACAGGCACACTCGGCCGCCCGGCCCACCACCAGCGAAAACGTGAGGCACGCTCAAGTCCTGGTCGCCTGCCTAGTTGAGCAGCACGACCTTGCCCCGCGCGTGGCGCGTCTCGAGCAAGGCGTGGGCCGCCGCGGCCGCCTCCAGCGGGAACGCCGCCGCCACCGGCACCCGGAGCCGCCCCTCCCCGGCCAACGCCACCGCCAGCGCCAAGCCGTGCAACGCCGGCCGGTCGGCGGCCCCCAACGCGGTGCCGGTCTCGTCGGCCGGCGCACCGTGCGACAGATGCACCCCGTGCGCGGCCGCGTCGAAGTCGGCGATGGTCACCACCCGGGACGGCGCCCCGGCCAGCGCGATCAGCGTCGGCAGATCCCCGCCGGCGCAGTCGAACACCGCGTCCACCCCGTCCGGCGCCAGCGCCCGGACCCGGTCGGCCAGCCCCGGCCCGTACGTCGTCGGCACCCCACCGAGCGACCGCAGCAGATCGTGGTTGTGCGGGCCGGCCGTGCCGATCACCCGAGCTCCCCGCGCCGCCGCCAGCTGAACCGCGACCGTGCCGACCCCGCCGGCCGCCCCCTGGATCAGCAGGGTCTGACCGGCCGTGACCCCGAGCAGGTCGAGCACCCGGGTCGAGGTCTCCACGTTGCCGGCCGCCCCGCCGGCCTCCTCCCAGCTCCACGCATCCGGCTTGGGCGCCCAGGCGTAGAGGACGGCATGGTCGGCGTTGGCCCCGTCGAAGAACGACGCCAGCCCGAACACCTCGTCCCCGATGCCGACGCCGGTGACACCGTCGCCGATCTCGTCGACCACACCGGCCGCGTCGACGCCGGTGCGGACCGGGAAGGTCGCCGGCACGGTGTCGCGGAGACGGCCGGAGCGGATGTAGGTCTCGCCGGGCGTGACCCCGGAGGCGCGTACGGCGATGCGGACGGTGCCGGGGCCGGCCTGCGGGGCGGGCACCTCGGCCACGGAAAGGACGTCGGGCGGGCCATATGCGGCGAATTGAACAGCTCTCATGCGCCGGACCGTAACGGAACACCCGATCCGCTTAGCTAAAGTGAGAACGGTGACGGAGGAACTGGTTCAGAAGCTGCGCTCGGACGCACGTGACAACCGCGACCGCATTCTCGCGGTCGCCCGCGAGGCGTTCGCCGTGGACGGGCTGGACGTGCCGGTGCGAGAGATCGCCCGGCGCGCCGAGGTCGGGGTGGCGACCGTCTACCGGCGCTTCCCGACCAAGGAGGCCCTGCTGTCGGCCGCGTTCACCGACCAGATGGCCGTCTGCGTCAACATCATCGACGAGGGTCTCGCCCACCCCGACCCGTGGCTGGGCTTCTGCCAGGTGATCGAGAACCTGCTCGCCGTGCACGCCCTCGACCGGGGTTTCGCCCGCGCGATGATCTCGCAGTTCCCGCGGCTGTTCGACTTCGCCGAGGCCCGCGACCGGTCGATGCGGACGCTGCTCCAGCTGATCCGGCGCGCGAAGGAGGCGGGCGGCCTGCGCACGGACGTCGTCCTCGAGGACGTGGTGCTCGCGATGATGGCGAACGACGGCATCCACGCCGAGTCGCCCGGGCTGCGGATCGCCGCCTCCCGGCGCTTCGCGGCGCTGATGATCCAGTCGTTCGCCGCGAAGCCCACCGCGGCGCCGCTCCCGCCGGCCGTCCGCCTGCCGCTCCTCACCCGGAACTAGGCGCCGTCCGTCCCCGGGACTAAGCGCCGTACGTACGCCGCCGATTCACCTCGGCCAGCGTGACCGCGGCGGCCACCGACGCGTTCAACGACTCCACCGTGGACGCCATCGGGATGCTCACCCGCAGGTCACAGGTCTCGCCGACCAGGCGGGACAGGCCGCGGCCCTCGGAGCCGACCACCACGAGCAGCGGCCCGACCGCGACCTCGAGCTGGTAGAGGTCGGTCTCGCCGTCGGCGTCGAGCCCGATCGCGGTGAAGCCGGCCTGCTGGCACGCCTTGACCGCCCGGGTCAGGTTGACCACCTGGGAGACCGGCACCCGGGCGGCCGCCCCGGCGCTGGTCCGCCACGCGGTCGGAGTGATGCCCGCGGCGCGGCGCTCGGTCATGAACACGCCGTGCCCGCCGAACGCCGCCACCGAACGGATGACCGCGCCCAGGTTGCGCGGGTCGGTCACGCCGTCGAGGGCGACCAGCAGCGGCGCCGTCTGTTCCAGCGCCGCGGCGATCAGGTCGTCGAGCTGCTCGTACGCGAACGGCGGCACCTGAAGCCCGATGCCCTGGTGGAGCACGCCACCGGTCATCCGGTCGAGCTCGTTGCGGCTGACCTCGAGGATCGGGATGCCCCGGTCGCCCGAGGTTCGGACGATCTCGTTGACCCGGTCGTCGATGTCGATGCCCTGGGCCACGTAGAGGGCGGTCGCGGGGATCGCCGCGCGCAGCGCCTCGACCACCGGGTTGCGGCCGAGCAGCAGCTCGGGCCCCTCCTTGGTGGGGTTGGACCGGCGGCCCGGCGCGACCCGGGGGCCGCCACGCGGGTTGGCCTTGCCGCGCTGGGGAGCCGGACGGCCGGCGCTGGAACCCCGGCCGCCGCCCTTGCCCCAGGTGGTGTCCTTGCTGCCGGGGACGCCGATCTTGGGCGCGCGTCCTTCGGCGGTCGCCGCGCGGCGTTCCTTGTCCTGCTTGCGCGCGGTCTTCGCGGGCAGGTCCTCGGTGCCGGAGTAGCCCTTGTGCCAGGGCCGCTCGTCGGCCGGCAGGGTGCGGCCGCGGCCCTTGAGGCCGCTGCGGTTCTTGCCGCCCGAGCCGGCCTGCGCCCCCTTCTTCGAGGTGACGCGACGGCTGCGGTTGGTGGAGTTTCCCGGCATCAGTGTTGCTCTCCCACGGTCCAGCGGGGCCCGGCCGGGGTGTCTTCCACCTGGATGCCCGCATGCTTCAACTGGTCACGGACCGCGTCGGCGGCGGCCCAGTCCTTGCGCGCCCGAGCCTGGGCACGTTGTTCGAGGGCGAGGTGCACGAGGGCGTCGACCACCGGCTTGAGGTCGTTGCCGCGGTCGCCACCGCCCCACGCCGGGTCGAGCGGGTCGAGGCCGAGCACCCCGAGCATGGCCCGCACGGCGGTGAGCGCGGCGCGGACGCCGGTCTCGTCGCCGGCGGCCAGGGCGGTGTTGCCCTCTCGGATGGTGTCGTGCACGACGGCCAGCGCGGCCGACGTGTTGAGGTCGTCGTTCATCGCCGCGGCGAAGTCGGGCGGCACGTCCTTCGGCCGGCCCGGCCCGACGATCTCGACGGCGCGCTGCACGAAGCCCTCGATCCGGCGGTAGGCCGTGGCCCCCTCGTGCAGCGCCTCGTCGGAGTAGTCGATGCGCGAGCGGTAGTGGGGCGTGCCGAGGTAGTAGCGCAACTCCACCGGCCGGATGCCCTGCGCGACGACCGACTGGAAGTCGATCACGTTGCCCAGCGACTTGCTCATCTTGGCCTCGCCGAGGTTGAGCAGCGCGTGGTGCACCCAGTAACGGGCGAACGGCAGCCCGGCCGCGTGCGACTGGGCGATCTCGTTCTCGTGGTGGGGGAACGTCAGGTCGAGCCCGCCGCCGTGGATGTCGAACTCGTCGCCGAGGTAGCGCCGGGCCATCGCCGAGCACTCGATGTGCCAGCCGGGGCGGCCGCGCCCCCACGGCGACGCCCAGGTGGCGTCGGCCGGCTCACCGGGCTTCGCCGCCTTCCACAGCGCGAAGTCGCGGTAGTCGTGCTTGTCCTTCTCGCCGCCGTCGGCCGGGGGACGCATGTCGTCCGGCTTCTGACCGGACAGGGCGCCGTAGCCCGCGAAGGACGGCACGTCGAAGTAGACGTCGCCGCAGCCGTTGTCGGACGGATAGGCGTGCTTGCGCTCGATCAGGTCGGTGATCAGCTCGTGCATCTCGGGCACATGCCCGGTGGCCAGCGGCTCGTAGGTCGGCGGCAGCACGTTGAGCGCGGCGTAGTCGTGGTCGAGGACCAGCTTGTTCTCGTACGCGATCGACCAGAACGGACGCTTCTGGGCGGCCGCCTTGTCGAGGATCTTGTCGTCGACGTCGGTGATGTTGCGGACGAAGGTGACCTCGTTGCCGGTGTGCAGCAGCCAGCGCCGTAACACGTCGTAGTTGACCGCGGACCGCAGGTGGCCGATGTGAGGCACCGACTGGACCGTGAGACCGCACAGGTAGATCCCGACCTGACCGGCTGTCTTCGGGACGAACTCCCGGACGGATCGGGTCGCGGTGTCATGGAGGCGGAGCGTCACCTGTCAAGGGTACCGAGGTGGTCCAATCGGAAACGCTCCGCCTGTGGACAACGGCCGACGATCAAGGACGGGTCATGCGGAGCACGTCAAGCAGCGAGTCCAGTTGATCTTCGGTCAGGGCGCCGGATGAGACATGGCCACGAGCGACGACCACCTCGCGGATGGAGGAACCGGAAGCCAGGGCCTCCTTCGCGATCGCGGCGGCCTCGTCGTACCCGAGGTAGCGGTTGAGGGGTGTGACGATCGACGGCGAGCCCTCGGCGTACCCCCGGGTGATCTCCTCGTTGACCTCCAGGCCGTCGATGCAGCGGTCGGCGAGCATGCGGGCCGCCGAGGCCAGCAGCCGGATCGACTCCAGCAGGTTGCGGGCCATCACCGGCAGCATCACGTTGAGCTCGAAGTCACCCTGCGTGCCGGCGAACGCCACCGCCGCGTCGTTGCCGATGACCTGGGCGCACACCTGGCGGACCGACTCGGGCACCACCGGGTTCACCTTGCCCGGCATGATCGACGAGCCCGGCTGCAGGTCGGGCAGCCGCAGCTCGCGCAGCCCCGCCCGCGGCCCCGAGCCCATCCAGCGGATGTCGTTGACGATCTTGTAGAGGCCGACCGCGACCACCCGGAGCTGGCCGGACGCCTCGACCAGCGCGTCCCGGGCACCCTGGGCCTCGAAGTGGTTGCGGGCCTCGGTCAGCGGCAGGCCGGTCATCTCCTTGAGCGTGGCGATCACCGCGGGCGCGAACCCGGGCGGCGTGTTCACGCCGGTGCCCACGGCCGTTCCGCCCAGCGGCAGCTCGGCCAGCCGGGGCAGGGTGTCGGTGAGCCGGTCGATGCCGTACTGCACCTGGGCGGTGTAGCCGGAGAACTCCTGGCCCAGGGTGACCGGGGTGGCGTCCATCAGGTGCGTACGCCCGCTCTTGACCACCTCGACCCAGGCGTCGGACCTGGCCTTGAGCGCGGCGGCCAGGTGGTCGAGGGCCGGGATCAGGGTGGCCGTGATCGCCTCGGTGGCGGCCAGGTGGATCGACGAGGGGAAGACGTCGTTGCTCGACTGGGAGGCGTTGACGTGGTCGTTCGGGTGAACCGGGTGGCCCAGCTCACGCGCGGCCAGCGAGGCGATCACCTCGTTGGCGTTCATGTTCGACGACGTGCCCGAGCCGGTCTGGAAGACGTCGATCGGAAACTGGTCGTCGTAGCCGCCCGCCGACACCTGCGCCGCGGCCGTCGTGATCGCCTTGGCCAGCTCGTCGTCGAGCACCCCGAGGGTGGCGTTGACCTGGGCCGCGGCCCCCTTGATCTGGGCCAGCGCCTTGATGTGGGCCGGCTCCAGGCCACGCCCGGAGATCGGGAAGTTCTCCACCGCGCGCTGGGTCTGTGCCCGCCAGAGGGCGTCGGCCGGGACCCGGACCTCGCCCATCGTGTCCTTTTCGATGCGGTATCCGCTCTCGTCAGTCGTCACCCGTCATTCGTACACCGCAGTGGACGCGCGGGACGACGGAACGTACCGTGGGCGAGCGTTTGGACCGCCTACTGAACAGGATCTTCGTGATGCGACGCGCTCTGTTGGCCATCGTTACGGGAGGTGCTCTGGTGGCGCTGACCGCCTGTGGCAGCGACGCGGAGAACAACGCCTCGACCGCTGCTCAGAACATCCCGGCGCCGCCCCCGACGGCCGAGTCGACCTACCAGGCGCCCGACTGGTCGGCGAACACCAAGCAGGTCTGCGACAAGGTCGCGGCCATCTACTCGGACGGTTTCGCCGGCTTCTCCACCCAGCTGGGCAAGATGATCGCCAACAAGGAGGCCAAGCAGGCCCCCGGGGCGACGGCGGCCCAGAAGGCGGCCGGCGAGGAGCTCAAGAAGGTCGGCGCGCAGATCAAGAAGGAGGTCGCCGCGGCACAGGACCCCAACCTCAAGGCCGCCGGCGAGCAGAGCGCGACCAAGGTCACCGGCAGCGCGACCGACAAGGCCTTCTTCGACTCGATCAAGACCACCAAAGACCTGAACGCCAAGATCGAGACCAAGATGCTCGACTGGATGAACCCGGTCACCGGGTATTGCGCCTAATACCAAGATCAATTCTTGGGTACGCCCACGTCAGGCCCTGTCCCCACACCGCGGCCTGACCGATCCGCCCAGGCCGTGCCGCGTCCGCCGGTCGTGACGGATCCGTCCGGCTCAAACCAAGACCCGCGTCAAGCGTCGTTGATGACGTTGAGCACCTCACGCGCCGCGAACACGCGCCCGTGCCGTCGGCCCGTCCGCTCCTCGAGAATTCCCAGTTGGACAAGACGTCTGATCGCCGTGTTCGCGGCCTGGTACGAGACCCCGTACCTTTCGGCGGTCGGCGTCGCCGTGATCATGGGGTACCCGAACAGATCCTCGACGATCCGCACGGCCACACCTCGGACGTCGGCCTCGATCAACCGTGTGAGCGCCCCGTCCCGCCAGTCATGCAAGGCGTCGATCTTCTCCACCCCCCGAACAGCCTGCGCCCGTACCGCCTCGGCGAAGAAGCGGATCCACGGTTCGAAGTCGCCGGTGGCGCTGACCGCCAGCAAATGATCCTGGTACTGGCGCCTTCTGCTCTCGAGCCAAGGCGAGAGATTCAGCACCGGCACGCGAAGCTCGCCTCGATGAGCGAGCTGCAACACGCAGACAAGCCGGCCAAGACGGCCATTGCCATCGTTGAACGGGTGCAGGGTCTCGAACTGGTAGTGGCCCAGAGCCATCTTGATGACCAGGTGGAGGGTGTCCTCGGCGCTGAGCCAGGCCGCCCAGGCGTCGATTCCGGCGCGCAGCTGGTCGCCCGGAGGCGAAGGGACAAAGCGGGCCTCGTCGACCCGTCCGCCGCCGCCGCCGATGAACACCTGGGTGGTTCGGATGCGACCGGCGTCTTGCGAATCCCCCCGGGTACCTCGTACCAGGATCTTCTGCAGCTGCTCCAACATCCCGACCGTGATCGGCTTGTCCTTGATCCACTCGAACGCGAGCTCCGCGGCCTCGACGTAGTTGTGAACCTCGGCGACCGACGCGGTGAGCTGATTCCGTTGGAGAAAGTCGGCTTCGAGCACGTCATCGAGCGCCGCGTACGTGCCTTCGAGCGCCGACGTGCTGACCGCTTCCTGCCGGATCGCCGGACGCGCCAGGAGCCCAGGGTTGGGTAACCGGAACGCCGCCTGGTCGAGACGAGCGACAGCGACCGCCGCGTCGGTGACCGCCAGGTAGGTCTCCTGGGCCAGGTCGAGTTTGGTCGGCAGCGGGTCGGGGATGAACGCCGAGCACTCGTAGTCCTCACGGAACCGCGAGTCCCATCCGGTGATTCGGACAAGAGACCCGACGGGTGACGATCGGAACATAGCGGCATCCATGAATTAAAGTAAATCACGTAAAACTTGAAAACCTAGGGCCGCTTTTCAAGTCCGCGTACATGACACGCGGCCGAATGAAAGTTTTTCCTCGGAAACTTTAAATTACACAGGTGGTTTTCAACCACGCTCCGTGAGCGTCAGGGGCGGGTGCCGACCTGGAGGACGGTCTTCGGGCGAGTGACGTCGGCGAAGAAGTCGTGGCCCTTGTCGTCGACGACGATGAAGGCGGGGAAGTCTTCCACCTCGATCTTCCAGACCGCTTCCATGCCCAGCTCGGGATATTCCAGCACCTCGACGTGCCGGATGCAGTCCTGGGCCAGGCGCGCGGCCGGCCCGCCGATCGAGCCCAGGTAGAAGCCGCCGTGGGTCTGGCAGGACCGGGTCACCTGGGTGGACCGGTTGCCCTTGGCCAGCATCACCATCGAGCCGCCGGCCGCCTGGAACTTCTCCACGTAGGAGTCCATCCGCCCGGCCGTGGTCGGCCCGAACGAGCCGGAGGCGTACCCCTCGGGGGTCTTGGCCGGGCCGGCGTAGTAGACCGCGTGGTCGCGCAGGTACTGCGGCATCGGTTCGCCCGCGTCGAGCCGCTCGGCGATCTTGGCGTGGGCGATGTCGCGGGCCACCACCAGCGGGCCGGACAGCGACAGCCGGGTCTTCACCGGGTACTTGGACAGCAGCGCCCGGATCTCGTCCATCGGCTGGTTGAGGTCGACGCGGACGACCTCTTCGCTGTCGGGGACGATGTCGGGCAGGAAGCGCGCCGGGTCGGTTTCGAGCCGCTCCAGCCAGACGCCGGACGGGGTGATCTTGGCGAGGGCCTGCCGGTCGGCCGAGCAGGAGACGGCGATCGCGACCGGGCAGGACGCGCCGTGCCGGGGGAGGCGGATCACGCGTACGTCGTGGCAGAAGTACCGGCCGCCGAACTGGGCCCCGATGCCGAAGTCGCGGGTCAGTTCGAGCACCGCCGCCTCGAGCTCGACGTCGCGGAATCCGTGCGCCGCCATGGTGCCGTGCCGGGGCAGGTTGTCCAGGTACTTCGCGCTGGCCAGCTTGGCCGTCTTCAGCGCGTACTCGCCGCTGGTGCCGCCGATCACGACGGCCAGGTGGTACGGCGGGCAGGCGGCGGTGCCGATCAGCCGCAGCTTCTCGTCCAGGAAGGCCATCATCCGCGCCGGGTTCAGCAGCGCCTTGGTCTCCTGGTAGAGGTACGACTTGTTGGCCGAGCCGCCGCCCTTGGCCATGAACAGGAACTTGTACGCGTCGGGCTGCCCGCCCGGGTCCTCGGCGTACAGCTCGATCTGGGCCGGCAGGTTGGAGCCGGTGTTCCGCTCGTCCCACATGGTCAGTGGCGCGAGCTGCGAGTAACGAAGGTTCAACCGGGTGTACGCCTCGTACACCCCGGCCGCGATGGCCTCCTCGTCACGACCGTCGGTGAGGACGTGCCGCCCGCGCTTGCCCATCACGATCGCGGTGCCGGTGTCCTGGCACATCGGCAGCACCCCGCCGGCCGCGATGTTGGCGTTGCGCAGCAGGTCGAGGGCCACGAAGCGGTCGTTGGGCGACGCTTTCGGGTCGTCGATGATCGAGGCGAGCTGGGCCAGGTGGGCAGGCCGCAGGAAGTGCGCGATGTCATGCATCGCCTCGGCCGTGAGCAGGGACAACACCTCGGGCTCGACGGTCAGGAAACGTCGCTTTCCGGGCCCCTCGACAACGTCCACACCCTCGTCGCTGACCAGTCGGTAGTCGGTGGTGTCGGCACCGACCGGCAGCAAGGGCGCGTAGGTGAAGGAGCCGGAGCTGTTCATGAGCGGCAAGCCTAAATCAGTGTGTACGGAAGCTGCGCACGACCCGGGATATCGAATCGATCACCGATACGGAAGGTAGGCCATGTCACGCCCGTCGACCACGATCAGACCCTCCGCGCCGGTGGCGAAGACCGAGGCTTCGGTACGGGCGTCGACCAGCACCCGCCCGCCGGTCGGCGACAGCGCGGTGATACGTCGCGGCGAGGTGTTCACCACGATCGCCGCGTACGGGGTGAGCGCCGCCGACGCCCCGTTGTTGACGCCGCGCCGCCAGGTGACGTCGCCGGTGCTGAACGACCGCCCGCTGAGCGTCTTCCGGTCGGCGCTCCGGACGATCGCGTGCGCGTCGTCGACCGCCAGCACGTCCTGGTCCTTGGCGCCGTACCAGAGCCGCCGCCCGTCGTGCGCCGCGATCAGCTCCTCGCGGCCGACCGGGTCGACGCCGAGGACCACGTCGTCGCCGCCGGCCGGGTCGCGGTCCTGCTTGCAGGACCCGCCGTTGCCCGCGGTCCGCAGGTTGAGCCCGTCCCGGCGCCACACCACGCCGGACGGCGGATCGGTGGCGATCACGCTGTAGTAGCAGGTGCCGTCGCCGGCCTCGCCGGTGACGGTGAGCACCCGCCCGCCGACGACGGTGACCCGTTCGGTGGGCTTGGGTGTCACGGTCTGCACGACCTTGCCGGTGGCGGTGTCCACGATGCGCACCCGGCCGCCGTCGGCCAGGCCCATCAGCCCGGGCAGGTAGGGCCGGCCGGCCGCCTGGTCGTCCACTTGCGACGCGGTCAGCGGGTGGGTGTCCGGCAGGTCGGGGTTGGCCGCGTCCAGCACGAAGCCGATGCCGCCGGTGCCGACCGTCCACAGCGGACGAGATCCGCGCGGGTCCCAGGCCGACAGCTCGCACTCGCCGCCCTTGACGCAGCGCAGGTCGATGATCGCGTCCCGGTAGGCCCACACCGCGGTGGCCGCGTTGTCGCTGCGCCGGACGGCTCCGCTGCGCGGGTCGAGCACCTGGTAGCCCTTGGTGAGCAGCTTGCCGGTGACGACCACGGCGTCCGAGCCGTTGCCCGCCACCGACGCCCAGTCCGCGTCGGACTGCCACAGCTTCACGCCGGCGCCGAGCCCGTACGCCTCGACCCGGGTGCGGTATTCGACGATGGCGGCGTCGCCGGCGATGGTCACGCCGGCCGGCGAGCCGCTGAGCTTGACCTGCCACGACGAGGAGCCTTCGGCGACCGGGCCGGCCGCGGTCACCCAGTCCCAGACCTGTGGCCAGGGGTTGAAGACCCGGGTGAGGGCGAGCACGACGAGGCCGACGACGATGAAGATCGCGATGTACCCCCTCGGGGTGCCGCCGGAAGCCACAGCACACGCTAACGAGATCGACGAGTCTCGTCCGTGAGGCCGGAAAGGCCCGTGTCGTCCCGATAGCTACCGCTTCGCGGCCGCTCTTTCTGGTTGAGGGCGCTGCGCGGCCGCTCTTTCTGGTTGAGGGCGCTGCGCGGCCGCTCTTCTGGTTGAGGGCGCTGCGCGGCCTCCAAAACCAGAGGCATGATCCGGTACGGGATGAGCTCCGCCAAAGCGATGATGGTGGCCGCGCGCAGGATGCCCTCGTAGTTCAGGATCCGGTCGATCACCCGCTGGAGGTCGGTGTTGGACCGGGCCACCACGCGACACAGCATGTCCCCGCTGCCGGTGATGGTGTGCACCTCGAGCACCTCCGGGATGTCGGACAGGTGGCCGGCGACCGCGCTGTGCCCGTACCGCTGACTGATCTCGAGGGTGACGAAACTGGTCACCCCGAAACCGATCGACGCGGGCGCGACGTCCGGACCGAAGCCGCGGATCGCGCCCCGCGCGATCAGCTTGTCCAACCGGGCCTGGACCGTGCCGCGAGCGACCGAGAGCCGCCGCGACAGCTCGAGGACGCCGATCCGCGGCTCGTCCCGCAGCAGCGTCAGGAGCCGGGCATCAACGTCGTCGAGCTGCACATCCTGACCAGTCACGATCCTCACCCACTCTACGAATTGCGCAGGTTGACCAGCAGAAACTACAACTATTGCTCAACTGCGGGCGGTGAGACGACCATCACGACATGACGCAGATGATGGAAAGCGCGACCCCGACCGCCGACGTCTTCCCCGTCCAGGGCGTCGACCACCTCCAGTTCCTCGTGGGCAACGCCAAGCAGGCGGCCCACTACTACTCGACCGCGTTCGGCATGACCTGCGTGGCCTACCGCGGCCCCGAGAACGGCTACCGCGACCACGCCGAGTACGTGTTGACCAGCGGCTCGGCCCGGTTCCTGATCACCGGCGCGGTGCACGCGGGCGCGCCCGGCGCCGATCACGTCGCCGCGCACAGCGACGGCATCAAGGACATCGCGCTCGCCGTGCCCGACGTCGACAAGGCGTACGCCCACGCGACCGCGGCCGGCGCCCGTGGCGTCACCGAGCCCTACGACGTCAAGGACGAGCACGGCACGGTCCGGATCGCCGCGATCGCCACCTACGGCGACACCGTGCACACCCTGATCGACCGGTCCGGGTACGACGGCCCGTTCCTGCCCGGCTTCGTGACCCGCGGCCCGATCGTCGACCGCAGCGCCGCGATCGAGGCCGGCCTCCAGCCCAAGCGCTACTTCCAGGCCGTCGACCACGTGGTCGGCAACGTCGAGCTGGGCCGGATGGACGAGTGGGTCGAGTTCTACCGCCGCGTCATGGGCTTCACCAACATGGCCGAGTTCATCGGCGACGACATCGCCACCGACTACTCCGCCCTGATGAGCAAGGTGGTCGCGGACGGCACCCGCAAAGTCAAGTTCCCGCTGAACGAGCCGGCCGTCTCGCAGCGCAAGTCACAGATCGACGAGTACCTCGAGTTCTACGGCGGCCCCGGCGCCCAGCACGTGGCGGTGGCCACCAACGACATCCTGCGCAGCGTCGACGCGATGCGCGCGGCCGGGCTGGAGTTCCTGGACACGCCCGACTCGTACTACGACGACCCCGAGCTGCGCGCCCGGATCGGCGAGGTCCGGGTGCCGATCGAGGAGCTGAAGAAGCGCTCGATCCTGGTCGACCGGGACGAGGACGGCTACCTGTTGCAGATCTTCACCAAGCCGGTGCAGGACCGTCCGACGGTGTTCTTCGAGCTGATCGAGCGGCACGGCTCGCTCGGTTTCGGCAAGGGCAACTTCAAGGCGCTGTTCGAGGCCATCGAGCGGGAACAAGAGCTGCGCGGAAACCTGTAACACTGTGCCGGTGACTTACCAGCCCTACCCGCCCTACCAGGGCCCGCAGCAGCCGGCCTACCGCCCGCTGCCGCAACCGATGAGCCCGGGCGGGCAGCCGCTGGCCGACTTCGGCACGCGACTGCTCGCCTACCTCATCGACGGCGCGCTGGCCTACGCGGTCATCCTCGTGGTCTCGGCGCCGTTCTGGATCTGGATCATGATGAGCTGGATGGACACCATCCAGTCGACATACGCCGACGAACCCGACTTCGTCGGCGACCTCGTCGGCCCGCTGCTCCTGCTGGAACTCGGCCTGATCCTGTTCGTGCTGGTGGCGTACTGGTTCTACCACGTCGAATACATGCACCGATCCGGCCAGACCGTCGGCAAGAAGCTGATGAAGCTGCGCGTGGTGCCGATCGACCCGAACGCGCGGCTGACCCGCGGGATGGCCGCCAAGCGCTACGTGGTCGAGATCCTCGGCGGGGTCATCATCCCGTTCTTCAGCTATCTCGACGGACTGTGGCAGCTGTGGGACAAGCCGTACCTGCAGACCCTGCACGACAAGTTCGCGCAGACCGTCGTGGTAAAGGTTGGCCCATGAGTTCGCTGCCCGCCGGCTGGTACAAGGATCCGGCCGACCCCGAGACCCAGCGCTACTGGGACGGTGAGGGCTGGGTCGGCAAGGCCATCCCGGCCGACGCCACGCCGCCGGAGGGCCCGCCGCCGCCCGAGCCGGAACCGGCCCCACCGGTCACGGCGCTCGCTCCCGGCGCGCCAGGCGCGAAGGCCCCGGCGGGCGCGCCGGCCGCCCCCGACCCGAACAAGATGCCCGACTTCCCGCAGACCTGGACGCCGCCGCCGGGCTACCCGCCCCCGCCGCCCGGCTGGGCGCCGCCCCCCGGGTGGGCGCCGCCGCCCGGCTCGGGCTGGGTCGTCCAGGCCCGGCCACACGGGTTCGCGCTCGCCGGGATGGGCCGGCGGCTGGTCGCCCGGCTCGTCGACGTGTTCGCCGTCTTCCTGCTGAACGTCCTGGTCAACGGCTGGTTCGCCTACCAGTTCTTCCTCGAGTTCGTGCCGATGTACCGGGCCGCGATGGCCGACCCGTTCGGCGAGCAACCCGATCCCACCGCCCGGTCCGAGGCCCTGCTCTGGGCCATGCTGATCATCGCCACGCTGCTCTGGCTGCTCTACGAGGCGCCGGCCATCGGCTCCCGCGGCCAGACGCTCGGCAAACGTCTGGTCGGCATCAAGGTGATGGCGGTCGAGAACACCGAGCCGCTCGGCTTCGGGCGGGCGTTCCGGCGCTGGGCCCGGCTCGGGCTGTTCACGCCGTTCTGGGGCTGCGCCGGCCTCGGGCTGCTGGTCCAGCTGGTCGACTCGCTGTCGCCGCTGTTCGACCTGCAGCTCCGGCAGGCCCTGCACGACAAGACCGCGCGTACGGTCGTCGTCGCGCTCCCGCCCGACCACCGGCCGACCGCCTCGGCCACCACCTCGTCGTCCGGTCAGGGCGGCGGTTCCTCGGAAGGACAACCGCGATGACCCGGCTCACCCGTGCCGACCTCGACGCGCTGCCCAGCTACGTGCCCGGCCGCAGCGTCGCCGACCTGGCGCGCGAGCTGGGCATTGCCGAGGCGATCAAGCTGGCCAGCAACGAGGTGCCGTTCGGGCCGCTGCCCGGCGTGGTCGAGGCGGTGGCCGAGAGCATGCTCGGCTCGCACCGCTACCCCGACATGGGCGTGGTCGACCTGCGCGACCGGCTGGCCCAGCGGTACGCCGTGGCCGCCGACCGGGTGGTCACCGGCTGCGGCTCGGTGGCGCTGGCCGAACACCTGATCAAGGCGACCAGCCTGCCCGGCGACGAGGTGGTGTACGCCTGGCGCTCGTTCGAGGCGTACCCGATCATCACGGCCACCGCGGGCGCCACCTCGATCCGGGTGCCGAACACCGCCGACCACGGCCACGACCTGGCCGGGTTGAGCGCGGCGATCACCGACCGCACCCGGGTGGTGATCGTGTGCAACCCGAACAACCCGACCGGCACCTCGGTACGCAAGCCCGACCTCGACCGCTTCCTCGACGACGTGCCGTCGGACGTGGTCGTGGTGCTCGACGAGGCGTACCGCGAGTTCGTCACCGACGAGCAGGTGCCGGACGCGCTGACCACCTACGCCGATCGGCCGAACGTGGTCGTGCTGCGTACCCTCTCGAAGGCCTGGGGTCTGGCCGGGCTGCGGATCGGCTTCCTGGTGGCCCAGCCCGAGGTCGCCGCGGCCGTCCGCAAGGTGGTGACGCCGTTCTCGACCAGCCTGGTGGCGCAGGCCGCGGCGATGGCCGCGCTGGACCAGGAGGACGAGGTACGCCGCCGCTGTGCGCTGGTGATCGCCGAGCGCGACCGGGTCACCGAGGCGACCCGCAAGCTCGGCGTGGACGTGCCGTCGTCACAGTCGAACTTCATCTGGCTGCCGCTGGGCTCGGGTGCGGCCGCGTTCGCCGCCGCCTGCGAGAGCCGCGGCGTGATCGTGCGGGCCTTCCAGGGCGACGGCGTCCGGGTCACCATCGGCACCCCCGAGGAGAACGACGCCTTCCTCACGGCCGCCGAGGCCGCCCTGGCCAGCTGATTGCGCCGGCGGCTGCGCCTCGCTACCCGGCCTTCGTGGCCGTGAGCCGGCCGGTCCGGGCGCCGCGGAACATGGCCTCGGGGTCGGAGAAGTCGGCGGTCACGGTGTGGAGAACGCCGTCCGGGCTGAGCACGCAGTCGAAGGCGCCACGGTCGAAGGTGACCGTCTGGGCGATCTCGCCGCCCTCGAGGACGCGGCGGCAGTGCCGGCCGGGCACCGAGGCGTACCAGATGGCGCCCTCGGCGTCGAAGCAGAGGCCGTCCGGGGCGTCGCCGGGCAGCTCGGCCCAGACCCGGCGGTCGGTCAGGTTGCCCTCGGTGGTGATGTCGAAGGCGGTCAGGCGCTCGCCGTGCGACTCGGCGACGACCAGCGTGCCGCCGTCCGGGCTGACCGCCATGCCGTTGGGGAAGAGCAGGTCACCGGCCACCCGGCGGACCTCACCGGCCGGCGTGATCACCGCGATCAGGCCGGGCGCCGGCTCGCCGCCGGGAAAGTCGTACCCGATGTTGTTGGCGAAGACATGGCCGCGCGGGTCGACCGCGATGTCGTTCCAGGCGTGCGGCGCGACCGCCCCGGTCAGGTCGGCGTGGGTGGTCTGCTCGCCGTCCGGCGCGATCGCGAGCAGGCGCTGGTGCGGGCCGTTGGTGCTGACCATGCGCCCGTCCGGCAGCCAGTCGAAGCAGAACGGCAGGCCCTCGACCCGGGCGGCGACCCGCGGTTTCCCGTCGACAACCTCAACAACCTCACCGGCTACCCAGTCGGCGAACCACACTCTGCCGCCGTGCCACCGAACCGACTCCCCGAGCACGATCCCGTCCAGAACCACGTCAACCGACATGCTCAGAAGCCTATGCGGCGGCTGCGGCTTCGACCTGGACGGATCGGTCACGACCGGCGCTCGCGGCACGGCCGGGACGGATCGCTCAGCCCGCGGAGCGGGGACAGAGCTCTGGTGTGGGCGTACCCAAATCGATCTTGGTTTGGGCGCAGAAACCGTGACACGCTGAGAAGGGCGGCTCAAGCGTCGGATATGGCGGACAGCAGCGCCTCACGGATCGAGTGGAGGCCCGCGTCGAGGGCGCCGAGCAGGACGGCGTCGTCGTCGATGGTGGTCACCGCGATCTGCGCCTGCAGCGGCTCGTTGCGCTGCATCGCGCCGGCGACCGCGTCGCACAGCGCCTCGCCGCCGGCCTGCGCCACCTCGCCGGCCAGCACCACCAGCGGCGGGTCCAGCACCGCGATCACCGCGGCGAGCCCGACCGACACCCGGTCGGCGAGCTGGCTGAAGAACTGGGTGTGGTCGGCCCGCCGCGCGGCGGCGTAGGACACCACCTCGGGCGGGGTCGCGCCGGGGATGCCGTGCTCGCGGGCCAGGTCGAGCACCGCGGCGCCGCCGACCAGGTCCTGCAGGGCGATCTTGCTGTGCGCCGAGTCCGGCGCGTACAGCGGCATGTAGCCGATCTCACCGGCGCCGCCGCGCGCGCCCCGCATGAGCGCGCCCCCGATGTCGATCGCGAGACCGAGGCCGTCCTGGCCGAGCCAGAGCAGCGCGAAACCGTCCGCGCCCTGCCCGACCCCGCGCCGGCGCTCGGCCACCGCGGCCAGGTTCACGTCGTTGTCCACGTCGACCCGGGTGCCGAACCGGGCGGCGATCTCGGGCACCAGCCCGCTGCGCCCGAAGCCGGGCACCTCCACGTGGTGGATGGTCTCGGTGCGCGGATCGTAGGAGCCGGCCACACCGAGCTGGATCTGCCGGATCCAGGAGGCCGGCGCCCCGGTCTCGGCCCGCAGCCGGGACACCACGGCGGCCAGCGCGTCGACCGGGTCGGTCTCGAGGAAGTCGACCCGCGACTCGACCCGGCCCCGGACCACGCCGGTCAGGTCGCACACCGCGGCGGCCAGCGACGGGGCGCCACTGGCGCCGATGTCACGCACAGAGATGGCGACCGTCCACGCGGCGTCCGGGTTGGCCGAGTAGACCTCGGCGTTCGGGCCCGGCCGTCCGCTGTTGTGCCCGACCACCGAGACCAGTCCGGAGCCGACCAGCCGGCGCAGCACCTCGGAGATCGTGGGGGTGGACAGCGCGGTCAACTTGCGCAGGTCGGCCCGGGTCAACATGCCCGGGTCCAGCAGATACGCGAAGGCCGCGCTCTCATTCATGGCACGCAGGAGTTTCGACGAACCCGCTGGTCGCGACAACCGAATGCTCCCCTGTGCACTGCGAAGACACCTGAACAGTTGTCACGGAACGTAGGCGCGGGACGCATCAGTGTCAAGCGATGTCGGTTCTTCCAAGACATTGACAACTGGGAATTGATAAAACAGATTAACTGACATAGCGTTACCCTCCCCATCAACATGAGGAGCGCTCATGTCCATCCCCAGGGCCGCGTTCGCGGCCGCAGCAGGTGTGCTCATCAGTGCCGGTGGCGTCGTCATCGGCGTCCTCCCGGCCAGCGCGGCCGGCGCCGGGCCGATCACCGGGCTCGCCGGCAAGTGCGTCGACGTGGCCGGCGCCTCCAGCGCCAACGGCACCGCGATCAACCTCTACACGTGCAACGGCACCACCGCGCAGACCTGGACCGTCGGCAGCGACATCCGGGCGCTGGGCAAATGCCTCGACGTGACGGCCGCGGGCACGACCAACGGCAGCAAGATCCAGCTGTACGACTGCAACGGCACCGCCGCGCAGGCGTGGACCGCCGAGAGCGGCCGGCTGCGCAACACCGGCTCCGGCAAGTGCCTGGACGTCACCGGCGGCAACTCGGCCGACGGCACCCGCCTGCAGATCTGGACCTGCGGCACCAGCGCCAACCAGCAGTGGACACTGCCCGGTGGCGGCCAGAACCCGCCACCGGCCGGCAGCCCGCTCGACGACCCGGCCAAGAAGGAGGTCGCGATGAAGCTCGTCAGCGCGGCCGAGAACTCGTCGCTCGACTGGCGGGCCCAGTTCAAGTACATCGAGGACATCGGCGACGGGCGCGGCTACACCGCCGGGATCATCGGCTTCTGCTCCGGCACCGGCGACATGCTCGAACTGGTCGAGCGCTACACGTCCACCAAGCCGAACAACGTGCTGGCCAAGTACCTGCCGGCCCTGCGCCAGGTGGACGGCACCGACTCGCACGCCGGGCTCGACCCGAACTACCCGGCCGACTGGCGCAGCGCCGCCAACGACTCCGTCTTCCAGGCCGCGCAGGAAGCCGAACGCGACCGGGTCTACTTCAACCCGTCGGTACGCGACGCCAAGAACGACGGCGTCCGCGCCCTCGGCCAGTTCGCCTACTACGACGCCGCGGTCATGCACGGTTACGAGGGCATGCGGTCGATCCGGCAGGACGCGCTGCGCCGGGCCACCCCGCCGTCCCAGGGCGGCAACGAGACCACCTGGCTGAACGCGTTCCTCGACGCGCGGGTGGCCGAGATGAAGAAGGAGGAGGCGCACTCGGACACGTCCCGGGTGGACACCGCGCAGCGCGTCTTCCTCAACAACGGCAACTTCGACCTGAACACGCCACTGGTGTTCGCGGTCTACGGCGAGCAGTTCCGGATCGACTGATCTCGCACCAGTCAACCGTCCTGACGGACGCTGTTGAACAGGGCTCACAGCGTCCGTTAGGTTCGGTTCGTGTCGTCGATGGTGCCTCCGCTCTTGGCCGGGCTGGTCGATGACTCCGCACTGCTCCAGCCCGGGCCGGCCACCGTCGCCGACACCACCGCCGGGTTCCGCGAACACCACGCCGCCTGGTACGGCGAACTGGTCGGCTCTCTGCTCGTACCCTCATCGCTTCTGGATCTTGACGTTGACCCACCCGGCCTGCCGGTCGGCGTGATCAACGACGCCGCCGTCACCGCCCTGCCGACCGCGGTGGCCAAGCTGCGGGCCGGCGGCGCGGCGGTTCGCTCGATCGAGTCGGCGGTCGCGCGGCGCGGCGAAGATCCCCAACCCGGCCTGGCTGAGCTGCGCACCTTGGCCGCCGGAGACAAAGACCTCGAGGTGTACGCCGAGATCCCGCTGAGCTGGGGCCTGCTCGGGGCGCTGGACGCGGTGGCCGCGATGCGCGCCGACGGCCTGCGGATCGCGCCGAAGTTCCGGGTCGGCGGGCTGGCCGCCGAGCTGTTCCCCACCCCGGTCGAGCTGGCCGCGGTGATCTGCGCCTGCCGCGACCGTGACCTGCCGTTCAAGCTGGCCACCGGCATCCGCCACGCCCTCCGGCACACCGACCCGGAGACCGGCTTCACCCACCACGGCTTCCTCAACGTGCTGGTGGCGGTGCTGCTGGCCGGCGACGGTCAAGAGGTCGCCGAGGTGGCCGAGGCGCTGGGCGCGACCCATCCCGTGCCGCTGGTCGAGCCGGCCCGCGCCCGCCGCGACGAGACCCGGCCGCTGTGGGCCGGCTTCGGCGTCGCCACCATCGTCGAGCCCCTGACCGAACTGGTCCGGCTGGGCCTCATCAACGGCGGCTACCAGTAACCCCTGTTCGATACCTTGCGGTTGCCCGTATTTTGTACTCGGGAGGTCACGCAATGTCGACAGTCGCGGTGACGCGCCTCATCGAGGCGCCAATAGCAGAGGTCTGGCGCGTCTTCACGGATCTGCCCGGCCGCGCGGCCTGGCTGTCCACGGTCACCGCGGTCGAGGTGCAGACCCCGGCGCCGTTCGGGCAGGGCACGGTCTGGCGTGAGACCCGCACAATGCCCGACGGTGGCGAGATCACCGAAGATTTCTTCGTACGCTCGTGTGCCGCGCAACGCGAGTTCGTGGTCGAGTCGCCCGGCATCGGCGCCGACTACCGCATGACGTACACGTTCGTCCCCGTGCTGGAGGGCAAACACCGCGGTGGCACGATGGTCACCGTGGTGCAGGACGGCAATCCGACGGCGCCGGCCGGCCGCTTGCTGGCGCTGGTCTTCGGCGGCCTGGCCGCCCGCACGCTCGAGGGCGCGCTGCGCCGCGACCTGGACGACCTGGCGGCCGCCGCTTGACGCTGGCGCGGTCGCTGGTGGCCGTGGTGCTGGTGGGGGTCACGGGACTGATCGGGTGGCGGGTGCTGCGTCCCGCCGAACTCTCCTCCGCCGGCGCCGTCCCGGCCGCCGTCCCCGCCCAGCCCGGCCTGACCGGGCGCATGTCGGTGGTCCCGCTGCTGCTCGACGGCCAGTTCCGGGTCTTCGTGTCGCGACGGCAGGTCCGCGCGGACGGACCGGTCTCGGCCAAGACCGCACGCACCCCGTTCTGGTCCCTCCGCCGCTGGCCGGCGTCGGTCAGCGGCGTGGTCACCTCCGGCCCGACCGTGGTGAGCCGCTGGTCCGACGGCGTGGTGATCGCGGTCGACGGGCGGACCGGCCGGCACCTGTGGCGCGCCTCGGTCCCGTCGGCCCCCGCCTTCTCCGACGCCCGGACGGTCCTGTGGTCGCCACCGGACATGTTCGCCGCCACCGACGTGGCCATGTTCCGCGCCGACGGCCAGGTCCGGGCCTTGTCCCTCACCACCGGCGCGCTCGCCTGGACCGCATCGTGCCCCGCCCCCGCGTTCGCGACCCCCTTCGAGATCGCCTGCGGCCCCACCCTGCTCGCCGCCTCAACCGGCACTCCCGTGGCGACGGGCCCGTTCACCGGCGTCGAGTGCCACGTGGGTTGCCTGGCCGCACGCGACGCCACGGGCCACGTCTGGCGGGCCGGCCGCCCCATCTCCTATCCGCCGCCCCCACCCGGCAACATCCTGCTGGGCACCGCCGCGGGCGTCTCCTACGAACTCACCCCTGCTCGCCACCTGCTCGCCCGCGACCTGACCACGGGCGCTCTCCGTGGTGATTTCGCTCTCGCCTTCCCGAACGACCCGACCACCTGGACCCCGCGCGGCTGGCAGCTCGCGGCCGGCTACCTGGCCATCGACCGAGGCCCCACCTTCACCCGAGACCAGATCCTGATCGCCAAGCTCCCCTAGACACCTTCAGGCCATCGGCGCCGGCACCCGCCTGGTCGCCTGGTCCTCCACCCGTGACCAGCGCGAGCGATGCCGGCTGGACGAGCGTCGGTGCAGACCTCGACCCGGAAGGCTCTCCAGTGCCTGTGGACAACCACCCGAATTGACCGTCGCGGGCGGTACATTTGCGGCCCACCCAGTGCCGGGGTGGGGGAGGCGGCGGCTCGTCGCGCAGCGCAACCCACCCACCACCCAGGTGGGCCCGGGTCCGGGGGATGTCAGCGAGCGATGCGAGCGTCAGCGCGCCGGGCAGCGTGATGTCTGGGCGCCGGCCGGCAGGGCCTCGTTGCGGCGCATACGGCGAGCACAACCGTGGCCGGCTCGGTCAGAGGCAGGTCGAGAACCGGGCGAGCGTCAGCGCCGGATCAGCGTGATCGCTTCGGCGACCGCCGCCACGACCATCGCGGCCACCAGCGGAATCAGGCCGCCGACCAGCGCGTACCCCAGGATGATCAACGGTGCCACGAGGGCGGCGTAGGCGGCGACGGCCAGGGGCGGCTCGTTGCGGCGCAGGCGGGTCAGGGCGGCGGCGGCCGGCTCGGTGAGGCGGCGGGTCAGCCAGACCAGCAGGGCGACGAACAGGATCACGCTGATCAGGCCGGCCCACACCCGGGACGCGCCGGGGCTGGCCTGGGCCATCAGCGCGGTCAGCAGAGCCGACACCAGGACGCCGTTGCTGCCGTACAGGATGGTCTGGCGCACCGCGTCGCGTGAGTCGGCGGACGGGTCGAGCACCGGACGGCTCGGCCGGCTCACCGGCTCTTGGAAGGCCTCGCCCTTCAGGCCGGCCGTGGGGTCGTATGCGGTCGGCTCGGGCTCGGGGCGGTCGGGCGCCGGGTAGGGCCGCGGCAACTCGGTCGGGGCCGGCGGTGACGACGACGGCGCCGGCGGGTCGATCGCGACCTCGTCGGCCAGCCCTTCCAGTGCCTGCGCCCACCGGCGGCGTTCCAGCCGCACGATCCCGACGTCGCGCTGGGCGTCCCCGATCGCGTCATCAAGATCGAGGGCTTCCGCGTACGCCCGCTGGGCCAGATCGAAGAGCCGGAGCCGGGCGGCCACCACCGCGAGCACCAGATGTGCCTCGGCCTCGGTGGGGGCGGCCCGCACCCCGTTCCAGGCGGCGTTGAGCGCGTCCTGCCCGTTGCGTGACTCGCTGAGCAGCGCCGCCCCGGTGCGCTGGGCGTAGGCGTCGGTCGGCCAGCGGGTGAGGATCTCGGACGCGACGCGGGCGGCCTCGCCGTACCGCCGGTTGTCGGTGAGCGCCATGGCCCGCACCACCAGGCCGGGCAACGTCTCGGTGGTCGCCGCCACGGCCCGGTCGGCCGCGACCAGCGCCTCGGCCGGCTGGTCGGCCACCAGGTGCACCCGGGCCAGGGTGGCCAGCAGGTCGGCGTCGTCCGGCGCGTCGATCAGCCCGGCCGCGACCTCGGCCGCCGCATCGTCGTATCGCCCCAGATCAGCGAAGAGCAGCGCCCGCTGCCGATATTCCTCGGGCGTGGTCTCGGGCTCCGACGGACTGGCGGTCACGCCCCGAGGGTATGCGACCAACCTGAATGCCACCGACCCGCCCGGGAGTCAGGAGGCGGGTGGGAGGACCAGGGCCGCCGCGGTCGCCGCGAGCCCTTCACCGCGGCCGGTCAGGCCGAGCCCGTCGGTGGTCGTGCCCGACACGGTGACCGGGGCGCCCGCCGCATCGGAGAGCACCCGTTGGGCCTCGTCGCGGCGCGGGCCGATCTTGGGGTGGTTGCCGATCACCTGGATCGAGATGTTCAGCACGGTGAAGCCGGCCGCCACCAGCCGCCGGGCCGCCTCGGTGAGCAGCGTGACGCCCGCGGCGCCGGCCCACTCGGGGCGGGAGATGCCGAAGTTGCTGCCCAGGTCGCCCAGCCCGGCCGCGCTGAACAACGCGTCGCAGGCCGCGTGCGCCGCCACGTCGCCGTCGGAGTGGCCGGCCAGGCCGACCTCGCCGGGCCAGTGCAGCCCGGCCACCCAGCACTCCTCGCCGGCCTGGAAGGCGTGCACGTCGGTGCCGAGTCCCACCCGGGGATAGATCACCCCGACACCCTATGGGCCAGCAGCGCCTCGGCGATGATCAGGTCGATCGGCCGGGTGACCTTGAGGGCCAGCTCCGAGCCCGGGATGCAGGCGACCGGGATGCCGGCCTTCTCGGCCAGCCCGGCGTCGTCGGTCAGCGGGTCGCGGGCGGCCGCATGCGCCGCCGCCAGCACCTCGTGGGCGAACCCCTGTGGCGTCTGCACGCTGCGCAGCACCGAGCGGTCGACCGTGCCGAGGACGACGGCGTCGGGCGACACTTCTTTGATGGTGTCGACGACCGCGAGCACCGGGATGACCGCGGGGTGGCCGGAACGCACCGCGGCGGCCACCGACTCGACCAGGTCGGGCGGGGTGAGGGCGCGCGCCGCGTCGTGGACCAGGACGATCGGGACGCTCGCCGGCACGGCGGCCAGCGCGCGCCCGACCGATTCCTGGCGCTCGGCGCCGCCGGCCACGACCGTCACCGGCGCGATCGGAGCGAGCAACTCCGTCACCGCGTCGACGTCGGCCGCGGGGGCGGCGACCACGATCATGCGTACGCTCGGCGCGGCCGCGACCCGGCGCACCGCATGGACCAGCAGAGGTTCCCCGGCGAGCAACCGCAGCGCCTTGGGCCCGCCCGGACCAAGGCGAACGCCGGCGCCCGCCGCGGGAACGAGGACCGCGACGTCACCCCGAGCATTGAGCTGCGCGGTCACGTCGCGGTCCTTCTCAGGTGGAGCTTGTGGGCGGTGTGCGGATCAGGCCTCGGTGAGGACCTTGTCGAGGAGAACTTCCGCCTCGTCCTTGGTGCTCTTCTCGGCGAGGGCCACCTCGCCGACGAGGATGTCGCGGGCCTTGGCGAGCATGCGCTTCTCCCCAGCCGACAGGCCACGCTCGCGCTCACGACGCCAGAGGTCACGAACGACTTCGGCCACCTTGAGCGGGTTGCCGGAGGCGAGCTTCTCGAGATTGGCCTTGTAACGCCGCGACCAGTTGGTCGGCTCCTCGGTGTGCGGTGCGCGGAGGACGTCGAAGACCTTGCCCAGGCCTTCCTCGCCAACCACCTCACGCACGCCGACGATCTCGGCATTCTCAGCGGGCACGCGGACCGTCAGGTCGCCCTGGGCAACCCGAAGGACGAGGTACAGCTTTTCCACGCCCTTGATAGTTCTAGTCTCGATTGCCTCGATGAGTGCGGCCCCGTGGTGGGGGTAAACAACGGTCTCGCCGACACTGAAAACCATAGGTTCGAAACCCCTTTCGCTGTGTCTAGGGTAACACGCCCAGGCGGCGATGTCTCACCCTGCCCGTGACTGTTAGTGCAGCTCAGAGGCCCTGTGACGGGCCTTTCTACCGCTTGACATGCGGGCGTTGAGCTGCCTGCGTCACTCAGCGTGAGGGGAGGGTTACGACTCCATAGATGGAGTCGTAAATGTCGGAACCGGTGGCTTTGCGAGGTCAAGCTTATCGCTGGGGTCCGGAACCGCACACTACTGGCGTCCCGGCTCCGCTTGAGAGAGGCTTGCAACAAGTCCTCGAACGGCGCATGTGGTCGATCTGGGGGGAGGGTGAACCATGGGCAGCTTCAATGACAGCGGCGGCGATTTCGCGCGCGACGGCGGCTCCCCGGACGACCTTCCCGAGCTCCCCGAAGAGTGGGGCGTCATCGTCATCCCCGACGATCTCTCCGAGCTTGCCGACGAGGTCAGGGCGGTGCGGGCCGAGCTGGCGATCTCCGCGCCCTATTCCCGCTGGGAACGGTTCAAGGTCCGGCCGGGGGTGCGGCGGCTGCGCCGAATAGCCAACGCCGGCCTTCGCGCGCCCGTGCTGATCATCTCGATGGCCATGCTCGTCACGGTGGCGAGCCTGTTCGCGTCGGCGTGGCCCGGGCCCGGCCGGTCGCCGGCCACCCAGCGCACGGCCAACAGCACCGACGATCGCGGCGACACGCTGCCCGCCCTCGAGCTGCTCGGCCCCGACGGCAAGACGGTCGCGCTCCGTGGTCAGCTACCGGCGGTGATCCTGCTGACCGATGGTTGCGACTGCACAGACCTGGTCACCGACACCATCGCCGCGGTGCGTCCCGAGATCGCGGTGGTCACGGTGAGCGCCATCCGCCCCAGCCAGGGCACCACGCCGCCGACCGGGGCGACGCCGCAGGCGCAGGGCAAGACGGTGCGTGAGCTGCGCGACCCGACCGACGGGCTGCGCCGGCACCTCCGGCTGACGGCGCCCGACGGCACCGCGGCCGCGGTGCTGGTCAACCGGGGCGGCGAGATCATCCGCACCGAGGCGCGTACCAAATCGGTCGAGGTGTTGAAAGCCGACCTGGCCCGGCTCTGAGCTGACAGCCGCCGGCGAGAGGCTGCGCCCAGGTTGCGCCCCAGACGCCGGCGAAGAGGCTAATAGCCCAGGTTGCGCTCCAGGCGCCAGCGGAAGACGGCGCCGCCCTGCTCGTCCTCGCCCGAGACCTGGATGTAGAACTCGTCGGCCAGCGCCACGTCGAGGCGGCCGATCCGCGGGATGTCCGAGCACGGCACCGCCCGGCCCGAATCGCGCCGGTTGGTGCTCACCCGCACTCGCACCTGCCCGGTCCCCGCGCACGCCATGGTCAGGCTGTAGGAGCCGCCGTCGACCGAGCTGGTGCGTTCGGTGGCGTTGTTGCCCTCGAGGCGGACCGTCTCGGCGATCGCCAGCGGCCGGTCGGGCACGACCTCCTCGACCTTGTCCTGCCACACGCGCATGCGTGGGTCCTCGCCGGTTCGCGGCGCCGCCCGCACGAACCACAGCCCGCCGCCGAGAAGCACCACGGCGGTCAACGCGTACAGCAGCACGCCTCGGGTGCGTTCCTCGGTCACCCCGCAAGATTAGGTCCCAGAACCGCGCCGTACAGAGTGAGTCCGGGCCCGAAGGCCATCAGGACCACGCGATCGGGTCGCTGGTCACGGCGGCGGAGCGCGTCGAGGACCATGAGCACGGTCGGCGAGGAGCAGTTTCCGTACGCCGCCAGCACGCTGCGCGACGCCTCGAGCGCGTCCGGCGGCAGCTCCAGCCGCTCCTCGATGACATCCAGGATCTTGGGGCCGCCGGGGTGCACCGCCCAGCCGTCGGCCGGCGTGGCGCCGAGCGTCGACGCGAAGCCCTGAACATGCTTGGCCAGCACGGCCGGGACCTGCGGAGACAGGCCCATGCGGAAACCGGTGTCGGTGATGTCCCAGGTCATGTGGTCGACCGCGGTGACGTCGGTCAGGGCGGACAGCTGACGGAAGGCGTACGCGTCGGAGTCGTCGCCGGGAGTGAGCACGACGGCGGCCGCCGCATCCGCGAAGAGCGCGTGCGACACGATCTGCTGGATGTCCACGCGAGCGGCCGCGGGCTGCAGGTGGAGGCTGGTCAGCTCGATGCAGAGCAGCAGCGCGGGGCGATTGTGGGTGGCCACGAAGTCGGCGACGGCGCCCATCGCGGGCAGCGCGGCGTAACAGCCCATGTGGCCGATGAAGAGGCGCTGCACGGTCGGCGCCATGCCGAGGTCGCGGGCGAGCAGGATGTCCAGGCCGGGGGTGGCGTAGCCGGTGCAGGAGCAGACCGCGAACAGGCCGATCTCGTCGGCGCGGACCCCGGCGTCGGCCAGCGCGCGGTCGATCGCCTCCTTGCCCATCGGCATCGCCTCGACGCGGTAGCGGTCCATCCGGCGCCCGGTGGACCACTCGGAGACATCCTCGACCAGCGGGCTGACCGCGGTCTGCCGGCTGCGTACCCCGGAATTCTGGAAGATCCGCTGGGCCAGCGCGCGGCGGCGGGAGTCGTAGTGGCGGGCGAAGAAACCGGACCACAGGTCGTCCTGGTCGACGGACGGGGGGAGCGAGATGCCGATTCCGGCGATCGTGGACAAGAAGGCCTCCTACCAGCGTGGCGCCGACCCCTCCGAGTCAGGATCGCCGCCGAGCGCGTCCACGCCCAGCCAGTCCGCGCACACGTCCGAGGTGGCCGGCTGCAGGGAGCCGGCCCGGGCGTCGCGATAGAGCCGTTCGAGCGGGTGCCCGCGGCGCATCGCCGAGGTGCCGGCCGCCTCGAGCATCGATGCCGCCACCTCGGCCGCGGTGGTGCCGGCCAGCAGCTTGGCCCGCCAGACCCAGCGGTTGGTCTCGGCGTCGCCGGGTTCGGCGTCGACCCGGCGGGCGGCCTCCATGACGGCCAGGTGGGCGGCGGCGACCTGGGCGTCGGCCCGGCCCAACCGCGCGCGTACGGCCGGCAGATGCCCCAGCTTGCGCTGGTTCACGTGGTCGACCGCGGCGTCCACGGCGGCCCGGGCCACCCCGGTGTAGACGGCCGCGTAGCTGGCCACCATCCAGTGCGGGGCGAGCTGGGCCACCACCAGCGCCAGACCCTCCACGCCGCCGAGCAGCGCGCCGGCCGGCACGGTCACGTCCAGGTGCAGGTCGTGCGATCCGGTGGCGCGCATGCCCAGCGCGTCCCAGGTCTCCTCCACCCGTACGCCGTCGCCGGGCGGCACGACGAACTGGCTGACCTGCGTCGGGTCGTCGGCGCTGCGGGCGGCAACCAGGTAGCCGCCGGCGTGCCCGGCGCCGGAGCAGAAGGTCTTGCTGCCGGTGATGCGGTAGCCGTCGCCGGCCTTCTCATAGCTGGTGGTGAGCTGGGACAGCCGGGAGCCGGCGCCGCGCTCGCTCATCGCGACCGCGTACCACCGGCCCTCGGCGGCCGCCCGCAGGTAGCTGTCCCGGGCGGCCAGGGCGTCCGGCGGGAGGCCGAGCGCGTCGGCCAGTTCGTCGGTGACGCCGGCCAGGGCGCCGGTGACCGAGGCGTGCATGTTGAAGATCAACGCGGTGGCGCCGTTGCCCCGGGCCAGCTCGTACGCGATCGCGGCGTACTCGGCGAACCCGGCGCCGGCGCCGCCCAGCCGGGCCGGGACCATCAGCCCGAACAGGCCGGCCCGGCCCAGGTCGGCGAAGTCGTCGGCCGGGAAGCTGCCGTCCCGGTCGTGGTCGGCGGCGCGGGCGGCGAACCGGGGCGCCAGCCGCCGGGCCTCGTCGATCATGATTTGTGTCCCCGCCCCTGATAGAGCACCGCCGTCGTGACGGTGGGCACGATGCGGCCCAATGGCCCGCCACCCGGCGGCGGCCGCCGCGTCAGCCAGCGCATCAGCCCGGTCATGGTCGGACGGATACCCCGCACGCGCAGATCAACCCCATGGTGACGGAACTCATCGATCAACCGCCGGGGCCGGACGAACAGCGCCGGGTCGTGCAGGCCGCGTGGGGCGAAGCCCAGCCCCTCGCCCGCGGTGACCGTGATGAACCGGCCGACCGCGGTGTCGTTCACGGTGTCGAGCACGACCAGGCCGCCCGGGCGCAGCACCCGGCACAGCTCGGCGACGGTGCCGGGCAGGTCGGTGACGTGTTCCAGGATCTCGCCGGCCACCACCACGTCGGCACAGGACGTGGCCAGGGGCAGGGCCGTGACGTCGCCGCCGACCGGGGACAGGCCGCGCGTCACCGACTGCTCGAGGCCGGCCCGGCGCACGTCCACGCCGACGTGCCGGTAGCCGAGATGGGCGACGTGCGGCGCGAGCAGCCCACCGCCGCAACCGGCGTCGACCAGCACGGCCTGCTTTCTTCGAGCCGGGGGTACGAGCGCGGCCCGCGACGCCGCCAGCCAGTGGAGCAACTCGAAGGTGCCGCCCGGCCGCCACCACTCGCCGGCCAGCTCGTCGTACTGCCCGGGGTCGTTTCGTGGCCGCATGTGATCGAGCGTGGCACGGGACCGGGACAACCACCACACTGCTCTCATGTCGCGCGCTCTCGCTCTGCTCCGATCCGCCCATCCCGAACCGGGCGGGGCGGTGACGCTGGCCATGACCCTGCTCGGCGTCGGAGCGGGACATCGGGGCTGGGCCATCCTCGGGGTGGCCGCCGCGGTCGGCGCGACCCAGCTCTCGGTGGGCTGGGTCAACGACTGGCTGGACGCCGACCGTGATCGCGCGGCCGGCCGGACCGACAAGCCGGTGGCCCGGGGCGCGGTCTCCCGCCGTACCGTCGGGATCGCGGGTCTGCTCTCCTCGCTGGTGATCCCGCTGCTGGGGCTGCCGTTCGGGTGGGCGGCGACGCTGTGCATCGCGCTGGTCGGGGTGTTCGCGCTGCTCTACGACTGGCCGCTGAAGTCGACCGCGTTCTCGATCGTGCCGTACCTGGTGGCCTTCGGGCTGCTGCCGGCGTTCGTGGTGGTGGCGCTGCCCGGCCATCCCACGCCGCCGGTGTGGCTGGTCGCGGCGGGCGCCCTGCTCGGCGGGGGCGCGCACTTCGCCAACGTGCTGCCCGACCTGGCCGACGACGCGGCGACCGGGGTGCGCGGGCTGCCCCACCGGCTCGGCGCCACCGGTTCGCAGATCGCCGCCGCGGTGCTTCTGCTGGGTGCGACGCTCGCGCTGGTCCTCGGGCCACCGGGGCCGCCGTCGTGGTCCGGCTGGGTCGCCGGCGCGGCCGCCGTCGTGGTCCTGCCCCTTGGTTGGTACGCGGCCAGGCGCGCTCATGGCCGTGCGGTCGCGATGTTCCGGGCGGTGATCCTGGTGGCCCTGATCGACGTGCTCCTGCTGATCTTCAGCGGGCCGGTGGCCTAAGGCCTGCCCCACCGCCGCCCTATGACCCGTCTGAAGGCGTGTTTGCTTGGGTCGCCGCACGGCCCGGATCACGTGCCTCTAGGCTGACCTGAGCCACTGTCCTTTTCGTTGGAGGCTGAACGATGCGCTTCACTGGTCACCGTGCCGCCGCGCTCGTCGCGGGTACCGCCGCGGTCACCGCTCTCGCGCTGACCGGGTGCAGTGCCGGTCAGGTCGCCGAGACCGCGCTGAAGAAGCCGTCCAACTCGGGCGTGAACGCCAACAACTCGAACAACAGCGTCGTCGTGCGCAACCTCCAGGTGCTGTACAACGGCGTCGAGGGGTACGACGCGAGCGCCCGGGTGCCGATCGAGGTCGGTCTGTTCAACCAGACCACCGAACCGGTCGTGGTGACGATCGGCAGCCGGCCGCTGACCGGCGCGCCGGCGAACCAGGGTGTCGTCGCGGCCGGGCAGATCGGCCTCCTCGGCGGCGGGTCCGCTTCCGCCACGCCGCCCAGCCCCGCGATGGAGCCCTCGGGCAGCCGGCCGCCGGCCACCCCCGACACCGAGACGCCCGAGAACGTGCCCTCGGGCGACCCCTCCGCCCCTGCCCTCCCGCCTCCGCCACCTGACAACGGGGCGCAGTTGCAGCCGGCGCGGATCACCATCGAGCCGATGGGCTCGGCCTCCTTCCTGCCGGGTGACCAGCAACAGCTGGTGGCGACCGGCATCCCGGGCAGGCTGCTGCCCGGTCAGTCGATCAACCTGGTCTTCGATTTCAGCAACGGCGCCGAGCCGCTGGAGCTCCAGGCCTCGGTCGGTGTGCCGCAGTCGCCGGCCCCGCGCGGCTCGGCCGCGCCCGGCGAGAACCACGAGGGCGAATAGTTCTGTCGTACCCGCCGGATAGCGTGATCCGGTGACGACTTCCCGCGCTGCCACCAAGGCGCCCAGACCGGCCTACGTCTGTGACGCCTGCGGGCACCAGCCGCCCAAGTGGCTCGGCCGCTGCCCCGAGTGCAACGAGTGGGGCTCGGTGATCGAGTCCACCGTGACCGGTCCACTGGTCTCCGGGCGGGTGGTCAGCTCCCGGTTGCCGTCCGAGCCGGCCCGCCCGATCTCCGAGATCAGCGCCGCCCCGGCCAAGGCGGTGCCGTCCGGGGTCAGCGAGCTCGACCGGGTGCTCGGCGGCGGCCTGGTGCCCGGCGCGGTGGTGCTGCTGGCCGGTGAGCCCGGGGTCGGCAAGTCCACCCTTCTGCTCGACGTGGCCAAGCAGTGGGCGGCCGGCGCGGGCACACCGTCCCTCGTGGTCAGCGGTGAAGAGTCGGTGAGCCAGGTGCGGCTGCGCGCCGAGCGGATGGGCGCGCTGCACGAGCGGCTCTACCTGGCGTCCGAGAGCGCACTCGACGCGGTGCTCGGCCACCTCGACGCGGTCAAGCCCGGCCTGCTGGTGCTCGACTCGGTGCAGACCATCTCCACCCCCGGCACCGAGGGCGTGGCCGGCGGCGTCACCCAGGTCCGAGCGGTCACCGCGGCCGTCGTGGCCGTGGCCAAGGAACGCGGCATCGCCACCGTGCTCGTCGGCCACGTGACCAAAGACGGACAGGTGGCCGGTCCCCGAGTGCTGGAACACCTGGTCGACGTGGTGCTCCACTTCGAGGGCGACAAGCATTCCTCGCTACGGCTGGTGCGCGGGGTGAAGAACCGGTACGGCGCCGCCGACGAGGTCGGCTGCTTCGAGATGCACGAGGGCGGTATAAGCAGCCTGCCCGACCCGTCCGGGCTGTTCCTGACCCGCTATCAGGAACCCGTCCCCGGCACCTGTGTGACGGTCGCCATGGAAGGCCGGCGCGCGCTGGTCACCGAGGTGCAGGCACTGATCGGCGCCGAGGTGCAGGGTTCGCCCCGCCGGACCGTGTCCGGGCTGGACAGCGCCCGGCTGGCCATGGTGCTGGCCGTCCTGGAACGCCGCACCAAGCAGTTGAAGCTCTACAACCGCGAGGTGTTCGCGGCCACCGTCGGCGGCATCCGCCTGGTCGAGCCCTCGGCCGACCTGGCCATCGCGCTCGCGGTCGCCTCCGGCGGCCTTGACCTGGCCATGGCCCCTCACCTGCTGGCGATCGGTGAGGTCGGGCTGACCGGCGAGATCCGGCGCGTGGGCGCGGTCGGCCGGCGGCTGGCCGAGGCGGCGCGGCTCGGCTTCAAGTCGGCGCTGGTCCCGCCCGGTTGTGGCGGCGAGTCGCCCCGCGGCATGGAGGTCATCGAGGTCGGTGACCTGCGCTCGGCGTTGCGTTCGGCGGCCAGCCTCTCGGCCAAGTGATCACGCAAGGTCACCGATCATCACGCTACGGAGCATTCCTCGCACCGCGCCTCGTTGACCTGGTTGACAGTCCGTAGAATGTACCGGTGCCGCTCGACCGCGATCCTTCGAAGCCCGTGTCTGTCAACGGGTCGACTTCCCGTGGGGTCGTTCCCACGTCGGCGCCCGGTCTGACCGGCGGCGGCGTCACCGCCGACCCGTTGCGAGCGAATCTCGCGTTGATGGCGCCCGGCACCGCCCTCCGCGACGGGCTCGAACGGATCCTCCGCGGGCGTACCGGCGCCCTGATCGTTCTCGGACATGACGCCGTCGTCGAAAGCATCTGCACCGGCGGTTTCCCGCTCGACGTCGAGTTCTCCGCGACCCGCCTGCGCGAGCTGTGCAAGATGGACGGCGCGGTCGTCCTGTCCAGCGACGGCACCCGCATCGTCCGCGCCGCCGTCCACCTCATGCCCGACCCGTCGATCCCGTCCGAAGAGTCCGGCACCCGCCACCGCACCGCCGAGCGGGTCGCCAAACAGTCCGGCTTCCCGGTCATCTCGGTCAGCCAGTCCATGCGCATCATCGGCCTCTACGTGAACGGCCAGCGCCACGTCCTCGACGACTCGGCGGCCATCCTCTCCCGCGCCAACCAGGCCCTGGCCACCCTCGAGCGCTACAAGCTGCGCCTCGACGAGGTGTCCGGCACCCTCTCCGCCCTGGAGATCGAAGACCTGGTGACCGTCCGCGACGCCGTGGCGGTCGTCCAGCGCCTGGAAATGGTCCGCCGCATCGCCGACGAGATCTCCGGCTACGTCGTCGAACTGGGCACCGACGGCCGCCTCCTGGCCCTCCAGCTCGACGAACTCATGGCCGGCGTCGACGCCGACCGCACCCTGGTCATCCGCGACTACCTCCCGACCGGCCGCAAGGCCCGCACCCTGGACGAGGGCCTCGTCGAACTCGACCTGCTCACGGCCACCGAAATGATCGACCTGGTCGCGGTGGCCAAGGCGATCGGCTACGCCGCGGCGACAGACGCCCTGGACGCCGCGGTCAGCCCGCGCGGGTTCCGGCTGCTGGCCAAGGTGCCGCGCCTGCCCACCCCGATCGTCGATCGGCTGGTCGGGCATTTCGGTAGTTTGCAGCGGCTGTTGGGGGCGACGGTCGAAGACCTTCAGGCCGTCGAGGGGGTGGGGGATGCTCGGGCTCGGGGGGTTCGGGAAGGGCTCTCGCGGCTGGCTGAGGCGTCGATTCTCGAACGCTACGTCTGACCTGGGGTCAAGGCAGGTGGCCAGGCCCGCGGGTGCCCACGCGCCCTCACTGCGGCCGCCCACCCTCTGCGGTGCGCAAGGCGGGTTGGCCGGGCTCGTCGGTGCCCACTCACCCTCGCTGCCGCCACCCGTGCTTCGGCGCGCCCCTAGCCTCTGGGGCGCTTTGCTCTGAGCGCATTGATGCATCGCTTGGAGACGGGCTCTGGTTTTGATGCCGCTGCGGGTGGCTGCCCGGGTGGGGTCAGGCACGGGGCGTTGGGGTTCGGTGGGAGGCGGGGCCGGTGACCAGACGCCTCAGACCGGATGGGGGCGCAATGGCTTCTTTGCGCGCCTGGGTCGCCTCGGCATTGGGGAGTGTGTGTTCGGCGTACTCGTCGGGTTATGGGGTTTCGGGTTTTTGCCAGATGGAGATGTGGGCGCGGCTGTCGGCGGTGAAGGGGGCCTCGATGCCCCGGTCGCTCAGCGGCACGGCCACGCGGCCGGTGCCGATGGCGAACTCCAGGGCGCGGCCGTTGGGCGCCAGGGGTGCCAGGAAATCGACCGCGGCCCCGGTGGGCATCGCGGCGGTGCTCTCGTCGTAGCCGTGTGCGGCGTGCTCGTCCCACAATTGCGAGGTCATGGGCGGATCGACCGGCCTACGCGGTGATGGTGATCGCTACGGGGTCGCTCAGTTTGCGGTCCAGGCGGTAGCGCAGCTGGTACTGGCCGGGGGCCAGGGCGGGGCCGGACGGCACGGTGCCGGCGCACTTGTTGGCCTGCTGGCCGTTCCAGGTGACGTTGAAGTTGTACTCGACGCCGGGCTGCATCTTGGTCGGGTTCGTGCTGCGGTCGGGATTGCACGTGTCCGAGGACCAGAACTTGCGGGCGGCCTGGTCGAGGTACAGCTCCTGGACGCCGGCGCCCAGGTCGCGCGTGCAGGCGCGGTTGGAAATGTTCTTGATCTTGAGGCTCACGGCCAGGGCCGCGCCTCGCTTGACCGTGGCGGCGGCCGGGATCGCCACCGCCGAGATCTCCTGGTCGGCGCATGAGCCGTCGGCCGGCACGTTCACGTTGTTGTTGGTGCCGTTCCCGGCGCCGCTCGACGGGTTCGGGACCCCGGCGCTGGGCGTCAGGTCGTCGGGGTCGGGCAGGTTCGGGTCGACGGGCCGGTCGTTGCCGAACGACGGCTCGGGCTCGGCGCTCGCGGAATTGCCGGGCTTGGGAGTCGGAGGCTGGGAGGCCGCCGTGCCCTTGCCGGAGCCGCGCTTCGAGTCATCGCCGTTGCCGCCGCAGGACACGAACAGCAGGACAGCAACGAGCAGCAGTGCTCCCAGCACCACGGCCCGGCGCCGCCAGTAAACGGCGGGAGAGAGGGGACCGACCGTCGATCGCATGATGGGCTCACCGTACGCCCGCGAGGCACGCCAGCCGGCGCGACGCGCCGAGGTACGCGACGGTGCTTCGCTTATAGCCAGACTTTGCGCTGGTAGATGGCGTGTGCCCCGGCCACCCGATCGAGGAAGAGTTTCCCTCCGCAGTGGTCGATCTCGTGTTGCAGGGCGCGCGCCTCGAACGCGTCGGTGGTCAGGCTGACCTGGTCGCCCGAGCCGGGCAGGACGGCCTCGACGACCACCCGGCCGGCCCGCTTCACGTCGCCGGTCAGCTCGGGCACCGACATGCAGCCCTCCCGACCGGGCCGCCACCGGCTGGCCTCCACCACCTTGGCGTTGCACAGCACAAAGGTGCCGTGTGTGGTCGCCGTCTTCGGGTGTTCGGTGACGTCCACGACGAAGATCTGCGCGCTCACCCCGAGCTGCGGCGCGGCCAGCCCCACGCAGCCGGGCGACACCCGCATCGTGGCGACCAGGTCGGCGGCGAGCTGCACGACCTCGGGGTCGGCCGGGTCGACATCGTCGCCGACCGCGCTGAGCACGGTGGCCGGGGCGGTCACCACCGGGCGTACCCGGCCCTCGACGCCGAGCATCTCCGGCTTCCAGTCGAGGAGGTCGGGGGTCACAGGATCTCCGACTCGGCGCGCCGCAGTGTCACATCCACGCCCAGCTCGGCCGCCGCCACCGCCAGCTGCTCGGCCAGCTCGTCGGCGTGGGCCGGGTCGAGGTCGACCTCGGCGACGATCACGTACAGCGGGCCGGTCAGCCGGGAGGTCAGGTCGGTGATGTTGCCGCCGACCCCGGCGACCACCCGGGTGACCGCGGCGACGATGCCGAGGCGGTCGGCGCCGTGCACGCTGACCAGGAACGGTTCGCCGCGGACGGCGGCATCGGTCTCAGGTTGCACGGCGCGTACGGTGGCCAGCAGCTTCCCGTCCGCGGTGAGGGTTTCGAGCGCCGCCCGCACCTCGTCGGCGGACGGACCGGTGCAGATCAGCGTCATGGCGAAATGCCCACGCAGCCGGGTCATGGTGGAGTCGTCGAGGTTGGCGCCGATGCCGGCGAGCGCCTCGGCGACGTCGGCGACGATCCCGGTGCGGTCCGGGCCGATCACGGTGATGGCTAGCTCGTGCACAGCCCTACAGTAGGGGGCGCTATGACGCTCGCTGACAAGACCATCGCCTGGTATGACGCCAACGCCCGTGATCTGCCCTGGCGGCAGCCCGACTCCAGCCCGTGGGGTGTGCTGGTCAGCGAGGTGATGCTGCAACAGACCCCGGTGGTACGGGTGGAGCCGGCGTGGCGCTCCTGGATGACCCGGTGGCCGACGCCCGCGGCGCTGGCCGCCGATCCGCCGTCGGAGGCCATCCGCATGTGGGGCCGGCTGGGGTATCCGCGGCGGGCGATGCGCCTGCACGCGTGCGCCGTGGCCATGGTCGCCAACCACGGCGGGCAGGTGCCGTCCGATCTCGACGAACTGCTCGCCCTCCCGGGCATCGGCACCTATACCGCGAGGGCCGTAGCCACCTTCGCCTTCGGGCAACGTCACCCGGTCGTGGACACGAACGTGCGCCGGGTTGTCACCCGGGTGGTGGAAGGGCAGCCCGACGCTGGCCCGAACACCACCGCCGCCGACCTCGTCGCGGTGGAGGATCTACTGCCTTCCTCGGCTTCGCAAGCAGCGCGCGCCTCGATCGCCTTCATGGAGCTGGGCGCGTTGATCTGCACGGCTCGCGCGCCGAAATGCCTTCTCTGCCCGGTCGAGGACATCTGCCTCTGGCGCGCCTCCGGCCAGAACCTCCCGGACGGGCCGAGCCGCAAACCGCAGCGGTACGCCGGCACCGACCGCCAGGTACGCGGCCTGATCCTCGAGGTGCTCCGCCACGCCACCGGCCCGGTCCCCCGCCAGCGCATCGACGTGGTCTGGAGCGACGACGTGCAACGGGCCCGGGCCCTGGCCGGCCTGGTCGAGGACGGCCTGGTCGAGCCGGTCGCCGACGGCGAGTTCGCGCTGGCCGGAGACACGGAACGGCCCGGCGGGTAACACCCGCCGGGCCGTCCGGTGAAGAACTACTCGCCCTCGGTCGTCGCAGCCCCGAGGTCGGCCGGAACAGCGTCCGGAACGTTGGAGCCACGGTCGGCGCCGGTGAACGTCAGCTTGCTCTTCTCGACGTTCGCCGGGTCGCCCTCGCAGTCCACGACCACGATCTGGCCGGGGCGCAGCTCGTTGAAGAGGATCTGCTCGGACAACGTGTCTTCCAGCTCGCGCTGGATCGTCCGGCGCAGCGGCCGGGCGCCCAGCACCGGGTCGAACCCCTTGTTCGCCAGGTACTTCTTCGCCGTGTCGGTCAGCTCGAGACCCATGTCCTTGTTCTTGAGCTGGGTCTCGATCCGGGCGACGAAGATGTCGACGATCTGCAGGATCTCGCTCTGGCGGAGCTGGTGGAAGACGATCGTGTCGTCGATGCGGTTGAGGAACTCGGGGCGGAAGTGGTTCTTCAGCTCGTCGTTGACCTTCTGCTTCATCCGCTCGTAGTTCGACTCCTCGGCCTCGGAGGCCTGGAAGCCGAGCGACACGGCCTTGGCCACGTCACGCGTACCGAGGTTGGTGGTCAGGATGATCACCGTGTTCTTGAAGTCGACGATGCGACCCTGACCGTCGGTGAGGCGCCCGTCCTCCAGGATCTGGAGGAGCGTGTTGAAGACGTCGGGGTGGGCCTTCTCGATCTCGTCGAAGAGGACCACCGAGAACGGCTTGCGACGCACCTTCTCGGTCAGCTGACCACCCTCGTCGTAGCCGACGTAGCCGGGAGGGGCGCCGACCAGGCGGGACACCGTGTAGCGGTCGTGGAACTCGGACATGTCGAGCTGGATCAGCGCGTCTTCCGAGCCGAAGAGGAACTCGGCCAGCGCCTTGGACAGCTCGGTCTTACCGACACCGGACGGGCCGGCGAAGATGAACGAGCCGGACGGGCGCTTCGGGTCCTTCAGACCGGCGCGGGTGCGCCGGATCGCCTTGGACACCGCCTGGACCGCGTCTTCCTGGCCGATGACCCGCTTGTGCAGCTCATCTTCCATGCGGAGCAGCCGGGAGGTCTCCTCCTCGGTCAGCTTGTAGACCGGGATGCCGGTCCAGTTGCCCAGGACCTCGGCGATCTGCTCGTCGTCGACCTCGGACACGACGTCGAGGTCGCCGGCCTTCCACTCCTTCTCCCGCTGCGCCTTCTGGCCGAGGAGCTGCTTCTCCTTGTCGCGCAGCTGGGCGGCCCGCTCGAAGTCCTGCGCGTCGATCGCGGACTCCTTGTCGCGCCGCACCTGGGCGATGCGCTCGTCGAAGTCGCGCAGGTCTGGCGGCGCGGTCATCCGGCGGATACGCATCCGGGCGCCGGCCTCGTCGATCAGGTCGATCGCCTTGTCCGGCAGGAAGCGGTCGGAGATGTAGCGGTCGGCCAGCGTCGCCGCGGCCACCAGGGCGGCGTCGGTGATGCTGATCCGGTGGTGTGCTTCGTACCGGTCGCGCAGGCCCTTGAGGATCTCGATGGTGTGAGCCAGCGACGGCTCGCCCACCTGGATCGGCTGGAAGCGGCGCTCGAGCGCGGCGTCCTTCTCGAGGTGCTTGCGGTATTCGTCGAGCGTCGTCGCGCCGATGGTCTGGAGCTCGCCCCGAGCCAGCATCGGCTTGAGGATCGACGCGGCGTCGATCGCGCCCTCGGCGGCGCCGGCGCCGACCAGGGTGTGGATCTCGTCGATGAACAGGATGATGTCGCCCCGGGTGCGGATCTCCTTGAGCACCTTCTTCAGGCGCTCCTCGAAGTCACCGCGGTAGCGGGAACCGGCGACCAGCGCGCCCAGGTCGAGCGTGTAGAGCTGCTTGTCCTTCAGCGTCTCGGGCACCTCGCCCTTGACGATGGACTGGGACAGGCCCTCCACCACGGCGGTCTTGCCGACGCCCGGCTCGCCGATGAGCACCGGGTTGTTCTTCGTACGGCGGGAAAGCACCTGCATGACCCGCTCGATTTCCTTCTCGCGCCCGATGACCGGGTCGAGCTTGCCCTCGCGGGCGGCCTGCGTCAGGTTGCGTCCGAACTGGTCGAGGACCAGTGACGTGGACGGCGCGGCCTCACCGGCGGCGGCGCCGGCCGCGGCCGGCTCCTTGCCCTGGTAGCCGGAGAGCAGCTGGATGACCTGCTGGCGGACCCGGTTGAGATCGGCGCCGAGCTTGACCAGCACCTGGGCGGCGACGCCCTCACCCTCGCGGATCAGGCCGAGCAGGATGTGTTCCGTACCGATGTAGTTGTGGCCCAGCTGAAGCGCCTCGCGCAGCGAGAGCTCCAGCACCTTCTTGGCGCGCGGCGTGAACGGGATGTGCCCGCTCGGCGCCTGCTGACCCTGGCCGATGATCTCTTCGACCTGCTGCCGGACCCCTTCGAGGGAGATGCCCAGGCTCTCCAGAGCCTTGGCGGCGACACCCTCGCCCTCGTGGATCAGGCCGAGCAGGATGTGCTCTGTCCCGATGTAGTTGTGGTTGAGCATCCGGGCCTCTTCTTGGGCCAGGACGACAACCCGTCGCGCTCGGTCGGTGAACCGCTCGAACATGCCCTCGTGCTCCTCACGTGCCGTGCGCCAATCTTGAAACTGGCGGGGCCAGCGCACGGGCATCGGTGATGCCCGTGCTGTAACTCTATCGCCGCCGGATGCCACCGCTGGGGGCTCACCGACCCGAGCTGAACTCCTGGCGACGATGTTCTCCCCAACTTCGCACGCTGACCAGGTGTTCCCCACCCCGGCGGACTACGCGCACAGCGAAATTAGGACAGGATCGCTAGTTGTCCACAGCCTGTGGACAACGTTGTCCACCCCTGTGGATAACCGTACGCACCCAGACCGAAGGCGGGGCGAAAAGCGCGAGGGTCCGCAGCGCCAGGCGCCACGGACCCTCGTTGTCCACAGGTCTCTCGCTTCCCGAGCGTCAGCTCCGGCCCGGACCCTTCGCGTGGAACTCGTCCACGATCTCCTGCGGGATACGCCCCCGGTCGGAGATGTCCTTGCCGCTCTTCTTCGCCCACTCCCGGATCGCCTTGTTCTGCTCGCGGTCGGCCGTCGCGCCACCACGACCCCGGGCGGCCCGCCCGCCGACCACGACGCCGCCACGCGCGATCTTGCTGCCGGAACCGACATAGGGTGCGAACACGTCGCGCAATTTCGCGGCGTTCTTGCCGGACAGGTCGATCTCGTACTGAATGCCGTCGAGGGCGAACTTGACGGTCTCGTCGGCGTCGCCGCCGTCGAGGTCATCGACCAGCTTGTGAATGATCTGCTTGGCCACGCGCCGTTATCCTTCCGAGCACCGCGCGGTGCTCCGCGCTTTATCAGCAGAACAATAACTTGTGGCGTGCGTAGTGCGTCAATGGAGGGTGGCAGATTTATCTCCGCCACTCTCCACTGCGACCTTCACTCGGGCCGCACCAACGGAAACAGGATGGTTTCCCGAATGCCCAGACCGGTGAGCGCCATCAGCAGCCGGTCGATTCCCATTCCCATGCCGCCGGACGGGGGCATTCCGTACTCCATGGCGCGGAGGAAATCCTCGTCGAGCCGCATCGCCTCGGGATCGCCGCCGGCCGCGAGCAGCGACTGGGCGGTCAGCCGATCGCGCTGCACCACCGGATCGACCAGCTCGGAATAGGCGGTGCCGAGCTCGAAACCGAGGACGTACAGGTCCCACTTCTCGGTCAGACCCGGCGTCTCCCGGTGTGCGCGGGTCAGCGGGGTGGTCTCCTCGGGGTAGTCGAGCACGAACGTCGGCGCCCGCAGGGACGGCACAACGAGATGCTCGAACAGCTCCTCGGCCAGCTTGCCCGCGCTCCACTTCGGGTCAACGGCCAGATCGACCTTCTCGGCGTACGCCCGCAGCCGATCCAGATCGGTCTCGATGGTCACCTCTTCACCCAGCGCCGCGGAGAGCGACCCGAACAACGTGACCTTCGGCCAGTCGCCGCCCAGGTCGAGCTCGGTTCCGTCGTGGTGGGTCACCGTGGTGGAGCCGGACACCGCGACCGCGGCCTCCTGAATCCACTCGCGAACCTGCTCGGCCATCTCGTTGTAGTCGGCATAGGCCTGGTAGGCCTCGAGCATCGCGAACTCCGGGGAGTGACTGCTGTCCATCCCTTCATTACGGAAGTTCCGGTTGATCTCGAAGACCCGCTCGATCCCGCCCACCGCCGCGCGCTTCAGAAAAAGCTCCGGCGCGATGCGCAGATACAGATCTATGTCAAGGGCGTTGCTGTGCGTCACAAATGGGCGAGCAGTGGCGCCCCCGTGCAGCAACTGCAACATCGGCGTCTCCACTTCGAGATAATTGCGCCGAAACAGCGACTCCCGAAGACTGCGGACCACGGTCGCCCGAGTTCGTACCACCTCACGGGCCTGCGGCCGGACGATCAGATCGACATAACGCTGGCGTACCCGGGTCTCCTCGGAAAGCGGCTTGTGCGCGACCGGAAGCGGACGCAGCGCCTTCGCACTCATCGCCCAGGAATCGGCCAGGACGGAAAGCTCGCCGCGGCGGCTCGTGATGATCTCACCGGTGACCGACACCAGATCGCCCAGGTCGACCACGGCCTTCCAGCGGGCCAGAGCCTCTTCGCCGACCTTGTCCCGGGAGAGCATGGCCTGAAGCTCGACACCCTCGCCGTCACGCAGCGTCGCGAAGCACAGCTTGCCGCTGTTCCGGATGAAGATCACCCGGCCCGCGACCGAGGCCTTGTCGCCGCTCGCGGTGTCCGTGGCCAGGTCGGCGTACTTCTCGCGGACCTCACCCATGGTCGCGGTGCGGTCGACGTTGACCGGGTACGGCGTGAGCCCCTCGGCCAGCATCCGGTCACGCTTGGCCCGGCGGACCCGCATCTGCTCGGGAAGATCCTCGGCCGGGTCTGCATCTGGGATGTTCTGCTGCGTCACGACGGAATAGCCTACTCAGCCCGCCTCAGACGTTCCGCTCATATACCATCCGCAGCCCGATCAGCGTGATCATCGGCTCGTACGCGGTGATCGTCCGGCACTCCTCCTTCACCAGCGGCGCCAGCCCACCGGTGGCGATCACCGCGCGCACCGCCCCCAGCTCCTCGGTCATCCGCTCGACGATCCGGTCGACCTGGCCGGCGAACCCGAAATACATGCCGGACTGCAGGCACTCGACGGTGTTCTTGCCGATCACCGACCGCGGCTGGGCCGGCTCCACCTTGCGCAGCTGGGCGGCCCGGGCGGCCAGCGCGTCGAACGAGATCTCGATGCCCGGCGCGAACGCCCCGCCCAGGAACTCGCCCTTCGCGCTGATCACGTCGAAGTTGGTGGTGGTGCCGAAGTCCACGACGATCGACGGCCCGCCGTAGAGCGCATGCGCGGCGAGCGTGTTGACCACCCGGTCGGCGCCCACCTCCTTCGGGTTGTCGATGGCCAGCTGGACGCCCGTCTTCACGCCAGGCTCGACCACCACGTTGGGCAGCTCGCCGTAGTAGCGCGCCAGCATCGTCCGCAGGCTGCGCAGCGCCGCCGGCACGGTCGAGCACGCGGCCACGCCGGTCACCTCGACCGCGTCCCCCGCGAGCAGCCCGCGGAACATCAGGCCGAGCTCGTCCGCGGTCGACCGGGCGTCGGTCTTGATCCGCCAGTCGTGCACCAGCTTGTCGCCGTCGAAGGTGGCCAGCACGGTATTGGTGTTCCCGATGTCGATACAAAGCAGCACGGTCCCGATTGTTCACTGCCTGCGGCAGAAAAGACCGCTTCGGGGGTACGCCGGGCGTAGGTCACAACCGCAGCGGCGGGCTTGCCCAATGTCGGTGGCGGTCATCTCGCCCCGCCGCGCCTTGTCGCTCACCGCTCCCCTCGCTCCTTCCGCTCTCTTCCTCAGCGCGCCCTTGCTCCGATCATCGGGATCTCAGGTCCATGGCGATGTCCATGATCGGCGAGGAGTGCGTCAGCCCGCCCACCGAGAGGTAGTCGACGCCCGTGGCGGCGTACTCCGCGGCCGTCTCCAGCGTGAGGTTGCCGGTGGCCTCCAGCTCGGCCCGGTCACCCACCCGCGCCACCACCTCGGTCAGCAGCTCAGGGCTCATGTTGTCGCAGAGCAGGAAGTCGGCGCCGGCCTCCACCGCCTCCACCGCCTCGGCCACCGTGGTCACCTCGACCTGCACCGGCACATCCGGGAACGCCTCACGAACCCGCCGGTAGGCCGCCGTGATGCTGCCCGCCGCCAGCTTGTGGTTGTCCTTGATCATGGCGACGTCGTAGAGGCCCATCCGCTTGTTCGTGCCGCCGCCGGCCCGTACCGCGTACTTCTCCAGGGCCCGCAGCCCCGGCGTGGTCTTCCGGGTATCCAGAACGGTCGCCTTGGTGCCGGCCAGCACATCGGCCCAGCGCCGCGTGTGGGTGGCGACGCCGGACATCCGGCAGAGCAGATTGAGCGCCGACCGCTCGGCGGTGAGCAGGGCGCGCGTGGGCCCGGTGATCGTGGCGAGCACATCGCCCCGGACGACGGCCACGCCATCGGCCACCCGCTGCTCGAAGGTGGCCGCACCCTGCGAGGTGACGGCGAAGACCTCCCCGGCCACGACCAGGCCGGCGACGACACCGGGCGCCCGGGCGACGAGATCGGCGGTGTCGACCTGGTCGGCCGGGATGGTCGCCTCGCTGGTCACATCACGCGGCGGATCGCCCAGGTCTTCGGCCAACGCCGTCCGGACAATCCGCTGCACCGCTTCCGCGTCGAGCCCCGTCCTGTTCACGATCACCACTTAACCACCGGCGGCGGGCGGCCGCACCGAGGCCAACCACACACAACCGTCCCTGTGGACTGCAACAAGAACGTCGAATTCGCGGCCTACATTCGACCCCACCCAGTGCCGGGGTGGGGGGTGGGTGGCGGTTGGTTCGACAGGCAACGCGGCGCAGACGAATTGCGACGCGCGGCGCGAGGTGCGGCGCCTCGGCGCGAGGTGAGCGGCGGCGGCGTGAAGGTGCGGCGCCTCGGCGAGGTGCGCGCGGCGGCGGCACGAGCCCTGCTATGCGCGGCGCGACGCCCCGAGGAGCCGGGACTGCGATTCACGCGAGAGGACAGAGACGCTGCAGAGGACGAACTGCGGAACACGCGCAAGGCCCCGGCGCGGCGCGGGACCTGCTATGCGCGGCGCGAGGCGGCGGTAGAGGCGAACTGCGCGGCGGAGCCGGGGCGCGGGCGAACTGCGATGCGCGGCGCAAGGCCCGGGCGCGGGAGAAGAGCGATGCGCGGCGTGAGGACGGCGACGCCACGGGGGCGCGGCGGGAGGGTGGGGATGCGGCGGCTTTGGGATGGGGTGCCACGGGGAGTTTGCGTTGCTGTGGTGGGTCAGGCGCTTGTGCTGGGTTATGGCGGCGTGGTGCATGTGGCGCAGGTGGTCGGTGGTGGGTGGCCGCCCTATGCCTGGGCGCCGGGGTGGTTGGCGGGGTACTTCACGCTGCTCACTGTGGTTGATTTTTTCGTTGCCGGGTTGTTGGTCGGGCGGCGGGTGGCAGGGCTCTGGCTGGCCGTTCTGGTGTTCGCGACGGATGCGGCGGCCAACTGGTATGCGACCTATCGGCTGGTTGACGGCGGGATGGTGGCCCGGGTTGCGCAAGGCGTGATCAGCCTGCTGGCGGTCGGGTCGGTGGTGGTCGCGTGGCGGGCGTGGCCGTGGGTTGCCGGCCGGACCACTCACTCAGAATGAAGGGTGCGCGGCTCTGCTCTGGCCGCCCGCGGCCTTGGAGCCGCGCGCCCGGCCTCGGCGGGAGCTGCGGCCTGTACGCCCCACCCGGCTACGACATCTTGATCTTGAATGTGGATCTGCAGAAAGCGCCTGAGCTGCGCCGACAACCCGCCTATGATCGACAAAACGGACATCGATCGGGGGGCCCGTGCGGTACCGGGGGTGGGTGGTCGCTGCGCTGTGTCTGGCGCTGGCCGGCTGCGGCAGACCGGGTGGCGTGGACGGGAACCTGACCGACGGGTGGGGTGCGATCCAGGCGCCTACCGGGTTCACGCCTACGACGGACACGTGTCACCTGGGGAACTTCTCGACGACGGGGACGCGGGCCGCGTACGAAGAGGTGGACTGCGACCTCAAGCACCGGACCGAGACCGTGTACGTCGGCGAGTACGCCGCACCGGCCGCCGAGGCGGACACCCCGCCGGCCGACGGCTCTGCGGGCGCCCGGGCCACGTACAAGATCTGCGACGCCAGGACCACCGCATACGTGGGCGGGCCCTGGCGGACGGGACGGTTCTGGATCGGGGTCACGCACCCGTCGCCGGCGGCCTGGACCGGTGGGGCGCGGTGGTTCCGGTGCGAGGTGCTCGAGATCAGCTCGATCGAGGATGACGGCGGGCTGGTCATGCGGCTCGGCACGGTCAAGGACTCGCTGGCGGCGAGCGGGTCGGCGCTGCGGCTGGGGTGCTACGCGATTCAGCTCGACTCGAAGAACGCGATCAGCACGATGCCGGGAGTTAGTTGCGGCGCCAAGCACAACGCCGAGTTCGTGGGGGTCTGGAACGCGGGGAATCTGACCTACCCGAAGACCGACAAGCAGTGGGCCGCCTTCCACACCGGGTGCCGGAAGCTGATCGCGACCTTCGCCAAGGTACCGGACGACGCTGACCTGCAATTTCGGACGGGCGTGGTGTCGCTGCCGGGCGGTGAGGACGTGTGGCGGCTCGGTGATCATGGGGTGCGCTGCTACCTGTGGCTGGAGGGGGCCGAGCTGACCGCCTCGCTCAAGGGGGCCGGCGCCAAGGGTCTGCCGGTTCAGTACAAGTAACTCAGCGCACTATTCGCGGCCCGACTGTCGAAACCGTCGTCCGGTCGATGAACACTGAGCGGATGGATCTCCCCGCATTGCCCCGTCGTCTGGCCGCCGCCGAGCCGGGCTGGACCGAAACCACCGACGTCGTGGTGGTCGGTTCCGGCGTGGCCGGCCTGACCGCCGCGTTGCATCTGCGGGAGCAGGGGCTGCACGTCACCGTGGTCACCAAGGTCAACATCGATGACGGGTCCACGCGCTGGGCCCAGGGCGGCATCGCGGCGGTGCTCGACCCGCTCGACACCCCGGAGGCGCACGCCTTCGACACCGAGATCGCGGGGGTCGGGCTCTGCGATCCCCGTGCGGTCCGGGTCCTGGTCGAGGAAGGGCCGGCTCGGGTACGCGAGCTGATGCGCCTCGGGGCCGCGTTCGACCGGCATCCGGACGGGTCGCTGATGCTGACCCGGGAGGGCGGGCACCGGGCCGACCGCATCGTGCACGCGGGCGGCGACGCCACCGGGGCCGAGGTGCAGCGGGCGTTGCACGAGGCGGTGCACCGGGATCCGTGGATCCGGCTGGTCGAGCACGCTCTGGTGCTCGACCTGCTGCGCACCCCGAACGGGCGGGCCTGTGGCATCACCCTGCACGTGCTGGGCGAGGGCACGGACGACGGCGTGGGCGCGATCCTGGCCCGGGCGGTCGTGCTGGCGACCGGCGGCATGGGCCAGGTGTACTCGTCGACGACCAACCCGTCGGTGTCCACCGGCGACGGGGTGGCGCTGGCGCTGCGGGCCGGCGCCACGGTCACGGATGTGGAGTTCGTGCAGTTCCACCCGACGTCGTTCATGACCGCGAACGTCACCTCGGTGCAGCGGCCGCTGATCTCGGAGGCGCTGCGGGGCGAGGGGGCCCACCTGGTCGACGAGAGCGGCAAGCGGTTCATGGTGGGTCAGCACGAGCTGGCCGAGCTGGCGCCCAGGGACGTGGTGGCCAAGGGCATCCACCGGGTGCTGCGCGCGGCCGGGGCCGACCACGTCTACCTGGATGCCCGCCACCTGGGCAAGGACTTCCTGGAGCAGCGGTTCCCGACGATCGTGGCGTCCACCCGGTCGGCGGGCGTCGACCCGGCCACCGAGCTGATCCCGGTGGCGCCGGCCGCGCACTACGCGTCGGGCGGCGTACGCACCGATCTGCACGGGCGGTCGAGCATCGACGGGCTCTACGCGTGCGGCGAGGTGGCCTGCACGGGCGTGCACGGCGCCAACCGGCTGGCCAGCAACTCGCTGTTGGAGGGGCTGGTGTTCGCGCGGCGGATCGCCGAGGACATCGCGCGTGACCTGCCGGCTCAGGCCGACCCGGTGGCGGCGAAGGCGGATTCGTGGGTGATCCCGGCCACGGCGCGGCCCGACCTGCAACGGGCCATGACCCGGGGCGCCGGCGTGCTGCGGTCGGCCGACTCGCTGGCGGCGACGGCGGCCGAGCTGACCCGGCTGGGCGGCGAGCGCTCCCGGCCGCACAACGCCGCCTGGGAGTCGACGAACCTGCTGACCGTGGCGTCGGCGCTGGTCGCCGCGGCCACCACGCGCCTCGAGACGCGTGGCTGCCACTGGCGTGAGGACTACCCGACCGCGGCCGACGAGTGGCGCGGGCACCTGCTGGACGCCATCGACTCCCGCGGCCGGCTGGCGCAGACGTTCGAGGAGATGGGCTAAGGGCCTTACACGCCGGGTACGCCCGGAGCGGCGCTGGTGGGGTCGCTGTCGCGGTCGAGGATCCGATTGGTCGCGTCCACGTGCACGACCCGGGGCCGGTAGGCGCGGGCCTCGGCATCGTCCATCTGGCCGTAGGCGATGAGGATCACCAGGTCGCCGGGCTTCACCAGGTGGGCGGCGGCGCCGTTGATGCCCAGCACGCCGGTGCCGCGTTCGCCGGGGATCGTGTACGTCTCCAGGCGGGCGCCGTTCGTCACGTCGACGATCGCGACCTTCTCGCCGGGCAGGATGTCGGCCGCGTCGAGCAGGTCCTCGTCGACCGTGACCGAGCCGACGTAGTGCAGGTCGGCCTGGGTGACCGTGGCGCGGTGGATCTTGGACTTGAGCATGGTGCGCTGCATCAGGAGCCTTCCAGGTCGAGCGAGAGGTTGTCGATGAGGCGGGTGGTGCCGACCCGGGCGGCCACGAGCAGGCGGGCGGGTCCGGTCGCCGGCGCGGGGCCGAGCAGCGGGTCGGTCAGGGCCAGGTAGTCGAGCCGGACGCCCGTACCCCCGTCGATGATCTTGCGAGCGGCCGACAGCGCGCCCTCGGCCGTGGCTTGAGCCGCGCCCGCCCGCAGCGCCCGGGACAGTGTGAGGGCGGCCTCGCGCTCGGCCCCGGACAGGTAGCGGTTGCGGCTGGAGCGGGCCAGGCCGTCCGGCTCGCGCACCGTCGGCACCCCGCGCACCTCGACCGGGATGTCCAGGTCACGCACCATCCGCCGGACCAGCGCGAGCTGCTGGAAGTCTTTCTCGCCGAAGAACGTCAGGTCGGCGCGGGTCAGCTGGAGCAGCTTGCACACCACGGTCAGCACGCCGGTGAAGTGGCCGGGCCGGCTGGCGCCCTCGAAGACCTCGCCCAGCGCGCCCGCCTCGACCCGCACCGCCGGCCGCCCGCCCGGGTACATCTCGTCGATGCTGGGCGCGAACACCACGTCGGCCCCTTCGGCGGCGCAAACCTCAAGATCTTTTTCGAGGGTACGGGGATAGCGCCCGAAATCCTCGTCCGGCCCGAACTGCAGCGGGTTCACGAAGATCGTCACGATCAGCCGGTCGGCGTTCTTCCGGGCCGCGCGCATCAGTTCGCGGTGGCCGTCGTGCAGGGCGCCCATGGTCATCACCACGGCCACCGTGCCCGGCATCGCCTTGCGGGCCTTGTCCAGCCCCGCCTTGGTCTCCACCAGCTCGGTCATCGGGCCGCCTCCGTCGTCACGTGGGACAGCACGTCCAGCAGATGGGCCGCGTCCTGAGGGCGGAGGCGGCCGGAGGCGATGGCCCGGTCGGCCGTGCGGCGGGCCAGGGCGAGATACGTCGGCAAGGACTCGGCCGGGAGGTTCTCGAGGTGGCGGCGGACGGTGCCCGCGTCACCACGGGACACCGGGCCGGTCAGCGCCGCGTCGCCCAGCCGCAGGGCGTTGTCGAGGGCCGCGGTGAGCAGCGGGCGCAGCACCGCCTCGGGGTGCTCCACGCCGGCCGCCCGCAGGATCGCGGCGGCCTCGTTGACCAGCGTCACCAGGTGGTTGGCGCCGTGGGCCAGCGCCGCGTGATAACGGGGCCGCTGCGCCTCGGCGATCCACTCGGGGACACCGCCCAGATCGGCCACCAGCCGGGTCGCGAAGCCGCGGTCGTCGGCCGTGACGCCCCAGGCGATGCCCGGCAGGCGGTCGAGGTCGGCCGGCTCGCCGGTGAAGGTCATCGCCGGGTGCAGGGCCAGGCCCGTCACATCACCGAGGACGGCCACGCCGTGAGCGCCGGAGGTGTGGGCGACCATGCGGGTCTCGGACAGCGCGCCGGTGTCGGCCAGGCCGGCCACCACGCCGCGGAGGGCATCATCCGGGACGGCGAGCAGAAGGAGATCTCGAGCGGCTCGGGCGACCTCGTCAGCGGGCCGGACCGGCACGCCCGGAAGCAGGCGCTCGGCCCGCTCGCGGGAGGCGGTGGAAACGGCGGCGGTGGCAGCCACCTGGTGCCCGGCCGCACGCAACGCCGCGCCCAGCACGGCACCGACACGCCCGGCGCCGACCACGCCGATGACCAGCGGTTCAGTCTTCATCTATAGATCCAGTCCTCATCACAGGGGTACCGGTCGGCTGCCAGTATGCGCCCGTTCCACCGCCCGGAAACAACCGATGTGGCCAACTCCACCAGGTGCGAGGCGGGTGGCCTACCGTGACGGGGTGAACGGGGTCGGGTGGCGCGTGGCGATGGAAGCCGCCCTCTATGGGCCGGATGGTTTCTTCGTGCGGGAATCGCCCGGGCCGGGTGGTCATTTCCGGACCAGCGTGCATGCGTCGCCGCTGTTCGCGGGGGCGGTGGCGCGGCTGCTGCACCGTGTTGACTCGGCGCTCGGGCATCCGGCGGTGTTTGACGTGGTCGATGTCGGGGCCGGACGGGGCGAGTTGCTGACGGCCCTGCTCGCGGCGCTGAGCAGCACCGACTTATCCACACCCGAGCCGCCCTGTGGACAACCACCGGAAAACGTCGCATCCGCCCGCTACGTTGCCACCCACCCAGTGCACGGGGTGGGGGTGGCGGCGGGGGCCGCGTCGAGTCAAAACGATCTTGAACGGGCGCCACGGGTTGAGTCGGCGCCACAGGCCGAGCCGGCACCACAGGCCGAGCCGGCACCACAGGCCGAGCCGGCACCACAGGCCGAGCCGGCGCCACAGGCCGAGCCGGCGCCACAGGCCGAGCCGGCGCCACAGGCCGAGCCGGCGCCACTGATCGAGCGGGTGCGCCTCGTGGGCGTCGAGAAGGCCGCCCGGCCGGACGGGCTCAATGCGCGGATCTCGTGGCGATCGACCCTCCCCGACCAGGTGACCGGGGCGATTCTGGCCACGGAATGGCTGGACAACGTGCCGCTCGATGCCGCCGAGGTGGATGCCGCGGGGCGGTTGCGGCGGGTTCTCGTCGATGCCGGCACGGGTGAGGAGACGGCCGGGCCGGCGGTGGGCGCGGATGATCGGGTCTGGTGTGCGCGGTGGTGGCCCGATCCGCGCCCGGGCGAGCGGGTGGAGATCGGCTGGACGCGGGATGCGGCGTGGAGTGAGGCGGTCGGGGCGCTGCGGAAGGGTGTGGCGCTGGCCGTCGACTATGGGCACCGCAAGGGTGAGAGGCCGCGGCACGGGACGTTGACCGGTTTCCGGGGTGGGCGGCAGGTGGCGCCGGTGCCCGACGGGTCGTGCGATGTCACGGCGCATGTCGCCATGGACGCGGTGGCGATTGCGGGCGGGTGGCCGTACACGCTGATCACCCAGCGGGAGGCGCTCCGAGCGCTCGGGGTCGACGGCGCGCGACCACCGCTTGATCTTGCGGCCAGGGACCCGGCGGCCTACCTGCGGGCGCTGAGCGGGGCGGGGGCGGCGGCCGAGCTGACCGACCCGGACGGGCTGGGCGGGCACTGGTGGCTGCTCCAGTCGGTCGGGCTGGGCGAGAACGAACGAGGGCGACTGCGGCAGTCGGGTGGGCTCGGCGAAGGCGCGGTCGGTCTCCAGGAAAGCGCGCGTGGCACGATGCTCGGGTGAGTGATGTGCGGGAGATGACGGTCGGCACCGGCGCGGGGCTCGACACCGCCGACATGGTGCTGAACATCGGGCCGCAACACCCCTCCACGCATGGTGTGCTGCGCCTCAAGCTCACCCTGGACGGTGAGCGGGTGATCGAGTGCGAGCCGATCGTCGGCTACATGCACCGCGGCGCCGAGAAGCTGTTCGAGGTGCGCGACTACCGGCAGATCATCGTGCTGGCGAACCGGCACGACTGGCTGTCGGCGTTCTCCAACGAGCTGGGCGTGGTGCTGGCCGTCGAGCGGCTGATGGGCATCGAGGTGCCGGAGCGCGCGGTCTGGCTGCGGATGGCGCTGGCCGAGCTGAACCGGGTGCTCAACCACCTGATGTTCCTGGGCTCGTACCCGCTGGAGATCGGCGCGATCACGCCGATGTTCTACGCGTTCCGCGAGCGGGAGACCATCCAGGCGGTGATGGAGGAGGTCTCCGGCGGGCGCATCCACTACATGTTCAACCGGGTCGGCGGCCTCAAGGAGGAGGTTCCGGCCGGCTGGACGCGGCGCGCGCGGGAGGCCATCGGGCAGGTCCGTCGCCGGATGCCCGACCTCGACCGCCTGATCCGCAAGAACGACATCTTTCTGGCGCGTACGGTCGGAGTCGGCGTTCTGACCGCCGAGCAGGCGGCGGCGTACGGTGCGTCCGGACCGGTCGCCCGGGCCAGCGGACTCGACCTCGACCTGCGGCGGGACGAGCCCTATCTGGCGTACGACCAGCTTGACGTGCCCGTGGTGACGCGGACCGCCGGCGACTGCCACTCGCGCTTCGAGGTGCTGCTCGACCAGGTGTACGCGTCGCTCGACCTCGCCGAGCAGTGCCTGGCCAAGGTGGACACGATCAGCGGCCCGGTCAACGTACGGCTGCCCAAGGTGGTCAAGGCGCCCGAGGGTCACACGTACGCGTGGACCGAGAACCCGCTCGGCATCAACGGCTACTACCTGGTGTCACGGGGCGAGAAGACCCCGTGGCGCCTCAAGCTGCGCACCGCGTCGTACGCGAACGTGCAGGCCCTGGCCACGCTGATTCCCGGCTGCCTGGTGCCCGACCTGATCGCGATTCTGGGCTCGATGTTCTTCGTCGTCGGCGACATCGACAAGTAGTCACCAGTTCTTGCCGTGGCGCTCCTCGGCCTCGGTCCACCCCGGGTACCCCTCGTCGACGTTCCCGAAGTTCCCGGCCTCCCAGTAGTTCCCGTTGCCGTAGTAGCCGTCATCCTCGATCGCCACGGCGTTCGGGTCGGGCTTGGCCCTCTTACCGGTGTAGCCGAGGTCGACCGCGGTGACATCGGCGCGCCGCTTGCCGCCACTCTGATCGTCCGGCAGGGCGCCTGAGTCGTCGACACCGCGACTCGCGCCGTAGACGCCGCCCGCGCCTCCGCTTCCGTCCGACCCGTAGACCTCGCCGGCCTGGTAGGCGTCAGCCGCTTGGTAGGCGTCACCGGACTGATAGGCGTCGGCGGGCTGATAGCCGTCAGTGGCGGCGTAGTCGTCGCCGGCCTGATAGGCGTCGGCGGCCTGGTAGCCGTCACCGGATTGGTAGTCGGCGCCCGAACCGTAGACCTCCCCGGACCGCTCGCCGTCCCCGGACCGGTAGACCTCGCCCGGCTGGTAGCCGTCACCGGACTGGTAGGAGTCGCCCGAACCGTAGATCTCCCCGGGCCGGTCCACGCTTCCGGCCTGGTAGATGTCACCGGACTGATAGCCGTCACCCGAGCCGTAGACGTCTCCGGACCGCTCGGCCTCGCCCGACTGGTAACTCGCACCCGACCGGTAACCGTCGCCCGAGCCATAGATCTCCCCGGACCGCTCGGCGTCACCCGACCCGTAGATCTCGCCGGAGTGGAAGTCGTCACCCGAGCCATAGATCTCCCCGGCCCGCTCGGCGGCGCCGGACCGATGGATGTCCCCGGACCGATGGATGTCGCCGGAGTGGAAGTCGTCGCCGGAGCCGTGGATCGCGTCGGCGGCCTCCACCGCGCCGTAGACCTCGCCGGCACGGCGGACGGCCGGCTGCGGCCGGGGCTGAGCCGGGCGCATGCCGGGACCGGTGACACGCCCGGGTGCGACGACGTGCCCGGACTGCGGCGGACGGCCTGGAATCGGGCGACCGCCGGGGTGGGGCGGGTTTGGGCCGGGCCTCGGACCGCGCGGGGCTCCATAGGTGCCGCCCTGCGACGGCACAGATTCGTCGGGCGGCGCCTGGAAGTCCGGTGCCATCGGCGGCGGCACCTGGGCCGCGCCCCGGCCACCGCGCTGACCGGGACCGGGCCGCTGACCGGGACCAGGACGCTGACCTGAGACGGACCGCTGACCTGGGACGGGCGGCTGGCCCGGGACGGCTGCGCCACCGGCCGACCGTCCACCGTGCACCGGCCGGACCTGCGACCCCGGCCGCCCGGCCGCACCGGACAGTCCCGGCACACCGGCCGGATCCGCCCCATCAGAAAAGTCGGAAAAGTCGCCCAGCGGATCGACCGGGCTTACCGCCGGAGCGTCCTGAGGCCACCCCGGCGACGAGGCCACCCGCGCAGCGCGGGCAACCGAGGCACCTCCGACCGCAGCACCGCCGACTACAGCACCGCCACGAGCAGCACCGCCACGAGCAGCACCGCCGCTCACCACCACGCCGCTGCTGTTGGACGCCGCGCCATGGACCGCGCCGCCGGCGACCGCAGCGCCACCAACAACCGCACGACTATGAGCAACATCGCCATGACCAGCGCCACCGCGGACCGAGCCGCTGCCGTGTGCTGGGGCGCCGTGTGCCGGCCCGCCGTGTGCCGGGGCGCCATGCGCCGGACCGACGCCGTGGGCGCTGCCCGGGTTGGGTGCCGGGCGTGCGCCGGTGCGCTGGCCGGGTTCGCGCGGCGGCGCCGCGCCCGGGTGTGGCGGCAGGGCCTGAGGCGGCAGGGCCCGGGGCGGCGCGGCCGGCATTGCTCGTACTCGGGCCGAGACCGTGGCGATCTCGGAGCGCATCTCCTCGCGGAGCGCGCCCACCTCTTCGGCCACCCGGTCTTCGACATGCATCTGCAGCAGCGCCGGGTCGTTGCGGACCAGTAGGGACGCGCCGACCAGGACCACGCACACCGCGACCAGCAGGACCGCGAACCGGATCGGCCCCTGGCTGTCGCCGAGCATCACGACCAGGGCCGCCACCGGGGCCAGGCTCACGCCGCCCCAGACGAGCGCACGCAGCAGTCGTGCGTTCTGCCCGTTTTCAGCAATCCGGTCGGATGACATGGACGCCGATGTTACTCACCCTCAACCGGGCACGAAACGGGCAGCGCCGGGCATCTTGGTGATCATGCCCAGCGCTGCCCGTTTCGCCTGCGGGTTCGGCGGTCAGGCCCGGTTCTCGCAGCCTGAGTGCACAGTCAGGTCAGCCGGCGGCCAGGGCGGCGTCCGAGCTGAAGACCAGGCCCACGCTGACCGTGCCCTGCTTGAGGCCGGTCTTGGTGAGCGGGCCGCCGGCGTCGAGTGAGGTGAACTTGCCGGCCTGGAAGTTGTAGGTGGAGACCAGGCCCGCCTGGCACTTGGGCCGCTGCGGGCACTCGGCCGGACCGCCGAGCACGGTGGCCGAGCCGGAGCACTTGGCGGCCAGGTCGGACAGCGACTTCACGCCGTTCTTGTCGGCGAACGCCTGGGTGACCGCGAACGCGTTCTGGTCCTGCGCGGTCGACGGCTTGCCGAAGACCAGGCCCGACTTCTGGCCCAGCTCGGTCAGCGCGGCCACCGTCTTGTCGAGGTCGGGCGAGGACGGGTCGGCCGCCTTCTCGCCGTTGACCTTGCCGTTCAGGAAGCCGGCCAGGGTCGCGGCGTACTCGGGGACGACGTCGATGTCGCCCTTCTCGAGCGCGGGCTCGTACAGTTCGCGGTTGCCGATCGTCTGGGTCTTGACCGTGTAACCGGCCGCGGTCGCGGCGATCGCGTAGAGCTCACCCAGCGTGGCGTTCTCGGCGAAGTCGGCCGAGCCGACGGTGAGGGCGCCACCCTTACCCTTGGTGATGCCCGCGGTGACGTTGTTGGCCGTCGCGAACTCTTGGGCCGCCGCCTTGGACGACTTGCGGTCGACGTCGACCGCCTTGTTGAGCTCGATCAGCTTCGGGGTGTCGAGCGCGGCCGAGACCTTGTCGAGCGCCGCGATCAGCTCGGGGCTGGACGACTTGGCGTTGATCGCCGGAAGCACGTTGTCGGTGTTCTGGAGCTTCTTGTCATCGTCGAGCACGACGAGCTTGTCACCGGCCACCGGAGCACAGCCGGCGCCGGAGGCGCTCGCCGCCGGGGCCTCGGTGCCCGAGGAACCGGCGTCGCCACAGCCGGAGAGGATGAGGACGGCCGCCGTCAACGAGGTGGCCGTCAAGAGCAGGTGTCGACGCATTACTGCCGCCTTCTGTGTCCCGGCTCGGCCATGAGGCCGGGCCGCGTGTCCGACGGGCGAGTCGGTAGGGGCCGATGCCCGTATGAATCTTCCACTGCCCTTCCTACCTGCTCGGTATGACAAGTTCGCAGGTGGTGTGGCGACCGTTACCCAGCCGGTACCGCCGCCGCGGGCGACCGGCGCCGCCGGCGAACCCGCAGAGGCTTCGGGGTGACCGCTCGCTGAAGAATCGCCAGCAGACCCTCGACGACGAGCGCGAGGAGCGCGACCACGATGCCGCCGGCCACGATCTGGCCGCCGCCGCCCTGGCTCATGCCGAGGCCGAACCCGGCGCTGATGATCTGGCCCAGGCCGCCACCGTTGACGAACGCGGCCAGCGCCGCCGTGGCCACCACCTGCACCGCGGCGGTGCGGAGACCGGCCGCCAGGTAGGGCACGCTGAGCGGCAGCTCGACCTGGCGCAGCAGCTGGCCGCCGGACAGGCCCATGCCTTTGGCCGCGTCCCGGGTCTCGGGGTCGATCTGCCGCAGGCCGGTGTACGCGTTGGCCAGCAGCGGCGGGATGGCGAAGACGGCGAGCGCGACCACCACCGGCGGCCGGCCGAAGCCGAGCGGGGTGAGCGGCAGAATGGTGAGCAGCGCCAGCGTGGGGATGGCCAGGGTGAGGTTGGCCACCGTGATCACCGCGCCACCGCCTTTGCCGCGGTGTCCGAGCCAGATGCCGATCGGCCAGCCGATCAGGCAGCCGAGCAGCACGGCGAGCGCGCTGATGGCCAGGTGTTCGCCCAGCCGTTCGAGCAGGCCGCCGGGGTTGGTCCAGTTCAGCGGGTCGTTCAGCCAGGTGATGCCCTGCTGGAAGTAGTTCATGAGGTCCTGCCCCGGGTCCACGGCGTGAGCAGCCGGCCGACGCCGGCCAGCACCAGGTCGAGCACCAGAGCCAGGGCGACGCAGAGGATCGCGCCGGTGAGGATCTGTGCCTTGTAGAAGTTGTTCCGGAAGCCGCCCAGGATGAGGTCGCCGAGCCCGCCCTGCCCGATCAGCGAACCGACCGTGACCAGGGCGACCGTGGACACCGTGGCCAGCCGGAGGCCGGTGATGATGCCGGGCAGGGCCAGCGGCAGCTCGATCCGGAACAGCCGGCCGACCCGCCCGTACCCCATGCCCGCGGCAGCGTCTCGGACCTCGTCGGAAACGCCGCTGAGCCCGGCCAGCGAGTTGCGGACCAGCACCAGCAGGGCGTAGAGGACGAGCGCGACCAGGACCGACGTCACGTTGGTGGTGCCCAGCGCCGGGGCGAGAAGCGCGAGCAGAGCCAGCGACGGAATCGTGTACAGGACGCCGGACAGTGCGAGAATCGGGCCGGTCAGCGGGCGTATCCAGTAGGCGACGACCGCGAGCGGCACGGCGACGACAAGCGCGATGAGCACCGTCTCGGCGGTGAGCCCGGCGTGGAAGACCAACTTGTCGAGGATGGCGTCGGCGTTGTCGTGGATGTATCGCCAGGAGAACCACGGATTTCCAGGCCCGTCTTCAGCGGGCGCGGCCAGCGGGGACGCCGCGAGACCCCACGACAGGAAGGACATACGTGGACGCTACCGCGATCACCGACTCCGGCGCAGGACGCACCGCGGCCTCGATCACGCTGGAGAACCTGGGGAAGGTCTATCCCGACGGGACCGTGGCGGTCGGCGACATCAGCCTCGACGTACCCGCGGGTGAGCTGGTCGTGCTGATCGGCCCGTCCGGTTCCGGCAAATCGACCGTGCTGCGGATGATCAACCGGCTGATCGAGCCGTCCAAGGGCCGCATCCTGATCGACGGCGAGGACATCACCGGTCAGGACGCGGTCGACCTGCGCCGCCGGATCGGCTATGTGATCCAGAACGTCGGCCTCTTCCCGCACCAGAGCATCCGGACCAACGTCGGCACCGTGCCGCGCCTGCTGGGCTGGCCCAAGAAGCGGGTCAACGAACGCGCCGACGAACTGCTCGACCTGGTCGGCCTCGACCCGGGTCGCTACGGCGGCCGCTACCCCAACGAGCTCTCCGGCGGCCAGCGCCAGCGCGTCGGGGTGGCCCGGGCGCTCGCCGCCGACCCGCTGGTGCTGCTGATGGACGAGCCGTTCTCGGCGGTGGACCCGATCGTGCGCGGCCGGCTGCAGGAGGAGTTCCTGCGGCTCCAGGCCGCGGTTCGCAAGACCATCGTGCTGGTCACCCACGACATCGATGAGGCGGTACGCCTGGGCGACCGGATCGCGGTGCTCGGCGAGGGTGGCCGGTTGCTGCAGTACGCCGCGCCGCCCGAGTTGCTGGGCTCGCCGTCCTCGGACACGGTCCGCGACTTCGTGGGCGCCGACCGGGGCATCCGGCGACTGACCGTGACGCCGCTGCGTACCGCTCTGCGACCGCTGGGCCGGGTGGAGGACCTCGAGCGGCTGCCGGCCGTGAGCGCCGACGGCACGCTCTACGACGCCCTGGCCGCGATGCTGACCGCCGACGCCCTGAACGTGCTGGCCGTCGAGAACGACAAACCGGTCGGCACGGTCTCCCGCTCGGCGATCTTCGAGGCGCCCCACGCCGGGTAGGCCGGACCGGAGAGCCTCCATATTGAACTAGGGTGCTAGGGTCATAGTACTTTAGTGAATGGAGGCCGTCCGTGATCGACTTTCATCTGGACGCCCGGTCCGGCGTAGCGCCGTACATGCAGCTCATCCACCAGGTCCGCCGGGCCATGCGGCTGGGACTGCTCACCGAGGGCGACCAGTTGCCCACGGCGAAAGAGGTGGTCGGCAAGATCGCCATCAATCCCAACACGGTGCTCAAGGCCTATCGCGAGCTCGAGTACGAGGGCCTGGTCAAGCTGCGTACCGGGGTCGGCACGTTCATCGCCCGTACGCTCAGCGACGAGACCCTCGCCGCCCACGCCCCGCTGCGCATCGAGCTGGAGCGGTGGCTGGCTCAGGCGCGCGAGGCCGGGCTCAACGACGAGAGCATCGAGGCCCTGTTCGTCAGCGCGTTTCGCGCCCAGGCGGAGGCCCGATCATGACTGATGCGATCACCACCCGGGGCCTGACCAAGAAGTACGGCCGCAAGACCGCGCTGAACGACTGCACGCTGACCGTCCCGACCGGGCGGGTCGTCGGGCTGGTCGGTCCGAACGGGGCCGGCAAGTCGACCCTGCTCCAGCTGGCCTGCGGGCTGCTGCGGCCGACCGCCGGCACGATCGAGGTGCTGGACCGGCGGCCGGGCAGCCCGGAACACAGCGCCAAGGTCGGCTTCGTCGCGCAGGACACCCCGACGTACGCCCATCTCTCCATCGCCGAACACCTCCGCTTCGGCCGCGCGCTGAACCACAGCTGGGACGACGCCCTGGCCCACGAGCGCATCCGGCGGCTCGGCCTGGACCCGAAGCAGAAGGCCGGCAAGCTCTCCGGCGGTCAGCGGGCCCAGCTGGCGCTCACCCTGGCCATGGCCAAACGACCGGAGCTACTGCTGCTCGACGAGCCGGTGGCCGCGCTCGACCCGCTGGCCCGGCGCGAGTTCCTGCAGGGCCTGATGGAACACACCGCCGAGCACGGCACGTCGCTGATCCTCTCCTCACACCTGGTCGCCGACCTGGAACGCACCTGCGACTACCTGATCGTGCTGGTCGACTCCCGGATCCGGGTGGCCGGCGACGTCGACGACCTGCTGGCCGAGCACCACCGGGTCACCGGCGCGAGGCGCGAGGCGGCCAGCCTGCCGGCCGGGCACGAGGTGATCTACCAGACCCACACCGGCAAGCAGAGCACGATGATCGTGCGGAGCTCGGCGCCGATCGACGATCCCTGGTGGACGGTCGAGCCGCTCGGCCTGGAGGACCTGGTGCTGGCGTACATGACGGAGGCCGCCGGGATCACCCCGGCCCCGGTTCTGGAGGGACAACGATGACCTGGTTGACGTGGCGGCAGTTGCGCACGCCGGTGGGCCTGGTGGCCGCGCTGGTCGGGGCGGTCGCGATCGCGCTCGTGGCGACCCGGCCCGCCCTGATGGACCTGTTCCGCGCCACCGGCATGGAGACCTGCGGCAGCAACTGCGAGGCTGAGGCCAAGGACTTCCTGCTCCGGTCCGAGGATCTCGCCGCCGCGCCGCTCTTCCTGGTCGGCATCGCGGTGCTCTATCTGGTCCCGGCGATCATCGGCATCTTCTGGGGCGCGCCGCTCATCGCCCGTGAGCTGGAGTCCGGCACCTATCGGCTGGTGTGGAGCCAGAGCATCACCCGGACCCGCTGGCTGGCGGTCAAGCTGCTGGCCGGGGCGGCCGCCGCGATGCTGACGGCGGGACTGCTCAGCCTCGTGGTGACCTGGTTCTCCAGCCCGTTCGACACGGTCCGGGACAACCGGCTGATCCCCGAGGTGTTCGGTGCCCGGGGCGTCGTGCCGATCGCCTACGCGGGGCTGGCCTTCGCTCTGGGCGTACTCATCGGAGTGGTCCTTCGCCGGACCGTGCCGGCCATGGCGCTGACGCTGGTCCTGCTCGCGGCCATCCAGGTGGTCATGCCGACCTTGGTACGGGGGCATCTGATCCCGCCGCTGCACGACAACGCGGCGCTCACCGCCCAGCCCAGCGGCGCCGGCGGGGACTCCTTCGAAGAGATGATCATGAGCATGGACGGCAGCATCTCGGTCGTCCCCAAACTAGCGAAACCGGGCGCCTGGGTGCTGTCGAACCGGGCCGTCACCGCCGACGGGTCCACCTTCCGCGGGCCGTTCGACCCGGCCTCCTGCGGACGTGAAGCGACCGGCGGCCCGGGCAAGTGTGAGAAGTGGGTGCTGTCGCAGAACCTGCGTCAGGACGCGGTCTATCAGCCGGCCAGCCGGTACTGGCCGCTGCAGTGGGTCGAGTCCGGGCTGATCCTGCTGGTCACGGCGCTCCTGTCACTTCTGACCTTCTGGTGGGTACGCCGCCGGCTGAGCTGAAGGTGGGAACGCCGCCGGCCGAGCTGAAGCCGGAACGCCGCCGGCCGAACTGAAGGCGGGAACGCCGCCGGCTGGGTCCGGCGTCGGCTTAGCAGAGGGTGGGTCCGGCGTCGGCGGAGCTGAACGGCTTGCGCCGGGCGGTCCCGGAGGGGACCGCCCGGCCATGGGCGCGCCGCGGGGGACGGAGGGAACGGCGCGCCCGATGAGTGGCCCTTTTGCTGTAGCAAATTTGCTTTCTTGCTATAGCAAAACAGCGGGCTACCGTGTGCCTCGTCGACCGCCGAGCGTGGCCAGGCCGACCAGCCAGCCGACGAAGATGCCGTAGGTGGCGCCGGACGCGGCCGACTCGAACGCGCGGAGCAGCGTCGGGTTGGCCAGGAACAGCGTGGTCAGCAGCGCGGCGAAACCGCAGGAGAAGATGTACGCACTCCAGCCGGCGAAGAACTGGCTGATCGTGCCGCGGGCCCGGGCGAGCTGTGAACCGGGCAGCATGAAGAGGAAGAGCGCGGTCAGGACGACCACCAGGATCGCCCGGAGATCTTGCACGAGGATCTCGCGCAGCGAGTCACCGGAGTCGATGAACCACGCCGGCCAGCCGAGCAGCCGGAGGAACCAGCCGCCCGCCGTGGCGGGATCTGTGTTGTTCGCCGCCCAGTCCCGGTACCACGGGCTACCGAAGACCAGGACCAGTATCAGTGCGGCGGCGGTGCCCGCGCCGGGCGCGGACTTGTACTTGTTACCGAGAGCCATGCGCCGCCTATTTCCCAGGCGGCGTACAGCTTCAAACGACGACGCTGAATGTCCTATTTCTGCAGGTAGTCAATGAAGGCGGCGCGGAGCAGCGGCTCCTGCTCGCCGTAACCGTGGCCGGTCAGCTCACGCCACAGCGCGACCGCCTCGTCGATCGTCGGGCCGACCGAGTTGGGCGCGCCGTCCAGCGAGGAGGCCTCGTCGGAGTCGGGCAGATGCTTGAAGACGGACCAGAAGAAGCCCAGGTCGCGGTGTTCCCGCGCCTTGGCGAAGGCGCGCTCGCGCAACTCCTCTGTCTCCAGGGCGTCCAGCTCGGCAAAGCTCGCAGAGGTCATGAGCAGAGCATATTGGCTACTGCCGCGCCCCACCCCAGGGGCCGTCGTCCCAGCGATCGGTGCGCTGCTGGGGCTGGGCGGGGGACGGTGACCAGGTCTCGGGCTGGTCGGGGTGCCAGGTGCCGGCCGAGCTGGCCGCGGTCATCTGCCAGTCGTCGTCGGTGCCGCCGAGGGGCTGCGGGCGACCGTACGTTTCGATCAGGCGGGTGACCACCAGGCCGGCCGCGACCACCGCGGCCGCGATCGCGTAGAGGGCGATGTCGAAGTCGCGCCGGTCGGCGTAGTCGAGGAACAGGGTGAGCGCGGCGGTCGCGAGCAGCGTGCCGAAGATGCCGCCGCGCCGGCCGTAGGCGCTGGTTCCGGCGAGCATGGCGGTGCCGATGGCGATGCCGGTCCACTCGAAGCCAGGCCCCGGCGTGACCGGCGTGTTGGGCTGGACGGTGGCCAGCAGGATGCCGGACACCACCGCGAACAGCGAGGAGAAGACCAGGGCGGCGACCACGGGTACGGTCACGCCCGCGCCGCGGCGACGGGCCGGGTCGCCGAGCGGGCGCATCTTGCCGAAGAACCGCCGGATCGGCGCCACCGTGCCGGTCGCCCCGCCCAGCACGGCCAGCAGCGCGAACCCGCCGAACAGGAAGAATGCCTGGTCGGAGGGGTCGAAGGTGCCTTGCACGTTGACCGGGGCGGTGCGGAGCTGGTTGTAGACGACCACGCCGAGCGCGGCGGCCAGCGTCGCCGCCCAGCCGGGCACGTGCAGGCTGATCACCAGGATGGCGACGACCAGGCCGGCGATCGCGGCGATGATCAGCGCGGGAACGGCTGCCCGGAGCAGGCCCTTGTCGCCGTTCTCGGCGTAGTGCAGGGAGGCGGCGACCGCGATCGGGCCGATGGCCAGGTTGGGCACGCCGGCCCGGAGCGTCAGCCCGGCCCCGAGGGCGAGCAGGCCGATCGCCGAGCCCCAGATGAGCAGCGTGTCCAGCGCGGGCCGGCGCAGCGCGTCGGGCTCGAGGCGGTACAGCAGGAAGCCGACCGCCGCCACGGTCAGCAGCAGGATGATCTCCCAGCCGATGTGGATGCCCAGCCGGTCGCGGCCCGAGTCTTCGCTCGGGACCAGCCGCAACGGCTGGCCCGAGCCGCCGTCCTGGTCCGGGTCGAGACCGTGGCGGCTCCGGAAGTCCTGCGCGGCGTAGCCCGTGCGATACGCCGCCGGATCACTGACCTGCTCGTCGTACGCCATCTTCCCTGCCTCCGCCCTGCCCCGAGGTCCGGTCCGGCCGACCGGGCGGGAGCGAGGACCTAGCCCAGGATACGGATGTACCACCACCAGGGTTCAAGACCAAGAGGCTGGTCAGATGTGGTCGCGACGATTGTCCGAGTCGTCGGGCTCGTCCCGGTCTGGCGGCTCGGGGACCCGGCAGGACCGCTCGAGCCAGAGGGCCGCCCCGACCAGCGCCAGCGCGGCGACCACGCCACCCGCGGTGGCCGGCAGCGCGTCGTTGGAGAACTCGCGGGACATGTCCAGCGCGAAGAACAGCAGCAGGCCGGCGCAGTACCCGCCGTAGAGGGCGCCGGCCAGCGACGACGCCTTGGCCAGCACCGCGTAGCGGGCCACGGCCAGCGGCTCGACCGGGAGCGCGCCCCGCCGCCGCTGGACCCGGGCCGCCGTGTTCTGGGCCAGGATGCCCTCGGCGGCGGCCAGCGCGGCGATCACGATCACCGGCAGCCAGGGCGGGGCCGGCCACTCGTTGTAGAAGAAGCTGAGCAGCAGCCACCCGACCGCGGCGGCGACCAGGGCCGCCACCACGAGCACCGAGATGCTGGTGGGGCGGATCGAGGGGTCGGCGCGCGGACCACCGCTCGGGTTGTTGCTCACGGGTCCAACTGTAGTAACAGGTCGGGCCGGGGGCTCATCGCGGCGGCATCCGCGGCGAGCCCGGGCTGGTTGAGCAGGTCGGTCACCCAGCCATGACCGGCGAGCCGGGCGTACGGCTGGATGTCGAGCCACGGCTTGAGCACGAACGCGCGCAGGTGGGCGCGCGGATGGGGCAGCGTCAGCTCGGAATCGTCGCGGACCACCGGCGCGTCGTCGTCGCGGTAGACCTCGATCACGTCCACGTCCAGGGTGCGCGGGGCGAACCGGCGCTCCGGGTCGCGCACCCGCCCGGCGTCCTCCTCGCAGGTCCGGGCCAGCGCGAGCCACTCGTCCGGCCCGGCCTGAGGATCAACCACCATCACCACCGCGTTGAGGTACGGCGGCTGAGCCGTATCGCCCCAGGGTGGTGTCTCGTACACCCCGGAGACGAGCAGCACCCGGTCGCCGAGCAGGTCGACGGCCCGCCGCAGGTGCCCGAGGCGGTCGCCCAGGTTGCTGCCCAGCGACAGGATCGCCCGCGTCACGAGGCGGCTCCGGCTGACCGCTCCCGGCGCAGGACCACGGCCACGTCGGCGAACTCGTGCGGGATCGGCGCCTGTGGTTTGTGCACGGTGACCGTGGCCGCGCCGACCCGGCGATCGGCCAGGCACTCGGTGACCAGGCGGTCGGCCAGCGTCTCGATCAGGTCGACCGGTTCGCCCGCGACGATCCCGGCGAGGCGGCCGGCCAGCTCGCCGTAGTGCACCGTGCGGGTGACGTCGTCGCTGGCCGCGGCCGGGGCCAGGTCGAGCTCGAGCTCGGCGTCGATCACGAAGTCCTGGCCGTCGGCCCGCTCGAAGTCGTACACGCCGTGGCGGCCGCGGACCCGCAGACCCGTCAGCCGGATTCGATCGCTCACGGCGTACCCCCCGGATTTTGTGCCAACCTCGGAGCGCCCGACGCGCTCCACACCTTGATCGCGTCGTAGGTCGCGCGCACCTCGTGGACGCGCACCCCCCAGACGCCGGCGGCCACCGCCAGCACGCTCGTGGCCAGCGTCGCGGCGTCCCGGTCGGCGGCCGGGCGGGGCGTACCGTCCGGGTCGGCCAGCAGCCGGCCCAGATAGGACTTGCGGCTGGCCGCGAAGAGGATCGGGTGACCCATCCCGAGCAGCACGTCCAGCCGGCGGGTGAGGGCCCAGTTGTGCTCGGCGTTCTTGGCGAAACCCAGGCCCGGGTCGAGGATGATCCGCTCGGCCGCGACCCCGGCCGCCAGCGCGGCCTCGACCCGCTGGGTCAGCTCGGCCGCGACCTCCGCGACCACGTCGTCGTAGCGGGCCAGGGCGTTCATGTCCCGCGAGTGTCCACGCCAGTGCATCACCACGTACGGGCAGCCGGCCCGCGCCACCAGCGGGGCCATGTCCGGGTCGGCGAGTCCACCGGAGACATCGTTGACCAGGGCCGCGCCGGCCTCCAGGGCGGCCGCGGCGACCTCGGCCCGGGTGGTGTCGACACTGGTCGGGACGCCGGCCTCGGTGAGCGCGGCGATCACCGGAACGACCCGTTCGATCTCGGTACGGGCGTCGACGCGCTCGGCGCCCGGACGGGTGGATTCACCGCCGACGTCGACCAGATCCGCGCCTTCTGCTCTGAGGACGATGCCGTGGGCGACCGCGGCGTCACGGTCGGCGTACAACCCGCCGTCGCTGAAGCTGTCGGGGGTGACGTTGAGGACCCCCATCACGACCGGGTGACCCGGGTGCAGCAAACTGACGCCGCTCGGCACGGCTCCAAACTTATCCACAGTCGATCTTAGAACGTGTGTACAGTCGCGCAGGTTGCCTGGGCTTCATCCGTCCCGTCACTCAGGTTCAGTCACGCCTTTACCTTGGGTAACGAATCAGGCAGCTTGTAGGTAAGAGGGGCGGCCCGTACGCTTCGGACAGGCATCATTTGAAGGACCGAAGGAAGCAGATGGGCTAGCGCAGGACAGGTCGCCCTTACGGCTCACTGGACTCCGGTGCGCCAGAAGTAGCACCATATGGGGTTGCCGTCAGGCTTCACAACTGCAGTGATCGATCTTTCTCGTCGGTCACCCGGGAGGTTTAACCGATGATCGCCACCGACTTCGCCGCTCAGGCTGCGACGGTGCTTCAACACGGCGCTGTGCTCGCAGCCGACCAGGGCCAGATCAACACCAACGGCATCGTCTCGTTCTTCGCGAGCAACGTCGCGCCGATCCTTCTCGCCGTGCTCGGTGTCATCTTCATCGGCCGGGCCAGCCGGGGCGAGATCTCCAAGGTGCTGACCAGCTCGGCGATCGCCATCGTCGGCCTCGCGTTCATCGCCGGCGCGGCCACGCTGTTCTTCGTCGGCGACCGCCTGATCGATTTGATCTTCACCTGAGCCATGCGCCTACGCACGGATGACGACATCTACCGGGCGCGGCTCGTCTATCTCGGGCCGCCCGGCTACACGCTGCCGATGCACCTGCCGTACGCGCAGTATGGGATGTTCATCCTCCTGGTGCCGCTTTTCATGTTCTTGCACTATCTGATCTCGTTCGAGATCGACCCCTTCCCGGCCTGGGAGATCGCCCTCGCGATGGTCACGACGTCGTTCGTGTTCCGACACGTGGACCCCGACCGGCCCGCCCGGATGGTGATCCGGACCGCGCTCACCGACTGGCGGCGTACCCGCGAGCCGGCTGACGAACGGCGCGACCCCCGTCTCGTCGCTTCTCGCATCCGGGTTCGGGAGGAGTTGATATGAGCTTCCACAGTCCTGTCGCACGCCCGAGCGGGGCCACTTCATGACGACATCCCCTCCGCCGGGGCGTCCCCGAGGCGGTTCACCCCAGTCGGCCAGGCAAAGTAACGGTGTGCGTTCGGATGATTACGCTGCCGATGGTTCTGCTGAGTTCAACTCTCCCGACACCGAGTTGGTGACGAGCCCCGGGCATGGGGCGGTCGGGGTGTTCAAGGCGCCCCAGCCGATGCGCCCGCGGGCGAACGGCGGTCCGGGGCTGGACAGCTCGATGGACATCGACTCGCCGTTCCTCGATCTGTTCGGCGGTGCGCCCGCGTCAGCCCCGCCGGTTCCGCCGTCGCCCGACGAACCACCCAGCTCGCCGGGCGACGAGGACGACTTCGATTTCGGCTTCGAGTTCGAGGAGCGGACGCCCGCCGGGGCACTGTCCGCCCTGGACCCGTCGCCCGCTGATCCGGCGCCTTCGTCGGTCGATCCCGTTTCCGGTCCCTCTTCGGCTGATCCCGCCGTGGGCGATCCGGCTTCGGCGCCGACGGTTGAGCAGCCGGCCGCTCGGTTCGACGCGCCGCCGCCGGTCCAGCCGCCCGTTGACCGGCCTTCGGGGCCCCCGGCGACGTTCGACCGGCCCTCGGCGCCCCCGGCGACCTTCGACCGACCTTCGGCGCCCTCGGCGACCTTTGACCAGCCTTCGGCGCAGGAGCAGCCTCCCGCCTACGACCAGCCTTCGGCCTATGACCAGCCGCCGGTCTTTGACCAGCCCACGGGGCCGGAGCAGCCGCCGGTCTACGACCGGCCTTCGGCCCAGGATCGGCCGCTGGATCAGCCGCCGCCGGTGCGGCCGCAGCGTCCGGCGCTGGTCGAGGACGACTTCGACACCGGGCTGGACGACTGGCCCGATGAGGTGCGTAACGCGCAGCCGGCCCGACCGGTCTCCCCGGCGCCGCCGCCGCGGCCGGTCTCCCCGGCGCCGGTCTCGACGCCGCCGCTGTGGCAGACCGTCGCCACACCCGATCGGACCCACCGGGCCAACGGCTCGCCGGCCGGGCACCCCGGGGTGACCCCGGTGCCCCGCTCGCCCGAGCGCGACCTCGAGCCGATCCGCACCGGGCGGGCGCTGGCCGAGCCCGAGCCGCGCGACCTGCCGGCCACCATGCCCGAGAAGGCGCCGGCCAAGAAGCGGAAGCGCAAGGAGCCCGAGAACCTTCCGGCCGTACGCAAGAAGGAAGTGAAGCCGGCCCCACTCAAGCCGAACCGGATCAAGTTCGGCGACCGGGACCCCGCGATCGAGCTGGCGATCAGCGAGATAGCCGGCCACCTCACCTTCACCCAGTCGACGGTGACCGCCTGGTACTGGCTGCCCGAGGTGCGCTGGGCGTTCCGGCCGGACGCGGAACGCGAGGCGCTGCTGTCCGCGATCTCCGAGCAGTACGCCGGCCTGGCCGGGTTCCGCCTCCACCTGCGCCGCACCACCAGGCCGTTCCCGGCCGACGAGTGGGCCCGTACGGTCGACTCGATGACCGCCCGGCCGCTGGCCGACGTGGCCGGCGCGACCTCGTGGTCCGACCACCTGGTCGCCGCCCAGCGGCACCTGCTCTCGGTCAACCACGCCGAGGGACAGACCTACCTGGGCGTGACGTTCGCGCGGCGGTCGCTCGGCGACACGTTCTCCGAGCGCATCCTGCGGATGTTCGGCAAGGGCACGTCCGACGGCGAGCGGCGCAAGCTGGGCCGCACGGTCGAGCAGTTCGACGAGGTGCTGAACGCGTTCGGCATGCGCGGGCGCCGGGTCAGCCCGCAGGAGCTCGAGTGGCTGCTGTTCCGCTCGGTCGCGCTGTGCATGGCCCCGCCCGGGCCGCTCTCCCCGGTGACCAGCGGGCAGTGGGACTCCGGCGACCTGCTGGCGCTGACCGAGCAGGTGGAGCGCTACCGGACGCCGTACGGGTCGACGGTCAAGCTGGTGAACCGGATGACCGGCGAGGAACGGCACGTCGCCGTCCTGTCCGTCGGGCGGATGGAGCCGCTGGAGATCCCCGAGAAGCACGAGCCGTGGCTGCACTTCCACGAGCGGCTGCCGTGGCCGATGGAGCTGTCCTCGCGGATCGACATCCTCGGGTCGGGCAGCTCGTTCAAGAACCTCGAGCACCGGCTGCGGATGATCCGGTCCCAGCAGCTCGACTACGCCGAGCACGGGATCGACGCCCCGCCGGAGCTTGAACGCCTGGCCAAGCGGGCGCTGGTGATCGGCGACGAGATGACGACCGGTCTTCCCGTCGAGTCGGCCCGGGCGCACGGCTGGCACCGGATCGCGGTCGGTGGGCGTACCCGGGAAGAATGTATGGAAAGGGCGCGCCGCCTCATCCAGCTCTACTCGCGGGAGCTGCGCATCTCCCTGCAGCACCCGAAGAACCAGGACCAGCTGGCGCGCGAGTTCATCCCCGGCGAGCCGATCGCCAACACCGGCTACGTGCGCCGGATGCCGGTGAAACTGCTGGCGGCGGCGCTGCCCCAGGCCGCGTCCACGGTCGGCGACCGGCGGGGCGACCTGATCGGGCGTACCGCCGGCACCTGCCGCCGCCCGGTCTTCCTCGACCTGCACTTCCCGATGGAGGTGCGGGAGCGGTCCGGCCTGGGCGTCTTCGTGGCCGAGCCCGGCGGTGGCAAGTCGACGCTGATGGGTGCCCTGGGCTACCTGAACGCGCGGCGGGGTGTGCAGGTCACGCTGCTCGACCCGTCCGGCCCGCTCGCCCGGCTGTGCCAGATGCCGGAGCTCCGGCCGTACTCCCGCGTCCTGAATCTGACCGGCTCCGAGCAGGGGACGCTGGCGCCCTATGCGCTGATCCCGACGCCGGTACGCAGCGAGTTCGCGGCCGGGCCCGGTGGTGACCGCGAGTACGAGATCGGCGTCTCCAACGCGCGGGCCGAGCGCCGCATGCTGGTGCAGGACATCTGCTCGATGCTGGTGCCGCCGCAGGTCGCCAAGGAGGCGTCGACGGCGACGTTGCTGCGGCACGCGGTCCGCCTGGTGCCGGCCGAGGAGACGTCCACGCTGGACGACGTCGTGCGTACCCTGCAAGGCCTCGACGACGACGGCAAGGAGCTGGCCAACCTGCTCCTGGACACCGCCGAGATGCCCCTGGCCCTGCTGTTCTTCGGCTCGCCGCCGAAACACCTGCTCGGCGCCGACTCCACCCTCACCGTGATCACCATGGCCGGGCTGCGGCTGCCCGACCTGAAGATCGAGCGGGAGTACTGGTCGGCCGAGGAGAGCCTGGCCCTGCCGATGCTGCACACCGCCCACCGCCTGGCCGTCCGCCGGTCGTACGGCGGCTCGATGTCGGCCCGCAAGATGGTCGGCCTGGACGAGGCCCACTTCATGGAGGGCTGGCGTTCCGGCCGCTCGTTCCTGGTCCGCCTGGCCCGGGACTCCCGCAAGTGGAACCTGGCGGCGCTGGTCGCCTCCCAGAACCCGCGCGACATCCTCGGCCTGGACGTGCAGAACCTGGTGTCCACGGTGTTCGTCGGCCGCATCGCCGAGGACCAGGAGATCGCCAGCGAGGCGCTACGCCTGCTGCGGGTGCCGGTGAACGACGGCTACGAGGCCACGCTGGCTTCGTTGTCCCAGGTGGACACCTCGTCGTCGTCGCGTCTCGGTTTCCGCGAGTTCGTCATGCGAGACGTGGACGGCCGGGTCCAGAAGGTCCGGGTCGACGTCTCGTACGTCGACGGCCTCCTCGACCACCTGGACACGACGCCGGCGGCCCAGGCGCCCCCGGTGACCACCATTCCGAGCATGTCCGACCTGGAGGGTTGAGATGATGCGGCGGGCGCTGGCTACGGTGCTGACTTTGCTGGTCGCAGCGGTGGCGTCCATCGCATGGGCGGTGGCGGCCCCAGTCCCGGCGACCGCGGCCCCGGTCCTGGAGCGCGCCCCCGGCGGGGCGTGCAGCCTCGAAGAGTGGCAGAAGAACATGGATGGCTGCGTGCAGCGGCTGGCCAAGGTCGGTGAGGCGCGGGCCAACTGTCTCAACCCGCCCCAGCCGAGCACGCCTGACTCGGGTCTGGCCGGATGGTTTGCAGAGCGTCCCAAGTCGTCGACCGGCAACAGCTTCCCCGGCCTGTACAGCGACTACGGCTACGCCGGATACAGCTACACGACGTATGACCTCGACAATGGGTGTGCCTCGACGCTGATAGACCCGGAGTACAAGTTCGAGACGACGGTCGCCAACGGCGAGTTCATGATCGCCACCGCCATCGTCGGCGCTGCGAATGCACTCCGCGAGCGTGCCTGGGATCCGGAGACGTTGTGGGGCTGGGCCGACCCGCTCGTCGCCGAGGCCACCAAAGCCGTTTACGAGAAGGTGTTCAGCGTCTTCGGGGTGGTCACTCTCGCCGTCGTCGGTCTCTATCTGATCTGGCGGTCCCGCCAGGCGGAAATGGGAGCGATGACGACGACGGCGGGCTGGGCCATCCTTGTGATGGTTGCAGTCACTGCCATCGCCGCATGGCCGGTTCGCTCGGCCAACATGGCCGACCAGACCCTGATCTCCACCCTCAGCGTGGTACATGACGCGGTCGGGCCACGCCCGGAGAGGCCTCCGGCTGGCTGTTCTCTCGGGCCAGCCGCCTGTAAGGACAACCGTCCGCCCGCAGTGCGCGCCAGCGACACCGCCACGGAGACGATGCTGTACCGCAACTGGCTGCGTGGGCTCCTCGGCTCCGCGGACAGCCAAACCGCAAAGAAGTATGGTCCGGCACTCTATGACGCGCGCTCGCTCTCCTGGGAGGAAGCGAAGAAACTGCGCGACAATCCGGCGACACGTGACGCGACTCTCGAACGCAAGAAGGACCAGTGGGAGCGGGTCGCCGAGCAGGTCAAGACGGAGGACCCAGAGGCCTACGAGTACCTCAAGGGCGTCAACGGGATGGACCGGGTCGGTTCCGGCTTCATCGCGATGCTCGCATCCCTGATGTTCGCGTTGTTCGACCTGACCGCGTCCTTGCTGGTTCTACTCGGCTTCTTGATCTTCCGGTGGGCAGTCATCGCGGCACCGATCCTCGGCACCATCGGCCTGCTCCGGCCGGCCAACGCCGGTATCAAGAGGCTGGGCAACGCCGTCGTCGCCGCAATCTTCAACATCGCGATCTTCGGCACCGGCTCCGCGATCTATCTGTTCGCCGTCGACCTGATCATGAACACGGCGAGCCTCGCTGGATGGCTGCAAGTCGTCCTGGTTTTCCTTTGTGGCTTGGTTGGCTGGGTGCTGCTGCGGCCTTACACGCGCATAACCCAGCTCGGCGGCAAGAACTCCACGCAGCAGCTTTCTCGCCTGTTTGAGGGCATCTTTGCCCGGCGGGGCCGGGAGTATGTCATCAGTGATGACGATGGCAAGTCCAAGACGGTCTTCGTCGACCAAGTCGGCGGCCCAAATGCTGTTCAGCAGCGACCGGAGACCCGTAACGAAGATCCGTCGCAGACGCAGCCGGGTCGGAAACTCCCGGCGATCGGCCGCCGTGAACAGAAGCCCGAGACGGGTGTACCCACGCCACGTCGGGACGGTACGGAAATGCCGGCTGAAGACGTTCCGGCCAAGCGGCAGCCGACCGAGGCCGGCGAGCCGGCAGCCCAGCCGCGCCGAACGCCTACTTGGTCGGACCCAGACGTCGCGGAGCGCCCAGCGTCTTACGCCATCTACCGCCCGGAGACGGGCAGCACCACCCGGGAGCCGTCCGAACCGCGAGTACGCACCGAGGCGAAGTGATCGTTGATGGCACCGCGCTTGCTGGAACGTGGCCTCACCGGGCTGTTCAGGTCGAGGTGGGGTGTGGCGATCGTCCTCGCGATCATCGTGCTCGCAGTGGTGGGGATCGGCCGCGTCTTCTCCGACGGCTCTGACACGACAACGCGCGCACCTATTGGCGCAAGCTCGCCGGAACCCGGGCTGAGTGTGAACCCCGACGACGAGGACAGCGTCATCTCGCCGGAGCCGCCTCCGCAGCCGCGCACCAGCCCGGGTACCGCGCAACCGGCGGCCGTTGCCTACGCCTTCGCCGGCGCGTGGGTGGATCATCGCAACGTGTCGTCCAAGACGTGGCGTGATCGCTTGGTGCCCAATGCGACCAAGGAGCTTTCGGCGGATCTCGCCGGCACCGATCCGGCCGACGTTCCCGCCGACCGAGTTAACGGACAGCCCAAGCTGGTGCCGGTTGGCGAGAACCTGCTCGACGCCGTGATCGAGACCGACTCAGGGAGGCTGACCCTTCGCCTGGTCGCGCCCGAGGGTAGATGGCTGGTGAACGCCATCGATTGGGACGGGCCGTGAGGATTCCTCGGCCGTCCCGAATCGGTCTCCTGATCGCCATCATCGCGACGCTAGCCCTGCTCTGTTGTGGTGGCAGCGTCAGCGCGATCCTGATTGGTGGGTTGGGCCGCGAGGACGACACCAACGCCTTCTCCACCCTCGGCTGCGGTCAAGGCGGACCGGTAGACGAGAACGGCGAAATGCCATCGATTTCTGACTATGGCCCTGAGCAGATCCGCAACGCGGCGATCATCATTAATGTCGGCGCGGACCTCAAACTGCCGCCGCGTGCCTGGGTAATCGCCGTTGCCACCGCAATGCAGGAGTCGACGCTCCACAATTACGGCAATCTAGGGGCAGCCAACGACCACGACTCCCTCGGCCTCTTCCAGCAACGCCCGAGTGCGGGGTGGGGTACCCCGGCACAGGTCCAGGATCCGGTCTATGCAAGCCGAAAGTTCTACGAGAAGCTACAGACTGTTAGAAATTGGGACAAGCTACCGCTAACCAAAGCCGCGCAAAAAGTGCAACGCAGCGCCTATCCCAACGCCTACGCCAAGCATGAGGCCGTAGCCTCAATCATCGTCAATCAGCTCGCGAACGGTGCGGCAAACGCTGTCGGGAATTCCATCGCGATGGTCTGCGCGGCAGGCGGACAGGTGGCTGCCTCGGGCTATACGATCCCGCTGAAGGCCATGGTGGGGTCTGGGTTCCGCACCCCGCAGCGCCCGACACACCAAGGCGTCGACTTGATTGTCGGGCGCTACACACCAATCGCCGCAGTGGCGAGTGGAACGGTATCGGTGGTCAAGTGCGACGAAGACCATCGCGGCCGGCGTAGTTGCAACGTCGATGGTTACCCAGGCAAGGGTGGCTGCGGATGGATGGTCGAGATTGTGCACGCCAACGACGTGATGACCCGCTACTGCCACATGGTGCAGCGGCCGTTCGTCACGGTCGGCCAAGATGTGACCGTCGGCGAGATTATCGGTCGGGTCGGCACTAGCGGCAACTCATCCGGACCGCACCTTCACTTCGAGGTACATCTCAACAAGGACCGCACGAGCAACGGCGCGATCGACCCGGTCCGCTTCATGCGAGAACAGGGCGCACCCCTCGGAGGCGACGAGTGAGCGGCGGCCCCATGCCCGACCCGTTCGGAGGACAAGCCGGAGGCTGGGAGCACGAGGGTCCACGGCCGATTGTGCCTACGCCGGCCACCATGGCCGGCTCACTTCGCGGCCGTCGAGTTCTCGTTGGCCTACCCGGCATGGGATGGCGCGCGGACATGCGCGCGGACGAGAAGGTCGTCCAGGGCAGCCGAACCTATGTACCCGTGATGTCCGAGTCGGAGTGGTACCGGGCCGAGGCCGAGCAGACCGAGGTCTTCGCACCGATGGTGCCCGTTGAGCGAGTCTGGGCCGAGGAGTATGGGCTAGCCGGTACCGCCGGCCTCGGCGACGACGCAACATCACGCCTCGTCTCACTTGACGGTCCTCCGCGCCGTAATCCGGTGGCTGCTCTGGACGCGGACGTCATCACTGGACGCCGAATCATTCAGATCCTGGAAGGCGGCGGCGAACGGCGCGATCTTCGCGGCGTAACAGAGATCCACGCTGGCGAGGACGGCGACGTCTGCGTGCGCGTAACCACCGAGCTGGAATGGTATCGATGGAGCTGGTCTGGAAAGGCTCCAAGCACGCTCGAGATTCCAGTGAACCAGCTCTGGGTCGAATGACCGATCAACTGACCTTCGCCGCGCCGCACACCCGCCACCCGTCCTGATCCTGCAGGTCAAAGGACCAGGTCTCGCCGAGGCGTGCGCCATCCGTAGCCGTCTGAGTGAGCTCGGTGGTCACATTGCGACGAGCACCCGTGGTGACGACCGTGAGGCTCGACCAAGTGACCCGGATACCGACGCTCTTGTCTCGTTCGATGTTCGTCATCGTCGTTCGATAGGCCGCCAACGACGACAGGTCCGCGCCCGATTTGCAGACGTAAAGATCGGCTTGGGCGTCGTCCCGATTCACGAGGTATGCGCCGAGGAAGCTGTCGACGACCGCGTCGGGCTCTGTGCGCTTGATCTTGGTTGCGTCGTCGTAGAGGGAGACGAAGACGCCTACGCCGCCCAGGCAGAGCAACGCCACGATGCCTGCTGCCATGGCCAGGAAGAGGCGCATGCGGCGGTTTCGGGAAGGTGTGGCGGGTGCGGGGGGCGGCACGCCGGGGGGTGGGGGTGGTGGGGCGCCCTGGGGAGGCGCGGCTGGGGGTGGCTGCGCCGGGGGGGTGGGGGGCTCCGGTGGGTGCACGGTGTCGACTTTAGTGCGTGTGGGGATTGATCGACCTGCGCCACGGAAGGCGCTTGGGCTACGGAACGCGAAGCGGCGGCGTGGCTGGGATACGGTTTGAGCGCACACAGGGAGGTGAGGCGGTGGCGGAATCGAGTTCCCGGATCGATCAGGCCGCTGCCCTGCACCGGCAGGCCGAGGCCACCGTCGCTGCGGCGGCCGCCGCGCTTGACGCGCAAGGGCCGGCCGCGGCCGATCCGCGTGAGCAGCATGCGCTGGCGGAAGAGTTGCGGGTCGCGGCGCAGGCGCTCGCCCCGGGGTGGCTGGGTGCGCCGCTGGAGGCTCGGTCGGCCAATACGCCGCTGGGTGGTGCTGGGCTGCCTCAGTTCGTGCGGGTGGGTGTGGCGCAGCCACTCGACGATGCCACGTTCCCGGCGATTGTTCCGCTGCTGGGGACCGGCAACCTGACCATCGACCAGGATGCGCGCGATGCCCGGGTCGGCGGCATGCTGCGGAGCGTCGTGCTGCGGCTGCTGGCCGCGGCGCCGGCCGGGTCGTTGCTGTTGCGGGCGGTTGACTGCGCGGGTGGGGGAACGGTGTTCGCGCCGTTCGAGCCGCTGACCGACGCCGGCGTGATGGAACCGGTGGCGACCGACCAGGCGGGGCTGCGGGACACCCTGAACGAAGTGCAGAAGTGGCTTCGTACCCGTCGGGGTGAAGGGTCTCGGCGCAGCCGCCGCGACAAGGTGATGTTGCTGGTCATCGCCAGCCTGCCGCCGACCGCGTGGGGCGAGTTGAGCCAGATCGCGCTGCTGGCCCAGCAGGGGCCCGAGGCGGGACTGCACCTGATCGTCGCGGGCTGGCCACCGCCGCCGGAGAACACCGGCGACAGTCAGCAGGGGATGCTGCCTCACTCGACCGCGATCGCGTTGCTCAACCCGGATGTACGCATCGGCAACACCCCGGCCGGCGCGTTCACCGCCGGGGTCGACGGGTTCTTCGACGTGCCGGTGTTCCTCGACGACGACCCACCGCCCCACCTGATCGACGCCGTCTGCCAGGAGCTGGCCGCGAGTTCGGCGCAGGCCGCCCAGGTGACGCTGGCCGATCTGCTGCCGGAACCGGGCGAGGAGATCTGGGCGGGGGACGCCGCCGACGGGCTGAGCACCCCGGTCGGGCAGGCCGGCGACAACCCGGTGATGCTCCAGTTCAACGACCTGACGCCACACTGGATGGTCGGCGGCCGGTCCGGCGCCGGCAAGACGGCCTTCCTGATCAACGTGCTGTACGGGTTGTGCGCCCGGTTCAGCCCGGCCGAGCTCGCCCTCTACCTGCTCGACTTCAAGGAAGGCGTCTCGTTCGCCGAATTCGTGCCGACCCAGCGCGACCGCACCTGGCTGCCCCACGCGCGGGCGGTCGGTGTCGAGTCCGACCGGGAGTACGGGCTGGCCGTCCTGCGTGAACTGGACGCCGAGATGACCCGCCGGTCGGTGGCGTACAAGCGGGCCGGTGTGACGAAGTTCGCCGATCTGCGCGCGGTGGCCGCCGAGGAGGGCCGGGGCAAGTCGCTGCCCCGGGTGCTCTGCGTCATCGACGAGTTCCAGGTGCTGCTGTCCGGCAACGATCCGATCGCCTCCGAGGCGGTCGGCCTGCTTGAGTCGCTGGCGCGCAAGGGCCGGTCGTACGGCATCCATCTGGTCCTGGCCAGCCAGACCGTGCTCGGCGTGGAGGCGCTCTACACCAAGCGTGACTCGATCTTCGGCCAGTTCCCGGTACGGGTCGCCCTGCCGGGCGGCGGCGACGTGCTGGAGCCGACCAACGACTCGGCGGCCGGCCTGGCCCTGGGCACCGCGGTGATGAACACCGCCGGTGGCCTGGGTGGCCCGCGTGGCGCCACCCGCGCCCACGAACGCATCGTGCGCTTCCCCGACCCGCACGCCGACAAAGAGGCGCTCAGCGACCTGCGGCACAAGCTGTGGGGCGCCCGTGACCCCGAGTCGCCGGCGCCGCGGATCTTCGCCGGGTACGCCCAGCAGCACCTGGCCGACGACCCCACCTACCGCGCGGCGCTGGCCGGGCGCGCGGGCCGCCCGGCGGCGCTGGTCGGCCGGTCCATCGACGTGCAGCTGTCGACGGCGTCGTTCCCGCTGGACGCGTCCCCGGGGCGGCACCTGGCAATCTTCGGGTCGCGGCCGGACGGCGCCGAGGTGTTGCAGGCCGCCGCCTTGAGCGTGGCGGCCTTCCACGCGCCGCGTACCGCCCGCTTTGTCATCTCGTCCCTGGTCGCCGAAGGCGATGAGCTGGCCAAGGACCTGGCGGTGGAGATCGGCCACCGGCAAGAGGTGGTGGCGGTCGGCGCGTCCGGCCTGGCCGCCCAGCTCACCCTGGAGCAGCCGGGCTATCTGGTGGTGTTCGGGATGGACGCGGCCAGCCCGGGGACGCTGCCGTCGCTGCGTCAGGTGTTGCGTGAGGGACCGAGCCGCGGCGTGCACCTGCTGTCGTGGTGGCGGGGCACCCGGCGGTTCACCGAGGAGACGGGCGGCAGCATGGGCCGGGAAGACGTGGCCGGCCTGCTGTTCCTGAACTGCACGCAGCAGGACGTCACGCTGATGCTGGGACGGACGGTCGACTGGCACCCGCGGGCGAACCGGGCGCTGCTCTACGACCGGCAGACCGACCGGTCCGATGTCGTGGTGCCGTTCGTGCTGCCGGAGGCGGACGGATGACCGAGCCGACGACCCACGAGATACCGACCCAGAAGACGCCCGCCCATGGGCCGTGGGCAGACTATCTGGCCGCGGCGCAACGCTTGGACGCGGTGCGGCGCGAGGCGAGCGTCACCGCGGGTGAGCAGGCGGCGGCTCTGCAGGCCGCGAGGCAGGAGCTTTCGGGGGTACGCGCGCGGCTCGCACCGCAGCGCGCCCGGTTGGCGCAGGAGTTCGGCGTACCCGATCAGGATCTGGTGCCGCAGGCCGGTGACCAGGTGCTCGCGATGGCCGGTGGGCCGGTCGCCGTGCTGGCGGCGTTGCGGCAGGCCCGGGGTACGGCGGATGCGGCCGACGCGGCGATGCTGAACTCGCCGGCCAAGCGGATCTCGTCGCTGCGGCCGTGGGCGCGGAACCTGCTGGTCTACGGCCCGTTCGCCGCCGCCGTGCTGATCGTGCAGATCGTGCTCTACCTGGTGGCGCCGGCCGGCTCGGTGCCCACCTACGCGCTGCTGTGCGGGCTGAGCATGCCGCTGCTGGCGTTCGGGATGGGCTGGGTGACGATCGGGTTCGTCTATGGCGGCGGCCCGGAGAAGGTGGACCGGACCCCGCTGGTCGGCGTGGTCGCGTGCCTGACGCCGGTGCTGCTGACCTGCATGGCCGTCGGCCTGCTGCAGTTCGTGAACTAGGGGGCGGCTCGGTGGCCAGTGTCGAAGAGGTCAAGGCGAACGTGGCCGCGTCGGTCGACGGCGCGGAGCGGGCGGTCACCGGCATCCAGCATGTGACGCAGCAGCTCGATGACGCGCTGACGCTGCTCCGGATGACGGCGATCGGGTCGTTCCACCCGTCCGTGGCGTCGGCCATTGCCCAGCTCGAGCAGGCCCGGATGCGGCTGGACGAGGCGGCGACGCTGGCCCGCGGTGCGATCGACTCCGGCAACACCTACCGGATGATCGTGTAGGCCGTGTTTCATAACCCGGCCTAACCGACAGCAGTCAGGTCGACCTCGATGAGCTGGCCGCGGTAGCCGAGGGCGGCGACGCCGAGCAGGGTGCTGGCCGTGGTGAAGGCCGGCGCCAGCGGCGAGGCCATCAGCCGGCGCCAGACCGCCCCGAGGTCGTCGCTGTCGGTGCTGACCACGTAGACGACGGATCGCACCACGTCGGCGGCGCTGACCTCGGCGGCCGCGAGGACGGCCAGGCAGTTGGAGATGACCTGGTCGGTCTGGGTAAGGAAGTCGTCGCCGACCACCTTGTCGTCGATGTCGAGGGGACACTGACCGGCAAAGTGGATCATGCGGCCGGCGTCGGAGACGGTGATGTGCGAGTAGCCGTCCGGCTGGTGCAGACCTGGTGGGTTGGATCGATGTAGCAAGGTCACCTCGCGTTTATCAGAGCCATCGCTTCGGCGCGGACCTTGCCGTCGCGCTGGAACGCGCCGCGGACCGCCGAGGTGACGGTACGGGCGCCGACCTTGCGGATGCCACGCATTTCCATGCACAGGTGCCGGCACTCCAGCACCACGATGACGCCGCGCGCCGCCAGCTGCTTCATCAGCAGGTCGGCGATCTCCGAGGTGAGGCGTTCCTGCACCTGCGGGCGGCGGGCGAACACCTCGACCAGGCGGGCCAGCTTGGACAGGCCGGTGATGCGGCCGTCGACGCCGGGGATGTAGCCGATGTGCGCGCTGCCGATGAAGGGCAGCAGGTGGTGCTCGCACATGCTCTGGACCTCGATGTCGCGGACCAGCACGAGTTCCTCGTGGTTGGCCTCGAACGTCGTGGTGACCACCACGGAGGGGTCGACCCGCAGGCCGGCGAAGAGTTCCGCGTAGGCCCGCGCGACCCGGGACGGGGTGCGTTGGAGGCCGTCACGGTCCGGGTCCTCACCGATCGCGATGAGGATCTCCCGGACCGCGTTCTCGATACGCGGCAGGTCGACGGCGTCCTCGACGGGAGACCCGTTGAGCTTGCCGTCGACCAGTCGCGCCGCGAGATAGTCGAGCTCGCCGATCAGTGGCCGCCTTCCGAGCCATTGCTGGTGTTGCCGGAAGGGCCGGGACCGACCGCTGCCTGGCCGTCCGCCTCGGCCTGAGCCTTCAGCGCGGACTGCTCGGACGGGGTGAGGACCGGCGGCGCCGAGGACGGCAGGCGCTTGCCGAAGCCGTTGAACGGAGCCATCGGAGGACGCTTCTGCACCCGGGCGCAGATGCGGTTCATGTCGTCCTGGGTGATGGTTTCCTTCTCCATCAGCTCGAGCACCATGTCGTCGAGGACATCCCGGTATTCCACCAGGATCTCCCACGCCTCGTCGTGCGCGAGCTCGATGAGCGCCCGGACCTCGCCGTCGATGTCGGCGGCGACCGAGTCGGAGTAGTCCTTCTCGTGGCCCATGTTGCGACCCATGAAGGGCTCGTCACCGCTGGTGCCGTACTTGACCGCGCCCAGCTTGGAGCTCATGCCGTACTGCGTGACCATGGCCCGGGCCAGCCCGGAGGCCTTCTCGATGTCGTTGCCGGCACCGGTGGTGGGCTCGTGGAAGACGAGTTCTTCGGCGGCCCGGCCACCCAGGGCGTAGGCCAAGGTGTCGATCATCTCGGCCCGGGTCTGGGTGTACTTGTCCTCGGTCGGCAGCACCAGCGTGTGGCCCAGGGAGCGGCCGCGCGGCAGGATCGTCACCTTGTGCACCGGGGCGGAGTGTGGCAGCGCGTACGCCACCAGCGCGTGCCCGCCCTCGTGGTACGCGGTGATCTTCTTTTCCTTGTCGCTCATCGCCCGGGTCTTGCGCTCGGGGCCGGCGATGACGCGGTCGATCGACTCCTCGAGGAAGTAGTTGCTGATCGCCCGCTTCTCGTTACGCGCCGTGAGCAGCGCCGCCTCGTTGATCACGTTGGCCAGGTCGGCGCCGGAGAACCCGGGCGTCCGGCGGGCCACCGCGTCGAGGTCGACGTCGGGGGTGAACGGCTTGCCCTTGGCGTGCACCCGGAGGATCGCCTTGCGGCCCTCCATGTCCGGGTTGTCCACCGGGATCTGCCGGTCGAAGCGGCCCGGGCGCAGCAGCGCCGGGTCGAGGATGTCGGGCCGGTTGGTCGCCGCGATCAGGATCACGCCGCCCTTGGTGTCGAAGCCGTCCATCTCGACCAGCAGCTGGTTGAGCGTCTGCTCGCGCTCGTCGTGACCGCCACCCATGCCGGCGCCGCGATGGCGGCCGACGGCGTCGATCTCGTCGACGAAGACGATCGCCGGCGCGTTGGCCTTGGCCTGCTCGAACAGGTCACGGACCCGGCTGGCGCCGACACCGACGAACATCTCGACGAAGTCGGAGCCGGAGATCGAGTAGAACGGCACCCCGGCCTCGCCGGCGACCGCGCGGGCCAGCAGCGTCTTACCGGTTCCGGGCGAGCCGAACAGCAGCACACCCTTGGGGATCTTGGCGCCGAGAGCCTGGTATTTGGCCGGGTTCTGCAGGAAGTCCTTGATCTCGTAGAGCTCCTGGACCGCCTCATCGGCACCGGCCACGTCGGCGAACGTGGTCTTCGGAGTGTCCTTGGTGATCATCTTCGCCTTGGACTTGCCGAAGTTGAGCACCCGGGACCCGCCGCCCTGCATCTGCGACATGAACAGCAGCAGCAGGATCACCAGGATCGCGATCGGTAGGAGGTTGACCAGCAGACTGAGCAGGATGCTGTCGCCCGAGACGGTGACGTTGAAGTTCTCCTGGACGCGCCCGGCGGCCTTGGCCTGCTGGACGGCGGACAGGATCTGGTTGCTCGCCTCGTAGGGATACTGCGTCTCGATCAGCTTGGTCTCTTTGCCGGCGAATCGCTCGTCGGAGACCAGATCGATCTGCAGTGTCTGCTCTTTGTCCTTGATCAGGACCTTTTTTATGCCCGGCTGGTTCAGCCGCTCGAGGGCGACCGACGTGTCAACTCGCTGGTAGCTCGGACCACTGGTGAAGATTGAGCTCAGCGCAATCGCACCGATGATCACCAGACTGATCCAGACCACCGGGCGGCGGAAGAAACGCGTACGTTCCATACTGTCTGTCGGGCGATTAGCGCGCCCGGACCCTCCTGATCGGCGTCCTGGTCACCTGACTTGCTCCGGCGAGCGTGGGGCTACGCCATTGGTCACTCGACGGTACACCGTGGGTGCCGGTCACGACTCCGTGAGCCCACCCGCCCGACACCGACCGTTTACCCCCTAGGACGCTGAAAACCGGGCGAATCGCCGCATTCCTGAGAAGACGCTGAGGAACCCGTTCAGCTACGGGCGTACACGTCCGGCTTCAGCACCCCGATGTAGGGCAGTTCGCGGTACCGCTCGGCGAAGTCGAGCCCGTACCCGACGACGAACTCGTTCGGGATGTCGAAGCCGATGTACTTCACCGGGATGCTGACCTTGACCGCGTCGGGCTTACGCACCAGGGCGACCACCTCGACGCTGGCCGGCGAGCGGCTCTGCAGGTATTTCATCAGCCAGGACAGGGTGAGGCCGGAGTCGACGATGTCTTCGACGATCACCACGTGTCGGCCGGCGATGTCGCGGTCGAGGTCCTTGAGGATGCGCACCACGCCCGACGAGGTGGTTCCGGAGCCGTAGGACGACACCGCCATGAACTCCATCTCGACGGACGGACCCGTCCGCCCCAGCGACCGGGCGAAGTCGGCCATGAACATGACCGCGCCCTTGAGCACGCAGACGAGCAGGAGCCCGCCGTCGGCGCCGGCGTAGTCGGCCGAGACCTGCTTGGCCAGTTCCTCGGTCTTCTCCCGGATCTGCTCCTCGGAGAGGATCACGTGGTCGATGTCGGCGTCGTACCAGGAGCCGTCTGCCATGCGCCTAGCCTGCCTGATGAAGGTTGCGAGCGGCGGCCGGGGTCACTGCTCGGACCAGCGCAAATCCGGCTAAACCCGAGGCGGTCGTGACACGGGGTGTCGACCGTCACAGGTCGACCCGCCTCAAGCGTCCCTCCCGCCGGGCCACCAGCACCCCGCCCGGTAACGCGGCCGGACCCTGGCCGTGCCAGTCGGTGACGAAGGCGTCGAGCGCGGCGACGTGCCGGTGGGACAGCGCGCTGCCGGAGACGCCCAGCCGCCGGGCCCACTGGTGGAGCACCCGGGTGCGGATCGCGTCGGGCAGGACGGACAGGTCGGTCACCTCGAGCTCGTCGTGGACCTCGGCCGCGGCCAGCGCGTCCAGGGCGGCGTTGTCGGCGGCGAGCTGGCCGGCCGTACGCGCCAGGTTGTCGACCACGGCCGGGCCCAGGGCGGCGACCAGCGCGGGGAGCAGATCGGCGCGGACGCGCGCGCGGGCGTACGCGGAATCCTGGTTGTGGGGGTCGTCCCAGATCTCGAGCCCGAGCGCCGCGCAGGCCTTCCGCGTGTCGGAGCGGGCCACCCCGAGGAACGGGCGCAGCAACCGCCCACGCCGAGCCGGCATCCCGGACATCCCGCGCGGGCCGGCCCCCCGGGCCAGCGCCAGCAGCACCGTCTCGGCCTGGTCATCGCGGGTGTGGCCGAGAAGGATCGCCGCGCCGCCGTGCTCCTCGGCCGCCGCCTCCAGCGCCGCATATCGCGCATTTCGGGCGGCAGCTTCGGGCCCGCCGGGGCCGGTGACGCAGACTTCCATCGACAAAACGGGCGAAAATCCCGAGGCCCACGCCACGACTGCGGCCGCGCGCGCTGCCGACCCGGCCTGGAGTCCGTGATCAACAGTCACCAGCCCGGCCCGCAAACCCAGCCGCGGCGCGACGAAAGAACAAGCCGCGGCCAGCGCCATCGAATCGGCCCCGCCCGAGCAGGCCACCAGCACCAGCGACTCGGCCGGAAACCCGGCCAGCGCCGCCCGGACCGCCCGGCGGGTGGCCGCGACCGGCGCCGGAAGGTACGCCACCTATCCCGCCGAGACGCCGCCGTGCACCCGGGCCACCCAGGCATCCGGGTCGCCCAGTTCGTCGAGCCGCGGCAGAGTCAGCGGCGACTCGAAGATCTTGTTGAAGCCGGCCATGCCGACCCGCTCGACCGCGCCGTGCACGAACTTGCGGCCCTCGGCGTACTGCCGCATCTTGACCTCAATGCCCAGCACCCGGCGGATCGCCTTCTCCAGCGGGTTGCCGGTCTCGCGGCGCCGGTTGAACTTGGCCCGGATCGACTCCACGCTCGGGATGACCTCGGGGCCGACGCCATCCATGACGAACTCGGCGTGCCCCTCGAGCAACGTCATCAGCGCGGTCAGCCGGTCGAGCACCGCCTTCTGGGCCGGCGTCTGCACGATGTCGAGCACCGAGGACCGGCTGTCGGGGTCGCGCAGGGCGTCGGACAGCGTGGCCACGCCGCGCCGCAGCCGCTCCAGGATGTGTTCGCCGCCGCTCTGTGAGGCGTCGACGAAGGCCTGCACCTCGCCCAGGAAGTAGCCGCGCATCCACGGGACCGCGGTGAACTGGGTGCGGTGGGTCACCTCGTGCAGGCAGACCCAGAGCCGGAAGTCGCGCGGGTCGGCATCGAGCTTGCGCTCGACCTCGACGATGTTCGGCGCGTTCAGCAGGAGCTGGCCGGGCTCGCCGGAGAACACCTCGTACTGCCCGAGGACCCGGCCGGAGAGATAGGCCAGCACCGTGCCGGCCTGCACACCGGTGACCCGGGAGCCGATCGCGTCGGCCACCCCGCCCGGTTGCCGGTCGCCGGAGAGCCGGGTGACCAGCGGGCTGATCACCTGTCGCAGGCCCGCGATGTTCACCGCCGCCCAGTCCTTGCGGTCGACCACCTGGACCGGCGGAACCTCGACCTGCGAGGTCAGCCCCGTGTAGTCGGCCACGTGACCGGCCGCCTCGTCGGTCAGCTCACGCAGCTGGGTCACCACCTGCATGGCTTCCTCATAGGAGACCGCGGGGCCGGATTTGGACAACGCCCCCGCGGTCGCGGCGGCCAGATCCCAGTCAACGAACTGCGCCATGAATCGACAGTACTCGCGGCTCACCAGCCGGTGGCCCCTGAACAAACCCCGAGATCAGCAGCCGCAGGCGACCAGTCGGGTGGCGATCTTGTCCAGGGCCTGCCGCGCCGACGTCGATTCGCCGCTCTTATCGGCCATGATCGCGAAGACCAGCAGCCGCCCGTCCTTGGTGACGAGCTGACCGGCGATCGTGTTCACCCCGCTCAGCGACCCGGTCTTGGCCCGGACCAGCCCCTGACCGGCCCGGTTCGGCGCCGGCGTCACGAACCGGGTCCGCAGCGTGCCCGACCAGCCGGCCACCGGCAGCCCGCCGAACATCGGCGTCAGCGCCGGGTGGTCGCCCTTGGCCGCCAGCGCCAGCAGCTGGGTGAGCAGCGCCGGGCTGATCTGGTTGAGCCGCGACAGCCCGCTGGCGTCGGAGAGCTTGATCCGGTCGGCCGGCAGGCCCAGCTCGGTCAGCTTGGCGATCATCGCCCGGGTCGACCCGTCGAACGTGGCCGGCTCCCCCGCGGCCAGCGCCACCTGCCGGGACAGCACCTCGGCGATGGTGTTGTCGGACTGCTCCAGCATCCAGTCCACGACGTGCACCAGCGGCGGCGACTGCACCTGGCCCAGCTCGGTGCCCGGCTCCAGGGTGATCGGGGGCGCCGACGAGGCCCCGCCCGCGCTGGACGGCGCCGTGCCACGAACCACGGCCGCCTTCACCTTGAGCTGCCTCGCGAACGCCTGCCCCGCCGCCAGCGCCGGATCCGACGACCGCGGATCGCCGCCGGCCTCGCGGTGCACCGGCTGCCGACGCCCGCCGTTGATCATCAGCGGCATGATCGCCGAGACCTGCCCCTCGGGCGCGATGATCGTGCCGGTCCAGCCCTTGGCCGTGGTCGGCCCGGTGAACAGCGACGTGTCGATCACGACCTGGGTGACCGGTGTGTCGCCCATCGCCCGTTTGACCTGGGCGGCGAGCTTGTCCAGCCGGGCCGCGCCCGGGAACTGGCCCTTCGCGTTGGCCGCCAGCGACGGGTCGCCGCCGCCGATCAGCACCACCTGACCAGGCTTGGCGCCGGCCACCGCGCGGGTGGTCAGCCGGTAGGCCGGGCCGCGCGCGGCGAGCACGGTCGCGGCGGTGACCAGCTTGGTCGTCGAGGCCGGGGTGGCCGGGGTGGCCGCGTCCCGGGAGAACAGCGTCGCGCCGGTCGCCGCGTCGACCACCGAGACGCGGACCCGGGAGCCCAACGCCGGCGCCGTGACCAGGCTGCCGATCGCCTTCTGGACGCCGGCCGCGGTGGGCGCCGTGCCGACCTCGCCCGCCGCGGCCAGCACCGGCGTGGGCGTCGGCTCGGGCGGGAGGGTCGCCGAGGGCGTCGGCGCCGGCTTGTCCGCGAGCCACCCCGCGATCGGCCCCGGCCGCATGATGAAGGCGCCCGCTCCGAGCCCCACGACCAAGATCAACACCAACAACCCGGAAACCCATAAGATACGCCGAGCGGAAGACGGTCCCGCGCTCACCGAACCGGCCGGCTGCCCGCTCCCGCCCGGTGGGCCACCTGCGGGTTGTCCCGGCCCATCGGCCGGTCCCCCGCCCGGCCCACCCGCGCCCGCGCCGGCCCGGTCAATCCCGACCGGCCGCGAAACACTGACCCGTCCCACCGCCGGCCGCAATCCCCCGACGGCCTCCTCCGCGCCCGCCGCGGCCGCCGAAGCCTGCGGCCCGACGCCCGGAGCCTGCGGCTCTGCACCCGGGGGCTGCGGCTCTGCACCCGGGGGCTGCGGGCTCGCGGCGGCCGGCTGTGGCGGCGTACCCGCGCCCTGCTCGCTCTCGGCCGGCGGACCGACGCGCGCCGAACCCCGGGCGCCCTCAGGCGCCGTTCCACCCCGTGCCAATTCCGAAGCCCTTTCCGGCCCGCCCGGCCCGGCGCCGTCCTCGCGCCGGCCGTCACCCTGGTCGTCCCCGTCACCCGTCGCGGCCGGCGCCATGGCCTGGCCCCGACCGGGCTGCCCGACGCCCGATTCCGCGGATTGTGCCTGCTGGGCCGGTGGTGACTGGTGGGTCGCCGGCGCGTCCGAGCCCGTCTCGGGAGGGTTTGCGGGCACCGATGCCCGTCCTCTATGTGAGTCTTCCCTCCCCACCGGCCCCTCCCTCGTTCGCGGCGTCAGACTTAGGGGAGACTACTGAAATCCCGCACATCGCGGCGCGCGGATCTTGCCGAGCGCGAGTTCGCCCGCGCGCATCGTGATAGGGCTTACACACGCCCGGCAAGACGACCGAGGGAGCACAGCATGGATTTCGACGTTCTGGTTGAGATCCCCAAGGGTCAGCGCAACAAGTACGAGGTCGACCACAAGACCGGCCGCATCCGGCTGGACCGCACACTGTTCACCGCGACGCAGTACCCGGCCGACTACGGCTTCATCGAGGGCACCCTCGGTCAGGATGGCGATCCGCTCGACGCCCTGGTCCTGATCCAGGAACCGACGTTCCCCGGCTGCCTGGTCCGCGCCCGGGCGATCGGCATGTACCGGATGACCGACGAGAAGGGCCGCGACGACAAGGTCCTCTGCGTCCCCTATGAAGACCCGCGCCAGGAACATCTGCGCGACATCCACCACCTGGGTGAGTTCGACCGCATGGAGATCCAGCACTTCTTCACGGTGTACAAGGACCTCGAGCCCGGTAAGTCGGTCGAGGGCGCCACCTGGACCGGCCGCGTCGAGGCCGAAGAGGAGATCCGCGCGTCGTTCAAGCGCGCCGAAGCCCTCGAACATGGCCCCGACGGCCACTGACCAGCCCAAACTCAGCCCGGACGGCCGGCCTCCGCAGCGCGGAAGGCCGGCCGTCGGCATCAGGGCGGTCAGAAGGAGATGTTGGTGACCGCGTCGTAGAGGCCGGCCACCGCGCAGGCGACCGGGATCACCGAGACCACGACCAGGGTGTCGACCAGGTCGGCGGCGCGGCCGAGGTAGGGCGACGGCGGTTTGCGGGAATAGGTGGCGCCCGCCGCCATCGTGGACAACGCGAGGATGACCGCGGCGGCGCTGACGCCCAGGCGCACCGGGGTGCTGGCGCCGGTCAGCAGGTCGACGCCGAGGGCGGCCACCCCGAACATGCCCGCGCAGATCAGTGGCACCCGCTGCCGCAGGGTCACGAACAGGCGTGAGCGCAGCAGCAGCGCGGCCGCCGCCACCGTGGTGAGGATGCGGGCCGAGAGGCTGCCGGCACTTGCCAGCACGACGAACGCCCCGGCGGCCAGGATCGCGTGGCCGAGCAGCATGCCGGCCAGCAGCTCCTCGGTGCGGGTCACCGCCGCGAACACGGTCGCCCGGTCGGGACGCTCGCGGGCCAGGTCGGCGGCGCCCGCGGTCTGTGCCGCGGTGAAGCCCTCGGCGCCGCTGCCGGTGGGCAGCGTGACCGGCGGCATCGGCACCTTGCCGAACCGGATCGCGAGCAGCGGGATCAGGCCGATGCCGCAGACCAGGATCGAGATCAGCACCGCGGCGCCGGCCGCGGCGGACGACCAGATGCTGATCAGCGCGGTCGCCGCGGCGAGCAGGCCGACCAGGCCACCGGCGGCGAAGACCCGCAGGCCGGCCGCCACCCCGATGCCGCCGAGCGCCGCGACCAGCAGCAACGCCACCGAGCCGGTCAGCAGCTCGGCCCCGCCCAGCCACGGGAGCAGGGCGAACATGCCCACGCGGTCGCCGGCGCCGGACGAGACGAGGACGGCGCCGCCGGCGAACGCGTACGGCATCGCACACGCGCCGAGGGCCGTGCCGGCTCGCGCGTCCCCGTACGCCCGAGAAGCCGTCACCCCGGCGAGCGCGAGAAGCAGGCCGACGCCGAGCCCCACATAGGCCGAACCGGCCCACGCCGGACCGGCCGCGAGCACCGCGATCAGGCCCAGGCCGAGCAGCAGGGCGCCGCTGAGCACGGTCGCCGTGCGGGTCGAGGCGGGCGTCCAGACCGTGCCGCGGCGGCGGGCGCCATCGGCGATCGCCTCGACCACGTCGTCGTACTCGAGCTCGGGCCAGTCGTCGCGGGCGGGCACCAGATGGAGCACCTCGCCGTCGCGCACACCCTGGGGAAACAGGCCCTGCGCGGTGGCCAGGGGCACGCCGTCGGTGCGCCGGAGCAGCCAGCCGCCGTGGCGCTCGCCGTCGTCGGCCAGGCCCTCGCCGGCGTGGCGCAGCACCTCGGGCAGCAGCTCGGCGAGCGGGACATGCTCGGGCAGCGCCACATCGACGCGACGTTGCGGAGCGCTGATCGTGATTCGCGCCAGACCGACACTCATGAATGAAACCCATCGACAGGCAGCGGTGCTGCGGAACGGAGGGGACTTTACCTATCCTGGGCGCGGCGCGATGCCCGCCTGTGGATGACGTTCTGCCGCGGGTGACGGGGAGGAAAGGGACAGCCCGCCATGAGTACGACCGTGATCAAACGGTCCGCGCGACGACCGGCGCCGGAGATTCCGACCGGTGAGCTGGCCGTCGACGCGCCGCCGGAGATTCCGCAGGACGGTGGCCGGCGCTGGCAGCAGGCGCTGATGGCGCTGCCGATGCTGGGCGGGTCCGTCGCCATGGCCATGATGATGGGCCGGGGCAGCGGCGGCGCGATGTCCTACGTGGTCGGTGGGCTGTTCGGGGTGTCCTCGCTGGCGATGCTGGCCACCTCCTTCGGCAGCAACGGCTCGCCGAAGAAGGCCGAGATGATGGCCGCCCGCCGGGAATACCTGCGCCACCTGGCCAACCTGCGGCGCCGGGTCCGCGAGACGGCGGGCAAGCAACGCACCGGCCTCTACTACCGGCACCCGGAGCCTGGTCAGCTCTGGTCGACCGCGGGCAGCCACCGGGTGTGGGAACGCCGCCCGAGTGATCCCGATTTCGGGGTGGTCCGGCTGGCGGTCGGGCCGCAGACCCTGGCCACGCCGCTGGTTCCGCCGGTGACCCGGCCGCTGGAAGACCTGGAGCCGATGACCGCGGGGGCGCTGCGGCGCTTCCTGGACGCGTACTCCGTGGTCCCGGAGCTGCCGGTGGCGGTCTCCCTGCGCGGTTTCGCCCGGGTCTTCATGCGCGGGCCGGACGCCGAGGCGCGGGCGCTGACCCGGGCGGTGCTGGCCCAGCTGGCGGTCTTCCACGCCCCCGACGACCTGCTGATCGCGGTGGCCGCCGGGCCGGAGCGGCGGGCCGCCTGGGAGTGGGTCAAGTGGCTGCCGCACAACCTGCACCCGTCCCGGACCGACGCGCTCGGCCAGGTGCGGATGGTGGCCAGCTCAGGCCCCGACCTCGAGCGGATGATCGAGGACGTGATCGGCAACCGGCCGCGGTTCAGCCCGGCCGCGATCGGCACCACCACCCCACACGTGATCATCGTGCTCGACGGGGTCGACCTGCGCGGCGCGACCCAACTCGACGACGGCATCGACGGCGTCACCGTGCTCGATCTCGACGAAACCCCACCCAAGCTGCTCGACCGGTCGCTGCTCGTGCTGGAGGTCCGGGCGGGCGCCGGGAGGCGTGCCCTCCACACGTACGCCACCGAGCACGCCGCCGAGGTCGGCCTGCCCGACCGGCTGAGCGAACCGGACGCCGAGGCGATCGCCCGGCGGCTCGCGCCCTACCGGCTGGCCGCCGCCTCGAAGTCGCCGGACACCCCGCTGGCAGCCGAGATGGGCCTGACCGAGCTGCTCGGCATCGCCGACCTGGAGACCTTCAGCGTCGGGCAGAGCTGGCAGCCCCGGCCCAACCGGGACAAGCTCCGCGTACCCATCGGAATCGGCGGTGACGGCGGCCCGATCGAACTGGACCTGAAGGAGTCCGCCCAGGACGGCATGGGCCCGCACGGCCTGCTGATCGGCGCCACCGGGTCGGGCAAGTCGGAGCTGCTGCGCACGCTGGTGCTGGCGCTGGCCGGCACGCACTCGTCCGAGACGCTGAACTTCGTGCTGGTCGACTTCAAGGGCGGCGCGACCTTCGCCTCGCTCGACCGGCTGCCGCACACCGCCGCCGTGATCACCAACCTGGCCGACGAGCTGCCGCTGGTCGACCGCATGGTGGACGCGATCGACGGCGAGATGCTGCGCCGCCAGGAACTGCTGCGGAAGTCCGGGAACTTCGCCAGCCTGCGCGACTACGAGAAGGCGCGGGCCAGTGGCTCGGCCCTGCCGCCGTTGCCGTCGCTGCTGGTGATCTGTGACGAGTTCTCCGAGCTGCTGTCCGCCAAACCGGACTTCATCGACCTCTTCGTCCAGATCGGACGTCTCGGGCGGTCGCTGGGCGTCCACCTGCTGCTGGCCAGCCAGCGCCTCGAGGAGGGGCGGCTGCGGGGACTGGACACGCATCTCTCGTACCGCATCGGTCTGCGAACCTTCTCCGCGCTGGAATCGCGGGCGGTGCTCGGGGTGCCCGACGCGTACGAGCTGCCGCGCTCGCCCGGCCACGGCTACCTCAAGTTCGGCACCGAGCCGCTGGTCCGGTTCAAGGCGGCGTACGTCTCCGGCACCTACCGCAGGCCCGGCAGCCGCGGCCCCGGCGCGACCGGGGCCAGCGCCGCACCCCAAGTACTGTCCTATTCGACCCATTACGTGCCGGTGCCGAAAACCGTCAAACCGGTCGAGCCGAAGCCCGAGGAGAACACCCCGGCCGGCGAGAGCGTGATGGACGTGATGGTGGCCCGGCTGGCCGGCCAGGGACCACCGGCCCACCAGGTGTGGCTGCCGCCGCTGAACCAGTCCTCGGTGCTCGACGAGCTGCTCGGACCGGTCGTGGTCGACCCGGTGCGCGGCCTGTCGTTCGCCAACCCCGAGCTGCACGGCGCCCTGCAGGTGCCGATCGCGCTCATCGACAAGCCGCGTGAGCAGCGACGCGACGCGATGTGGATCCAGCTCGGCGGCGCGGCCGGGCACCTGGCCGTGGTCGGGGCGACCCAGTCCGGCAAGTCGGCGGCGCTGCGGACACTCATCACCGGGCTGGCGCTCACCCATACGCCGGCCGAGGCGCAGGTGTACTGCCTCGACTTCGGTGGCGGCGCTCTCGGCGTACTCCGGGATCTGCCGCATGTGGGCGGTGTCAGCGCGCGCACCGACCTGGTGGGTGTGCGCCGGACCGTCGGCGAGGTCCTGACCGTGCTGACCGACCGGGAGCAGCGGTTCGCCGAGATGGGCGTCGACTCGATGGCGTCCTACCGGCGGCGGCGGGCGAACCCGTCCGCGGTGGCGGCCGACCCGTTCGGCGACGTCTTCCTGGTGGTCGACGGCTGGACCACGCTACGCAAGGACTTCGACGAGCTGGAAGGCGTGATCACCGACATCGCCACCCGCGGCCTGTCGTACGGCGTCCACGTGGTGGCCACCGCCAGCCGCTGGATGGACTTCCGGCCGGCCATCCGCGACCTCTTCGGCTCCCAGCTCGAGCTGCGGCTGGGCGACCCCAGCGACTCCAACATCAACCGCCGCGCCGCCGTCAACGTGCCGGAACAGGCCGGCCGTGGCATCACCGAACACCCGACCGACAAGAACAAGAGCTACCACCTTTTGACCGTACGCGCGGAGCTCAGCACCATCGGCGAGACGTCCGAGCTGGTCAAGGAGATCGCGACCAACTGGCGTGGCCCGCTGGCGCCGCGGGTGCGGATGTTGCCCGACTCGTACCCGTACACCGCGATGGACCTGAACCGCAGCACCGGCCTGCGCCTGCCGATCGGGCTGTCCGAGCAGGACCTGTCCCAGGTGGAGATCGACTTCGCCACGGACCCGCACTTCCTGCTGTTCGGCGACGCCGAGTGTGGCAAGTCGTCGTTCCTGCGGGCCATGGCCAGCACCGTGATGCACCGGTTCCAGCCCGAGGAGGCCCGGATCATCCTGGTCGACTACCGGCGCAGCCTGATGGACCTGCCTGAGACCGAACACCGGATCGGGTACGGCATGCAGGCCCAGAAGACGCTGGAGCTGATCGAGTCGGTGGCGGGCTACATGGAACGTCGGCTGCCCGGCCCCGACGTGACCGCGCAGCAGCTGCGGGAACGCTCGTGGTGGACCGGACCGGAGCTGTTCGTGCTGGTCGACGACTACGACCTGGTCGTCTCCGGCCCGACCAACCCGCTCACCCCGCTGCTGCCCTACCTCCCGCAGGCCCGCGACGTCGGCCTGCACCTGGTGGTCACCCGGCGGGCCGGTGGCGCCAGCCGGGCGCTCTACGAGCCGATCATCCAGCGGCTGCGCGAGCTGTCGTCGCCCGGCCTGGTGATGTCCGGGCCGACCGACGAGGGCGCGCTCATCGGCCCGGTCAAGGCCGTCCCGATGCCAGCAGGACGTGGCCGCCTCATCACCCGGCGTGAAGGAGTACGCCTGGTCCAGCTGGCCCACCAACCGCCTTACTAGAACCTGTCCCACATTCGCCTCCCGGGCGCCTCATCTGGGCCGAATTTGGGACTGGTCCTAGGGCGATCGGACGAACGGTGCGATTGAGTTGTCCACACCTCAGCCGCACCCTGCTTTTTCGGAGTAATCTCCCTGCATCGACCGACCCTGTTCACCTCTCCAGATAGGCATCGTCGACCCGTGAGCGCAGCGAGCACCTCCTCCCAGGGCCGTTTCCTCGCACGTCGTCCTTCGCCCTGCCCCGCGCGCGGTGGTGCGCTTTGGTAGGCCTTCGGGCGCTGGCCGGGCTGTTCGCCGGTGTGGTCGCCGCGATCGGGCTGCCCGCCACGGTGGCCCAGGCCGCCCCACGGCCGATCACCGAAGATTCGATCCGCGCCCAGCAATGGCACCTGCGGACGCTCAACGTGGCCGGCGCCTGGAACTGGTCGCAGGGCGCCGGTGTCACGGTCGCGGTGATCGACTCGGGGGTCGACTCCAAGCACGTCGACCTGCAGGGCCAGGTGCTGCCCGGCCTCGACCTGGTCGACACCAAGGGCGACGGCGACACCGACCTGGTCGGCCACGGCACTACGGTCTCGGCGCTGATCGCCGGCAAGGACGACGACGCCGGCGTGGTGGGCATCGCCCCCAAGGCCAAGATTCTCCCGGTCCGCGTCCTCGACCAGGAAAATCGGTACGACGACGCGCTGATCGTGGCCAAGGGCGTCCGCTGGGCCGTCGACCACGGCGCCCGCGTGATCAACCTGTCCCTGGGCGGCAGCGGCAGCAGCGCGGCGCTGGCCGCGGCCATCGACTACGCCTTCGCCAAAGATGTCGTGGTGGTCGCCTGCACCGGCAACGCGAGCGCCTCGTCGTCGACCGGGGTGTGGTACCCCGCTCGCGAGCCCGGCGTGCTCGCGGTGGCCGGCATGGAACGCTCCGGCGACGTGCTCTGGTCCGGCTCGATCACCGGTGCCGAGACGGTGGTGACCGCCCCCGCGACCAAGCTGGTCGGCGCCGGGCGCGGCGGCTACTGGAACGTGCAGGGCACCAGCTTCGCGGCGCCGATGGTGTCGGCGACGGCGGCGCTGATCCGTTCCCGCTGGCCCACGATGCCGGCCGGCGAGGTGGTCAACCGCATCATCAAGACCGCCCGTGACCGGGGCCCCGAGGGCCGCGACGACAAGTACGGCTTCGGCCTGATCGACCCGACCGGCGCGCTGACCGCGGAGATTCCCGAGGTGGCGGGCAACCCGCTCGACACGTCGCCGCCGCCCGGGGTGGCCCGCCTGGGCGCCGCCAAGGTCTCCGGCTCGGCCCAGTCGGCCCCGAACAAGCTCGCCGGCGACGCGGCCCGAAACAACAACCGAGCCCCGGGCAAGAACGCCGGCGGCGTCGTGGCCGCCCCGCCCGCCGACGACGAGCAGAAGTCCCGAGGCTGGTGGGCGGCGGCCGCCTTCTTCGCCCTCTCCGCCGGCGTCGCCTTCCTCATAATCCGCCGCTTCGCCACAGTCACCTAGCTGCCCGCCACTCCGCCCTATTTGCGCGGGGAGACCGTTGTGGGAGTGTCCGGGCGGCGGGTTGATGCGCTGGGTGCGCGGCCGCCCCGTCGGTTTCTGTGTGCGGGGCGAGTGCGGGCCGACCCTGGCTGCGGCCCTGGGTGCACCATGCGGCCGGGGTGCCGACTCGCCCTGCTTGCCGCCGCCGCGAGCCGTCGTGGCTCGCGGCCTGCCAGTGGTAGAGCAAGGCGGTATCCCCGGCTCCGAAGCCGCGCTGGGCTACCACTGACGGCGGGGCACGGCGGGCGGCGGGGCGGCGGGCGGCGGGCGGCGGGGCGCAACCACTTACGCAGGTGGAGCGGAGCGACCCTCGGCGGGAGCTGCGGTCTGCACCCACCACCCCGCTACGACCGGCGCTTGAATTTGAACTTGAACTTGGTGGGGATCAGGCGCAATCCCCGGTGCGGACGCCTCGGGTGCGGTCGCGGCCGGTTTGGGCTACGCCGGCGGCCTCGCGGGCGGTTACGGCGAAGCCGATCTTGCGGTCGTCGGCGGCCGCGGCGAAGATCACGCCGAGGACGCGGCCGTTGGTGGAGACCAAGGGGCCGCCCGAGTTGCCGCTGCGGACCAGGGCCCGGATCGTGTAGATCTCGCGGTTCACCTCGCCGGCCTCGTAGATGTCGGGGCCGGGCACGTTGCCGACGTCGCTGACCCGGGCCGACTGGGCGTCGTAGGGGCCGTCCAAGGGGTAGCCCAGCACGATCGCGCTCTGGCCGGTGGCGGCCGGCTTGTCCACGAAGCTGAGGCGGGGCGCCCGCAGGCCGGGGACGTAGATGACGGCCAGGTCGCCTTTCGGGTCGTAGACGACGACGGTGCCGTCGAGGCGGCCGTTCGACGTCTCGACCTCGATCTCGCGGGTGCCGGCGACCACGTGCGCGTTGGTCATCACGCGTTCGTCGGCGTACACGAAACCGGAGCCTTCGATGCGGCGCGAGCAGCTGGGCGCGGTGCCGAGGATCTTGAGGACCGAGCGCTTGCTGTTGACGACCACGCCGGACTTGGCCAGGGCCGGGTCGGGCTCGGCGACCTCGCGGGCGTTGGTCGGGGCGAGGCCGCTGAAGACCTCGGGGAAACCGTTGGTGTCGAGGGTGGACCGCAGGGCCGAGGACAGCGCCTGCGCCTCCTGCGGCATCAGGCCGTTGATGGCGTCGAGGACCGAGCTGCTGCGGACCTCGCGGTTGAGCCACGGCAACGACGTCGACTTCAACGGGATGGCCACCAGCCAGGCCACCAGCAGGACGGCGACCAGCGAGACCAGGGCACCGCCGGCGTCGTCCAGCCGCTGCACCGGCTTGCTGGTCATCGACCGGCGCAGCTTGGTGCCGAACCAGCCGGCCAGGGTCTGACCGAGCACGGCCAGGGCGAAGATGGAGACCAGCGACACCACGACGCGGACCGCGCCGTCGGCGAACTGGTTGGCGATCAGCGGGCCGACCTGAAGGCCGATCAGCGCGCCGCTGAAGAAGCCGCCGAAGGACAGGGCACCGATGACGAAACCCTGCCGGTATCCGCTGATCGCGAAGACCAGCATCAGCAGGATCAGGATCGCGTCGACCACATGCACCAACTCAGCGTAGAAGTGACGGACCACTCGCTCACGGGACCACCTGATCGGGGACCGGCGAGACCTCCGCGGGCAGGTCCTCGACCCGGTCGGTGTCCCACGGCCGGCTCCAGCCGGCCAGGTCGAGCAGGGTCGAGGTGACACCGGCGGTGAAACCCCAGACGAGCATGTCGCGGACCAGGAAGGCCGGGCCGATCCAGCCGCTCGGATGGCGGATGCGCAGCCGGTTGGCCGGGTCGACCAGCTCGGCCACGGGCAGCCGTTCGACCCGGGCGACCTCGGCGGGCTGGCACGGGCGCACCGGATGGGGTGCGTGCCACCAGGCCAGCACCGGCGTCACCACGAAACCGCTGACCGGGATGTACAGCTCGGGCAGCCGCGCGACCACGGTGGCGGTGGCCGGGTCGAGCCCGACCTCCTCGTGGGCCTCGCGCAGCGCGGTGGCGGCCGGGTCGGCGTCGCCGGGGTCGGAGGCGCCGCCCGGGAAGGCGGGCTGACCGGCGTGGTTGCGCATGGTCGCGGCCCGTTGCAGCACGAGCAGGTCGGGTTCGCCGGGTCGGTCTTCGCCGAGCAGCACGAGCACGGCGCTGGGTCGCCCTTCGCCGTGCGGTGCGCGCAGGGTGGTGAAGTCTTCGGTACGCAGCGTCGCCGCCCGGCTCCGCAACGGCTCCCACCAGCCGGGCAGCCCGGTCACGGCGCCACCGTCACACCGGTGTGGGTGCGGACCAGCTCGGACAGCGTGCGGGCGTCCACCGGCAGCGGGTGCACGTTGGTGCGGCCGGCCGCGTCGACGAACACGGTGACCGGCAGGTTCGCCCGGCCCAGGGCGGTGAGCAGGCGGCGGTCCCGGTCGTACAGCGTGGGCATGGTGACCGAGCGGCCCTCACCGAACGACGCGGCCGCCGCACGGCTGTCACCCACATCGACCCCCAGGACGTGCAGCCGCCCGCCGGCCCGATCGGCCAGCTTCTGCACGACCGGCAGTTCGTCGCGACACGGCCCGCACCACGACGCCCACATGTTGATGACGGCTGGTCCGCGCAAATCGTTCAATGCCACCTGTTGTCCGCCGGTGAAGCACGGGAGCGACAAATCAGGCAGGGGGGAGGTCGCGGCCGAGGAAGAGGAGGGGGCGGCCGAGGCAGGCGGCGCGGTCAACGCGGCACAGTCAGCGAACGGCGACGGGGTCTCGGGGGCGGCCGTGGCCGAGGTCTCGGGCGGCGAGGTGCACGCCGCCAACGCCAGCACCAGGGGCACGGCCAGCCACGTCAGCCCGCGGCTTACAGGCGAAGGACCAGGAGAGATCGAGGGTACGGACGGTCGCGGCGCACGACGGGCGGAAGAGGCCGGTCGCGGCGCCGGGAGGGCCGGACCACGCCTCACGGGGCCTCCGGGGTGACGATCGCGGCCGCCGGGACCAGGTCGGGGTCGACGCCGGCGTGGATGGCCAGGTCGCGGGCCCGCGGACCCTTGAGCAGCCGGGCCGCGCCGGCCGCGTCGGTCGGGCCGGTGCCGTACGACGGGCACATCGGCGCCAGCGTGCAGGCCCCGCAGGCCGGCTTGCGGGCGTGGCACACCCGCCGCCCGTGGAAGATCACCCGGTGCGACAGCATGGTCCAGTCGCGCTTCTCGATCAGGTCGGCGACCGCGAACTCGATCTTGACGGGGTCGTCCTCGTGAACCCAGCCGAACCGGTTGGTCAGCCGCCGGAAGTGGGTGTCGACGGTGATGCCGGGGACGTCGAACGCGTTGCCGAGGATCACGTTGGCCGTCTTGCGCCCGATGCCGGGCAGGCTGACCAGGTCGTCGAGCTTGGCGGGGAGCACCGAGTCGTACCGCTCGACCAGCGCCTGGCCCAGCTTGATCAGCGAGTCGGTCTTGGCCCGGAAGAACCCGGTGGGCCGGAGGATCTCTTCCATCTCGCTGCGCTCGGCCGACGCGTAGTCGGCCGGCGTCAGGTAGCGCTTGAACACCCGCGGCGTGACCTCGTTGACCCGGACATCGGTGGTCTGCGCGGAGAGGATGGTGGCGACGGCCAGCTCGAGCGGGTTGGTGAAGTCGAGCTCGCAATGCGCGTCGGGATGTGTCTCGGCCAGCTCGCGAGCCATCTTGCGGGCCCGGCGCTTGCGCCCGATCGGCGTCTCACCGGCGAAACGCTTGGCCGCGCGGGCCAGGACAGCGGCAGGGGACGGAGTCACCGACAAAGAGTACGTCGCCGGTACGACAGGCCGACTCACCCCGGCGGCGAGATCGATCCGTCCTCACCGATCTTCGCCGCGGTGTCGCCGAAGTCGTCGGCGGACAGGTCGGCGATCAGATCGCGGGACTTACCGTCCTCGTCCGCGGTCGGCACCCCGACCGGGCTCATGAAGGTGGAGACCACCTTGCCGCCGGCCCACGAACCGTCCGGCTTCAGCGAGACGTGCAGGATGGCGCCGTACTTGAGCACCCCGGTGTTGGACAGCGTCTTGCCGCCGCCGGCGAAGTTGCCCAGGCTGTAGGCGATCAGCCGGTCCTTGTAGAACTCCATGCCGCGCAGCACGTGTGGACCGTGCCCGACCACCACGTCGGCGCCGGCGTCGATGACCGCCCGGCTGAACGCCTTGGGGTCGCCGCGGTCCTCGCCGAAGAACAGCTCGTGCCCGGAGCGCACGTGGTTCTTGTCCGAGCCCTCGGCGCCCATGTGCACCTGCACGACGACCAGATCGGCCTGTTCGGCGGCCTTGGCGACCACCTCACGCGCGGCGTCGAGGTCGTTCAGGTTGTTCGCCCCGGCGTACGAGGAGAAGCCCACCGCCGCCACCTTGACGCCCTTGACCTCGGCCACGGTGATCTGGCCCTGGGCCCCGGTGTGCTTGAGCCCGGCGTCCTCGAGCGCCTGGGCGGTGTTCTTGTAGCCCTGCCGCCCGTAGTCGTTGGAGTGGTTGTTGGCCGTGTTCAGCAGCTGGAAGCCGGCCTCTTTCAGATGCTTCGCGTACGACGGCGGAGCCCGGAACGCGAAGCAGTTGGCCCGGGGCGGCGACCCGCATTTGGAGGAACCGGTGTCGCCGGTCAGCGGCTGTTCCAGGTTGCCCATGACCAGGTCGGCCTTCAGCCCGTCGCGGACCGAGTCGAAGAAGCCGTCACCGCCCCGGGCCGGCAGCTTGTTGGGCGCGCTGCCCATGATGATGTCCCCGGTGGCCGACATCGAGATCGCGTCGGCCGCGGCCGGCTCCTCTTCCTGCCCCGTGGGCGCCTGGCTCTTCTTCGGTACGGAGGAGGGCGCGGCGGCGGGCGCGGACTGCCACTGCGGCGGGTCCGATTTGTCGCGATTGGCCAGAGCAACCCCGCCGATACCGGCCCCGGCCAGCACCGCGATCACGATCGTCGCCGTCAGGACGGGACGGCCGAACAGACCGGTCCGGGGGTGGGCATTCATCGACGGCGACGATACCGTCAGGGGACAACTACGGACGACGGTCGTTCAGCCGACAATCAATCACCGAGAGCGACGGATTTTCGAGCGAGACGGCCCGTAGCGGTTACGCTGCGGGATCTGGATCAAGGGGTGCCCGCCCGTTTCCGGCACGCGTGCGCCTAGACTGATCGAGCGCGGGCAAACGCGCAGGTGGAGGTGCGGCGATGGATGAGGTGCTGGCGCGCAGCGGGATCTTCCAGGGCGTTGACCCGGAGGCGGCCGAGGCGCTCGCCAAGGAGATGGACACGATCGAGGTCCGCAAGGGCGACATCGTCTTCAACGAGGGCGAGGCGGGCGACAGCCTTTACATCGTGCTCTCCGGCAAGATCAAGCTGGGACGCCGTGCGGCCGACGGCCGGCAGAATCTCGTCTCGATCATGGGCCCGTCCGACATGCTCGGCGAGCTGTCCCTGTTCGACCCGGGTCCGCGAACGGCGACCGCGACCGCGGTGACCGACACCCGGCTGGCCCGGCTGAAGAAGTCGTCGCTGCGTCCGTGGCTGAACAACCGGCCCGAGATCGCCGAGCAGTTACTGCGTGTGCTCGCCCGCCGGTTGCGCCGGACGAACGACGCCCTGGCCGATCTGATCTTCACCGATGTGCCCGGCCGGGTGGCGAAGAACCTGCTCCAGATGGCCGGCCGGTTCGGCACCCGGGACGGCGGCGTCCTGCGGGTCACCCACGACCTCACCCAGGAAGAGCTGGCCCAGCTGGTCGGCGCCTCCCGCGAGACGGTGAACAAGGCCCTGGCCGACTTCGCCTCGCGCGCCTGGTTGCGGCTCGACGGCAAGAGCGTGATCATCCTCGACCCGGAGCGTCTCGCGCGTCGCGCGCGCGTCTGACCCCGAACAGCTGACAAAGGGCCGCCCGCCCGGGCGGCCCTTTCGCATGCCCGGACGCCCTCCCGCCGGAAGATGTTCCCGGACGGCCCTTCCGCCGGAAGATGTGCCTGGCCGCTCGGAGACGGGCCCGGCCGGCCGGAAGGCCACCCGGGAGAAGGACGTCAAGATCCGTGTCGCACCTGGTCGGATGTTCGTTGTGGAGGTGGTCGAGAGGCACGACACCACAGCGAGAGGGCGCGGACTTGAGCAACGCACGGGCCGGCGGGCACAGCGGGGTGAGCACGTGACCGTCCTTGAGTCCGCGATCGACCCGCGTACTCCCGCTTTCCTGCAGGGCAGGTCCGCGATGCTCGAGCGCCTGGCGGAGCTCGAGGCGGCGCTGGACGAGGCCCGCGCCGGTGGCGGCGAGAAGTGGGTGACGCGGCATCATGCCCGGGGCAAGCTGCTGCCCCGCGAGCGGGTCGAGATGCTGCTCGACCGGGACAGCCCGTTCCTGGAACTCTCCCCGGTGGCGGCCTGGGGCTCCGGCTATCCGGTCGGCGCCAGCGTGGTGACCGGCATCGGCGTGGTCGAGGGCGTCGAGTGCGTGGTGATCGCCAACGATCCGACGGTGGACGGGGGCGCCGTCAACCCGTACACGGTGGAGAAGATCCGTCGCGCCGCCCGGATCGCCGCGGTCAACCGGCTGCCCCTGGTCAACCTGGTCGAATCGACCGGCGCGGCCGCCCCGGCGGGCCCACCGCCGGGCGGCGCCATCGCCCGCGACCTCAGCCAGCTCACCGCCGACCGGGTGCCGACCGTCTGCGTGGTGTTCGGCGCGACCACGGGTGACGCCGCCTACCTGCCGGCGCTCTCCGACTACACGATCATGGTGCGTGGGCACGCCAAGGTGCTGACGATCCACCCCCAGCCGGTACGCGCCACCACCAACGGCCGTGGCTCCGAGGTGCGCAGCGCCCCGACCGTGCCGGCCGGTGTCACCGGACCGGCCGATCAGCTCGCCGAGGACGAGCGGGACGGCCTGCGGCTGGCCCGTCAGTGCGTACGCCGCTTCAACTGGCGCAAGCGCGGCCCCGCACCGCGCACCACTCCCCCGCGCCCGCCCCGCTACGACGCCGACGCCCTGCTCACCATGGGCGGGGCGGACGCCTTCGACCCGCGCGAGGTGCTCGCCCGGATCCTCGACGACAGCGACTTCGACGAGTTCAAGCCGACCCAGGGCACCGCGGTGGTGACCGGCTGGGGCGAGCTGCACGGCTACCCGATCGGCGTGGTGGCCAACCTCGGCGGCACGTTCACCCCGGCCGAGACCCAGAAGGCCGTGCACTTCATCCAGCTCGCCAACGCCACCGACACCACCCTGCTCTTCGTGCAGTACACCGGCGACGCCCAGGTGGAGGACCGGGAGGCGGCCGACGTCCGGCACGGCGCGCCGCTGGTGCACGCGGTGGCCAAGTCGGCCGTGCCGCACCTGACGCTGATGATCGGCGGGACACCGGCCGAGCAGCTGGGCGGCATCTACGGTCGGGCGTACGAGCCACGGTTCCTCTTCAGCTGGCCGGTGGAACGACCCGCCGAGGAGCCGGACCAGCGGCGCAAGCTTCCGGACGACGGCGTCATCGACCCCCGCGACACGCGTACGGTGCTTGGTCTCTGCCTTTCCGCCGTGCACAGCGCGGCCGTGCAGGGTGCCGAGCACGTGGGCGTGTTCAGACCCTGAAAGCGAGCTGTGCCGCCGAAGGCGGCTCCGCCGCAATGCACTAAGGAGACTCTGAAGCAGTGATCCGACGTCTGTTGGTGGCCCACCGTGGTGAGATCGCCCGCCGGGTGTTCGCCACCTGCCGCCTGGTCGGCATCGAGACGGTTGCCGTCTACTCCGATGCCGACGCCGACGCGCCGCATGTGACGGAGGCCGACTACGCCGTCCACCTGCCCGGCAACTCGCCGTCGTCGACCTACCTCCGCGGCGATCTGATCATCGCCGCGGCCCGCCGCGCCGGCGCCAACGCGGTGCATCCGGGCAACGGTGTGATGGCCGAGGATCCGGACTTCGCCGCCGCGGTCGTGGACGCCGGGATGATCTGGGTGGGCCCGCCGGCCAAGATCCTGGGCACGCTGCACAGCAAGATCGAGAGCAAGGCGAGGGTCGCCGAGGCGGGCGTACGGGTGCTGCCCACGCACACCGACCCGGCGCAGGTCACTGACTTCCCGGTGCTGATCAAGCCGGCCATCGGCGGTGGCGGCACCGGCATGCGCGTGGTCCGCGACAGGGTCACGCTGGCCGAGGCGGTCGCCACCACCCGCCAGGAGGTCGGCTCGGACGTGTTCTGCGAGCCGTACGTCGAGGACGCCCGGCACATCGAGATCCCGATCCTGGCCGACGCGCACGGCAACGTGGTCCCGTTCGGCGAACGGGAGTGCTCGGTGCAGCGCCGCTACCAGAAGATCGTCGAGGAGACACCGTCCCCGGCGGTGGACCCGGCGCTGCGCGAGGAGCTGTGCCGCGCGGCGATCGTCAGCGTCAAGGTGCTCGGCTTCGTCGGCGTCGGCACGGTCGAGTTCCTGCTCGACGCGGCCGGCGACTTCCACTTCCTCGAGCTGACCCCGAGCCTTCAGGTGGAGCACGCGATCACCGAGTGCGTCTCCGGGTACGACCTGGTCCGGCTCCAGTTCCTGATCGCCGAGGGCGGCCCGCTGCCGATGCCCGGCCCGCCGCCGATCCGCGGGCACGCGATCGAGGTGCGGATCTGCGCCGAGGACCCGGCGTACGCGTGGCTGCCCGCGGCCGGAACCCTGCACCGCTTCGCCGTCCCCGACGTGGCCGGCTCGTTCCGCCCGCTGCCACAGCCCGGCCTCCGCCTCGACGCCGGGGTCACCGACGGCTCGGTGGTCGGCGCGCACCACGACCCGATGCTGGCCAAGCTGGTGGCGTGGGCGCCGACCCGGCCCGAGGCGGCCCGGATGCTCGGCTCGGCGCTGGCCCGGGCCCAGCTGCACGGCGTCGTGACCAACCGCGACCTGCTGGTCCGGGTGCTGCGGCACCCGTCGTTCCGGATGGGCGAGGTGGACACCGGCTTCCTCGACCGGCACCCCGAGGTCTTCGCGCCGCTGCTCTCGTCGGTCGACGCCGTACGCATCTCCTGCCTGGCCGCCGCCCTGGCCGGCGCCGCCGGTCGCCGCTCGTCCGCCCGCGTGCTCCACTCCCTGCCCAGCGGCTGGCGCAACGTGCCCTCCGGCTCGCAGACCTCGGTCTACGACGGCCCGGCAGGCCCGGTCGAGGTGGGCTACCGGATGAACCGGCACGGTGAGCTGGCCGGCTGGTGGGTGCGTGCGGTCGACCCGGAGGAGCTCGACCTGGCCGGGCTGGGGCAGGAGCCGACGATCGACGACCACCCGCCGACCACGGTCGTGTACGCCTCCCGCGACAAGGTGGCACTGGACGTGAGCGGCATCCGGCTGACCTTCCACGTGCACCGGGTGGGCGAGGTGTCCTACGTGGACAGCCCCGAGGGTTCGGTCACGCTGCGCGAGGTGCCACGGTTCCCGCTGCCCGCCCCCGAGGCGGCCGAGGGTTCGCTGATCGCCCCGCTGCCGGGCGCCGTGCGGCGCGTCCTGGTGGTGCCGGGCCAGCGAGTACGCGCCGGCGAACTGCTCCTGACCCTGGAGGCGATGAAGCTGGAGCATCCCGTGCACGCCCCGTCCGCGGGGGTCGTCGCGTCACTCCCGGTGCACCCCGGCGCCGAAGTGGACACCGGCGAACTGCTGGCCGTCCTCGACCCCGAGTAGATCCATTCGTACGCTCTCGGGGTGCGGATCGACCTGGTTGCCCTGATCGTCGACGACTACGACCCGGCCATCGCCTTCTTCACCGGGGTGCTCGGTTTCGACCTGGTCGAGGACACGCCGTCGCTGACCAACGACGGACGGCCGAAGCGCTGGGTGGTGGTTCGCCCTCCCGGGGCGCAGACCGGAATCCTTCTTGCCCGCGCCGACGGCGAGCACCAGCGTGCCGCCGTCGGCCACCAGACCGCCGGCCGGGTCGGGTTCTTCCTCCGGGCCGACGACTTCGACGCGACGTACTGGAGGATGACCGAGGCCGGTGTCACGTTCGTTCGCGCACCGCGTACCGAGCCTTACGGTCGCGTCGCCGTCTTCCTCGACCTGGCCGGAAACCGCTGGGACCTCCTCGGAGCGAACGACAACTGATTCAGCGGTTCGGCGCCGCCAGGCAGTGGAAGGTGCGGTCGTCGCCGGTGGGTGGGCGCACGGCGAAGGACCAGCCGTGCAGGTCGGTCACCTCGGTCGCGCGGCGGAACGATCGGACGCTGCACACCTCGCGCACTGTTTCGTCGCCGGTCACGGCCGCTCGGTTCGCGGGGTCGACGCCGGCCGGGAGGCGGCCGGTGGCGTAGGTGCGCCAGCCGATCGGTGAGGCCGAGGAGACCGGGACGCGGAGCTTGCCGGCCAGGGGGCGCACGCCGGCGGGTGGCGCCGACGACGCCAGCCAGGCGCCCGCCAGGGCGACGGCGACCAGCAGGAACACGCCGAAGCCGCCGAGGAACCACCTGCGCTTCTTGCGTTCGGTGTTGACGGTGGGTGTCTCGTCGGGCTGGGTCTGGCTGGTCGGCGGGACCGGGCGGGGCGTGCCGAAGCTGTGGGCCGAGCGGTACAGGGTCGGCGGCACGGGCGGGGTGCCGCCGGGGGCGAGCTGGAGGCCGCCGAGCATCTCGCGCAGCTGCTCGGCGGTGGGCCGGGCGCGCGGGTCGTTGGTCATGCCGTAGCGCAGCACGTCGGTCATCGACTGCGGGATGTGCGGCAGGTCGGGGATGGGCCGGTTGAACAGGTCCATCAACGTGATCAGGCTGGGGCTGCGGTCGCCCTCCCAGCGCGGCGGGTGGCCCTTCATCACCGCGTACAGGGTGGCGCAGAGCGCGTAGACGTCGACCGCGCCGGACGGGGTGTCGTGGCGGAACATCTCCGGCGGCGCGTACGCCGGGGTCAGCACCTCGAGGGTGACCGACGAGTCGCGCATCTCGCCCAGCACGGCCAGCCCGAAGTCGGCGAGCACGGCCGGGTTGAAGTGGGAGTAGAGGATGTTGGCCGGCTTCACGTCGCGGTGCAGCACCCCGTTGGCGTGCGAGTGGACCAGCGCGTCGGCGATCTTGACGCCGAGGTCGCGGGCCTCGACCGCGCCGAGCGGCGAGACGCGCATGCGGTCGAGGTACGAGCCGTCGCACAGTTCCATGATGAGGTAGGGGTGTTGGTCGACCGTGACACCGACGTCGAACAGGTCGACCACGTGTGGATGCGAGGACATGCGACCGGCCGCGCGCGCCTCGCGCAGGAACCGGGCCTGATCACGAGGGTTGTCCAGGGTGCGGTTCTCGACCTTGATCGCGACCTCGCGGCCGACCGAATCCTGAGTGGCTTTGTAGACAGTGGCGTATCCGCCGCGGGCCATGACCGACAATCCGGACATGCCTGGCACATAGGGTGTGGGCAGGGCGCCAGGCGGGGTGTCCGTCACGGCTATGAAAATAACCCAGGAGCGGCTGAGATCATCCAGGCACGTCAGAGGTAAGGACAACTGATTCGGCCGGACCGGTCAGCGGCAGGGCGAGAGCGTCTCGCAATTCCTCCGCCGCGAGGCGTTCACCTGCCTGTTCGGTCGAGCGGGCGAGCAGGACCGCTTCGTCGGCGGCCACCCGGGCCTCGTCGAGACAACCGGCCGCCGCCAGCACCCTCGCGTGCACCCCGGCCGCCACCACGCTGCTGCGGACGTCTTCCGCGTTCACCTCGCGGGCCCGGACGATCCAGGTCAGCGCGGCGTCACCCCGGCCTTCGGCCAACAGGGCCGATGCGTACGAGGCCAGCGCCTGCCGCCGCGAGAACAGCAGGGACGGCGTGCCCGTGTCACTCGCGATCGGCGCCAGCAGCCCGACCGCGGTGGACGCGTCACCGGCCCGCAGCCGCGCCTCGGCCAGCAGCACCCGCGGCCCCACCTGCGCGGGCGCGAGCGGATTGTGTGGCTCGACCGCGCTCATCACCCGGCGGGCATCGGCCTCGGCCGCCGCCGTGTCACCCCGGTGCAGGTGGACGAAGCCGCGGATCGTCCCGGCCATGCCGAGCAGCAGCGGGTGCCCGGTGCGGTCGGCGTAACCCAGCGCGTCGGTCAGCAGGTCGGCGGCATGGTCCCACTCGCCGAGGCCGCGGGCGATCGCGCCCCGCACCACCAGCGCCAGGCCACGCCCCCAGTCGTCGGAGACCGCGCTGAACTCCTTGTACGCGCGGCGCGCCTCCTGGTCCGCCTCACCGAGGTCGCCCAGTTCGCTGGCCGCGTACGCCTCGACCGCACGAAGCGTGCCCACCGCCCAGCCCTCACCGACCCGCTCGCCGAAGGGCAGGAAAACCTGGGCCAGCCGGCGCGCCTCGGTCAGCCGGCCGGAGAGCAGCCGGGCGAACGCGGTGGTGCCGCGCAGCCAGGAGCGCCCGACCGGATCGCCCAGCTCGGCGAAGAGCCGCGCGGCCCGGCCCAGGACGGCGTCGGTGCCGGTGAAGTCGCCGCGGGTGGTGGTGACCCAGGCCAGGTTCTGCAGCGCCCAGGCCTGGCCGTGCCGGTCGCCCGCGGCCAGCGTCACCTGGTAGGCGGCCGCGAACCGGCTGCTGGCCTGGCTGAGCCGCCCGGCCAGGAAGTCGGCCATGCCCAGCCGGCGCATCGCGTTGGCCCGCTCCGGCGCCAGCTCGGCCTCGGTGGCCACGTCCAGCGCGCGCTGCCAGGACACCGTGGCCCGTGGCATGTCGCCGAGCGCCTCGTGCGCGCGGCCGGCCACGAGCAGCGCCTCGGCCCGCGCGACCGGGTCGTCGTCGGCCACCCCGGCGATCTTCTCGCCGTACGCCAGAGCCTCGTCGGCCCGGCCCAGCCGCAGCAACGCCCGGGCCTGGACCAGCTGGTCGGCGACCGGCAGGTCACCCTTGGCCAGGGCGGTGGCCCGTTCGCCGTACTCGATCGTGGCGCCCGGCTCCACGTTGGCCAGGGCCCGCCGGGCCAGCCGGCTGAGCGCGTTCATGCCGAGCGGGCCGACCTGCCGGGCCGGGGCGTCGGCGCGCAGGCGGACCTGGTCGGCCAGCTCGACCGCGCATTCGGCGTGGGTGGCCACGAAGGCGTCCCGCTCGTTCTCGGTCAGGCTGAGCCGGCCGGCCGCGTCGTAGCCCAGCTCGGTGACCGACTCCGGCGCCGCCCAGCGGGCCAGGTAGGCGTGTTTGTCGGCCAGCTCGGCCTTGCCGATCCCGGCGTACGCGCCCTCGCGCATCAGCGGCGTGGTGAACGCGAACCCGCCGCGAACCCGGTGCAGCATGCGGCGTTGCAGCAGCTCGTCGACCGCGCGCTCGAGCTCGACGGCAGCGACCGCGCCGGGCCGGGCGTCGCTGGCGGCGCGGCGCTCACGCAGGGCCTCGACCACACCGGTCGGCACCGTGTCACCGACCACCGCCGCGTCCCGCAGCACCGAGCGTGGCTCGGCCGGCAGCGCGTCGATGCGGGCGGCGAGCACCGCGGCCAGGTCGCGGGAGAGCAGCTGGCTGCCCATCGAGCCGGCGGCCAGCTGCCACTTGCCGGCCGCGTTGGCGCCCACCGCGGGGATCAGCGCGCCTCGCTCGATCAGCAGCGTGACCAGCTCGGCCAGGTAGAACGGGTTGCCCTGGGCGGTGGCGAGCAGCCGGTCGGCGTCGGGCTGGGGCAGCTTGCCGCCGTTCAGGTACGAGGTGAGCAGCCGGGCGGCGTCGGCGCCGCGCAGCGACGGCAGCGTGTGCACCTCGGCCTCGGAGAGGCGGGTCAGCGCGCCGGCCGTACGCACCAGCTCGGGCCGCCCGAGCAGCAGCACCACCACCGGGCCGTCGAGCCGGGCCAGGGTCATCCCGAGCGCGTCGACCGTGGTGGCCGTGGCGTCGTGCAGGTCGTCCACGATCACCACCAGCGGCGCCTCGGTGGCCAGCGCATTGAGCAGGTCGGCGACCGCGATCGAGATCGCCTCGGCGTCGGTGCGCTTGCCGCTGGGCGCCCAGTCGGCGGTGGCGTTGGGGCCCACCGGGACGGTCGGCGCCTCGCCGTAGCCGAGCAGCCCGAGCAGCCGGTCGATGTCCACCCGGGCCGGCTCGCCGTCTCGGCCCAGCCGGTTGACCAGCTTCTTCAGCCGCTCCTCGACCACCGGGCGGGTGATCGTGGCGGTCACGTCCTTGGGCAGGCCGGCCGACTTGCGGACCAGGTCGGCCAGCGGCGCGAAGCGGCGGCGCTCGCCGAACGCGCGGCAGCGCACCCGCAGCACCCGGGCGCCGGTGTGTGCCGCGAACCGGCCGTGGCTGCTCACGTCGTACCCGGCGGCCAGGCGTTTGATCTCGGTCGCGAACCGGGTCTTGCCGATCCCGGCCTCGGCCGTCATCACCATGACCCGGGGGGTGAGCGTGTCGATCGCCTCGGACAGCCGCCCGGACACCCGGCCCAGCTCGGTCTCCCGGCCCACGAACGGCGCCTCGTCGCCCACGCCGGAGCGCATGCCGGGCGCGTCGTGCAGGCCGAGCAGCTCGAACGCGGGCACCGGCTCACGCTTGCCCTTCAGCCGCAGCGGGCGCAGCTGACGCCAGGCCGCCACGTGCCGGGTGGCCCCGGTGGTGCGGGCACCGGCGTAGACCCCGCCGACCGCGGCGGCGTCGGCCAGCCGGGCGGCGGTGTTCACGGTGTCGCCGATGACGGTGTACTCGATGGACGCCTGGATGCCGGCCACCACCTCGCCGGTGTTCAGCCCGACGCGCAGGCCCAGCGGGGCGCCGCCGCCGCGCTCGTCGTCCAGCACCCGGCGGACCGCGCGCTGCATGCTCAGCGCGGCGCGGACGGCCCGCTCGGCGTCGTCCTCGTGGGCCACCGGCGCGCCGAACACGGCCATGATCCCGTCGCCGGTGAGCTTGTCGACGTGGCCGCCGAAGGTCTTGACGGCGCCCGCGAGCGCGGCCAGCACCCGGTCGGTGACCGCGCCGACCCGCTCCGGGTCGAGGTCTTCGGACCAGGAGGTGAAGTCGGAGAGGTCGCCGAACAGTACGGTGACGATCCGCCGCTCGGCCGCCGGCAGGGTGGCCGCGGCGGGCAGGGCGGCGCCGCAGTTGTGGCAGAAACGGGCACCGGGAACGGCGACGGTTCCACACACGGGACAAGTCACAGCGGGTCCAACTGTTGCGCACCCGGTTGTGATTCCCGCCTCAGATATTCGAGCTGAGCCCGGGTGGACATCTCCGCCGCAAACCGTACTTTCGGGTCGATGTCTCGATACACAGAGTTGACAATCGCCTGCGGAGTGTCGGCACCCTCCGCAATCGCCGCGCGCACCTGCGCCAGCCGCTCACGCCGATGCGCGAGATAGGCCCGTGCCACCCGGGCGCAGTCGTCCTGCGCCGGGCCGTGCCCCGGCAGCAACATCCTCGGGTACGCGGTGAGCACGGTCAGGCTGTCGAGGTAGGCGCCGAGGTCGCCGTCCGGGTGGGCGACGACCGTGGTGCCCCGGCCCAGGATCGTGTCGCCGGTGAACACCGCGTCCTCGGTCACGAAGCACACCGAGTCGGCGGTGTGCCCGGGCGTGGCCAGCACCTCGAGGTCGAGCCCGGCCAGCGACAGCCGGCCCGGCGTCAGCGGCTCGCCGTTCACACAGAGCCGGGGGTCGGCCGCCCGGACCGGAGCGCCGCCGAGCAGCCGGGACAGCTTGGCGGCGCCCTCCACGTGGTCACCGTGGCCGTGCGTGATCAGAATCATGCTCACCGGGGTGTGCTCGGCCAGCTTCGCGAGGTGACCGTCGTCGCGCGGACCGGGGTCGATCACCACCGCGTCGGTGGCCCCCGGCGCACGCAACACCCAGGTGTTGGTGCCATCCAGCGTCATCGGGCCCGGATTGGGCGCGCGCACCAGCGTCACCCAGCCGGGCAGACCCTCCTGAGCAGCGCGACCCACGTCACGGATGGTACGTCGCTTCGTGCCACGTGGCAGGGACCGGATGTGCGATCCGGTCACTTTCGGTCAGGTCTCGTGCACAAACGCACACGGACCTGCCCGCTCAGGCCACCTCGGCGATGACCTCCACCTCGACCGGAGCGCCGAGCGGGAGCTCCGCGACGCCGACCGCGCTCCGGGCATGCCGGCCCAGCTCGCCGAGCACGTTCCCGAACAGCTCGGAGGCGCCGTTGACGACGCCCGGTTGCCCGGTGAACCCGGGCGCGGACGCCACGAACCCGGTGATCTTCACGATCTTCACCACGCGGCCCAGGCCGACCAGCGCGTCGATCGCGGCCAGCGCGTTCAGCCCGCAGATCTGGGCCAGGCCGGTCGCCTCCTCGGCCGAGACCTCGGCGCCGACCTTGCCGGTCGCGGCCAGCGTGCCCTCGACCATCGGCAGCTGGCCGGAGACGTAGACGTAGTTGCCGGACTGCACGGCCGGCACGTACGCGGCCAGTGGCGGCACCACCTGTGGCAGGGTCAGGCCCAGCTCGGCCAGGCGGGCGTAGATCGCCGCCCCGCCCTCCCCGCTGACCGGGACGGTCATGCTGTGCCGTCCTTTGTCATGCCCTTCCGGCCCTGGCGTGCGGCGCCGCCGGCCGCCGCCGGCGTGTGCGGCTCGGTGCGGTCGGTCATGACTTGGGCCTCTTCATGTACGCGACCAGCTGCTCGGGATTGGGACCGGGCACGACCTGGACCAGTTCCCAGCCGTCCTCACCCCAGTTGTCGAGAATCTGCTTGGTGGCGTGCACCAGCAGAGGCACGGTCACGTACTCCCACTTCTGCATCGTCGATGTGCTCCTTCGATTCGGGTACCGCGACAGCTTAGGGCTCGCGCGAGTCCCGATTTGGTTAGGCTGAGCGCGATGTCACACGAGACCGAGGACGACGGGCCCGAGATGACGGCGGCGCCCAGTCATCCGGAGCCCGTGCCGGCCCCGGCTCCGGACTCCGATCCGCCTCAGCCGATCCCGCCGCCCGAGCCGGTGCCCGCTCCGGAACCGCCGCACAAGTCCGCCCTGGCTTCCTACGGGGCGGACTTCATCGATGCGGGTCCGGACGCCATGGAGGCTCCGTACCCGCCGCCGGGCGCCTTCGCCGACGAGTCTGGCGCGTCTGAGCCTGGCGCATCGGCCGAACCTGGTGCGGCGGCCGAACCTGGTGCGGCGGCCGAACCCAGCGAGCCCGCCGCTTCGAGCGACGCCGGCACCCAGTTGCTGCCCGCGGTGTCCGACCAGACCGAACAGATGCCGGCGGTACGCACGGACGACACCACCCAGCTCCCGGCCGTGCCCGGCGGCGAGGCGCCGACCGTGTGGCACCAGCCGGTGCCGAGCGGGCCGTGGCACGCGCGGCACGAGAAGCCCGGCGAGTGGCAGTACGTGCCGCCCGAGCACCTCTCGTTCGAGCACTCGCCGCCGGCCGAGGTGCAGATCCCGTCGCTGCTGGGCGCGGCCGCGGTGCCGGTGCCGGCGGCCCCGCCGTGGGAGGTGCCGCTCAAGGCCGAGGACAGCGACCGCCGCCGGCGCAACGGGCTGTGGATCTCGGTGACGCTGACCACCACGCTGCTGCTCTGTGGTGGCGGCGCGGCCTCGGCCTACCTGCTGCTGCGGGACAGCGACACCGGCGGGGCACCCGACCCGGCCACCGCGGTGAACGAGTTCCTCACCGCGGTCTACACCCGCCAGGACCCGGGCGCGGCCGGTGAGCTGGTCTGCCGCGAGGCGCGCGACAAGGACAAGCTGACCGCCAGGGTCGAACAGATCAAGGGCTACGCCGCCGAGTACGACGCGCCGACCTTCCGCTGGGACGAGCCGGCCGTGGACGGGCGGACCGACGAGCGCGCCACGGTGTCGGTTCAGCTCACCATGGCGACCGAGGACGAGAAGACGGCCGAGCAGACGCTGACCTTCACGACCGTACGGAAATCGGGTTGGCTGGTCTGCGAAATCAAGGGCTGACTTCCTTGATTGGGTAAGCGGCGTTACATCCTTGATTGGGTAAGCACAGCCTCGCCGTACTCTCGAACCATGGGTGACCAACTGCGGACCTCGCGCTGGCCGGCTCGCCTGCACGTGGTGACCGGCAAGGGCGGGACCGGGAAGACCAGCGTGGCGGCCGCGCTCGCGCTCGGCCTGGCCGAGGGCGGGCGCAAGGTCCTGCTCGTCGAGGTCGAGGGCCGGCAGGGCATCGCTCAGCTGTTCGGCGTCGAGCCGCTGCCCTACAAAGAGCTGCGGATCGCCAGCGTGCCGGGTGGCGGCGAGGTGCGGGCGCTGGCCGTGGACGCCGAGGAAGCGTTGCTCGAGTACCTCGAGATGTTCTACCGACTGGGCGCGGCCGGGCGGGCGCTGCGCAAGGTGGGCGCGATCGACTTCGCCACCACGATCGCCCCCGGCCTGCGGGACGTGCTGCTCACCGGCAAGGTCAAGGAGTCCACGACGAGGTCGCGGGACGGCCGCCGGGTGTACGACGCGGTGGTGCTCGACGCGCCGCCGACCGGGCGCATCGGCCGCTTCCTGAACGTGACCGCGGAGACCGCGCGGCTGGCCAAGATGGGCCCGATCAAGAACCAGAGCGAGGGCGTGGCGTCCCTGCTGCGCTCGCCGATCACGTCGGTGCACGTGGTGACCCTGCTCGAGGAGATGCCGGTCCAGGAGACCCTGGACGCGATCGCCGAGCTGCGCACCCTGGACATCTCGGTCGGCCGGGTCATTCTGAACGCCGTACGCCCGCCTCTGCTCACTGAGGGCAAAGTCACCAAGGCCGAGCTGAAGCGCGGGCTGACCGCGGCCGGGCTGGCCACCGACGCGGGCACCGTCGCGGTGCTCCAGGACGAGGCCAAGGCCCATCTGACCCGCCGTGGGCTGGAGGAGTCGCTGCGCGGCGAGCTGGCCGAGCTGGGTCTGCCGATGGTCGAGCTGTCGCTGCTCGCCCGTGGGGTCGACCGGGCCGGCCTGGACGCACTGGCCGAGGCGTTGATGGGTGCCTGACGACCGGACTGGTTACGCTCGGGTGGTGACCGTTGCGCGCCTCGACCTCGACGCGGTGCTGGCCGATCCCGTCACCAAGATCGTGGTGTGTTGCGGTTCCGGCGGTGTCGGCAAGACCACGACCGCCGCCGCGATCGGCGTACGCGCCGCCGAGGTGCACGGCCGGCGCACCGTGGTGCTGACCATCGACCCGGCCCGCCGGCTGGCGCAGTCGATGGGCCTGACCGAGCTGGACAACACGCCTCGGCAGGTCAAGGGCATCGACACCGAGGCCAGCGGCGGCGAGCTGCACGCGATGATGCTCGACATGAAGCGGACCTTCGACGACGTGGTCCAGGAGCACACCACGCCGCAGCGGGCCGCGGAGATCTTCGCCAACCCCTTCTACCAGGCGATGAGCTCGACCTTCGCCGGTACTCAGGAGTACATGGCGATGGAGAAGCTGGGCCAGCTCCGGGCCACCGACGAGTGGGACCTGATCGTGGTCGACACGCCGCCGTCGCGCTCGGCGCTCGACTTCCTGGACGCGCCGGCCCGGCTGTCCCGCTTCCTCGACGGGCGCATGCTGCGGCTGCTGCTGGCGCCCGCCCGGACCGGCGGCCGGAGCATGTTTTCGCTGGTCACGGCGTCTTTCGGGCTGTTCTCGCGGGCGGTGCAGAAGATCCTGGGCGCCCAGCTGCTGACCGACCTGTCGGGTTTTGTGGCCGCGCTCGACTCGATGTTCGGCGGGTTCCGGCAGCGGGCCGACGAGACGTACCGAATCCTGCAAGACCCACAGACCGCGTTCCTGCTGGTCGCGACCCCGGAACGGGACGCGCTGCGAGAGGCCGCCTACTTCGCCGAGCGGCTGGTCGCCGAGCGGATGCCGCTGGCCGGCCTGGTGCTGAACCGGGTGCACCGGTCCGAGCTGCCCGGCCTGAGCGCCGACGAGGCCGAGCGGGCCGCGGCGGCTCTCGACGCGACCGAAGGCAACGAGGTCACCGCCGACGCGCTCCGGATCCACGCCACGCTGCTGCGGCAGACCGAGCGCGAGACCCGGGTGGCCGCGACGTTCACCGACGCGTTCCCGGTCGTGCCCACGGCCGCGATCGTGGCCCAGCCCGCCGACGTGCACGATGTCGACGGGCTGCGCACGATCGGCGCGGCCCTGGCCACGACCGGGCGGCCATGAACCCCTGATGGTTCAGGTCAGCGTGCCGAGACCAGCACCTTGTCGGCGTTCTTCTCCTTGAGCGCGGCCTCGAACATCTTCCGCCAGCTCGCCACGTGCGGGTGCCGGCGCAGCAGCGCGCGGCGTTCCCGCTCGGTCATCCCGCCCCAGACCCCGAATTCGATGCGGTTGTCCAGCGCGTCGGCGAGGCACTCGTAGCGAACCGGGCAGCTGCGGCAGATCCTCTTCGCCACGTTCTGCTCGGCACCCTGCACGAACAGCGCGTCCGGGTCGCCGCTCTGACACGCCGCCATGCTGGGCCAGTCGCTGATCATTCCCATCTGTAAACGTCCCCCCTTGCTTTACCCCCTGACGTCTGCGGGCTCATGTGTCCCCCAAGCCGCGCTGACGTCGTGCGATAGCTCGCCGGACCATCATGCTCTGTAGTCGGGCGATTACGCAACGTTCACCCTCAAAATCGGCATAGGTGGGCACAGTCGGGCAAGTCCGGTCAGCCGATCGCACCATCTGGGTGAACGTCTTGGGGGAAAACGGAGCGGATGGCGCGCTGAGCGTGCAGAATCACTCTCGGCGAACCGTGACCTTCTCGCCGAGCAGACGCGTGCACCGGTCAGGTAACTTGTGCGCGTGAGTTCCTGGATGCGCCGACGCGATCACAACATCTTCGCCAACGCGACCTCGCTGCTCATCTGCGGTCTGCTGGCCGGGGTGGTGGTCGCGGCTGCCGCGTTCCCGGCGGTGGCGATGTCCGGGCTGGCCGCCAAGGCCGGCAGCGACACCTTCGCCCAGCTCCCGAGCACGCTCAAGACCGCGACCGCGCCACAGGTCAGCCGGGTCTACGCGAGCGACGGCAAGACCCAGATCGCCGCGATGTACGACGAGTTCCGCAGCGACGTCCGGCTCAAGGACATCGCGCAGAACATGCAGGACGCGATTGTCGCCGCCGAGGACCACCAGTTCTTCAAGCACAAGGGCGTCGATGTCAAGGGCGTCGCGCGTGCCTTCGTGAACAACAACACCGGCAAGTCCCAGCAGGGCGCGTCCACGCTGACGATGCAGTACGTGCGGATGTCGCTGGCCTACACCGCGACCAGCCCGCAGGAGGTCGTCGACGCGACCAAGGACACCCCGAAGCGCAAGGTCAACGAGATGAAGTACGCGCTGCAGGTCGAGAAGGAGATGACCAAGCAGCAGATCCTCGAGCGGTACCTGAACACGGCGCCGTTCGGCAGCGGGGCGTACGGCATCGCCGCGGCCAGCCAGGTCTACTTCGGCAAGCGGGCCAGCAAGCTCACCGTGGCCGAGTCGGCGCTGCTGGCCGGCATGGTCAAGGCGCCGTCCGCGTTCGACCCGACCACCAAGACCGGTTACCCGCAGGCCAAGGACCGCCGCACCTGGGTGCTCGGCAACATGCGCGACATGGCCTACATCACGCCCAAGGAATACACCGACGCGATCGCCACCAAGATCCCGACCAACATCAAGCGGGTCGGCAACGGCTGCACGTCGGTGCGCACCAACAGCTGGGGCTTCTTCTGCGACTACTTCTACCGCTGGTGGAACAGCCAGCCGGCGTTCGGCGTCAACAACTACGACCGGGAGCGCCAGCTCAAGAGCGGCGGCTACCGCATCGTCACCTCGCTCGACACCAAGGCGCAGGACCAGGCGCGTAAGCGGGCCACCGAGAAGATCAGGGACACCAACCAGAACGCGGTGCTGCTGGCCGGCATCCAGCCCGGCACCGGCCAGGTCAAGTTCCTGGCCGCCAACCGCAAGTTCAAGCTGGACGATCCGGCCAAGCCGCAGAACAAGCTGTCCTCCGACCCCAAGAAGAAGAAAAAGGGCCTCCGGGGCAGCGCCCCCAACACGGTGAACCCACTGTTCAGTGGCGGCGGCGACATCACCGGTTACCAGGGCGGCTCGGTGTTCAAGATGTTCACCATGGTCGCCGCCCTGGAGAAGGGCATGCCGCTCGGCACCACGATCAACGCCGGGCCGGTGGCCAAGACCAACTACATCGTCCAGTACGGCAGCCCGGCCGCCTGCCCCGGCACGAACAAGTACTGCCCGAAGAACGCCGGTGGGGCGGACGCCGGCCCGACGAACATGTGGACCGGCTTCGGCACCTCCCGCAACACGTTCTTCGTGCCGCTGGAGGAACGGGTCGGTGCCGAGAACGTGGTCGACGTGGCCAAGCGCTTCGGCGTGCAGTTCCGCGCCGCTAACGACGCCCGCCTGGCCAACAACAAGGAATACGCCCACGACTGGGGCGCGTTCACGCTCGGCGTCTCCTCGTCCACGCCACTCGAGATGGCCAACGCGTACGCCACCCTGGCCGGCGACGGCATGTACTGCGAGCCGACCCCGGTGCAGGAGATCAAGACCCAGCGCGGCCAGAAGATCGACGTCGGCAAGCCGCACTGCACCCGGGCGACGTCGGCCGAGGTGGCCCGATCGGCCCTGGACGCCGCCCGCTGCCCGGTCGGCGACCAGTCGTACCTCGGCCGTTGCAAGGGCGCCACCGCGGGCAACGTCCGCCGCGACGTCGGCCACCCGGTGTTCGGCAAGTCCGGCACCACCGACTCGGCCAAGACCGCCTCGCTGATCGTCGGCACCACGTCGATCGTGGTGGCGGGCTACCAGGTCAATCCGGACTGGGCCAACCACAACGACCGGATCAGCCACGACGTCATCAACCCCGCGGTGTACAAGACCGTGGCCGACTACATGAAGGGCAAACCGTCGAAGGGCTTCAAGAAACCGGGGAACAAGAAACTCACGGTCGGCGACCAGCGCCGCGTGCCGAACGTCGAGTGTTCGTCGATCGGTGAGGCGAAGTCCCGCCTGGCCGGCGCCGACTTCGACCCGTACGTGGTCGGCGGCCAGGTCGACTCGAAGTGCCCGGCCGGCACCGCCGCGGGCACCAACCCGAGCGGCCAGTCGATCAAGGGCAGCCCGATCGGCATCGAGGTGAGCAACGGCAAGGGCGGCGTGACGCTGCCGCCGAACGGGGGTCCCGCCCCACCGGGCGGTCAGAACCCACCGAGACGTAACTGATCGGCCGAACCCCCAGGGCACTCGCCCTGGGGGTTCGTTCGTCTCAGCCCAGCTGCCGGCGAACCTCAGCCGAGCCGCTGGCGGACCGCGGCGGCCACCCGGCCGCCCTCGGCCCGGCCGGCGACCGCCGCCTGGGCCGCCTTCATCGCCGGGCCCATCTGCCCCTTGCCGGTGAAGCCGCCCGCGGCCAGCGCGCCCGCCACGATCTCGGCGATCTCCTCGTCGGACAGCTGCTTCGGCAGGTAGCGGTCGAGGATCTCGCCCTCGGCGCTCTCTCGCGCCGCCTGGTCACCACGACCGGCCTTGGCGAACGCGGCCGACGCCTCGCGCCGCTTCTTCGCCTCCTTGGTCAGCACGGCGGTGACCTCGTCGTCGGACAGGTCCCGCGCCGCGTCCCCGGCGACCTCGGCGGTCTGCACGGCGGCCATGGCCAGGCGCAGGGTCGAGGTGGTGAGTTCGTCCCGCCCCTTCATGGCGGAGCGGAGGTCGGAGTTCAGGCGGTCCTTGAGCGATCCCATGAACCGAGAAACTACCCTTGCCCTCATGCGTAAGCGCACCGTAATTTCGCTGGCCGCCGGTCTCACCGCCCTCGGGGGCGCCACCTTCGCGTACGCGTCGCTGGTCGAGCGCAACCTGTTCACGTTGCGGCGCTTCGACGTGCCCGTGCTCGAACCGGATGCCGAGCCGCTGCGCATCCTGCACCTCTCGGACCTGCACATGATGCCCGAGCAGCGGCGCAAGCAGGCCTGGGTGGCGGCGCTGCGCGGCACCGACCCCGACCTGGTGGTGGTGACCGGCGACAACCTGTCGTCGCCCGGCGGCGTCCCCGGCGTACTCAACGCCCTCGATCCGTTCTTCGACGTGCCCGGCGCGTTCGTCTTCGGCAGCAACGACTACCGCGGCCCGATCTGGAAGAACCCGCTGCGGTACCTGCTGCCCGAGCGCGAGTACGTGCAGGGCGTCGACCTGCCGTGGGAGGACCTGCGGGACGCCTTCACCAGCGCCGGGTGGATCAACCTGAACAACGCCCGCACCGTGATCAAGGCCGGCGGCCGCTCGGTCGAGCTGGCCGGCGTCGACGACCCGCACGTCGAGCGCGACGACTACCCGTCGGTCTCCGGCCACGTCTCCCGCGGCGCCGACCTGCACATCGGCGTCACCCACACCCCCGCCAGCCGGGTCCTCGCCCCGATGGCCCAAGACGGCTTCAGCCTCCTGCTGGCCGGCCACACCCACGGCGGCCAGGTCCGCGTCCCCGGCTACGGCGCCCTGACCACCAACTGCGACCTCCCCCACCACATGGCCCGCGGCCTGCACCGCTGGCCCGGAACCGACAGCTGGCTGCACGTCTCGGCCGGCCTGGGCACCCACCCCACCGCCCCGATCCGCTTCGCCTGCCGCCCGGAAGCCACCGTGCTCACCTTGATACCGCGCTGACCTGCGGTTTCGTCCGGAGCGGTATACCGGTTTCACCCTGGGCGGGGCGTCGGATACTATTGCTCAGCACGTTGCGGGGTGTGGCGCAGCTTGGTAGCGCGCTTCGTTCGGGACGAAGAGGCCGTCGGTTCAAATCCGGCCACCCCGACGCGCATGCAGGGCCGGTCTTCTCATGAAGACCGGCCCTTGTTCGTTCGGTGCTAGTGGTTCAGTTTCGCCACGATGACCGCCCGCACGCGCAGCGACTTGGCGAGCTTGGCGCCGTCGTCGTCGGGCCGGTGGCGGCGCAGGGTGATGGCCTCGTTGATGGCGGCCAGGCCCTCGTCGTACCGGCCCAGCTCGTACAGCTCGGCGGCGCCGTTGTGGAGGGCGTCGGCCAGCTCGGGGAGGTACTCGGCCGGGTCCAGCTCGCGGAAGTAGCCGATGGCCTCGGTGCACGCCGCCAGCGCCTCGTCGTGGCGGTCGACCGCGCCCAGCCGCACCGCGACGTGGTAGAGCGCGTGGGCGAGTGACGGCAGGTCGGCTACCTGGCGGTACTGCGCGACGGCCTCCTGGCACGCGATCAGTGCCTGATCGTGGTCGCCCTGCTCGGCCAGGAGGGCGGAAAGGCGGTCGAGGGCCGACGCGAAGCTCGACCGGTCGGTCGCGGGATTGAGCTCGATCAGCTGGCGGTGGACGGCCACCGCTTCCAGGTCGGCCTTCACGGCCTCGCCGCGGGCGTCCAGCGCGATCGACCACAGCGCCAGGCCCTGCAACGACAGGGCCAGGCCCATCAGGGTCAGGGCGAGGCCGGGCTCGTGGACCACGATCTTGACCTCGGCCTCCCGGCGGTAGGCCGCGATGGCTTCCCGGCAGGTGACCACGGCTTCCTCGTGGCGGCCGGACCGGCCGAGTTCGAAGGACCGGTCGAGCAGCGTACGCGCGTCGACGACTTCCCTGGTTGTTGTCCCGCCACCCATGTGGCTCAGCGTCGCACCCCGGGCGCCGGACGGGGCTTGTTTCCCCTCAGCTCGCCAGGAACAGGACCAGGCCCTGGCCGATCAGGTTGTTGGTGACGTGGACCACGACGCCGGGCCAGACCGAACCGCTGCGCCGGCGCAGTTCGGCGGCGACCAGGCCGACGACCAGCGCGGTCACGAACACCGCGTTGAGGCCGTGCATCAGGGCGAAGATCACCGCGCTGCCGACGACGCCGGCGAGCGCGCCGTAGCGCAGCAGCGCCGTGGTGACGACGCCACGGAACAGGAACTCCTCGCCGATCGGGGTGAGGACGGCCAGGAACAGCAGCGACAGGATGACCGTGAGGATCCCGCCGGACGCCGCGTCGGCGTACGGCTGCTGGACGTTGTCGGTGGGGTGGAAGAGGTAGTAGTACGCGGCGGCGGCGATGCGGGCGACGACCAGGGCGACCAGGCCACCCGCGACGCCGATCAGGAGCCAGCGGCCGGTGGTGCGGCGGACGCCGAAGGCTGGCAGCGAGCGAACGCGGAGGTACGCGGCGGCGGCGAACGCGGCCAGCCCGGCCACGCCGGACAGGGCGGCCAGGAACAGGCCGAAGACGACCGGGCCGAGCGCCTCGCTGACGCCGAGCCGGCTCAACGTGATCGGCAGGCCGTAGCCGACCAGGGCCATGACCGCCAGCCCGACCAGGATCTCGGGCCAGCCCGGACGTTTGGTGACGGTCGGGGTCTGCACGGACATGACGACACCTCTCTGACGTTCTTGGCCTATGTCAAGAACGTAGAAGCCATCTTGTCCTAGGTCAAACGGGGCGGCTACGAAGGTCGTCGAGAACCGTGCCGACCATCTGGATCGATCCCTCGTCCAGGACGTTGCCGAACTCGACCACTTCGGTGTCCGGCCCGGCCACCGCGGCCAGGGCCGGCTCCTCGCTCGGGACGACGAGCACCGCCAGGTCGGGACGGGGCTCGGCGGCCGCGTAGGGCACCACGACCACCTCGGCCCGACCGGCCGCGGCCAGCCAGTCCCGCACCTGCTCGGCCTGGTGGAGGGTGGAGTAGCGGACGCCGACCCGGGCCCCCTCGGGCAGCTCGGCCACCTTCATCAGGGTCCGGATGTGTGGCGCCACCACGATCGCCACGGTCTCGATCTCGCGACCGGCCGCATGCGCCCAGCGCCGGACCTCGGCCAGGTGGAAGAACGTGGTGATGACCAGCTCGGCATCGGCCGTCGCGGCGTCCAGCTCGGTGAGCAGGCTCGGGCGCACGTCGGCGTACAACCGGTCGGAAAGCTCCTTGGCGAAGGCCGACGCGCGCTCTTCGTTGCACTCGGCGAAGACCGCCCGCACATCGGACCCGGCTTGCTGAGCGATGGCGTACGCGGCGTCGCGAACCGCCTCGGGGGTCATCCCGCCGCGCACCGCCTCCAGGACCGCCTCCCGCAGATCGGCCCGCGCGCGTGGCGGACGGCCGGCGATCGTCGTCCCCGACGCGCCCTTGGTCTCGATCAGCCGCAGTTCCCGGAGCATCGAGTACGCCTTGGCGACGGTGTTCCGGTTGACGCCCAGATTGTCGGCGAGCCGGCGGACCGGCGGAAGGCGATCACCCGGCCGCAGGCCACCGCCCTCGACCAGGTAGCGGATCTGCTCGACGATCTGCCGGTAGACCGGCGTGGCCGACGTCGAGTCGACGGTCAGCTCGCTCATCTGATCACTCTATGTCATAGGACGACAAGAATCCGCTGGTGGTCTCGCCACCCCGGGGCGTACGCAAGGACGTTGGCCGGCGCCGTTCCCAACCCGGCCGCACGCCGCGCATGATGCTCGTCGAGATTATCGACAAGCTTTAGACATCCTCCGCGCGGACGCAGGTCAGGAGCGGGGTCAGCGGATGGAGACCTCGGACGCCGAGTTGGCGACCTGGTCGGCGGCCGACGTGACCAGGCTTCGGGTGTGGGCGGCCATGGCGACCTGCTCGTCCATGACCGAGGCGGCCAGCCGCTGGGCGTCGGCGACCGCGCCGAGCCGGCTGGTCATGCCGCTGACGGCGGTTCCGACCGCGGCCGCGCCCGTGGTCACCTCGGCGAGCGTGGCCTCGATGCGGGCGGTGGCGGTGGCGGTCTGGCCGGCCAGCTGCTTGACCTCGCCGGCGACGACCGCGAAGCCCTTGCCGACCTCGCCGGCCCGGGCCGCCTCGATGGTGGCGTTCAGGGCGAGCAGGTTGGTCTGGTCGGCGACGGCCTGGATCAGGTTGGCGATGGTGGCGATGTCGGCGACCGACGTACGCAGCTCCTCCAGGGACTTGAGGGCGGCGTCGGCGTCGCTGAGGGTGGTGGTGACCTGGTCGCTGGCGTGCGTGACGGTGCGGGTGACGTCGGACAGGGCCGACTCGAAGCCGCCGAGCGCCTCGTCGGCGTCGGTGCGGAGGCGGGCGCCGGTCGCGCTGGTGCGCTGGAGCACGTCCTCCAGGCGTACGGCCATCTGCTCGGAGCGTTCGAGCTGGGCCCGCGCCTCGGCCCGGGCCGACTCCTCGCGGCGGCTCGCCTGCTCGGCGGCCTCGCGCAGCTGGGTGGCGCTCTCCTCGGCCAGCTGGGTCTGGCGCGCCTCGTTCTCGCGGCGGACGGCGGCGTCGAAGTACCAGTAGGTGATCTGCGCGGCGGACATGGCCAGCACGAAGCCGGCGTGCAGCAGGGCCCGGTTGAACACCGCGCCGGCGCTGTGGTCGCCGTGCTCGCCGAAGACCAGGCCCGGGGCGAGCAGGCCGATGCCGAAGTGGTGGCCGGCGACCAGCAGGACGGCCAGCGCGAAGGCCAGCCAGTCCTGGTAGAGGCCGATCAGTGCGATCACCACGAAGAAGTGGAAGTGCAGGTCGATCATGCCGCCGCCGGCGTGCACCAGGGCGTCCGCCGCGAGCAGGAAGCCGACGCTGGTCGAGATGGCGCGGCCGCGCTGCGAGGCGGTCAGGCCGGCGATCACGCCGCAGACCATCACGCCGCCGAGGACGGTGAGCAGCAGCGGGGCGTGGTGACCGGGGCTGAGCTGGCCGGCGAAGAAGCCGATCACCAGGATCACCGGGACGTGCACCCAGAGCAGCACCCGGAGCACCCGGTGCCGGGCGTCGAAGGCGTGGTCGGAGAGCGGCACGTCGGGGATCAGGCGGGCAAGTGCCGACATCACTGCACCTTTCGGGATCGGGTCACCATCCCTACTTCGTCTCCGCGGTCTCCCATCGGCGCGTTCGGAGGGTGCAAAACGGGAGCTTTGTTCATTCCTTGAAGTTTCCTAACAGTAGTTGACGCAGCCTCAGACATCGGGTTGGCTCAATGTGTCCTCACGGCCCCCCAGCCTGAAGGTGCTGATCCCCCCATGCGCAAGAACCGTCTGCTCGCGTGCTTCGGCGTTGCTCTCGCCGGCGCTGCCGCGGCCCTCGTCCCGATGACCGCCTCCCAAGCCGCCGCGGCCTGCGCCGCGGCCTGGAACGCTTCCCAGGTGTACGTCGCCGACAACGTCGCCTCGCAGAGCGGCCACAACTACCGCGCCAAGTGGTGGACCCAGAACGACAGCCCGGCCACGCACAGCGGCCAGTGGGACGTCTGGGCCGACCAGGGCGCGTGCGGTGGCGGCGGCGGTGAGGACCCGCCCCCGGCCGGCGGCTTCCCGCTGAGCCAGACCCAGTTCGAGCAGAACTTCCCCAACCGGCTGCCGATCTACACGTACGCCGGCCTGGTCGACGCGGCCGGCCACTTTCCGGCCTTCGCCGCCGGCGACGACACCACCCGCAAGCGCGAGGTGGCGGCGTTCCTGGCCAACATCGACCACGAGTCCGGCCAGCTGCAGTACGCCGAGGAACACCAACCCTGGGGCGAGTACTGCGACCTCGGCCGGCCGTACGGCTGCCCGGCCGGCCCGACGGCCTACCACGGCCGCGGTCCGATCCAGCTGAGCTGGAACTACAACTACAAGGCGGCCGGCGACTACCTCGGCGTCGACCTGCTGCACTTCCCCGACCTGGTCAAGACCGACACGTCGATCACCTTCCAGACCGCCTTCTGGTACTGGATGAGCCAGAACGGCCCGAACACGATGACCGCGCATCAGGCGATCACCGGCGGCTCCGGCTTCGGCGGCACGATCCGCAGCATCAACGGGTCGCGCGAGTGCGACGGCGGCAACCCGGCCCAGGTGCAGAGCCGGGTCAACTCCTACCTGCGCTTCACGCAACTGCTCGGCGTCGACCCGGGCGGCAACCTGTACTGCTGATCACCAACCACAGGCTTCAACACGGAAGAGGGGCCGAGAGGGGTACGGCCGGGCGGCGGCCGTACCCCTCTCGATGACTTTGTCCTGGTTCTCGGGGTGACCACCCACCGGGCCGGATGGCGGGGGACGGCCCGGAGTTGCGGTCAGGCCGCCGAGATGGCGGGACCGGGTGTTCGGCGTACTTCCCAAGGGTTAGAGCGCGAGCTGCGGACGGGCCGGAACCCCCACCACCGCGGGCGCCGCGGCGCGCTGCGGGGGCAGTTGCTGGGGGACCGCGTAGGAGGCCGGGAGCATCATGGACTCGACCGCGGGCGCGATCGCCGGGCGTTCGTTGAGTGAGATCAGGCGGGCGGCGCGGGCCAGGGAACCCGTCTCGCCGTCGCGGAAGCCGGCCCGGTAGCCCTTCTCGTAGCGTTCACCGCGGCCCAGGGCGCGGCCGATGGCGAAGCAGGAGGAGCCGGCGAGGGCCAGGAGGAACAGCAGCGCGAAGGGTGTCATGGTCCGTCCTCTCGAGAGCAGCGAATCTCCCATTGACGTGCAAAATACGCGAAACCCGACAGAACCGGCCGTAACTAAGCCATGAGTGACGCGTTCGGGTGACGGAGGCTTGCGCGCTCGAGGAACGGTGGTAGGTCGGCCGCGTCGGCGGGGCGGCAGAGGTGGTAGCCCTGGCCGCAGGCGCAACTGAGCGAGCGCAGGGCCTCGAGCTGGGCGGCGTTCTCGATGCCCTCGGCGACCACCCGCAGGCCCAGGATCTGGCCGAGCTGCACGATCGTGCGGACCAGGGCCAGGTCTTCGGCGGTGAGTTCGGCGCGGGCGATGAAGGCACGGTCGATCTTGAGCTCGTCGACCGGCAGTTCGCGGAGGTACGCCAGCGACGAGTAGCCGGTGCCGAAGTCGTCGATCGAGAGCTGAACCCCGAGCGTACGCAGCGCGGCCAGCGACGACCGGGCCAGATCGGGCTCGCTCATCAGCACCGACTCGGTGAGCTCCAGGGTGACCGCGCTGGACGGCAGGCCGGCCAGGGCCAGCGCGCGCATCACGTCGTCGGCGAAGCGCGGGTTGACCAGCTGGAGGCCGGAGACGTTCACGTTCAGGGTCAGGTCGGGGAACGTCCGGCGCCAGGTGGCGACCTGGGCCGCGGCGGTCTCCAGCACCCACTGGCCGATCTCCACGATCAGGCCCGACTCCTCGGCGATCGGGATGAAGTCGACCGGGCTGACCAGGCCACGACCGGGGCTGTGCCAGCGGATCAGCGCCTCGACCCCGGTCACCTCGCCGGTGGCCAGGCGGATCAGCGGCTGGTACTGCAGCGCGAACTCGCCCGCGTCCAGGGCCTTCTGCAGGTCGCCGCGCAGGCTCAGATAGTTGAGGGCCTCGGTGTGCATGTACGGCTCGTACACGATGACCTTGCCCGGGCCCTCCTTCTTGGCCCGGTACATCGCCACGTCCGCGTTGTTCAGCAGCACGTCGGAGTGCTCGGCGGTCTCCCGCGAGATGGCCACGCCGACGCTGGCCCCGATGAAGATGTCCCGCCCGGCCAACCGGAACGGGTCCTTCACGGCCTGGACGATCCGCTCGGCGACGCCGGTCGCGGCGTCCATCGGCGAATCGTGCAGCAGCACCGCGAACTCGTCGCCGCCGAGCCGGGCGGTGGTGTCGCTGGCCCGGACGCAGCCGCGGATCCGACCGGCCACCGCGGCCAGCAACTGGTCGCCGGCCTCGTGGCCGAGGCTGTCGTTGACCGCCTTGAACCGGTCCAGGTCGACGAAGAGCACGCTGGTCGGGTCGGTCGCCACGTCCCGCGACGCCAGCACCCGGTTGAAGATCTTCAGGAACAGGCCCCGGTTGGGCAGGCCGGTGACCGGATCATGGTGCGCTTCGTGAGCGGCTTCGGCGGTACGGGCGTCGGTCAGCGCCACGCTCACCTGCTGGGCGAACGCGGCCAGCTGCTCGCGGTGCTCGGCGTGCCGCTCGACCGGTCCGGGCAGCCGGGCCACCAGGCTTCCCGTCATCTCGCCGGTGACCTGCACCGGGGCGGCGATCACGGCGTCCCGGGCAAGCGCACGGATCACCACCTGGCCACCGGCCATCGCCTCGCGGGCATCGCCGTCGTGGGTGGACGCCTCGGGTGTGCCGGCCGTGGACGCCACGGTCAGCCGCCGCGCCCGGCCCTCCTCAGCCAGCATCAGCGCCACCGAGTCGGCGCCCAGCAGGGCCGCGGCGCCGCTGGTCACCGCGTCCAGGATCTCCGGCAGCGGGCGCCGGTTGGAGATGGTCCGCTGGATCCTCAGCAGCGTCTCCACCAGCATCTGCTTGGTCTGCGCGACCTGAGCCACGCGTTCCGAGTCGGCGCGCAGGTTGCGCTCGTCGGAGAGCACCCGGATGCCGCGCAGCGCCAGGCCGAGCACCTGGGCCATGCCCTGCAGCATGTGCCGTTCCTCGGGGCTGAACTCGGCGCTGAGCCGGCCGACCATCAGCGCGCCGTGCTTCTTGTCCTCGCCGAGCGCGGTGTAGCAGGTGTGCAGCGCGCCCAGGGCGGGCACGCCCAGCCGTTTGTCGGCGCGGAGCAGCCCGGCCGACGGCACCTCCGTCCCGAAGCCCCAGGCGCCGCGGACCTGGTCGGCCAGCACCACGGCGGCGACCTCGGCCTCGACCATCTCGGCGGCCCGCTCCACGGCGGCGGCGACGGCGGTCTCCTCGTCGGCGGCCGCGTTGACCACCGAGAAGAACTCGGTGGGCTGATGTGACGACGAGTGGGACATGTCAGGCCAGCGCCAGGGTGACGAGGGTCAGGTGGTGGGTGCCGAGGGCGCCGCGGACCCGGGCGATCTCCCCGGCGGTGTAGAAGCCGGCGTACGGCGTGCTGCCCAGAGCGGAGCGCATCGCGGCCATCTCCTCCTGCATGCCGTCGGGTCCGAGCCGGCCTCGCCGCGCGCCGCAGTCGAAGGCGAGCACGCCCAGCGGCACCTTCCCGCCGAGGCCGTCCAGAGCTTCCCGGCACGAGTCGGTCGCGCCCCGGATCAGCGCGTCGTGGTCGGCCTCCATCAGCCAGCACAGCGCGCCCTGCGGAACGTCGGACATGCCCAGGATGGACCGGTCGACGTCGTCGCCGTCGTGAATCACCCGGATGTCCTCCCCGTTGCGCCGGGACAGGCCGAGCGCCTGGAGCGCGTCCACCCCGTGGAACAGGTCGGCGGCCCGCTGGCCGGCCAGGTCGTTGCGGCGCAGCAGCACGTCCAGCGCGGGCTCGTCGTCCAGCTCGAAGATCCGGCCGCCCCGGCTGCTGGTGATGATCATCGGTGGCTCGACCCGGTGCCAGCCGTGCGCGACGCCGATGCCGATCGGGGCGTCCGAGCCCAGCGCGACGCCCACGACCGCGTCGGTGTAGACCGTGTCGCCGATGAACTGGAACGTCCGGGACTTGTCCGACCCGCCGCCGGCGAAGCCCCCGACCAGCGGCACCACGGCGCCGAGCACCGAGTACGCGCCCCGGACCACCTCGTGCGGGTCGCCGGACAGCCCGTCGGCGAGCAGGATGAGCACGCTGTGCGGACTGGTCACGCCGGCCATCGCCTCGGCCGCCTCGGCTCCGGCCCGGCGGTGCCCGGCGTCGCCGATGTGGGCGACCTTCGCGCGTACGGTGAAGCCCTCACCGCCCAGCGCGGCCACCGACACCCCGCCCGCGCTCGCGCCGTCGTAGGCCAGCTCGCCGAGCGTGGACGCGCCCACCACCAGCGCGTTCGGTCCGGCCTCGTCGCGGACGGCCATCAGCAGCGCCGGCAGGTCATGTTGGTGTGAGGCGAAGACGAAAACCACCGCGGGGGTACGCCCACCGACCGCGGATGCCGCCGCCTCGGCGCCCGCCTTGGCGCTGTCCGCGGCGATGCTGTGACCGGCGCCGAACCAGCGGTGCGGTGTCTGCATGATCTTCTGATCGGCGGGTACCCACGGTTGCTGAGCGGTTGCGGCTGGGGTGCCGTGATTCCCCTGGGGCTGACCTGACAGGCTGTCACCTTGTGACTGACTCCGACCTGGCGCGGCAGGTTAACCGCGTTGCCCGGCTGACCGGCACGTTCACGTTGCGCAGCGGCCGCGCGGCGACCGAATACTTCGACAAGTACCAGTTCGAGTCCGACCCGGTGCTGCTCGACCAGCTGGCCGAGCAGATGGCGGCGCTCATCCCGGGCGGCACCGAGGTGCTGGCCGGCCTCGAGATGGGCGGCATCGCGGTGGTCACCGCCGTCGCCCGGCACGCCGGGTTGCCCTGCGCGTTCGTCCGCAAGCAGGCCAAGCAGTACGGCACCGCCCGGCTCTCCGAGGGCGCGGAGGTGGCCGGGCGGCGGGTGCTGGTGGTCGAGGACGTGGTGACCTCGGGTGGCCAGGTGGTGATCTCCACCGGCGAGCTGCGGAAGCTGGGCGCACACGTGGACCACGCGCTGTGCGTGATCGACCGGCAGGAAGGCGGCGGCGAGGCGCTGGCCGAGCACGGGATCACGTTGCGGGCCCTGCTCAACCGAGCCGCCCTCGACGCGGCGGTCTGACCGGGCCCGTCAGCTGAAGTCGTAGAGGCTCGTGGTCGCCCTCAGGACGATCGTGCCGATGATGCCGACCACGAGCCCGCCGATCGCCACGCCGAAGGACACCTTCGACAGGCTCTCGCCCCGCCTGTGGGCGCGTTGCGCCATGGCCACGCCGGCCAGGCCGAAGAGCAGCGGGCAGACCACCAGCGCGATGACGCCCAGCACGATGCCGGCGATGCTGAAGCCGTTGCCGACGTCGGCCTGCGGCGCGAAGTAGGCGTTGTACGGCACGCCGACCGGGTAGTTGCCGGGCGGCGGCGGGTAACCGGGCGCGTAGCCCTGAGCCGGGTAGCCCTGAGCCGAGTAGGCCGCGGGGTGGCCGGGCGGCGGTGGCGGCGCGCTGTAGGCGGGGGCCGGCTCGGGGTAGAGCTGGGCTGCGGTCGGGGGCGGGGTGTAGCCGGTCAGGCCGGACGGCATCGGGCCGCCGAACTGGTCGGCCGCCGGGGCCGGGGACGTGAAGCCGCAGGCCGGGCAGGGCGCGCCGACGCTGACGCCGGTGCCGCAGTTCGGGCAAGCCATCGGTGGGTCTCCTCGGGGGTGTTCAGAATCTGCGGCCGTAAGGATCGACGCGCACCCCGAGCACTTGAGCGTTAGGCCGCGGCCTCCGCGGCCAGCAGCTCGGCGATCTGCACCGTGTTGAGCGCCGCGCCCTTGCGCATGTTGTCGCCGGTGATGAACATGTCGAGCGCCCGTGGGTCGTCCATCGCCCGGCGGATCCGGCCCACCCAGGACGGGTCGGTGCCGACGGCGTCGATCGGCATCGGGAACTCGCCCGCGGCCGGGTCGTCGACCAGGATCACGCCGGGGGCGTTGCGCAGCACCGCGCGGGCGTCTTCGGCGGTCAGCTCGGAGCCGAAGACCGCGTGCACCGCGACCGAGTGGCCGGTCACCACCGGGACCCGGACGCAGGTGGCGGAGACCTTGAGGGCGGGCAGGCCGAGGATCTTGCGCGACTCGTTGCGCATCTTCAGCTCCTCGGACGACCAGCCGTTCGCGGCCAGATCACCCGACCAGGGCACCACGTTGAGCGCCAGGGGGGCCGGGAACGGGCCGAGGTCGTCGCCGACCGCCTGCCGCACGTTGCCGGGGCGGGAGCCGAGCGTGCGGTCGCCGGCCACCTTCATCAGCTGGTCGTGCAGGACGTCGACGCCGATCTGCCCGGCCCCGGACACCGCCTGGTAGGACGCCAGGACCAGCTCGCGCAGGCCGTACTCCTGGTGCAGCGGCGCGATCGCCATGATCATCGCCATCGTGGTGCAGTTGGCGTTGCTGATGATGCCGCGCGGCCGGCGGCGCATCGCGTCCTGGTTGACCTCGGGCACGACCAGCGGGACGTCGGGGTGCATGCGGAAGGCGGCCGAGTTGTCGACCACGGTGACGCCGCGCTCGACCGCGATCGGCGCCCACTCCAGTGACACCGCGTCGGGCACGTCGAACATGGCCACGTCGACGCCGTCGAACGCCTCGGGCGTCAGCTCGACGACCGAGAGATCTTCGCCGCGGCAGCGCAACGACTTGCCGGCCGAGCGGGCCGATGCGATCAGCCGGATCTCGCCCCACACGTTGCGCCGGGAGGAGAGCAGCTCACGCATCACCGTGCCGACGGAGCCGGTGGCTCCGACGACGGCGAGCGTGGGCTGCTTCGCCATCGCCGGGCTAACGTCCGGTGCCGGCGTAGACGACCGCCTGCTCGTCGCCGCCCAGCTCGAACTGGTCGTGCACGGCGCGGACCGCGTTGTCGAGGTCGCTGTCGCGGCACACCACCGAGACCCGGATCTCGGACGTGGAGATCATCTCGATGTTGACGCCGGCGGCGCCGATGCAGGCGAAGAAGGAGGCGGCCACACCCGGGTGTGACCTCATGCCGGCGCCGATCAGCGAGACCTTGCCGACGTGGTCGTCGAACAGCAGGCTCTTGAACTTGATCTGGCCCTGGATCTTGTTGAGCGCGGCCATCGCGGTCGGGCCGTCGGCCTTGGGCAACGTGAACGAGATGTCGGTGCGGCCGGTGCCCTCGGTGGACACGTTCTGCACGATCATGTCGATGTTGATCTCGGCCGAGGCGACGGTCTCGAAGATCCGGCCGGCGGCGCCCGGCTCGTCGGGCACCCCGACGATCGTGATCTTGGCCTCGCTGCGGTCGTGGGCGACCCCGGTGATCAGCGCCTGTTCCACGGAAGGGTCCTCCATCGATCCGGTGACCATGGTGCCGGGCTTGAGTGAGTACGACGAGCGTACGTGGATCGGGACGCCGAAGCGCCGCGCGTACTCGACGCAGCGCAGCATCAGCACCTTCGCCCCGCCGGCGGCCAGCTCGAGCATCTCCTCGTAGGTGATCTTCTTGATGTGTCGCGCGTTCGGCACGATCCGCGGGTCGGCGGTGAACACACCGTCCACGTCGGTGTAGATCTCGCAGACGTCGGCCCGCAGCGCCGCGGCCAGCGCGACCGCCGTGGTGTCGGAACCGCCGCGGCCCAGCGTGGTGATGTCCTTGGTGTCCTGTGACACGCCCTGGAAGCCGGCCACGATCGCGATCGCGCCCTCGTCCAGCGCGGTGCGCAGCCGGCCGGGCGTGACGTCGATGATGCGGGCCTTGCCGTGCACCGAGGTGGTCAGCACGCCGGCCTGCGAGCCGGTGTACGACCGGGCCTCATAGCCCAGGTTGTGGATCGCCATCGCCAGCAACGCCATCGAGATGCGTTCGCCGGCGGTCAGCAGCATGTCGAGCTCGCGGCCGGGCGGGAGCGGGCTGACCTGGTTGGCCAGGTCCATCAGCTCGTCGGTGGTGTCACCCATCGCGGAGACCACCACGACGACGTCGTCGCCGGCCTTGCGGGCGGACACGATCCGTTCCGCCACCCGCTTGATACGTTCCGCCGTGGCGACGGACGAACCGCCGTATTTCTGCACCACCAGGGCCACGGCCGCGAACTTCCTCTCAGCATGGGGCGGGAACGGACGCGGACCAGCTTAGTGGGAACTCAGAATCGCGCTGGATGGCGATCCCAGAATCCGGCCTGTGCGCCGCGACACGCCCGGCGGCGGACCGCGACCGATGTGCGGCACAGAGGCGAGAATGTCTCGGTGCGTCCACGCCTGGTACCCGTCGTCCTGCTGACCCTTCTGGCCGCGGGCTGTGGGTCCGACGCGCCCGCGGCCGGCCCGTCGCCGGAGCCGAGCGACGACGTCATCACCGACACCTCGGCCGCGCGCAGCGAGCTGGCGGCACGCGCGGCGCTGGCCCAGGACCACCGTTACTCCGCGCTCTACGACTACGACCCCGGCGACGGCCAGGGCGCCCGCTCGGTGGTGGCCACGGTCGCCACCGACGGCTCGTGGCGGGTCGACATCCCCGGCGGCGCGCTCGGCGGCGCCGCCGACGTCTCCGTGGTGCAGACCCCCGAGGGCGTCTTCCAATGCGCGATGCCGTCGGCGAGCAACCCGATCAACCCCTCCTGCGTCCGGGTCGCCGATCCGGACAAGCGCCTGCCCCGGGAGTTCGACCCCGGGGTGGAGCGGATCTTCCGGCAGTGGCTGAGCGTCTTCCAGGACCGGCAGTCGCCGCTGTCCGTGGTGGCCGCGAAGCCGCTGGCCACGCAGGGTCCGGCCGCGCAGGGCGCGTGCTACGCGGTGGACGGCATCTCGGCCGCGCTCAAGCCGCCGGTCGACGTCGGCATCTACTGCTACGCCGACAACGGCCTGCTCACCGCGGCCCGGGTCGACTTCGGCATGCTCACCCTGGTCAGCGTCGCGGCCGCGCCGCCGCGGATCGACCTGCCCGGCCCGCTGACCGGCGGCGAGCCGCTCGGCACCAAGAGTCCGCCGCCCGCGCCCACCGTCGATCCCTCGAACGGATCCATTGCCCCTAGCGCTCAGCCGCAAGGCTGATAGTGTTTCCGACGACATGTGGAACGCACTTCTCCTTCGCTGCCGCGACGAGGCCCGTTTCTAGGCCGACACCTCGTCGCGGAGTTGATGTGCGCGCGGCCGCCCTAGGTCCGTTCCCCTTTTCGCAGGAGCACATCCCATGTCTTCGAACGACTCAGTCGTGACTGACGACGCCATCGCCCGCCAACGCCCGAGCGCGATGCCGTTCCAGCGCTACCAGGCCTACCACCAGCAGTTCGCGGTGGAGCTGCCCGATCGGCAATGGCCTTCGCAACGCATCGAGAAGGCCCCGCGCTGGTGCGCGGTCGACCTGCGCGACGGCAACCAGGCCCTGATCGACCCGATGTCCCCCGAGCGCAAGCGGCGCATGTTCACGCTGCTGGTGCAGATGGGCTACAAGGAGATCGAGGTCGGCTTCCCGGCCGCCAGCCAGACCGACTTCGACTTCGTCCGCCAGCTCATCGAGCAGGACCTGATCCCGGACGACGTCACCATCCAGGTGCTGACCCAATGTCGCGAGCACCTGATCGACCGCACCTTCGAGTCGATCCGCGGCGCCAAGCGGGCCATCGTGCACTTCTACAACTCGACCTCGACGCTGCAGCGCCGGGTGGTGTTCGGCCTGGACAAGGCCGGCATCACCGACATCGCGACCACGGGCGCGCGGCTGTGCCAGAAGTACGCCGAGATCCACACGCCGGACACCGAGATCTTCTACGAGTACAGCCCCGAGTCGTACACCGGCACCGAACTGGACTACGCGCTCGAGGTCTGCTCGGCGGTCATCGACGTGATCGATCCGACGCCCGACCGGCCGCTGATCATCAACCTGCCGGCCACGGTCGAGATGGCCACCCCCAACGTATACGCCGACTCCATCGAGTGGATGCACCGCAACCTGCCCCGCCGCGAGTCGGTGGTGCTGAGCCTGCACCCGCACAACGACCGCGGCTGCGCGGTGGCCGCGGCCGAGCTGGGCGTGCTGGCCGGCGCCGACCGGGTCGAGGGCTGCCTCTTCGGCAACGGCGAGCGGACCGGCAACGTCGACCTGGTCACGCTGGGCCTCAACCTGTTCTCCCAGGGCGTCGACCCGATGATCGACTTCTCGGACATCGACGACATCAAGCGGGCCGTCGAGTACTGCAACCAACTGCCGGTGCACGAGCGGCACCCGTACGTGGGCGACCTGGTCTACACCGCCTTCTCCGGCTCGCACCAGGACGCGATCAACAAGGGCCTGACCGCGCTGGCCAAGGACGCCGAGACGGCCGGGACGCCGGTGGACGACTTCACCTGGGGCGTGCCCTACCTGCCGATCGACCCGAAGGATGTGGGCCGGACGTACGAGGCGGTCATCCGGGTCAACTCGCAGTCCGGCAAGGGCGGCGTGGCGTACATCATGAAGGAGGAGCACAAGTTCGACCTGCCGCGACGGCTGCAGATCGAGTTCTCCGGCGTGGTGCAACGGGTCACCGACAGCGAGGGAGGCGAGGTCGGCCCGCAGGCGATGTACGACATCTTCGCCGGCGAGTACCTCCCCGATCACCAGGCCTTCGCGCGGATCGTCATGCAGCGCTACACGACGGCCACGGTGGACGGCAAGGTCGAGATCGACGTCACGGTGACCGACCGGGGCGAGGAGAAGACGCTCACCGGGGTGGGCAACGGCCCGATCGACGCGTACGTGCAGGCGCTCCAGCCGCTGGGCATCCAGGTCCGGGTGCACGACTACGCCGAGCACGCACTGTCCTCCGGTGGAGACGCGCAGGCCGCCGCGTACGTGGAGTGCGAGGTCGGCGAGACCACGGTGTGGGGCGTCGGACTGGACGCGAACATCGTCACCGCCTCGATCAAGGCCGTGACGAGCGCGGTCAACCGGGTCCGCTAACCCCTCCGAGTGGTAGCCGAGCGCGCCATCCGGGCCTCGGATGCCGGTCTTGGCTACCACTGATCTTGGCTACCACTGAACGACGGCGCGCCACACAAAGCGGACACCCCGCTCTCCAGGGCGAGAAACGGGCACAACCCTCCTAGGCTTGGGGGGTGCTCACACGTACCCCCCTTGCTCTTGTCCTGATCGCGGCAGCGACCCTCACCACCGGCTGTGAAGTGGTTCCCCTCGAGCCCGCTCCCACGACGACGACTCCGGGCGGTGGCGAGGCCGGCGGCAGCACCAGCGGCAACCCCGCGAAGCTGCTCGCCGGCCTCAATGAGGCCAAGGCCGGATCGATGCGCGGCTACACCCGGGACGAGTTCCCGCACTGGCGCGACACCGGAAAGAACTGCGACGTCCGCGACTCGGTCCTCAAGCGGGACGGCCGCAAGGTGAAGTTCTCCGGCTGCAACGTGGTCGGCGGCACCTGGACGAGCAGCTACGACGGCAAGGTCCTGACCAAGCCCACCCTGGTCGACATCGACCACATGGTGCCGCTGGCCAACGCGTGGCGTTCGGGCGCGGCGGCGTGGACCAAGGATCGGCGCGGCGATTTCGCCAACGACCTGGAACGTCCCCAGCTGGTGGCGGTGTCGCAGACCTCGAACCGGGGTAAGGGCGATCAGGATCCATCGACGTGGAAGCCTTCGGTCAAGGCCGAGTGGTGCGGCTACGCCGGGGACTGGATCACGGTGAAGAGCTACTGGAAGCTGACGGTGACCAGCGCCGAGAAGAAGGCGCTGAGCACGATGCTCAAGGAGTGCTGATGGCGGGCAAGCGCAGCGATCTGAACGCGCCGGGCGGCGTGATGACCGATGAGGTCGGCGTGATCACCGGCGAGGTGACGCTGGTCAGCGAGGTGTCCGGCCAGGACGTGACGCTGACCGTGCAGTACAAGGACGCCGCTGAGTGGTACCACGTGACCGGCGGCAAGGTGAAGCTGGCCGACGCGGCCGACGCCGACGTGCTGCACGACTTCGCGGTGGCGCTGCTGCACCGCCCGGAGTAGTAGCTTTATTTACAGTCCTCGATGTAGCGTCGGGCATGGCCCTGCCTCAGATTCTGACCGCCGCCCTCCTGGCGGCTCCGGTGCCCGTTCTGTCGGCATCCACCTTCGGCGATGTCATCCCGGCGCCCGTCTCCGCGGTTCCCAGCGGCGCCGACTTCCACCTCGACCGCAACACCGTGATCCAGACCCGGACCCCGGCGGTCGGCACCCTGCTGGCGTCGGACCTCGCCGCCGCCACCGGGCTGACGCTCCCGGTGACGACCTCTGCGGCGCCGGCCGCCCGGAAGATCTCGCTGAGGATCGCCGGCGGTCTGGGCGACGGCTACCAGCTGACCGTCAACCGGAGCGGCGTCGAGGTCACCGGCGGCAACCCGGAAGCGCTCTTCAACGGAACCCAGACGCTGCTGCAGCTGCGCGAGGGCCGGGCCATCGCCGGCGGGACCGTCCAGGACCGGCCGCGGTTCGCCTACCGCGGCTCCCACCTCGACCTGGCCCGGCACTTCCACACCCCGGACGAGGTCAAGAAGTACATCGACGAGATCCGCCGCCTGAAGATCAACTATCTGCACCTGCACCTCAGCGACGACCAGGGCTGGCGGATCCAGATCGACGGCTGGCCCCGGCTCACCGAGATCGGCGGGGCCGCGGGCACCGGCGTGGACGGGGTCGGCGGCGGCTTCCTCACCAAGGCGCAGTACGCCGACCTGGTCGCGTACGCGGCGGCCCGGTTCGTCACCATCGTGCCCGAGATCGACATGCCCGGACACGTCAACGCCGCCCAGGTCGCCTATCCCGAGCTGACCTGTGACGGGGTCGCGCCGCCGCCCCGCACCGACACCGCGGTCGGCTACAGCTCGCTGTGCATCTCGTCGGAAACCACCTACCGGTTCGTCGAGGACGTGATCCGCGAGCTCGCCGCCATCACCCCCGGGCCGTACATCCACATCGGCGGCGACGAGGCGCACGCCACCCCGCCGGCCGACTACCTGACGTTCCAGAACCGGGTGATCCCGCTGGTCGCCAAGTACGGCAAGACGGCGTACGGGTGGAACGAGATCGCCCAGTCCCCCGCCGCGCACTCCTCCGTCGCCCAGTACTGGGGCACGACGCGCAGCAACCCGGTCCTGGCCGGCGCGGTGGCGAACGGCACGCGCGTGGTGATGTCGCCGGCCAACAAGGCCTACCTCGACATGAAGTACGACCGGAACACCCGGCTCGGCCTGACCTGGGCCGGTCTGATCGAGGTGCGGACCGCGTACGACTGGGATCCCGGAACGCACCTGACCGGCGTACCCGAATCAGCGGTTCTGGGGGTTGAGGCCGCCCTCTGGTCGGAGACGCTGCGCAGCATCGACGACATCGAGTTCATGGCGTTCCCGAGGCTGGCCGCGATCGCCGAGCTCGCCTGGTCGCCGGCCTCGACACACGACTGGGAGTCGTTCCGGTCACGCCTGGCCGCGCACGGCCCACAGTGGACCGCACGCGGCGTCGACTTCTACCCGTCCCCGCAGATCAGCTGGGAGTAAGAGCCGTCTTCCGTCCTTGGACGGCCTCGCCCTCCGCCACCGGGAAATGACACGCGGTCTGGTGGGAGTCGGGGTCGTCCAGACGCGGAACCAGCGGCGGCTCCTCGGTCGCGCAGATGTCCTGCGCCTTCCAGCAGCGGGTGCGGAACCGGCAGCCGGACGGCGGGTTGATCGGGCTCGGCACGTCACCGGTCAGCAGCACCCGCTCGCGCTGGAGGCGGTCCCGCCGGCGCGGGTCGGGCACCGGCACGGCCGAGAGCAGAGCCACCGTGTACGGGTGGCGCGGGTTGCTGTAGAGCGACTCCCGGTCGGCGATCTCGACCACCTTGCCGAGGTACATCACGGCCACCCGGTCGGAGATGTGCCGCACCACGGACAGGTCGTGCGCGATGAACACGTAGGTCAGGCCGAACTCGTTCTGCAGGTCGTCGAGCAGGTTGACGACCTGAGCCTGGATCGACACGTCGAGCGCGGACACCGGCTCGTCGGCGACGATCATCTTGGGCCGCAGCGCCAGCGTCCGGGCGATGCCGATGCGCTGCCGCTGGCCGCCGGAGAACTCGTGCGGGTAGCGGTTGTAGTGCTCCGGGTTCAGGCCCACCAGCTTGAGCAGGTCTTGAACCGCGCGCTTGACGCCGTGCTCGGTCTTCACGTTCTGGATCCGGAACGGCGCCCCGACGATCGTGCCGACCGTGTGCCGCGGGTTCAGCGACGAGAACGGGTCCTGGAAGATCATCTGCATGTCCCGGCGCATCGGCCGCAGCCGGCCCTGTCCCAGGTGCGTGATGTCCCGGCCGTCGAACTCGACCTTGCCGCCGGTCGGCTCCAGCAGGCGGGTCAGCAGCCGGCCGGTGGTCGACTTGCCACAGCCGGACTCGCCGACCAGGCCCAGCGTCTCGCCCTTGTAGACCTCGAAGTCGATGCCGTCGACCGCGCGCACCGCGCCGACCTTGCGCCGCAGCAGGCCCTTGGTGATCGGGAAGTGCTTCTCCAGGCCCCGCACCGACAGAAGCGCGGTCTTCTTGTCGCTCATCACGCCTCCAGCCTCGGCTTGACCTCGTCGGACCAGATCCGCTGCCGCTCACCGGTGGGGATGTGACAACGGACCAGGTGCTTGCTGCCACCGGCCGGGCTCAGCTCCGGCATCGTGGTCGAGCCGAGTCCGCCGGTGCGCGGCTCGAACTGGCAGCGCGGGTGGAACGAGCAGCCCGTCGGCAGGTTGATCAGCGACGGCGGCAGACCCGGGATGGGAACCAGCCGGTCGATCTGCGGACGGTCCATGCGGGGCATGGATCCGAGCAGACCCCAGGTGTACGGGTGCTCCGGCCGGTCGAAGATCGTGGTGGCATCGGCGAACTCGATGCACCGGCCGCCGTACATGACCAGCACGTCGTCGGCCAGCTCGGCCACCACGCCCAGGTCGTGGGTGATCACGATCAGCGCGGAGTTGAACTCCGACTGCAGGTCGTGCATCAGGTCGAGGATCTGCGCCTGCACGGTCACGTCCAGGGCGGTGGTCGGCTCGTCCGCGATCAGCAGCTGCGGGTCGTTGACCAGCGACATGGCGATCATCGCGCGCTGCCGCATACCGCCGGAGAACTGGTGCGGGTAGTCGTCCACCCGGCGGTCGGGCTGCGGGATGCCGACCCGGCCCAGCATGTCCACGGCGTGCTTGCGGGCCACGCTCTTGGAGACGCTGTGATGGACCCGGTACGCCTCGACGATCTGCTGGCCCACCGTGTAGTACGGGTGCATCGAGGACAGCGGGTCCTGGAAGATCATCGACATCTTGTTGCCGCGCAGCTTGCGAACCGTCTCGTCGTCGCTGCTGACCACGTCATCGCCGTCCAGCCAGATCTGGCCGGAGATCTTCGAGTTGCGCTTGTTGTAGAGCCCCATGATGCCGAGGCTGGTCACCGACTTGCCCGAGCCGGACTCGCCGACGATGCCCAGCGTCTTGCCGCGCTCGACCGAGAAGGTCAGGCCGTCGACGCTCTTCACCACACCGTCGTCGGTCGGGAAGTGGATCTTCAGGTCTTTGACCTCGAGGAATGGCTGTGTCTGGTCGGTCATGTCAGCCCACCCTCACTCTCGGGTCGACGACCGCGTAGAGCAGGTCGACGACCAGGTTCGCGATGACCACGAAGAACGCCGCCATCAACGTCACGCCGAGCACCTTCGGCAGGTCGTTGTTGGTGATCGCGTCGATCGCGTACTTGCCCAGGCCGGGCAGGGAGAAGACCGTCTCGGTCAGCACCGCGCCGCCGAGCAGCAGGCCGAAGTCGAGACCGAAGATGGTCAGGATCGGGGTGAGCGCCGCGCGCAGACCATGTCGCACGTTGACGTCGCGTTCCTTCAGTCCCTTCGCGCGCGCCGTCCGGATGTAGTCCTCACTCAACGTCTCCAACATGCCGGCCCGGGTCAGCCGGGCGTACTGGGCGGAGAACTGGAAAGCGAGCACGACCCATGGCAGCAGCAGCGAATAGAACCATTCGCCGGGATTCTCGGTGAACGGCGTGTAACTGCCGCCGTCCGCCGTCCAGTTCAGGGTGTAGCTGAAGACCAGCAGGCCGATCAGGCCGGTGAAGAAGATCGGCAGCGAGACGCCGGCCAGCGAGATGCCCATCGCGACGCGGTCCAGCAGGGACCCGCGGCGCAGCGCCGAGATGGTGCCGGCGGACAGTCCGAGGAGCAGCCACAGGATGGCCGCGCCGATCGCCAGCGACAGGGTCACCGGCAGGCGGTCCAGCAGGTCGGGCCAGACCGGCTGGTGGGTGATGAACGAATAACCGAAGCAGGGCGCCGGGCAGTGCTCCAGGCTCGAGCCGATGTTGTAGTCGGCGCCCACGAAGATGCCCTTGATCCAGCGCCCGTACTGGACCCAGATCGGCTCGTAGAAGCCCAGCTTGTGGGCGATCAGCGTGACCGTCTCGGGCGTCGCCGCCCGGCCGACGTAGCGGGTGGCCAGCGTCTCCGGCGTCCCACCGACGAGCCGCGGGAACAGGTAGAAGATCGAGAACGTGGCGGCGCTGACGATGAAGAGCAGCAGGACGGCCGCGAAAAGGCGCCTGATGATGTACGTGATCACTGAGGTTTATTCACGACCTTCCTTGACTAGCGACATGCGAAAGTGCTGCAACTCGGTCTCCACCGTCGTGAATAGACCTCATCGGTGCTCGGCTGGACGGCCGGTCCGAGGACGTCCCCGGACCGGCCGTCTGCTGCCTTCACCTATCTGTCGGGTGTGTTCCGGCCTGGATCAGGCCACGCCGAGCGCGGTGTAGTCGTACATGTTGTACGCCTCGCTGACGAACACGTTGGTCAGCTTCTTCGGGCGGATGAGCAGCGACTTCGCGTAGACGCCGGGGAGGATGTAAGCGTCCTCCATGACCTTCTTGTCGATCTCGCCCCAGGCCTTCTCACGCGCGGCCGTGTCGGTGTTCGCGATCGCGGCGTCGAGCATCTTGTCGACGTCCGGGTCCCGGACACTCGTGTTGGACGAGCCACCGGTCTCCCGGATGACCCGGCTGTCCACGATCTGCGACAGGAAGCCGAAACCGTCGTTCCAGTCGGCGCCCCAGCCGTTCACGATCAGACCGAGCTTGTTGCTCTTCGCGTACGGCGGGTTGCCGGCGTACTGGGAGAAGTAGTCACCCTGCGGGAACGGCTTCAGCGTGAGCTTGATGCCGACCCGGCCCAGCGACTGCTGCAGCGACTCGGCGGCCGCCTTCTCCTTCGGACGCTCGGCCCGGTAGGCGATGTTGGTCTCGAAGCCGGCCGGCTGGCCACACGCGGCCAGGGCCGCCTTGGCCTTCTCGACGTCACCCTTGCCGTCCTGCGACGGGTACAGGTCGAACTTCTGGTAACCGGGAACGATCGGCGGCATCAGCGTGGTCGCGACGTCGCCACCGGCCAGCGGGCCGCCGTACGCGGTCTGGTAGCCGGTCTTGTCGGCGGCGAACTCCACGGCCTTGCGGCAGTCGGCCTTGTCGAACGGCGCGACGTTGCCGTTGATCGAGGTGTACCAGAGGCGGGCGAGCGACGCGTTGTCCGTGCTGGCCTTCACCGTCGGGTCGCCGACCACGCGGCCCAGAGCGGCCGGCTGCACGCCGGTGCCCACCACGTCGATGTCCAGGTCACCGGAGAGAAGCCGGTTGTCCAGGTCGTCGGCGTTGACGTTCAGCTGGACCTCGAAGCGGTCCGGCAGCGCCTTACGGATCGGGTCGCTGGCCTGGTCCCAGTTCGGGTTCCGCTTGAGCGCGAAGTCCTTGCCCAGGTTGTTCGTGTCGAACATGTACGGACCGGACGAGACGACGTGCTGCTTGTAGTTGGCGCCGGTGTCCTTGGCCTCCGGCACCGGAACCGTCTGCGACAGCGCGGCCAGGTAGTCGAAGCCACCGAAGGCCTGCTTCAGGTGGAAGACGACCGTCGTGTCATCCGGGGTGGTGATCGCCGAGTCGGTGTTCACGCCCTTCGACTTGTACGGGCCCTTGTAGCCGGCCGGCAGGTTCAGGAACTGCTCGAAGTACGCGGGGCCGTTCGGGAACGTCTCCTTGTCGATCGAGCGCAGCACGGCGTACTTGACGTCGGCCGCCTTGATGACGGTGCCGTCCTCGTACTTGATGCCGGCCCGGATCTTGTACGTCCAGGTCTTGCCGCCGTCCGACGGCGTGCCGACGCCCTCGGCGAGGTCGGGAGTCAGCTCGTTGCCGACCTTGCCCGGCTGCACCTTGAAGGTGAGCAGGCTGCGGCCGTACAGCCGGAGCAGGTTCCACGAGTAGCCGTAGTAGGTCTCGCCCGGGTCTAGGGTGTCCCAGTCGCCCGAGTTCGCCATGCGAATCGTGCCGCCCTTCTTGTCAGAAGGGTTGAACACCTTGGTCAGAGCAGCATTGAACTCCGGCTTCGCGGAAGTCGTGCCGCCGTCCGAATCATCGTCAGAACCGCCGCCGCACGCGCCGGCCAATCCGAGTGCCAGGACGGCCGTCGCGGCCGCCAGCACCCTGTTCTTGCGGATCACTTGTAGCAACCTCCCTGGTGGGACGGTCCGGGTCCGGACCGCCTGGCTGGAGTAGAAGTCATGTGGCGCATCAGCGCCGGCCCTTGGGATCGAGGGCGTCTCGCAGGCCGTCACCGAAGAGGTTGAAGGCAAGCACGGTGATGAAGATGGCCATGCCCGGGAAGAACATGAAGTGCCAGATCGTGTAGAACCTGGACGCGTCCGAGAGCATGCCGCCCCAGCTGGCCGTCGGCGGGCGCACACCCACGCCGAGGAACGACAGCGCGGCCTCGAACAGGATGTTCGTCGGGATCAGCAGCGTGGCGTAGATCAGGATCGGCGCGATCAGGTTGGGCAGCATCTCCTTGAAGATGATGCGCGGCGACCGTGCGCCCAGGCTGCGGGCCGCGTCGACGAACTCACGCTCGCGCAGCGACAGGGTCTGACCACGGACGATCCGGCCGATATACGGCCAGCTGAAGAAGCCGATGATGAAGATCAGCAGGAAGATCCGCAGCCCGTCGCCGGTGAACCCGAACGCGTTGTCGGGCACCACGCCGACCAGCGCGATCGAGAAGACCAGCAGCGGGAAGGCCAGGAAGACGTCCATCGCGCGGCTGATGATCGTGTCGACCCAGCCGCCGAAGAAGCCGGCGATCACGCCGAGCGTCGTGCCGATCAGGGTGGACAGCAGCGTGGCGAAGAACGCGATCAGCAGCGAGATCCGGGCGCCGTAGACGATCCGGCTGAAGATGTCCCGGCCGTTCTGCGGCTCGACGCCGAAGAGGTGCTCGGACGAGATGCCGGTGCCGCCCTTGGGGGCCAGCGTGTTGGTGTCGATCAGGTCCTGGTGGAACTCGTTGGGCGGCGAGCCGAACCAGTCGGCCAGCAGCGGCGCGAAGATCGCGACCAGGATCAGCAGGATGACAACGATGCCACCGCCCATCGCGACCTTGTCGCGCTTCAGGCGGTTCCAGGCGATGCGGCCGAGCGAACGGCCCTCGATCTGCTTGGTCACGATCGCGCCGCCGGGCGCGGGATCGGGCGCCAGCGGGATCTGGTCTGAGACCGTGCCGGGTCCAACGACCATGAAGCTTCCGGTCCTCTCCCCGGCCACCGGCCACGGCGCCGCCGCCGTCACGGCACGAAGCCGCGAGATCGACCGGCCCCGCAGCGCGGGCAACCGATCGGTTGTTCGCGTACGTGGGGTGGTGCGGACCGCCTCGACAAGGATGGTCGTCGATGCGGACACGAACCAGCGGACGGGTTACGCCGCCGCCGTGAGAGGAACGCTCACGTAATCCCGTCCATCGGTCAATAGGCTTTCGGTCCGTTTATCGTTTCCTGGCCGGGCCGTGACGGCAGCGTGACAAAGCCCTCCGCGAACTCACGGTAACGCACAGTCGTATCGCCGAGGTGCGTTTCGGCACTTTGTGATCAACGGCCCCAACAGGACACCTACACCGCACGCCGACCTTCGAAGGCCCGGCCCAGGGTGATCTCGTCGGCGTACTCCAAGTCACCACCAACCGGAAGCCCGCTTGCCAACCGGGTCACCGCGATGCCCATCGGCTTCACCATGAGCGCCAGGTAGGTGGCCGTGGCCTCACCCTCGGTGTTCGGGTCGGTGGCCAGGATCAGCTCCTTGATCTCACCGGTGCCCAGCCGGACCATCAGCTCCCGGATCCGCAGGTTGTCCGGGCCGATGCCCTCCAGCGGATTGATCGCGCCGCCGAGCACGTGGTAGCGGCCGCGGAACTCGCCGGTCCGCTCGATCGCCACCACGTCCTTCGGCTCCTCGACCACACACAGCACCTCGCCGCCACGGCGCGGGTCGCGGCACACCCGGCACTGCTCCGACTCGGCCACGTTGAAGCAGGTCGTGCAGAAGCGCACCAGCTCCTTGACCTTGCGGAGCGTGGTGGCCAGCCGGTTCACGTCGGCCGGGTCGGCGGACAGGATGTGGAAAGCGATCCGCTGAGCCGACTTCGGGCCCACGCCCGGCAGCCGGCCCAGCTCGTCGATCAGATCCTGGATGGCGCCTTCGTACACCTAGAACCCCGGGAGCGAGAGCCCGCCCGCGGCCGGCCCCATCTTCTGGCTGGTCAGCTCACGCTGCGCCTCGGCCGCGTTGTGCAGGGCGGCGAGCACCAGATCTTCCAGCGTCTCGACATCCTCCGGGTCCACCGCCTTGGGGTCGATCTTGATCGACTTGAACTCACCCAGGCCGGTGACCACGACGGACACCAGCCCGCCGCCGGCCGTGCCGGTCAGCTCGGCGTCGGCCAGCTCGGCCTGCGCCTTCTCCATCTCCTGCTGCATCTTCTGCGCCTGCTTCATCAGCTGCTGCATGTTCGGCTGTCCACCGGGGCGCATCGCGTTGCTCCTACTCAGTCGGCACAAAGTCCCGTCCAGCGTAGTGGTCCCTGCAGCACCACCGCCGGGGTCAGCCCTGGGTTTCGCCGATCTTCTCGGCGCCGAACGCCTCGCGCAGCAGGTCCATGGCCTGTTGCTCGCTGTTCTGGCGTGCGCTCTTCTCGTCGATGACCTCGTCCAGCGGCTCGTCGCCCGGGTCGAAACCGTCGAACGGCTTGGCCGAGTCGTCGAACTCCGGGTCGAAGGGTGCTTCCTCGGTCGGTGAGCCGTCGGACCAGGCGGTCTTCGGGGCGCCCTGGCGACTGGCACCGGCGGCCGCGGCGGCACGGGCGGCGGCCAGGCCCGGGCTCGCCGTGGGGCGGGCGTCCGGTGTGGCCGCGGCGGGGGCGGCGTTGGGGCGCGATGCCTGGTCGGCCGGGCGGGCCTGGGTCGCCGGGCGGGTCTGGGTCGCCGGGCGGTTGGCTGCGGACGGCTGAGAAGTGGCGCCGGTGGCCGCGCTGCCCGCAGTGGGACCCGCGGCGGCGGCTCGGGCGGCGGCCAGGCCGCTCGAGCGGGAAGGCGGTGCGGGCTGCTGGGGGGCGGCCGCCGCGGGGGTTGCCGGGGCGGTGGTTGGCCTTGGTGGGTCGGGTGGCGGGGGTTGAGTGGGTACGCCGCCAGGGCGGGCCGGCACCGGCCACGCCTCGTCAGCCGGTGGGGCGGGGGCGGGCGCCGCGCCGCCACCGGGGCGAGCGGTCTCGGGCCAGCCGTCGTCGTCGGCGTCCGTGGTGGAAGGGGTCGCGCTCGGCTGGGCCGTGGGGGCGGCCGGGCGGGCCGGCTCGGGCCAGTCGTCGTCGGACGTAGACGCGGAGCTGGCCGCTCCCGGCTGCTCGCCGGCTGGGGCACTGCTCGCGGCGCGAACGTCTGGCGTGTTCGGCTGGGCGCCGTCATGAGTTGGGCGTGCCGACGAAGCGCCGTCATGGGATTGGCGTGCCGAACGGGCGTCGGCAGGGGTGTTGGCAGCCTGCGGTTGCGCGCCGGCACGGGTGACGGACGCCTCCGCATGGAGGCTGCCATCGGCGCCGGCCGGCCGTGGGTGAGCGCCGACCGGGGCGCCGGGCGCCTGGGGCGAGGCGCTGCCGGTGGTGGCGGGTTGCTCCGGCCGGGTGGCGGCGGGCTGCGGGGTGGCGGGGCGGGCCGGGTCAGGCCAGTCGTCGCTGTCGTCCGAGGACGGTTGCGGTGAGCGCCTCGGTGGGGACTCGCGTTGGCGGGTCGGCTGGGCGGACTGCTCGCGTGGGGCGGGGCCGTTGCGGGACGGACCGGTCTGGGGCGGGCCCTGCTGCGGCGGGCCCTGCTGGGCCGGGCCGCGGTTGGGGTTGCCGCCGGGCTGGGGGATGGCGCCGGCCTCGCCGGCCACCTCGCAGCGGATCTGCCAGCGGCCGCCCAACGCCTCGTAGAGGGCGTCGGCCAGCAGCTGAGGCTGGTCGGCGACCATCTTGGCGTGGGCCGGGAAGCGGAACGTCAGGACCACCGTCTGGCCCTCGAGATCGCGGACGGTGGCGCCGGAGGCCAAGGCGGCCAGCTTCTTGCTCTGTCGGCTGACCGTGGTGATGATCTCGGGCCACACCTCGCGGACCGCCGCGGCGGTCAACTGGCCGGGGGCACCGGAGGAGACCGGCTCCACGCCGTCGTCGGGCGCGTCGGGGAGGATCGCGCCGGGGTCGGGACGGTTCGGCGGCTGAGCGCCGCCCGAGGTACGTGCGGCCTGCGGCGGCACCGGGCGCGAGGCAGGCGTGGGCTCATCGTCGTAGGGCGGGGGTTCCTCCGGCCACTCGTCCTCGTCGTAGGCGGCGGTGGCCGGGCGCGCGGGAGGCGCCGACGTCGGCCGCGGGGAAGCCGACGCAGGCGCAGCGGAAGCCACGGCCCCGGTCGAAGCACGAGCGGCCAAAGCAGGCGCGGCCGACGAGACCGCGGGTGTCGCAGATGCCGCGGAGGGATCAGCAAGCGCCGACGGCGAGGCGGGCCCCCCGGACGCCACCGAGGAACCCGTCGGCTCGGGCTCGCTGACCGGCGCGACGGCCCCGGAGGGCGGCGCGGGAGAGACCGGAGCGGCCGGCTCGGGAAACGCAGGGCCGGCCGCGGGCGGAGCTGACACGGCCGCGGGAGAAACAGAGGCGGCGGCCGGCGTGGGCTCGGGAGAGGCGGGGCGTTGGCCTGCGGCGAGGCCGCCGGCGGGGGCGCGGCGGGCCGCGGCGGCCGCGGCGGCTCGGGCGGCGGAGATGCCACCGCTCGAGCCCGGGGCGACGGCCTGGACACCGCCACCGGCACTGGCGTCGGGGAGCGACGAAGTCGTGTCGTCCGGGCGTACCTCGGAACTGAGCGTCAGCCGCCGCTCCATGCGCTCCAGGCGTTGGAGCAGCGCGCCGTGGGAGTCGTCGGCGCCGGGGAGCAGCATGCGGGCGGTGATCAGCTCGAGGAGCAGCCGGGGTGCGGTCGTGCCGCGCATCTCGACCAGTCCGTTGTGCACGATGTCGGCGCTGCGGGAGAGCTGAGCCGGGCCGAGCCGGGTGGCCTGGGCGCCCATCGCCTCGAGCTGGTCGGCCGGGCCGTCGATGAGGCCCTTGGTGATGGCGTCGGGGACCTGCTGCAGGATGATCAGGTCGCGAAAGCGTTCGAGCAGGTCGGACGCGAAGCGGCGCGGGTCGTGGCCGGCCTCGGCGACCCGGTCGATGGTGGCGTAGGCCGCCGCGCCGTCGCCCGCGGCCAGCGCGTCGCACATCTCGTCGATCAGCGCGACGTCGGTCACGCCGAGCAGGGCGACCGCGCGCGGGTAGCTGACGCCCTCGGGGCCGGCGCCGGCGATGAGCTGGTCGAGCACGGAGAGCGAGTCACGCGCGCTGCCGCCGCCGGCCCGGACGACCAGGGGCAGGACCGCCGGGTCGACATGGACGCCCTCGGCCTCGGTGAGTTGCTGAAGGTACGGCCGGAGCACGGCCGGCGGGATCAGCCGGAACGGGTAGTGATGGGTCCGCGACCGGATCGTGCCGAGCACCTTCTCGGGCTCGGTCGTGGCGAAGATGAACTTGACGTATTCCGGTGGCTCTTCGACCAGCTTGAGCAACGCGTTGAAGCCGGCCGACGAGACCATGTGGGCCTCGTCGATGACGTAGATCTTGTAGCGGCTGCTGGCCGGCGCGAAGAACGCCTTCTCGCGCAGCTCACGGGCGTCGTCCACACCACCGTGGCTGGCCGCGTCGATCTCGATGACGTCGATCGACCCGGTGCCGTCGTTCATCAGCGACCGGCAGGACGCGCACACCCCGCACGGTTCGGGGGTGGGACCCTGCTCACAGTTCAGCGACCGGGCCAGGATGCGCGCGCTGGAGGTCTTGCCGCAGCCGCGGGGCCCGGAGAAGAGATAGGCGTGATGGAGCCGCCCGCTGCGCAGCGCCTGCGACAGCGGCTCGGTGACATGCTCCTGACCGATGACCTCGGCGAAGGTCCGCGGACGGTACTTGCGGTAGAGCGCGAGTGCCACGCCTGCCCCTTCCTCGACGACCGCGCCATTGTCCGCCGAGGGTGTGACAGAAACAAACGTGCCCGGGTGGCGACACGAAAGGACCCCCCGTGCACCCGCCAGAGCTCGCTTATCCTTGCTGCCTTCCGGCCCTGGGGAGGTTCACAAGATGACGCCGCACGAGGGGCTGCCAGCCAGCTTACCCAACGCCGACACGCACCCGCGCAGCCCTCCCACGAAACCGGGCTGCGACGGTCTGTATTCTGGCGTACGGAGGATTCGCCTAGTGGCCTAGGGCGCACGCTTGGAAAGCGTGTTGGGTTCACACCCTCACGAGTTCGAATCTCGTATCCTCCGCCAGCTTGAGCAGGCAAAACGCTAGGGTCGACCCCTCATGGGATCGACCCTTCTGCGTTGGTGGTCTCAATTTTGGTCTCAGTTGGCCGTCAGGCAGCCTCAGAGCCTTTGCCCTGCTCCCCCGGCCGGTCCGTCGACGCGCGCTCGGCTGGCTTCCAGATGAGTCCACCCACCCGCTTGGCGATGTCTGCCCGGATCGGGTCGGTCAAGTGCTGATAGCGGGCGGCCATGCTCGTCGTGGCCCAGCCCATGACGCCCATCGTGGCGCGCTCGTGGACCTGGAGGATGAGGAGCACCGTTGCGGCGGTGTGCCGGGCGTCGTGCAGGCGGCCGTCCCGGAGTCCGGCATCGCGGAGAATCTGCTTCCAATCGTGGTAGTCCGTGTTGGGGTTCAGGGGACGGCCGATCGGGGTCGCGAAGACCCATCCCCCTTCCTCCCACAGTTGAGCTGCCGTCTTGCGCTCGGCCTCCTGCTCGACCCTGTGCAGTTCCAGCAGCTCGGCAATCTCAGGAGGTAGTCCAATGCTGCGCCGGCCAGCCCGAGACTTTGTGTCGTTCGTGTCGGCCCGAGTCCTCTTCCGATTGGGGCAATAACCCGCCTTCCGCCCGCACGGCTGCTGGGCGCATCCGTGCGCGTATTTGGGACGTAGTCGGCCACGACGTACGCGGAGCGAGAAGTTAGGCAGGTCGACGTCTTCCCACTTGAGCCCGAGTACCTCTCCTTGACGCATACCGAGCGCCAGGGCCATGGCCCACCGCGCCCGATTACGGCGCTCGGAAACGCTAGTCAGCAGCCGTTGAATCTCATCCACGCTGTACGGCTCGATTTCCTTGTCGGTCAAGGTCGGAGATTTAGCAAGGGTGGCCGGGTTACGGCCGATGTGACCACGGCGCATCGCCTCGTTGAGTGCCGTTCGAATCGTCCGGTGTGCCTGGTGCGCGGTTGCAGGCGCGCTGCCGTTCTTTTGCATCTTCTGGGTCAGCTTCTCGATGTGCTCGGGTTGCAGCCGCTCCAGGCGGTGCGCACCGAGGCCGGGAATCAGGTGCACGTTGACGGCGACGCGGTATCCGTCATGCGTGTTCTCGCGCACGTTCGGCGGGACGGCGATGTTGTCCAGCCAGTACGTCAGCCACTTGGCCACTGTCCAAGTCTGACCCGCCTTGCGCACTGTCCCGGCGTCGCGCTCCCGTTCCAGGGCACGCACCTTCCGCGTGACGATCGCCTCCGACTTTCCGCGCACGTGACGGCGGTCCGAGGTGCCATCGTCCTTGATGCCGACCGTTACTCGGCCGTGCCACGAACCGTCAGTTCCCTGATAGATGCTGGATGCTCCGTTTGGCTTGCGCGGCATTGTCATTCCCTTCGATCAGGCAGCAGCGGGGAAATCTGCGGGCTGGTCCAGCAAGTGCGATAGATATTCGGCGATGCAACTGGCGGGAATGCGGCGAGATCGACCAATGGTGACCGAACGGATCTGTCCACTCATCACGAGTTCGTACATGGCGGTCCGGCCAATCTTGAGGTGCCGGGCAGCCTCGGCGACGGTGTAAACGAAGTCCATGCTCTGCGTTTCCACTTCGGCTTCCCCATTCCGATACGAGCGATGTTGCTGGGAGCGGTTTCTCATCGGCGCGGTGAGCGCCATTCGTCGCCGTGGAGCGATCCGGTGTGCCGGCCGAAGGTCGCCATGGGGAGGTGGGCTCCTGCCGGGAGCGGGCCTGACACAACTGACAGAACTGACAGAACCTCGACCGGGCTGGGGTTGTGTCACTTGTGTCAGTTCTGTCAGGGCCTTCACGCGGTCCGCCGGGCGGTGATGGAGTGCACCGTCGCGGCGGGTCGGTGGACGTCGGGGTGCACGAGGTAGCTCGGCGACGGCGGCCGGCCCCCGGCTCGTTTGGGTGCGGGCGGGTCGAGCTGGCGCAGGTAGCCATGGGCTTCCAGGACGGCGAGCACAGGGTCGAGGTCAGCCATCGTCTTGAGCTGGCTTGACTGCACGGCGCGGAACAGCTCTCGTTTGGTGAACGCCGTTGTGGTGGTGCGTTCGATCCAGGCGAGGACGTGACGGGCGTTGCGGGTGCTCTGGTCGGCTCCCATGTCGTCGAACGCGGCGAGGGCGTGCGCGGCGTAGTAGTCGCCGATCATCGCCGCGCGTTCGACCGTGTGGGCGTCGACCGGGTGCCCCCACCCGTCGCGGAGGTGTTCGGCGAGGTGGATCAGTCCGGCGATCCGCACCACGGCTCCGGTGTACTTCGATCCCCAGTCCACGACGTGCGCCCAAGCCCCGCCCGTAGCGAGCCTCGGCTCTACCGTGCGTTCGATGTCCAACACCCGCTCGTTGGCGTCCGGGGTGAGGACCAGCACGGCCGGGTCTGTCCACTCGGCGAGGGTGAGGACCAGGGCGTGCAGGTTGGCGAGGTAGTCGGCGGCGACCGGGGTAGGGATCGGGTCGGCTCCGATCTTGCGGCGGCCGACGGTGTTCTCTGGCAGGGCGAACAGGATCCGGGCGAGCAGGCCGAGACCGCGGAAGCCGGGCATGTTCGCGATGTCGCGCAGGATCTCCGGTTGGACGGCCAATCCCATGGTGAGCGCGGGTTTGTCGATGTGCTCGGTGTCGCGGGATTGGCGGCCGACCCGGAGCATGTCCCCGGCGTGGCCCTTCAGGAACACTTCGAGGTTCGGGGTGCCGGAGTAGCGGCCGGCGATGGTGGCGAAGATCCCGCCTTCCGGTGAGAGCACGGCCAGCCGGCCGCCTTGCGCCGCGAGCCACGATGTGGCGGTCTCGCTGGTCACGTCGTCGGCGATCAGGACTGGCTTGACCGGCACCGTGATGGCTTCGGCGTTCATCGCGGCGGCCGTCGCCTCAGCAATCAGCGTGTCCCGCCCGGACGGATCGGCGTTCGCTGCGGCCAGGGCGGCTTTCTCAGCTGCCTTTCCGGCGACCTTCGAGGCCAGCTCGGCTTCGATGATGGCCGGTGCGCTTCGCTCGATTAGGGTCTTCTCGGCGGCCAGGATCGGCGCGACCATCGCGGCGAACACGGCCGACTTGCGGGAGCCGGGCGGCAGGACGACGACGGTGTAGAGGTTGGTGGGTTCGCGCCACGAGCCGCGTACCTCCACCTCGGCGCGGCCACCGGCGGCGGTGGACAGGCACGCCAGGGCGATACTCCCGGCGAGGTCGACCGGGGTTTGGGTGAACTCAGCCACGGCGAACACCTGCTCGGCGAGCCAGCCGGGGAGCAGCTCGGCCGGGAACGGCGGCAGGTGCCGGCCACGGCCGAGCGGGATCAGCGCCGACCAACCACCGGGGGTATCCGCGTCGTCGAGCAGGGCGCGGCCGGTTGCGACCGCCTCGGCCGGGTCTGCGCCGGAGGTGGCGAGGGCGGCGAGTTGGGTACCGAGGGCGGCGACCTTACGGCGCTTGGCGTGCCCGGCCACGATTCCCACGTAGTGCCCGGCGTTCGCGGCTGAGGGCAGCTCGACGGTCAGCGTGTGCAGGTACGGGGCACCGCCGACCCTGCCGAGGTCGCCAGCCTCGGCAAGGTGCGCGGTGACGGTGATCGGATCGGTGGGCGTACCGGCAGCGTGCATGGCGCACATCGACTCCCACAGAACCGCGTGCGCCGGACGCCAGAAATCGCTCGGGGCGAGGGTGGCCGCCAGATCGGCCATCAGGTTGGGGGCGAGCAGGGCGGCACCGATGACGGCCTGCTCGGCGGCCAGGTCGAACGCGGCAACGTGGGTCACGCGGCCTCCTTCTTGGGTCTCGGGGGTAGGGCGATCAGCGTCGTGCGGTACGGAGGGCGGGCCGTTCGGTGCGGGATCGCAGCGCGCCGGGTCGGATGGCAACCGTGTCGAGTAGGTCGCGCATCAGCCGTAGGGCTGTGGCGAGTTGCCAGCGGGCACCGTTTTCGTTGCTGTGCAACGGGATCCGGGCGCGGATCTCGGCGTAGTCGGTGTCTCCGGCCCGGACGCGTGTGATGACGGCCCGCCCACCGAGGGCGTCGGCGATGAAGTCGGCGGAGCGGTGCTCGTTGATGCCGCAGCGGTGATCGCGGGTGCACCACTTGGTGTGCGGGGTCTCAGTCCGGTGGAGTCGGCGCATGGTCCGGGCGGCCATCAGCGGGTGCCCTTGTCGTGCAGCTCCCGCAGGCTGTTGATGATCCGGCGGCCGACCCGCAGGCGGCGGCCGTCGCCTCCGCAGCGGCGGCACAGCCCGAACGCGCGGCCGAACGGTGAGCGGTGCTTGCCGCTGCCCTTGCAGCGTCGGCAGGCTCCGAACGGCCAGAACCAGCACCCGACCGCGTAACCAAGCGTGACCAGCACGAGGGCAATGACGAGTAGGCCGGTGAGGGTGGTTTCGGGGGTCGCGGTCGCGGCGAGGGCGGGCACAGGAAGCCTCCTGGGGCGAGTTTTGGGTGTGAAGGGCTGGCGGCGCGACCCGCGACCGGTCAATGTCTGTCCTGACCAGGCCGGTCGCGGGTCGGGTCGCGGTGACGCGACCGGTCGCGGGTGGGCCGCGACCGTCAGGCGGCTTTGCGGCGGCTGATCGCGGTGTCGATGTCGTCGGCCTTGGCTCCCTTGAGGGCCTTGCCGGCGCGCTTGACATCTACGCTGCGTACACCGAACGATCGGATCTGAACCGAGACCGACTCGGCGGTGACGTCGGCGTAGTGCTCGGCGAGCCGGTCGGCGAGACGGGCCGCGATGTCCTCCCACTGCAACCCGCGCTCGGACGCTTCGAACATCGACCGGACGTCGGCGAGCACGTCGCGGGACTCCCGGGCGATGTCCTCTCCGGCGGCCATGCCGGTCAGGGTTCCGGCGGCCTCACGCAGCTTGCGGGCGGCGATGAGGATCTTCTCGGCGTCCTCTTGGTCGGCGAGGTAGGTCCGCACGGTCGGGGTGTGGTCGGACGCGCCGCGCAGGATGCCTACCCCTTTGTAGGTGGGCAGCAGGGTCGAGCTGTCGTGGCCTTCGGAGTACGCGCCGGAGCCCATCACCAGGTCGGATACCTGCCACGAGCCGGTACGGAGGGCGAAGCGGACCTGGTGGTTGTCGCGGTAGGAGATGAACTGCTGGGCGACTTGTCCAGTCCCGACACCGGACGGGCGCTGGGTGGCGTCGACGAAGATGATTCCAGCGGCCGGCGCGACCTTGACCAGGTAGACCAGCAGGCCGGCGATCTCCTTGGACACCTCGCCGAGGTCGAAGTACTCCTGGAACTCGTCCAGCACGACCATCCGCACCGGCATCCGGTACTTCGGATCACGGGCGATCTCGCGGGTGAGCTTGCCCTCGGGGCACACGTCGACCGGCAGTTCGGACAGCCGCTCGTACCGGTCCTGCACGTCGGCCTTGATCTCGCGCAGGGCTTCCAGCACGATCTCGGCCGGGTCGCCGTCGCGGGTCATCGCCAGGCCGAACGAGCACCGGTCGGCGACGAGGGCGAATTTGCGCCAGTCTGGCTTGCCGCCGCCGTCCAGGACGGTGAGCTTCACGTACGGGTCGAGCGCTGCGTAGAGAGCGAGCGTGCGGGCGGCGAACGTCTTGCCCTGCCTCGGCTGCGCGCCGATCAGCATCGACGTCCACATCAGGTCGATGGACACCTTGTTGCCGCGCTCGTCCAGGCCGAACGGGGCAGGCTGCCAGATGTCGGTGGCCTTGCCGCGCAGCAGCGGCGTACGACCGGCGCCCTGGGCGAGCGGGTCGCGGTCGGCGACCCACAACGTGTGCCGACGGTGCGAGCTGGGATCGCGGGTGATGAACACCTGCGACACGGCCACGTCCAGGCCGGAGGCGACGGCACCGCGGGCTTTGACGGCGTCGTCGAACGTCTTGCCGTACGGCAGATCGATCGACACCTGAGAGCCGGTGCCGGACGTGTCCCGGGCCATGGTCGAGCCAAAGCTGACCTGCTGGTGCGGCTTGTCCGGGTGACCGAGACCAGCGGCGTAGTAGGCCCGCAGGATGATGTCCGGGTTGACCCGGCGGAACCGGCCCGCCACGGTCGCGGGGGTGATGATGCGCCGGTCTTCCGGGCGGCCGATGTGGGCCAGGAATACGACCACGACGGCGAGGCACAGGCCGAGTGCCCAGGTGGGCGCGGTCGCGTAGAGGATCGGCCCGCCGATCGCGGCGGTCAGCAGCTCGGCGAGCAGGACCAGGCCGCGCCACATGCGGGTGGCCTTAACCTCGCGGTGGAGCTTGAGCCACATCTGCGGGTCGTTGGCGTCAGCGGCGGCCTGCCGTAGCCCGTACTGCTCGGTGACCCACCACCACTTGAGCTGGCGGCCGGTCAGCCGGAACACCCCGACGACCGCCCAGAAGGTGGCGAGGGCTGCGTACCAAGGCGAACGCAACGCGTGGAAGCCGGCGCGGTAGGCGGTCAGGTCGGCGGCCTGCACAAGGCTGTGGCGGATGTTCGGCCACGTCGACCAGTTGGCCGGCACGATCGGACGCCGCCCGGACGGCCCGGTCGGCGGGGCGTCGACCGCCATCCCGCCGCGGGTCGCGGTCTCGTCGAGCGCCACCTCGAAGTGCGTGCTCGACTCGGCGGCCGTGCGGCGGGTCCGCTCGGCGTCCAGGTTCACCACGTTGGCGTCGGTAACGTCGGCCTCGGCGGCGTTCCAGTCAAAGTTTTCGGGGTTCGGGTTGGGGGTGTTCACGGTGTCGGTCCTCCGGTCAGGCGGCGATCATGAGGGCGGCGACGAACAGGAACCGTTGGTTGGGTCAGGCGGCGGCGAGAGCAGGCGTTTCCGCAGGAACCGGGGCGGATGGTGACGCCACGGTGGCGGCAGGAACGGGCAGGTAGCGGCGCGCGGTGCTTTCGCTGACTCCGGCCTTGGCGGCGATCTGCGCGACCGGTGCGCCGGGCATCTTGGCGGCGACCTTGGCGACTTTTACGGCCGATGCCGGACGCGGGGTGACTCGCTTGGTGGGCGTCTTCTCAGCAGAGTTCACCGGCGCAGCCACCGGTTTCGGGGCGGATGATTCGGCCGGCTCGACGCGCTCGGCGAGCGGTGCGGTGCGACGCGCGGTGGCAAGCAGGGCGGCCGAGGCCATGACCATCAGGCCGTCGACGGCGACCGGACCGAGGTGCGCAGTGAGCACGTCCTCGCCATAGAACCGCAGCAGTCCGGAACCGTGTCTATACGACACGATCGCGGCGACCAGGGCGACGGGCAGCAGACCGAGGAAGCGCAGGGCTGTCCAGCGGCGACCGGTCGGCCAGGCGACACGAGCAAGGATCTCGGTGGCGACGAACAAGGCGATCGGCCAGAACACCGAGCCGATGACCGCGCCGGTCTGGGGCGTCCAGTCGGCCGAGCCATCAGCGGGTGGGACGTAGGAGTGAGCGACGTTCGCGGCGATCGAGACCGAGCCACCGAGCGCGGCACCGATGTAGGCCCAACCACGGCCCGACACGGACGGCTTGCGCATCACGCCACCGCCTTGACGTCGGCGGGACGCGCGGCCAACTCGGCGGCGATCCGGGTCACGCGGGCCTCGGCCCGGCGCAGCCGCCGCCAGTCCAGCGTCGAAGGGCCGCCGCTGGCGGTCAACATGCGGATCTCGGCGTCGACCAGATCGATGCCGGCTTCGATGAGCGGCATCTCTCGTTCGATCTCGGCAAGGTCGTCCGGTGTCGGGTCGTCCTGGGTGAACAGATGGGTCTGCACGCAAAGCTCCCCTGCGTCAATCCTTCAACTGGCTTGAGCCAGCTGACTGGCTTGAGCCAGTTTGGAGCGGAGAGGTGATCTCTGTCAAGAGCTGGCTTGAGCCAGTTGCGATACGCTGGCCGAGAGGGACCTATCCCCAGACAAGGACAGGCAGAGCCCATGAAGCAGGAGCCCGAATCCGACAAGCGACTCCCGAGCCGCCGCATAGCCGATGACCTGCGCGCCAGCATCGAACGAGGCGACCTGGCCAGCGGCGCGAAGCTGCCCTCCGAGCGCGACCTCGCCGCGCAGTACGGCACGGCACGTAACACCGCCCGCGAGGCGATCAGCATCCTGCAAGGCGAGGGCCTAGTTGTCGCTCAGCACGGACGGGGCGTCTTTGTGCGCCCGCAACAGCCGCTCATGCGCCTGGGTTCGAATCGGTACTCACGGCGTCTACGCGGCGAGACCGGCCTATCCCCGTTCCGCATCGAAGTCACCAAGCAAGGCCGTACGCCGAAGACCGAATGCCGCTCCGTGACCAAGGAGCAGGCTCCCGAAGATGTGGCCGAGCGCCTCGGTCTCGACTCCGGCAACGCCACGGTCGTACGCCGCGAGAACTGGTATTTCGCCGACGACGAGCCCGTGCAGGTCGGCGTCACCTACATCCCCGTCGAGGTGGCCGGCGACTCGCCGCTCGCCTCGGCGAAGACGCTCGGCAAGGGCAGCATCTACGCCCGGTTCGAAGAACTCGGCTACCCCATCGCCCGCATCCGGGAGGAGATCTCCGCACGGATGCCCAACCCGGACGAGATGGCCGGCCTCGGCATGCCGCCCGGCGTACCCGTCATCGAAGTCCTGCACACCGGCTTCGACGAGCAGCGCCGGCCTTTCGAGGTCACCCGGTTCGTCATGCGCGGCGACCTCAACGGCCTGGACTACGACATGCCCGTCGAAGACTGACGAAAGGCCACCCTGATGAGCCGCAGCAGCCTGGCCAGGCTCGCCCTACTCGCCCTGCTCTGGGGGTCCGGATTCCTCTGGATCAAACTCGCCCTACGCGGCTTCACCCCGACTCAGATCGTGCTCGTCAGACTCACCCTCGGCGCGCTGGTCCTCGCCCCGATCGCCCTCGCGCGCGGCATGCGCTTCCCCACCGGTCGCATGACCTGGGTTCACCTATTCGTCGCGGCGCTGGTCGCTAACGCGATCCCTTACACACTCTTCGGCATCGGCGAACGCACCGTGGGTTCGAATGTCGCGGGCGTCATCAACGCCACGACTCCGCTCTGGACGGTGCTCGTGGCGTTCCTCGCGGGTACCGACCGCTCCGTGAGCTGGCGACGCGGGATCGGCCTCGCGCTCGGATTCGCGGGCACGGTGCTCATCTTCACCCCGTGGGAGTCCGCCAACGAGATCGCCAGTTGGGGAGGCGTGGCGATCTTGGCGGCTTCGGCCAGCTACGGAGTCTCGTACGTCTACATGAGCAAATTCCTTACCAACAAAGGCATCCCGTCGATCATGCTGTCCGCGTCGCAGCTCGCGGCCGGCGCAGTTCTGATGCTGCTCGTCTTGCCGTTTGGCGGCTTGGTCGCACCGCATTGGCGTTTCGACGCCATCGGCAGTCTGGTGATCCTCGGCATCTTCGGTACCGGCCTCGCCTACGTCCTCAACTACCGTCTGATCGCCGACGAGGGGCCGACTGTCGCGTCCACCACGACGTATCTGTTGCCGCTGGTCGCGGTCGCGCTCGGTGCCTTGGTCGTCCACGAGAAGGTGACCCTGCCGATGATCGCGGGAATGATCGTCGTCCTCGGTGGCGTCGCCCTGGTCCAACGCCGGACCAGCCGAGCGCCCACCGAGACACCCAGCCACTCCGAGGCCGACACCACGACCCGCCAAGGGAAGTGACCCGGTGGTCACGGTGGATCCCCGGTTTCCACACCTCCTGAAGGATCTCCGCCATGATCGCGGCCTGTCGCTGCGGGAGCTGGCAACACGCATGCACTACTCCCACACCTACTTGTGGGACATCGAGATCGGCCGGAAGCAACCCACTTCGGAGTTCGCGCACGCGATCGACACAGCTCTGTCCGCTGGCGGAATGCTCGCGGAACTGGTGGCCGAAGATGCCGAAGATGAGCCCGCCGACTGCACTCCACTCACCGCAGCGATGCAGGTAATCGACGCGAACCGGGCGCAGGTCGCAGACATTGCTCGGCTGAGCTGGTCCGCGCCCGGCGACATTCAGGCACGCGCCGAGGCAGCCCAGTGGACCCAGTTCGCCAGGTGGCTCTATGACACCTTCGTCAGCAACCGTCCGGCGTTACGGCGACTCGGAGCGCAGCGGTATTCCCGTCGGATGCGTGAAGACACTGGGGCGTCGCCTTTCCGGATAGAAGTCAGCCGCCAGGGCCGAACTCCCCACGCTGAATGCCGCTCCGTCACGCAGCAGCCGGCGCCACCCGACGTCGCCGATAGGTTGCTGATCGACCCGCACACCGTGGTCATCTGCCGCGAGAACCGGTACTACGCCGACGACGAGCCCGTCCAGAACGGCACCACGTACATCCCGATCGGTGTCGCTGGCAGCGACTCGCACGTCACCACCAAAGCGCTCGGACGTGGCTCCCTCTACTCCCGCTTCGAAGAACTGGGCTACGACGTCGCCCGCATCCGGGAGCAAGTCACGACCCGCCTACCGACGCCGACCGAGTCCGCAAGCCTGAAGATCCCGCCAGGTGTGCCAGTGCTGGAGATCATGCACACCAGCTACGACAAACAAGATCGGCCATTCGAAGTCACGTGCTTCACGATTCGAGCCGACCTCACTGTCCTCGATTACGAGATGACTGTGGACGGTTAGGCCATCGTCCGCCACCTCTTAGCTGACAGCCAAAACGGCCCACACCGCCAGCGGTCGGAGACGATTGGCGGGCCGTAAGTGATGCACCTAGGCGAGATTAGGGGCCGACTCCGATGATGCGAAACGAGCTGATCATGCAGCTCATTGCCCTGCCCGAGGACACGCCCATCGGCGTGCAAATCGGTGACCAACACGTCGATGCCGTCCGCCTAGCGCCATGGGGCGACGAAGGCTTCGTAGACCTCCAATGCCACTTGTCTGATCTGCTCGACGTCCTCCTGGAGTGGAATCTGCCAGCCCATCAGCGGGAGCAGATCATAGCTGCTGCCAACACCGTTGGACCGTCAAGCCAGCGCTCGGCAATGAGCGAGTTACTTGCGGCGCAGCATGCCAGAAGTCTGCAACACGAACCAGGTCGGTGGCTCCTACCCGGCACTCCGCCTTGAAGACAGAAGACGTACATGCAAGTCCGGAAGCGCCACACGCGAAAACCACCGATGCCGCGCACATACCAGAAGTCGACGACGCCGAATAGGCCGCCATACCTGAGGCCAGAAGCCAGTGAAAACTTTGGATCACCGGCCGCGCCTCGCACGACTCTGACCAAGTGACCCTCGGCATGGTTCCACGTTAAACTGGCATCGCCGTAGCAAGCGACTGAGATATTGCAGCTCCGTCTGTCGCGGCTGATGTCCGCTGCTTGGTGGCCTCGATCACGACCTCAGTCCGCATCCTCGCGTTGATCCCACCACCGCCTGTCGGCGGCGGAAGGTATCGGCTTGAGGCCGGAATATCGCGCGTTGTCGTTCGCAGTTGCTCGAAACCTAGCGCGTTGAGAGAGTCTATATACATTTTTGCATTATCGACTCGGACGCCTTTGAGGTTTGAGTTGCCGACCACAAGAACTACGCGACCACCAGGACGAAGTACACGATTCATCTCTTCAGAAACGCTTACGGAGTCGCGTAGATATCGTCGTATGAAACCTCTGATACGCGACGGCAACTCTGTGCCGTCCTCGGTGCTCAAATAACACGCGTCGTCCACGGTCAAGTCAGCCAAACCACGTTCTGTTCCGATGCTAGCAGCCCTGATGTCTCGGGCCTCACTAACCGCCAATCCCAGCCAGACAAGACTGAGCCGATGGCCTCGGAGATAGTCAAGCGCGTTCAGATAGGGCGGCGAGGTAATAATGCAGTCAACAGAAGCGGATGCAATATCCGGCAGATCTCTGCTGTCGCCTCGCTTTACATCGGCAGATCCATGCAAGGATTCGGTCGACATCCGCCGACAAACCTCCCTGACGCTCCGCCGGAAGTTGGCAACCACGTCGAAGTCGCTCGCGTCCGCAACTTTGTGCGGCCTGCTGTGAGAGACATCGCGGGCAAGCGAAGCTCCCTTATCCTTCGTAACAATGATTCGGCTTAGAGCGAGGCGCAATGCGTCGCGCGATGACGATCGAGATTTCCAGAGCGTCCAGGAAATTCTAGTAAGCTGCTCAATCTGGTTAGGCGCAAACCAAAAGCGGATGAAATCCTCTGTCTCGTCGTCGATCCACGGCAGCGAGTCAGATACTCGCCGTCCGGTAAGCACCTTTGACGACCGCTCGATAACGACTTCCGAGTCGTGGATCACACGCTCGGTTGACAATGGAGCTGTCCAAACCTTGGCCATAAGTACCGCCAACGGATCGATATCGCGGCCAACGGCATTCAGACCGGCCTCAACGGCAGCCCGAAGCACCGTTCCCGATCCGCACATTGGGTCCAAAAGCATGCTCCCGGACGGAAGCTGCCGTGCGATCCCAGTGGCGATATCCGGTGCCATACGCGCCGGGAAGGGGTGGATTACTCGCATCGTCCTTATTTCAGTTCGGGCAATGAGGAAGCGTCAACGCCAAACATGTCACGCAAATTGCGCTCCATCTCTGCGACGACCTGCGCGGCCGTCGCATGTAGGCGCACTTCGCCGCTCACGTCGACATCGAGCCACCTAGGTCCAACGATCGTCCTGACAGCTTCGAGGGACGTTCTAAGCTTCTCGGGCTCAAATTTTCTGAGCTCTGGATCTATGTAGCGAGCCACCGCGACGTTTGGCGTTGCGAGCGGATCGCGCTTCGCCTCGTCCAGAGTCTGGAGCAACCTCAACAGCGGCACTCTCGGCTCAAGCTCCGACAGCTCGTGCTCAAGCTGGTTTAGCCAAGATTCCACCTCGGGCACAGTATGACAGGTATCGAAAAGAGTGCGAAGGCGTGTCAGAGTTACGCCGTAGCGGTAGTGTAACTCAACTACTCTTCGCAAGTGCGCCACCGTCAGAAGGGTAGCCGGCATGCCTTTTTCGACCGCTAGGCGAATCTTTCTATTGATTTTCGAACTGGGATCAGCGGCACCCTCATACCCCACAGCCAAGAAGAATCCATATTGAGCCGACTCGGTCTGCCTGAAGTCGTCCAAGCTCCCCAAATCGATTTTGGATGCCGCAACCGTTGGGCTATTCGTTTGCTTGGAGTCATAAACAATTTTGAAGTCTGCGAGTGACGGCCCGACCGCTCTACCTAGACGAGCATAGAGAACACCATCAGGGCCACCCTTGCTGCCGCCGCGTCGCTCGTATTCGAACCCAAGCACACGGAACGCCATACCAGTCGCGCGCTCTAGTGCTGTCTCATGGGCCATCGCTGCTTGAAGCTGGCGGATCACCTCTAGCGCGGTCGAGGGCTGGTCGCCGGCCATCAGGCGCAGAATGCGGTCTCGGTCCGCCATTAGGTTGCCGATCAAACTCGGATCTAATCCGTACGCCTGTAACGCGGCGTCTACTAACAGTTCAGACGATCCGAAGAGTTGAGCTCCGGCGGTGTTGCGGCCAGAAGCAATTATCTTCTCGACGAACGGGTGCTCAGTATTCACTATGAGTGTTCGACTGTCAGGGAAATATCGCACCGCGCGACCTGATGGTCCCAGCTTTTCGAGAACAATCTTAGAGAACGCCCCCTCATTTAGAGAGGCTGCATACTCTTTGACCCAGACGGCGCGCTCTTCTTTATCTAGACCCTCTAGCGTTTCAGGTTTTGCGAAGTAGAAAGACTCGCTGTCTCGTTCCGCTACCGCCTCCACGCTTTCGATTAAGGGTTCCGTCACGTAAGCGCTCGGACCCTTCTTCAGCAGTAGACTGACGTCATCTTCTCCGCTTTCGCTTTTCAACCACTCTGTATATGCATGCCGGCATACATTGAACACTCGGTGCATGTATACCCGAAGAAGGCGGATCGGGTCGCTTTCTCGTACACCTTCCCGGGAGGACAGCAAATGTTCTCTCAGGCCGTCCGCTGTGATGGTCATCGAGAAGCGTGACCACGCGGCGTGGTTTAGGGCCTCGATCCCAAACAGCTCGTCTTCAAGATTTATGATTCGCCCTCGGACAGTCACAAAGAAGCCATGACTGCGGTGACGCTCGTCGGACTTTCCCTCAGTAAGGCGCTTTTTGAAAATCAAGGCAGCGCCCTGAATATCGCCTTCAATTCCAGGGATGGTTATTCCTTTTTTGGTGATTCCGAATCCTAGCTCGCTAGCTACGGGATCATCTCCACCGATGGCATACTTCCGCAGAGGTGGAATGTTCTCTTTGCTTGAGATCAGATCCTGCCCGTTAAGACGGATTCTAAACTGACTATTTAATGGGATCCCGGTACTTAGAACCCAGCCGAGCCGACCTGTAGATAGTTTGTCGTAAAGATTCTTAAAGTCAGACAGGGCTGCAACGGTCCAGCTCTTGGCCGCGGCCGGTCCAAAGAGCACTGAGAAAGCCTCGGGATCACGGGCGCGGATGGGTTCAAGCAATCGAAGCGCCTGGGCCTCTTCGAGTACACGCATGTCCAAATCGACAGGGTTCACATTGTCGTACTGGTGAACCGCGTCTAGCCTACGGAAGTTCATTGAGGTCATCCGGATGACCCCATCGACCTTGCTGACATGGGTCAGGCGCCAAGCCAATACATAAGCGGCCAGCTTTCCGATGCCGAACTGGCCAATCGGTAACCTTTTTCCTTGCGACACTTGCGTGACGGCCTTTTTCGGAGAATCGGCCACGCGCCACAGATCTTCGAAGCCTTGCGCGCTGAGGCCGGATCCGTCGTCGACTACCCAAAGCGGCTCGACCGGGATGTGCTCTACACCACCCGCGGCCGTGCTGACTGCTTCCTCGGTGTTCGTCTCCGCGCCTTCAGGAAGGAGAACAAAGACGCGGCTCGCGCCAGCGTCATACGAATTGCTGACCAGTTCCTCAACAGCCTTATGGGGACTCTGATATAGGCCTTCAGAGAAGAGTCTGATGATCTCGTATGACAGCCTTACCGGGATGATCTTTGAGCCCTCGACGTCGCGCTCAAGAGCCTTGATCACGTCGTCGGTGGTCAGCGACACCGCAGGCTCTTCTACCGACTGAGTTGGAATCCGATGCGTCTGCGCCTCGCTCGCTGACATGACGAGAGTTTAGGTCCTTCCAACGCTGCGCAGCCAGGGACACACAGTCCGTCGTCATTGGACCTTCGTCCAATGTGCAGCTTGATCGTTCCGCGAGCAAGGGTCCCGATCGTGCAGGCCGGGCACGGTACCACGGGCCACTGGAGAGTCTCGGACGGTCCACGCAAGTCCGCTGTAGATGCTCTTTATTGTCGCGTTCCAGACAGAGACAGATGGCTATGCAAGGCAGAGACGAGTCTGGCCTGGGCGTCTCCTCGCGACTCTGTGTGGCGGAGACAAAGATCAATAGGACCGTCAGCCGGGGCAACGATGGTCGCCCATCGATTCTGTCAACCTTGTCAGCCAGGCTCTGCGGGACACGAGTGGATCTCTCGAAATGGATCAAGCTCGCCGCATCGGAGCATGTCGCCGTGCTGTTCGCGGACGTCAGGAGACAGCGAAGGGGCGTCGCCTGCATGGTCGGCGCGGCCGACGGGTCGCCTGAGCGACGCCTCGCCGATTCGACCTGCGGACGGCCCCACCGCGGTCTCAATTGTGGTCTCATTCACTGCCGAACGGTGCCGTTCGCTCATGTCCGCGCCGGACGATAGCCGCAGGTCATGGACAGTGACGATCATCGCCGGACGACGGTCAACAGACTTGGAAAGCGTGTTGGGTTTACACCCTCACGAGTTCGAATCTCGTATCCTCCGCCACTGAGCAGCACTGACTCAGCGAGCAGTTCAGACGCTGAAGGCCGGGCCCGATCGGGTCCGGCCTTCGTCGTGTTTGGCGCCGCCCCTAATGGGATAAACTGGACATATGCGTCGAATGATTGCGGCAACGGCAGGTATCACCCTGGTTTCTGTTCTGGGGGCGGCGGCTCCGGCCCAGGCCTCCACCCACCGGCCGTGCAAGGTCGTCAAGCACTCCAGCACGAGTGGGGTGGTGGAGACGGCCGGCGGCAAGGCGAAGCTGGTCGCCGACGGTGTTCAGCTCACCACGCAGCCGGGCGAGGTCAATGACAAGGTCTCGTGGAAGACCTCGTTCTCGCCGGTTCTCGCCTCCTCGGTGCAGGAGGTCACGTACGAGACGGTGAAGCTCGACAAGAAGGGCGTGGGTGTCAACGACGCCGCGCTCCCGGCCTACCACCTCTACGTGCGCACGCCCAAGGGCGACGGCGTCCTGATCTACGAGCCCTACTACTACCTGATGGACATCGGCGGCGGTAACCCGCAGCGCCAGCTCCGCACCGAGTGGAACGTGCTCGACGGCAAGCTGTGGACGTCGTCGGCCAACACGATCGAGGGCATCGACAAGACCGCGGGCGGCCCGGCGACGCTGACCTTCGCCGAGGTGGTCACGAAGAACCCGAAGATGACGGTCACCGGAATCGGATTCGGCCTGGGCACCTACAACGAGGGCACCGTCTCCATCCTGGACGAGCAGCGGTTCGCCACGAAGGCCTCGTGCGCCGAGCATCAGTGGTCGACCGGCTTCAAGAACAACATCTGGTGGCCCTGGTCCTGGTAGGACCGCCAGAATGCCCTCGTGAAGAAACGTTGGGTCATTCCGGGCGTCGTCGTCCTGCTCGCTGCCGGTCTCTACGCCGGCAACCGGTCGGGCGGCGGCGCCGGCCACCCTCGGTTGCTGGCCCACCGTGGCATCGCGCAGACCTTCCCGCTGGCCGGCGTCGGCAACGACACCTGCACGGCGACCCAGATCGACCCGCCGGACCACGCGTTCATCGAGAACACCCTGCCGTCGATGCGGGCGGCGTTCGCGGCCGGCGCCGACATGCTCGAGTTCGACCTGCAGGTGTCGCGGGACGGCGCGCTGGTCGTCTTCCACGACTCGACGCTCGAGTGCCGGACCGACGGCACCGGCGCGATCAAGGACCATTCGCTGGCCGAGCTGCGCAAGCTTGATCTGGGGTACGGCTACACGGCCGACCATGGCGCCACGTTCCCGTTACGCGGCAAGGGCGTCGGATTGCTGGTCACGGTTCCGGAGGTGCTCGCCGCCTTCCCGGACCGCGAGCTGCTGATCGATCTGAAGAACGACGACGCCACCGAGGGCGCGCGCCTGGCCGACCTGCTGCGGGGCGAGAAACCAGAGCGCCTCAAGACCATCTCCGTGTACGGCGGGGACGCGCCGGTCGCCGCCGTGTCCGAACGACTGCCGCAGGTACGCGCCGCGTCCAAGAAGACGATGAAGAGCTGCCTGATCGCGTACGAAGGAATCGGCTGGACCGGCCACGTGCCCGACGCCTGCCGCCACACCGAGTTGCACCTGCCGCAACGCTATGGCCGGTTCCTCTGGGGCTGGCCGAACCGGTTCGTCGAGCGGATGCGCGCCGCCGACACCCGGGTGATCCTGGTCGCCGGCGACGGGCCGTGGTCCGAGGGCTGGGACCGTCCCGAGGACCTGAAGGATGTTCCGGACGGCTGGTCAGGCTGGTTGTGGAGCAACCGGGTCGACCTCATCGACGTCGCTCAGTAGGAAGATCCTGGGGATCGGCGAGGGCAGCAACCACAGGCAGGCGAGCACCCCGCCGGCCGCGGCGATGAGCAACGCGGGGCGTACGCCGACGGCCGAACCGAGCAGGCCACCGATGACCGCGCCGAGCGGGCGGATGCCGTAGTTGATCGTGCCGAAGACGCCGACCATCCGGCCGCGCATCTCGTCGGCGGTGACCGCGGCCTGCACCGCGTTCAGGTTGATGTCGAAGATCATCACGCCGAACCCGGACAGCGCCTCGGCCGCCGCCAGCAGCGCGAACGTCGACCAGCCGGACCCGTGGGCCAGGGCCAGGACGGCGATCGGGGCCGGGAAGAGGATGGCGCCGGCCACCACGCCGCGGCCCACCCCGTACCGCCGGGAGAGCCGCGGGGCCACGACGGCGCCGAGCAGACCACCGAGCGAGCCGAGGCCGAAGGCGAGGCCGATCTGACCGGCGGAGAGCCCCAGGTCACGGCTGGCGAAGAGGACGAGCAGGGCCTGCGCGATGAAGGTGAAGAAGTTGATCGTGGTCACGCAGGCCAGGGCCGACCTCAGGTACGGGTGCCGGCGCACGTAGGCGAGCCCGTCCCGCGCTGACGACGAGGCGGCCGGCACCGACGGCTCGACCCGGATCCGGCTGATGAACAGCGCCGAGACCAGGAACGACAGTGCGTCGGCGAGCATCGCCACCGGGGCCGTGAGCACCTGGATGAGGACGCCGCCGATCGCCGGGCCGGCCACGAAGGACGCGGACCGGCTGGTGCTGAGCTTGCTGTTGGCGTCGACGTACCGCTCGCGGTCGACCAGCTTGACGAAGAACGACGGGCCGGCCGCCTGGAACAGCACCTGGCCGAAGCCGGCCAGCAACGCCACCACGAACAGCTGCGCCAGCGTGACCACGCCGAACCAGTAGGCGAACGGGAGGCTGAGGATGGCGGCGGCGCTGATCACGTCGCCGATGATGAGCAGACGCCGGCGGTGGGCCTGGCCGTCCACCCAGGCGCCGATCAGGATCGACAGCAGGTTGGGCGTCCACACCGCGGCGGTCAGGAGGCCGACCTCGACCGGGGTGGCGGCGAGCGTGGTCACCGCGATCAGCGGCAGGGCGAGCTCGCTGACCCGGTCGCCGAACTCGGAGACGGTCTGGCCGGCCCAGTACTTGCCGAAGCGGCTCACCGGTCCTCCTCCTCGAGCGGCAGGTAGTGCCGGAGGATCCGGACCGGGCGCGCGCCGTCGGGCGGCGTCTCCCGGTGCACGTACGGGGCGAGCAGGGTGTCGATCGCGTCGGCCAGGCCGGCCAGTTCGTCCGCGGTGAGCGCCACACGGGTGTTGGACGGGCCGGCGTGCCGCAGCCACTCCGCCGGCAGGGTCGGGCGTACCTCGGCCATCCAGGCTTCGACCTGGGTGTTCGCGGTGGCGTACATCTGGTCGGCGAGCATTTCGGCGGCCGGGTCGTGGCTGCCCTCGAAGCGGAAGCCCTGGCCCACCGAGACCCACCAGCGTTGCCGGCGGTCGCCCGGCACGTCGGCCGGGTCGGCATCGGTGACCAGGCCGAACTCGGCCAGGTGCCGCAGGTGCCAGCTCACCACGGAGGGTGTGGCCTGCACGTGCGGCGCCAGCACGGTGGCGGTCGCGGGGCCGCTGCGCTGCAGGAAACTCAGGATCGCCAGGCGTACGGGGTGGGCCAGCGCCCGCATCGCCTTCGGATCGGTGAGCGGGACGTCGCCCAGGGGATTCGTGAGAGACATCTTTCGAAACTAATCTCTCACGTTCGTGAAAGCAACCTCTCAGATCTCGGCGGCGGCGATCGCGTCCTCGACCGTGGGGAACACGGCGAAGTAGCGGCTCAGGCCCACCGTCTGCATCAGGCCGGCCAGGAACGGGCTGACCGACGCGAAGCTGAGCCAGCCGCCGCGGGCCGCGATCACCTGTTTACTGGTGATGAACGCGCTCAGCCCGACGGAGTCGCAGAACTTGAGATCGGCCAGGTCCACCACGATCCGTGGCACCGGCCGGTCCAACAGGTCGGCCAGCGTGGCATGCAGCTTGGCCGTGGTTTCGGCGTCGAGTTCGCCGGACAGTTTGAGCACCGCTATGTCGGAGCGGTCGTCGGAAATCGTGGCCAACATCCCATTCTCTTTCGGATTCCGGACAGGTCAGTTCACTGCCAATACAGGCTAGAACGTCACAAACGGACACGGCCGGACACGAGGTCCGTTCGTGCGGTCCGTCAGATCCGTGGATGGGCTCAGATCCGAGGATGGGCGTTACGCAGCCGGATGCCGCTGAAGCGCTGGTCGCCCGCAGCCACCGCGTCCAGGTGCGGCCAGAGATTCGCCAGCAGCCGCAACTCGACGCCGGCCGCCTCATGCGCGGCCAGGAGGTCGCCGACCTCGTCGGGCGGGCCGAGCGGACGCACCTCCTCGGTGCTCACCCAGGCGTGCGGGTGCGGCGTCCCGAACGGGCGGAACGCGTCGCTCGCGAAGCGGTAGGCGTAGAGGCGGACCGTACGCAGGCGGTCCAGCCAGCCGTACTCGATGGCGTGCACGCGATGGGGCCGGGGCCAGGAACACACCCGGGGGCAGTCGCGCGGGAACCAGTAGGACGGCGCGTTCTCGGCGTCGACCGCCCAGACGTACGCCTCGGCCTCGCGCGCCGTCCGTGCGACGTGTGGCCGGAAAAGGGTGAGCGTCGGATCTTCCGAGAAATGCAGAACCTGGCCGGGATCGGGCAGCATGGTTCCTGCCTAAAGCAATCGGGCCGGACTCCGCAAAGGGAATCCGGCCCGATCAAGGTATTGGGGCCAAGCCAGAAGAGGTCAAGCAGGAGGCTCAGCCCGGCATCCGGCGCCTAAAGCTTGCGCCACTGCCAGCGTGAACCGCGCCACGCGTCCGCCAGGATCATGGCCGAAGCCTTTCCTGGACACTGCTGGACCTTCGATCTCCCCTCGGGTCCGCCCATCTGGGCTTCGACTTCCCAGGCTCTGCCGTCGGTCCGGACAAAGACGTCCCGCCGTGCAAGCCGGACGTCACCATTCCACCAGTGATGCTCAACTCTCACGGGTCAACTTTAAGACAGACATCGACCAATGCGACCGGGCCAGATTCGTGAAACTTCTTCACCACCAGGTCAGGGACCATCGGCCGACAGGTCGGATTTGGCCGCCACATCTTGCCTGGACGCCTATGTCTTAGGGCAGTCTCGGAGTCGTCACTATTCGTAGTAACCGCAGGTCGAAGCGCCGCGCGAAAATGCATCCGTCGGGACGAAACGGCACCGTCACGTCATCGACACGACAGCGGCCCGTTTGATCATGCTGTGAGCTCCCTGAGAGCCCCGTCACGAGGATTCGGGGGCCGACACAATTTTTCACAATCCGTGAGGTGGGACGTCCGCCGCCCAGGTCGAACCGTGATCGTGCCACTACCCTGCGCTGAACTAGGGCCAGACGAGCAGCACTGAGCAAGGGGCGTGGTCGACCACGAAGCGGGTCGCGTGACCCAGGCTGCGCGGGCCCAGGGCCAGACGATCGCCGTCCCGGGCCAGCACCAGCAGATCGGCGTCGGCGCAGGCCGCGACCACCTCACGCTCGGGCCGGCCCCAGCGCGTCACCCGCCGGCACTGGCGATCGAGCCGGCGCTCCGCCGCGGTCAGCACCGACTCCGCCGCCTCGGCCAGCAGTTCCCCGCCCGGCTCCGGTGGGTCGCCGGCGGCCGGCGGCCCGCCCCGCGCCGGCGAACCCGGCCAGTTGCGGCCGAGCAGACCGGCCCGGCCGCTCAGCGCGGCCATCGTGTCGCTGTCCACCACGTACAGCAGGGTGATCTCGCCGCCCTGCTCGCGCGCGGCGTCAACGCACGCCTCCCAGGTGTCGTCGGCGAGCCACACGAGCGTCCTCACGCGCCCGACACTCGCAGACTCAGCCACAGCGCCGCCACCCCCACGAGCAGACACGCCGGCACCGTAAGCGCACCCAGCCGGAGGAATTCGCCGGTCACCGGCGGTTCGCCGCGGCGGTGCAGAATCTGTCGCCACAGCAGCGTCGCCAGCGAACCGACATAGGTCAGATTGGGCCCGATGTTCGCGCCCAGCAAAACCGCCAGAACCAGACCGGTGTTGTGCGCGGCGAGCGGCAACAACATCAGCGTCGCGGGCAGATTGTTGAGCAGATTGGCGAGGACCGCGGCCAATCCGGCCATCGCCAGCAGACCCAGAATTCCGGAATGGTGCGGCGCCAGCCGATCGATCAGCCGCCCGAAACCGCTCCGGCCCGCCGCCAGCACGACGATGCCGAGACCGAACACGAAGAGGCAGAACCACGGATTGGCGGCGGCCAGGACCGATCGGGGCGTCAGACCTTTCTGCCGTACGCCCAGAGCGATCGCCCCGAGCGCCGCGACCCACGCCGGGTGCACGCCCAGCGGCCCGGCCACCACGAACCCGGCCAGCGTCACGCCCAGCACGACCAGGGCGTACCGCGGCGCGGGCTCGAGCTCGGCCGGCTCCGTCGCGCGTCGTACCCGCAGATCGCCGGCGAAGAACCAGCGCAGGATCGCGAACTCGACCGCCACCACGGCCAGCCAGGGCGCCGCCATCAGCCCGGCGAACTGCGGGAACGACAGGCCGCCGGCGCCCATCGCCAGCAGGTTGGTGAGGTTGGAGACGGGCAGCAGGATGGACGCCGAATTGGCGAGGTGGCTGCACGCGTACACATGGGGCTTGGGTCTGATCCTCAGGCGCGCCGCGGTCGCGAACACCACGGGCGTGAGCAGCACGACGGTCGCGTCCAGGCTGAGCACCGCGGTCACCACGGCCGCGATCGCGAAGACCAGGCCGAGCAGCCGCGTCGGCGACCCGCGGCTGGACCGGGCGGCCAGCGCGCCCGCCCACCGGAAGACGCCGGCCCGGTCGGCCAGATGGGCCAGGAGCAGCACCGCCGCCAGGAAGCCGACGGTCGGGCCCAAGCCGCGGATCTCCCGCCACGCGTCCGGCCACGGCACCAGCCCCGCCACCACGGCAATCACGGCAGCCGGCACCGCGGCGACGGCCTCGGGCAGCCCGCGGGGCCGTGCGACCGCGAAACCCAGCACCCCGGCGAGCAGTAACAGCGAAACCAGGGTGCTCACGGCGGGACCTTACCCAGCGATCACCACGGAACAACGCCCTGGTCGTCGAAGATCCCGCCGGTCGGGCCGCCGTCCGGGAGGGTGGCCAGGTGGATGGCGATCGCGGCGCCCTGCCGCGGGGTGCGCACGCCGCGGTGGCCGTTCAGGTCGGTCGCCACGAAACCCGGGCAGGCCGCGTTGACCAGGATGTTCGTGTCGTGGAGCTCCTTGGCGTACTGCACGGTCATGGCGGTCAGGAAGGACTTGGACGGGGCGTAGGCGCCGGAGATCGGGCCGGTGACATCGTCCGGGCCGGTCTGCCGGGTCAGCGAGCCGACGCTGCTCGACATGTTGACGATCCGCGGCGACGCCGAGCGCCGCAGCAGCGGCAACATCGCGTTGGTGACCCGGACGACGCCGATCACGTTGGTGTCGACCACCCGGGCCACCGTCGCCGGGTCGACCACGGTCGGCGCCTGCGGCATGCCGCCGGTGATTGCTGCGTTGTTGACCAGCACGTCGAGCCGGCCGGCGCGCTTCTCGATCAGCTCGGCGGCGGCGGTCACGGTGGCCTGGTCGGTCACGTCCAGGGGTACGCCGAACGCGTCGACGCCGGCCGCGCGCAGCTTCGCCACCGCCTCCTCGCGGCGCTCCTCGTCGCGGGCGCCGACGCCGACGCTCCAGCCGAGGGCGCCCAGGCCGGCCGCGATCTCGTACCCGATGCCCTTGTTCGCGCCGGTGACCAGCGCGGTGATGGATTCGCTCATGCCTCGAAGCCTGGCCGCGCCCCGGTGACGGCTCCAACACCGTCTGGGTACGGATCAATATCCCCCGGGTATCGATCCGCTAGTAGATTGGCCGGCATGGAGACGCGGGAGCTGCGGTACTTCGTCGCGGTCGCCGAGGAGCTGCACTTCGGGCGGGCGGCTCAGCGGCTCGGCATGGCGCAGCCGCCGCTGTCGCGGGCCATCGGGCAGCTCGAGCGGCGGCTCGGCGTGGCCCTGCTGCGGCGGACCAGCCGGTCGGTCACGCTCACCGAGGCCGGCGAGGTGCTGCTCCGCGAGGGCGGGGCCGCCCTCGACGCGGTGGCGGCGGCCGAGCGCCGCACCCGCCGGGCCCAGCCCGGTGGCGCCGCGGGCCTGGTCCTGGTGGCCAAGGCCGCGGCGGCCGGCGAGCTGCTGGCCAAGCTGCTCGACGCGTACGCCGCCGAGCCCGGCGCGGTCCCGGTCGACGTGGTGCTCTGCGGTGTGGGCGAGCAGGAGGCGATGCTGCGCGACGGCCGGGCCGACGTGGCCCTGCTGCACACCCCCTTCGACTCCACGACCGGCCTGGACGTCGAGGAACTGCACACCGAGACCCAGGTCGCGGTGCTGCCGGCCGGACACCCGCTGACCACGCGAACGCGGTTGCGGATCGCCGACGTCGACTCGCTGCCCGACCTGCCGATGGCACGCTGGCCCCGGCGGGACGGCTCGTACCCGCCCGGCCCCGGCCCCGAGATCCACGACCAGGCCCAGCTGCTGCAACTGATCTCCCTCGGCCGGGCTGTGGTGGTCCTGCCCGAGAGCGTCCGCCCCTACCTGAGCGAGGGCCACGCCATCGTGCCGGTGTCCGACGCCCCCGAGGTGACCACGGTCATCGCCTGGCCGCCGCACAGCACATCCCGCGCCCTGGCCGCCCTGGTCCGGACCGCCACCCGGCTCTAGCCGGACGACAACAACGACGAAGCGCCCGGCGGGTCGCCGGGCGCTTCGGGTGAAGAGCGGTGGTGAAGGGATTTGAACCCTTGGAGGGCTTGCACCCTCACACGCTTTCGAGGCGTGCTCCTTAGGCCGCTCGGACACACCACCGCGAAGTAGATTACCCGACCGGCGGATCCGGCCCACCGCCGGGTTGGCACCTCGGTGGCTGGCAGGATCGGCGGTGAGGGAATCGTCGACGGAGGGAAAAGCATGAGCGTGCACATCGGGGCGCAGCCGGGCGAGATCGCGGAGCGGGTCCTGCTGCCCGGGGACCCGATGCGGGCCAAGTGGATCGCCGAGACCTTCCTGGACGACCCGAAGTGCTACACGCAGGTGCGGGGCATGCTCGGGTTCACCGGGACCTGGCAGGGCGTGCCGGTGTCGGTGCAGGGGTCGGGCATGGGCATGCCGTCGGCGTCGATCTACACCCATGAGCTGATCAACGAGTACGGCGTCCGCGACCTGATCCGGATCGGGTCGTGCGGCGCGCTCGCCGAGGAGCTTCAGCTGGGTGACGTGGTGGCGGCGATCGGCTCGGCCACCGACTCGAACATGAACCGGGTCCGGTTCGACGGGCTGGTCGACTACGCGCCGGTGGCGGACTTCACGCTGCTGCGTACGGCCGTGGAGGTCGCCGAACGCCGGGGCACCGCGATGCGGGTCGGCCCGATCCTGGCCGCCGACGCCTTCTACACCGACCGCCCCGACCTCTACGACACGCTGGCCGACTACGGCGTGCTGGCGGTCGAGATGGAGTCGGCGGCGATCTACACGATCGCGGCCCGCTACAAGGCCCGGGCGCTGACCATCCTGACCGTGAGCGACCACATCAAGCGCGGCGAGGCGATGGAGTCGGCCCAGCGGGAGACCGGCTTCTCGGCGATGGTGCAGATCGGGCTCGACACCATCACGGGCGCCGGAAGAACTCCCGCATGAGGGCCGCGCACTCCGCTTCCAGCACCCCGGAGTAGACCGCGGGCCGGTGGTTGAGCCGCCGGTCCCGCACCACGTCCCAAAGCGACCCCACGGCGCCGGTCTTCGGTTCCCAGGCGCCGAAGACCAGCGTCGACACCCGGGCCAGGACCAGCGCCCCGGCGCACATCGTGCACGGCTCCAGCGTCACGACCAGCGTGCAGCCCTCGAGCCGCCGGGTGCCCAGCGCGGCCGCGGCCCGGCGCAGGGCCAGGATCTCGGCGTGCGCGGTCGGGTCGCCGGCCGCCTCCCGTTCGTTGCCGGCCGCCGCCAGCTCGGCGCCGTCCGGACCGAGGACCACCGCACCGACGGGGACGTCCTCGGGGTACGACGCGGCCACCTCGAGCGCGCGGCGCATCCACGCGAGGTGGAGCGGCCGGCTGCTCACGCCTCGCGGAGCTCTTCCAGCTCGTCCACGAACCCCAGCTTCTCGGCCACCGACGAGATGACGTCGGCCGGGAGCAGTCCTTCCTGGGCGCACAGGGCCAGCAGCCGCGACGAGGTGAGGCCCAGGTCGGTCAGGATCTCGGTGTCGCCCACGGGGTCGGCGTCGGGGTCGGCGACCGGCGGGTCGTCCTCGTCGTCGTCCTCGTCCTCCTCGGCGCCGGACGACGGCTCGGCGACCTCGTCGATGTCGAGCGCGGGCGCCTCGATGTCGCCGAGCAGCATCGCGCCCAGGCGCGACTCCTCGGCGAAGGCCGAGTCCGAGCCGAAGACCCGCAGGTCTTCGCCCTCGTCCAGGCGGAGGATCACGAGGTACAGATCGTCGGCCTCGACGAACAGCAGGGAGACCTCGGCCTCCGGCTCGGCGTCGAGCAGCCGGTCGGCGACCTCGTCGAGGTCAGCGAGGCCGTTCAGCTCGATCTCGGATGCCGTCCAACCGTTCTTGCCCCGGGCGACGGCGGCAGCAAAAGTCGACACGATTCCCCCACTGCGATGTCCTGGCGCGAACAAAGCTATCGGGTGCGCGCGCGGGCGCGAAGCACCACGCCCCGAATGAGTGTCAGGAAACGACGCGGCGGCGGCGCCGGTTGGCGATCAACTCGCGGATGCGGGCGCCGCGCAGCCGCTCGGGCTGGGTGAACTCACGCGCGGCCTTGGCGTCGGCGAGGGCCGCCAAGAGTTCGAGCCGCCGGCGGCGCCGGTCGGGGTCAAGCCGCTGTGGGGAAGAGGCCATGAGGCAGAGGTTGCCGAGCGCGGCGATGTTCGTCAAGGCCGAGTGCGCAGCGCCACCATGAACACACCGTACGTCTATGAGAAGTATCGCCAGACCAGGACATTCACCACAGCGGCCAGTCGAGGGTGGTAACCCATCGGTGGGTCACGAAGCCCATCGCGATGGACAGGCCCAGCCCCGAGACGATCGCCACCCCGGTGGCCACGCCGCGGTCGCCGAGCAGGCTCAGGATGAGCGCGACGGCCCAGGCGCCGACCGCGGCGCCGACCGTCCACCAGGCATAGCTGACCAGGTCGCGGCCGAGGAAGCCGAAGGCGGCGAACCACACCATCGCGGCGGCCATGCCGGACAGCAGCGGCGCGGCCGAGATCGTGTGGGGTTCGCGGTAGACCGGGCGTGGCGGCGCGCCGGCGGGGAGGCCGGGCGGCGGCGCCGGCGGGGTGTCGCCGCCGACCGGCAGCCACCCGGGCGGCGGCGGTTGCGCCGCGGGCCAGATGCCGTGCCGCTCGCCCATGCCAAACCCCTTCACGCCGAATGAGAGCCGCTCCCGGCCTCTGCACGCCGGATGAGAGCCGATACCGAATGAGACTAGCCGGGATGACCAGGGCAGCGGGATCGGACGACTTCTGTCAGGATGGCGCGGTGTTTCGCCTCCGTACCCTCACCGGACTGACCGCTCTGGCCCTCGTGCTGGCCGGCTGCGGCGCTCCCGCGAGCGACGGCACCGAGACCGCCCCGGCGGCCGCGACGCCGATCTTCGTGGAGCCGTCGTCGCCCGCCGCCGCCGATCCCCCCGCGGCCCTGACGGCGCCGTCGCCGACCCCGGCCAAGCCGTCGGTGACGCCGAAGCCCAAGGCCAAGACGTCGACGCCGGCCACGCCCAAGAACGTCAAGTACGTCTTCCCGGTCAAGGCGTCGAACGTCGCCTACCACCCGACCCACGGCAAGTACCCGGCGACGGACATCTTCGCCGACTGCGGTGAGTCGGTGGTGGCCGCCACGAGCGGCGTGGTCCTCGAGGTCAGCCGCAAGGACAGCTACGTCAAGGGGTCACCGGACGGCCCGAACAACGGCGGCCTCTCGGTGTCGCTGCTGGGCGACGACGGCGTCCGTTACTACGGTTCCCACTTCAGCAAGGTGCAGAGCGCGATCAAGGCGGGCGTACGCGTGACCGCCGGTCAGCTGCTCGGCCAGGTCGGCCGTACCGGGAACGCCAACAACGTCTGCCACCTGCACTTCGGCATCTCGCCGCCGTGCGCCAAGACCGGCGACTGGAAGACCCGGCGCGGCGTGGTCTGGCCGGCCACCTTCCTCGACTCGTGGCGCAAGAAGGGCGGCAAGAGCCCGGTCGCCACGGTGAAGGCCTGGGAGAAGAAGAACCACTGCAAGCCGTAATCGAAGAGGAGGGCCGCACCCTCGCCCGAGAGGTGCGGCCCAAGACTTTCAGCTGAACTGGGCGAGGCGCTTCACCGACTTGCCATTGATGGTGGTGAAGGCGCCGCCCGCGGCCATCGCGCCGAAGCTCGAGGTGGTGGCCATGGCCAGCACGCCCTCGATGCCGTTCCCGTTGGCCGTCCAGGACTGCAGCTTCCCGTCGGCCGGGGCCAGCGCGGCCAGTTTGATCCGCGAGTTCGACCCGTCCAGGCAGACGCCGTGGTCGCCGGTCCGCGCGCTCTTGCAGGCCCGGTCGAAGTGCCCGCCGACGTAGACCGTGTTGCCGTACGAGGCGATGGCCTGCGCGTCACCGTCGAACGTGGCCGTCCACTTGAGGGTCCCGCCGGCCGAGTACGCGTTCGCCTTGCCGCCCTGCCCGCCGTGCGCGGTGTAGACGCCGTCCGGTGCGGCCGTGATCGCGTACGTGATCACCGAGGCCTTGGGCTTGAACCCGGTGACGACGGAGCCCTTGGCCGGCTCGAGCGCGACCAGCCGGTCGTACCCGGACGTGCTGTTGACCTTGTGGAATTTGCCGCCGACGTAGATCCGGCCGGTCGTGGCCGCAATGGTCTCGACCTGGTCGTCGACGGCCGGCTTCCAGGTGCTGTCGAGGTCGCCGCGGCCCAGGCTGAACGCGGCGAGGCGGGTGCGGGTCTGCCCGTCCACCGCGGTGATCGCCCCACCGACGTAGAGTCGCCCGGAGCCGGCCGCCAGCGCGTACGGCCGGCCGCTGACGCTGTGCTCGAAGCTCCCGACCGCCCCCGTGACGGCGTCGAGCTTGGCGAGGCTGTCGCGGGTCTGTCCGCTGACCGCGCCGAAGTCACCGGCCGCGTAGACCGCCGACCCGCTCACGGCCAGCGCCTTGACCCGCCCGTCGGCGGACGGCGCCCAGCTCAGCAACTCACCGGTGCGCGCGTCGACCGCGGCGAGCCGGCTCCGGGCGATGGTCTTTCCCTTGACCACGACCGAGGTGAAGTCCCCGCCGACGTAGAGCGTGTTTCCCGAGTACGCCACCGCCAGCACCGTCCCGTTGAAGCCGGGCAGCACGTCCGGCGACGCGGACAGGGCCGCCCACGCCGGGGTGGCCGCGGCCACCAGCGCCGCCACAATCCCGGCGCCGATAATCCCCCGATTGACAGATTTGCCCGTGTAAGTCACGAAGTGACAGTAACGCGAAGATAAGCTGCGTTCTATTGCGAAACGGACTAATCCCCCACCAGCCGGATGGCCGATAGAGTGCCTCTTCGTGAACGTCGCGGTGCTGGGACTCGGCCTGATCGGCGGCTCGGTGCTCCAGGCGCTGGCCGCCGGCGGACATCGGGTGGTGGGCTTCGACGCCGACCCGGCGACCCGGGCCACCGCGCGCACCGCGGCCGCCCGCGCCCGATCCGGCTCCCGCTGGGAGGTGGCGGGCACCATCCGGGACGCGGTGCGGGACACCGACCTGTGCGTGCTGGCCGTGCCGTTCCCCGCCCTGCCGTCGGTGCTCGACGAGATGACCGGCTACCGCGGGCTGGTCACCGACGTCACGTCGATCAAGGCGCCGGTCCGCGACCTGACCGGCGACCTGCGGTTCGTCGGCGGGCACCCGATGGCGGGCAAGGAGACGTCCGGGTTCCGGGCCGCCGACCGGGGGCTTTTCGTCGGCTGCGCCTGGGTGCTCTGCCTGGAGCCGGAGACCGAGACCGCCGAGTGGTTCGACCTGGCCGAGATCATCACCGGGCTGGGGGCGCGGGTGGTGCCGGCGACGGCGGCCGAGCACGATCGCGTGGTGGCCGGCGTCAGTCACGTACCCCATCTGCTCGCCGCGGCCCTGACCGGCGCGATCGAGGGTGACCCGCTCGCGGCCGCGTTGGCCGCGGGGTCCTTCCGGGACGGCACCCGGGTGGCGGCGACCCGGCCCGAGCTGATCGCGGCGATGTGCGGCGGTAACGCGGCCGCCGTGACCGAGGCCCTCGACCAGGTACTGCGGAGCTTGCAGGCGATGCGTACGGAACTGAGCGCCGAGGACCCGGTGGCCGCCCTGGGCCCGCTGCTCGCACCGGCCAGCGCCGCCCGCGCCGCCTGGCCACCCGTCCCCGGCGAGCAGGCCGAGCTGCCCGTTCGCAAGGACGTGCTGCTGCGGCTGGGCCGGGTCGGCGGCTGGGTCACCGGCATCGACCGCGAGCGCCGAAAAGTCATCGCCATGCGGCCGGAAACTGACCGCAATAGCCCCTAGCGTGGTCCTCAACAACGACGAAGGAGCACGACATGCCTGGTCAGACCCGTCCGGTCAGCGACGAGCGCGACGGCCTGATGGCCTTCCTGGAGCAGCGGCGCTACCTGCTCAAGCTCACCGGCTACGGCCTCACCCCTTCGCAGTTGCGGGCTACTCCCAGCGCCAGCGAGCTGAGCGTCGGCGGCGTGATCCGGCACTGCGCGTACACCGAAGCGGGCTGGATCGACACGGTCCTCCAGCGCCCGCCGTCCTACCCCGGCGCCCACCAGTGGGACCAGCACTTCGACGTGGCCGAGGGCGAGACCCTGGACGACATCCTCGCCTTCACCGACCGGGTGGCGGCCGAGACCGCGCGGGTCGTCGCCGGCCTCGACCTCGATCACCAGATCCCGATCGACAAGAGCGTCCCGTGGAACCCGCAGGACCACGACCACTGGAGCCTCCGCTGGGTACTGATGCACCTGATCGAGGAGTACGCCCACCACACCGGGCACGCCGACATCATCCGGCAGACGGTCGACGGCGCCACCGCGTACAGCCTGATGTCCGCGGCCGAGGGCTGGCCCGCCAACGACTTCGTCAAGCCGTGGAAGCCGGCGACGCAACCAACAACCTGACGAGCCCCTCTTTTCGGCTCGATCCACATCAAGATCAAGAGCTTGATGTCGTAGCTGTGTGGGTGGTTCTGACCGTCGCTCCCGCCGAGGCCGGCCACCCGGCTCCAGGCCGCTGGCGCGGCCAGAACAGAGCCGCGCGACCTTCATTCTGCGTGCGTGGTCACCCTCCCGGCGCTTCGCGCCAACCCCCAAACATCCCGTCCGGCTGGCGACCGAGGTCGGCGGCTAGGCCCGTATTCCGCAGGTCGGCGATCGTCAGCACCATTCCAGCGGATTGACGTCGAGCAGGTCGAGGATTTCGAGTTGCAGGGGTGTGGGTTGAGGGATGGTGTGTGGGTTGCCGCTGGTCGCGGGGATCAGTCGTATGCCGGCGAGGGCTTGGAAGATGAGCCGGGTGGTCGGGATCGCGGGCCGGCCGGCGTAGAGGCCGGCGACGGTCGTGCGGTCCTGCGCGCGTAGGGCGGCTCTGATCTGGCGTTCGATCAGGCTGAAGATGAGCAGGGCGAGGCAGACCACGGTGATCATGGCGGTGATCCGGCGGTTGTCCTTCAGGTAGATCGCGGCG